>CALKGM010000007.1 GCA_938084675.1 Candidatus Poseidoniaceae archaeon
CGGGGGACTTCAAATCCGATCAATCGTTCAATACCAACCAAATAACCCGATTCGGACTCGTCACAAAAGCCGTATGCAATTCCGGACTTCCCTGCTCGGGCCGTCCTTCCTATTCGGTGAACATAACTCTCTGGCTCGTTAGGTAAATCGTAATTGAATACGTGAGAAATGCCATCCACGTCAATCCCTCTGCTTGCAATATCTGTGGCTACCAAAATCAATGTAGTTCCGTTTTTGAAATTCGCAAGGGCCTTCGTTCGAGCGCCTTGACTCTTGTTTCCGTGAATTGCGGCAGCATTGATGCCCGCCTGGTCAAGTTGTTTTACCAAGCGATTCGCACCGTGCTTGGTTCGTGTAAATACAATACCTCGGGACACATCTTCTTCCTTAATGATGTCAACGATGAGCCTGCGCTTGTCTGCTTTCCGCACAAACATGATCTTCTGAGCGATTCGCTCAACGGTAATTTCTTCTGGACTGACATCCACCATCACAGCCTTGTTGAGGAATGAGGAGGCGAGGTCTGCAATCGATTTTGGCATGGTTGCACTGAACAACAGGTTTTGTCGTCGCTTTGGAAGCAAATTGAGTACCTTGCGGATGTCACGAATGAAGCCCATGTCCAGCATTTGGTCAGCCTCATCGAGAACAAAGAATTCAACCCGTCCAAGATCAATAAATCCTTGACCAATCAAGTCGAGCAAACGTCCTGGTGTGGCGACCAGAATATCCAATCCTTTCTGCAGGGCGCGCACCTGAGGGTTTTGTTTCACACCTCCAAAGATGACCTTGTGCCGGATGTCCAAGTGCTCACTGTATGCTGAAAAACGCTCATCAATTTGAGCTGCAAGTTCTCGGGTTGGAGACAGGACAAGTGCACGAATATGACGCTTACCTTGCGGCCTGCCACGGCTCACGATTTGGAGCACAGGGAGTGCAAACGCTGCTGTTTTTCCGGTTCCGGTTTGGGCAACTCCAAGGACGTCTTTTCCGTCCAGCAAGGGAGGTATTGCCTGCGCTTGAACCGGAGTCGGCGTGGTGTAGCCTTCGTCTTCTACAGCGCGTAAAAGTGCTTTTGAAAGTCCGAGTGATTCGAAAGTGTCCATTCTATTATTCTCCAATTGGGTCTTGATGCCGAGGATGTACCTGTGAACCAGAACAGCGTTCGGTCCTTCCTCTTACCTAAAACAAGAGGGGGTCGTATTGCTCCAGTCAGTCGTATTGTAGCTTGTTTTATCCGAAGCGGATGAGGCTCCTAGCATAACTATGGATGTCAATTCGGAACGGTTGATTCTTCCTTGGTTTATATGCAGTGGTGAATGTAATTTAGCATGAACCTCGCGACGTCATTTGGACCTCTTCATGTACCTCATAGCGTTTCAAGTGAGCGAGTTAATGCGGTACAACGGGCATTGCAGTGGTGCGATGCAATAACGGAGGGAACTTCTCTTTGGCAGCGAAATACAGTTGAAAAGCACGTTGTTGTGGAGCGTTTCGTGAACGGTGCAAGGGTCACATTATCTCCAATCCTTGCTGCAAGACAGGATTTCGGAGATGATAAAACTGGTTTTTCTCACCATCATCTCCCTGTTACGGTTAACGACCGCCCCATATGCGTAGTTCCTAAACAAGGAATCTTAGAACGCAACAAATCATTAATTCTTCACACCGATTTGGTCGCTTCGCTCTTACTGTTATTAGGGAGTGAAGACCCACCTCTTGAAGAACTTCCTAAAACTCTTGGAAAAGTTCTCTATCCCAAGGCGTTCCCAGGAGGGCGGTTTGATATCTTCTTCAGTCCAGAACGACAACGCTTACATGAGCGATTTCACGATGAGGTGGGTACTGAAGAAGAAGCCATGGTATTTTTTGGAGCATTGAATGAACGGTCTTTGGTCCATTGTCTTCCTTTGTTGGACCCACACACGTATCCTGAGTGTGCCCGTTTCCATGCTGAAGAGATCTTGAGCCGAGGGATTGAGCGAAGGAATGGAATCAATATTGTTTGGGCGTTGGATATGATTCATACACTTGACCCGGAGAGCTACAACGAACGTCTTCCAATCTTTATGAGTCACCGAGCAGAAGATGTTGCTCAATATGCGATAGAGAATTATCAAGCGGTTGATAGCGAAGATGCTTGGGACGCCTTCTCACCGTTTCTTGGTCACCCTTACAGTGAATCGTTTTGGGAAATCATCAACCGAATCCTGGAGTTTCCAGACCTGCAAGAATCCTTACTTGACCGTTGTGAACTGCTCCTGACAGAATCCGAAGATCATGAATTCAGGACAAAAATACTCTCATTTATGTCTCATTATCGCAACATGGACGACACTATTCGCCTCGTGATTGGAGAACTTCAGCCCCATGAATTACCTGCCTTCGTGTTTGAAATCAAAACCTACGGGGCTTGGTTTGAAGAAATCGCTTTCGAATGGATTGAATGTGGTCGAAGCCGGTTGAATCGGAGCATTGTGGAGGCATCGATGGCCAACACTTCGTTTGACCGCTTCCCCCTCTGGGAGAAACTCATGCAAAGTTCATCAGGGTCGGTAAGAACGAGTTTGATGCCCCATCTTGCAAATGTAGGAACCGACCGAGCGTTTCGCCTCATTGAGAGCCAAACCAACCATGGATTACGTTTCGTTTCCAGGAGGGCTTACATCTGGGTCGCATCGTTCAAACATCATCCCCGAACAGGGGATGTACTCCTCCAAGGAATGGAGTCTCAATACAAGGGCGTACGCCTTGAATGTCAACGCCTGCTTCAACTTCGTCGGGACGAAGGATTGGACCCTTGAGTGTTCAACTCAAACGGTGGATGCATTTCCAAAGGAATAGGTCATCATGCCTGCTTGTTGGTAGAGGTGGGGCATTTGTCCTGTCTTTGCGAAATGGTAGAGGGCAACAACAGCAACCTGCTCAGCGGCATTGACGCATGCAAGCAGGATTGCAATCCCAACAGCTCCGAAAATGAGGCCAATTGGGCCGAGTGCAAACGTTAGAGCGAGTGTGACGATGACGATAGGTATTCCAATCAAGAGTGCGATCAAGCCGATACCAAGTCCTGAGGTGATTTGCTCCCCCCATGTCTTGAAGAACATGTCCTTGCTCAACTTGAGGCTCTCTCCGACACTCTTGCCTTCGATGATAAGGTGTGGTAGCATGAAGAAGGACATGACAAACCACGCAAGTCCACCGATGAGGTGGACAATGAACGCCAAGGCTTGCATGGCGCCGTTCTCGCTACCACGAGCAGCACCCTCAAGCATCTTGAGAAGAAGCCCAACGGTTCCAGCAATAATTCCCCACAAGATGATGATGGGGAGGCGATTTAATGCAACCCTGAACCCGTCGGAAAACGATGGGTCTCCGCCAGAAAGACGGATGTTGGCGTTGGCTACAATGGCGCAATTCCAAAACACCACGAAGATGCTTACCAGCATGTAGCCTGCGAAGGTTAGCCCGAGGTAGGCAGGGGTGAAGGCTCCAGTCGAGTCTACAGCCCAAGACATTTCCATCAACGAGGGTATGGCTATGGCAACAAATGTTGCCATGCTCATCACACCGGAAATAATCATGTACACCATGAGTTCGGGATCTTTCCGAACTACACTCATACTCAGTTTACTCATTTGCCAGCCGCGTCCAATGGTTGCGAAGAACCCCATAGTTTACCGAGACACTTTTGCTTTAATTCAGTTTCTCCGGTCGAGACGCTGATGTAGGGCTTCAACCGCTAAAACACTGACTGCAACTTGAAGATTGTAGGAAGGGACAAATCCGTCCATAGGAAGTTTGACCACAGCATCACTTGCGTCCAACACCGCTTGACTTACACCATGCCGTTCTGCGCCCACGACCAGCATAACGTTTCCAGTCAAATCCTCGTCCCATGGTCCGTGAGTTCCGATGTCTTCAGCAGCAACGATTCGAAAACCGTTTTCTTTTGCACTGGCGAGCAGTTCCTCGGTCGTGGTGTAAATGACAGGAATGAATCGGTCGGCTCGCATGCTTGCCCTACGAATAGTCCGTCGTTCTTCATGCGTCTTGACAACGTTGAGAAGCACAGCATCGGCCCCTGAAACTTCAGCAGTTCGTATGGTAAATCCCAAATTCGTAGAATACTCTACGCCATCAAAAAGCCAAACGCACCCACCAGCCTTCATGACTTCGTCCAGCGTTTCATGCTGGGTTCTTCCAGTCAGCGCAAGGGCGACCTGAGTTCCATCGGCAGACATTCTCCAAAGGTCGTTGGTTGAGCCCTCTTCGAGCGGCACGTCCAAGGTTTCACAAAGCGCCCGCAGTTCCGCAGTATCATGTTCACGGTCAACCAATACCCGGTCAATGGCGACTCCGTTGTTCAAGGCGTCCATGACCGCAGTCAATCCCGTGATTTGTCCAGCCATGTCTTGGGCTAGAGCGGGATGCTCAAGAGGCTAACCCTTCTGGGGAGGCTATGGCGAAACAACACGCACCCCGCTTTTTGGCTGTTGTGGAATCGGCTAGAGAAACCATTCCTGAATGCAACCCTCAAGAATTGAAGCTAATGCTGTCAGACGACCAACCACTTCTTGTCATTGATGTTAGGGAGCGCCATGAATTTGAAGCCGGCCATCTTGAGGGCGCGATTCACATTGGAAAAGGGGTGCTTGAGCGAGATATTGAGAAGCAGGATGTTGCTGACGATGCCCGAGTCGTTTTGTATTGTGGTGGTGGATATCGAAGTGCATTAGCGGCAAAGTCACTGCAGGACATGGGATGGACAAATGTTTCATCGCTTTGGGGTGGATGGCGTGGAATCCAAGCCGAAGGGCTCCCCGTTTGGATGGCTTAGTCCTCTACACCGCGTGGGCAGACTCATAAAGGGGAGTTTTGTCCGCAGGATGCTGAGAAGCGTAGGTGGTTATGATGACTCAAGGTTTGTACCAACATGTTCGTTCAACTTGGAAGCGTCCAAAGGATGCACTGCCCCACATGTACCGGCAGACTCGCATGGCACAATGGCGCCGCGAGCCGGTCAATTGTCGCATCGAACGCCCAACTCGCCTTGACGCCGCTCGCCGAATGGGCTACAAAGCAAAGCAAGGCGTTGTCCTCATCCGTACCCGTGTCCGCCGAGGTGGACTTCGCAAAGGTAAGATTAACATGAAGCGTAAGCCATCCAAGGCCGGTATCTCCAAGATTACCATGGCCAAGAACACGCAGCGTATCGCAGAAGAGCGTGTTGCACGTCACTTTCCTAATCTGGAAGTCCTCAACTCGTATTGGGTTGGTCAAGACGGAAAGCACAAGTTTTTCGAAGTGATCCTCATCGACACACACCACCCTGCTATCGTTAACGACAAGCAACTCGGTGTGTTTTCCCGTGCAAACGGCAAGACCGCCCACCGTGGACGTGCTTACCGAGGTAAGACCTCTGCTGGTAAGCGAGGACGTGGATTGCACAAGAAGGGTAAGGGTGCAGAGAAGTTGCGTCCTTCGCTCAAGGCAAACCTCAACCGTGGTAAGTGAAGCGTCCAGCACTGCTGGCGTTTGGCTCTTTGTAATCATCTTGAGCCGTTGCTTTATTGACCCTAGCCGGTAGTGGATGACCATGGTGCAAGGAGAAGAGGTCATGTCCCGTTGGGCCGGCCTCGAAGTCTACTTGCCTACAGGAAGGAAACTCGGCACCGTTTATGACGCCGTTATTGACACCAACACCCTTCATTGCACGCACCTCTTTATTCGTGATACACCAGAGGATTTGGTTGAGGGTAATTTGCATGTTGCGGTACCCTGGCGATGGGTCCGTGCGATTGACGAAGTGGTGTTACTTCGCTGGTTTCCACCGACTCCGATACCGATGAATTCTTGAGGTGTTCAAATGGGTATTGATGTTCATGTTCTTGGTACTGCTTCTGCACGCCCGACCAACCGTCGTGACGTTAGCGGAAGTGCTGTAAAATGTCATGATGGCATTGCCGTTATCGATTGCGGTGAAGGATTTCAAAACCGTTTTTCCCATCAACGAAAGATGCTGAAGCAACATGAAAAGGGAACGACACTCAAACCGAAAAACGTCGACGTGTTGTTGTTTACTCACGGTCATCTTGACCATACCTGGGGGGCACTTCCTTGGATGCAAACCATGAGCCTTGACAACAGAGAAACTCCGTTGTTGGTTCTTGGCCCAAGCACTGGAGCGGTTCTTGATGCGCTGTTAAGCGGGTCCGAACTGCCCAAAGATACGCCTCCTTCAGAACTTGCACGCCAGTGGCGCAGTTGGCATTCTCTCGGTGCTAACGATTCAGGGCTTACCTTCCCAACTCGCTGGGTTCTTGGCGACATAAAGGAGAATCGTTGGGTTGAACTTAATGCCCAGACAGGCAAGGCCGTAGCCTTGGACAGCATGCCCCAACCCATTGGATGGTCTTCTTGTAAAATAGAGGCGTTGCAAACACACCACTCCGTTCCTTCATGTGCTTGGGCCATCAAGCAGGTTGGAAAACGGGGCAAATTTGACCGTCTTCGGGCAGCTGAACTCCGTTTGACCGAAGAGCAACGAATGAGTCTTGCTCGTGGAGATGATGTGACGCTTGAGAACGGAGACCTTCTCGAGGCCAATTCATTCCGAGGCAAATCCGGCTCCGGATTGAGCGTCATTCTATCAGGCGATACTGCAGAAGGCGCTCCTGGACTCCTTCGTACGGCAACGCCAACCTTACTCGTTCACGAGGCCACATTCCTAGAATCTCAAAGCGATAAAGCGGCTGAACACCTTCACTCAACCGTTGCTGGAGCAGTGCGAACGGCTCAACAAATGAAGGTCAACCATCTTGCTCTCACCCATTACAGCAGCAGAATTAAAGATCTTGAAACGGTTTCAAATGAAGTTGATGTTGGAGATGCACACCTCAATGTTGTCTGCTTGAACGATGGTGACCGCCTCCGTGTTGGCGAAGATGGTTCAGTGCGTCACCTCGTTTTCGGTCAAGAAGGCTGGTCAAAGCGAAACATGTCACCAAATCGTTGAAGAGGAAAACGCTCATCCTCGTTTCATGCGCTCGTTCGTTTTGGTCCTTCTTTTGCTATCAGCGGCCTGCGTTCCAATGGCAGCATCTGCGACAGAAGGGCGAGACAGTCCGGGATGTTTGACACAAACGATCGGCAACCTTGGATCGGCGATTGATATTGACCCGGGAGTCTGCATTATCGTGGACTTGGGCACGCTTGTCCCCGGCGATGTCTTCGAAATTGAACTGATCATTCTTGACGATGCACTGGATGTTTTGTTCTTTAACCAGAATACCATTCAGCCCTATGAGTTGGGCCAATCGTACCGTTCAACGATGGAACAACCGGCTTCCACTGAATTTGCATTGGGAGGGTATGAGTTCCACTGGGCGGTTCCTCCATCGATTCAATCCAAAAACTGGTACATGGTATTGGACAATCTTGCTCATGATGGTGATGATGACAACGGCGACCAAGGTGGCGTCCGTAGCAAAATCTCAGCAACAGTAACTCCCCTAGAACAGGCCTATTGGACGCCGTACCACGATTTGGTTGCGGTTGGACAAGATGATTTCTCCATCCTCCTCTCAGGTGATGATTTACGCCTTGATGCGGGAACGACCGTCGTGATTTCCGGATGGGATTTAGATTTCATCGGAGATGTATACCTCCAAACGCGATTGATGCATCAGCGCTACGAATTAGGTGCGGTAGGTGTGCAATACATTGACGGCGGCGCCCTTCAGGGCGTTGATGTTCCTAAATCCGTGACATGGATGGTGCCCAGCGACCTTGACGGCGAAGAACTTCTTTTGGTTGTGGACAATACGGACGTTCCTCTCGGAGGAGGAAATGGAACACAAGACCTGCGCATGACGGTACGAATCGAACTTGCGCCACCGTTGACTCCAAAAGTTTCGGATTCAAGCGATTCAACGGTATCCATCGGAGACTCCATCCTACTTGACGGGTCGGCAACAGCAAATCGCCTTGGACAAATTGCATCAATGCGGTGGGACTTTGATAATACTGTAGATAGCGATGAGGACGGAAACCCGACCAACGACGCCGATGCTTCCGGATTCACAGCTTCCCCGTCATGGGATTCTCCCGGTGTCAAAACCATCACAGTCACCTCCACTTCTCCAACTGGAGAACAGGCGTCTGCTGATTATTTGGTGACCGTTGTGGACACCCAAGACCCAATCGCTCGTATTTCCTCAAACGGTACGCCGGTTTCGGACGGGTGGAAAGTGGACAGAGGTACAGGCATATCGATGAACTGTCTCTCAAGCACCGACGATGATGCAGTGGATTCGTGCGATTGGACCGTCAATGGAGTAGCCTTTGGGAACACGACAACCCTCCCGTTACTTTGGGAGGAGATCGGAGTTTACGAACTGGGGCTCATCGTTTCAGACGCTGCGGGAAATACTGCGAGTACATCAACAACCATTCGTTCAACCGATCCAACCGTTCCATCCTTCAATACATCATTCTTCGCTGATTTCCCGACCGAAGTATACGCAGGTGACACTTGGAAGTTCAATGTTGAAGTGAGTGACGCATACGACAGTGAATCCAGTTTGCGCGTGCATTGGGACCTCAATCCTTCCAAGGATTCTGACGGTAATGGAGATACTCGGGACGATGCCGATATGATGGGGCTCCAGCCTGTTATTGCATTTGCCGCTGAGGGAACTCAAGATATTGTCATCACGGTTTTTGATGCTTCTAACAACACGGCTTCGTTCGCCTTCAAGGTTGAAGTGAATTCTCCACCTTCTACGGCAGGCCTTGCTGGGCCAGCCATGATGGCTCTGTTTGTACTCTGTCTCACCGGGGTTGTATCGGTTCTCGGCTTCCGTTCATGGCAGCGTCGACTTGCACTTGAATTGTTGACTGGGCGGGGCCTCAGTAAAGATGAGGCACAAGGTCACATCGGAATGGTCGCTCAACGCCGCAAACTCTCTTTGTTCGCTAAAGCAATAGAAATTGCAGGATTGGACCAGGGGGAAATCCAATCCAAGGATGATTCCGAGGCTGACGCAAAGGCTGCAGAAATGGAGGCCATTTATGGTAGTTCAGCTGGTACAGCAGCCGACCCCAATCTATCGTTTGCTCCTCCTCCTCAGTATCAAGCCGAAGCGATTTCACAAGGAAGCAGTCAAGCGGCTCTAGAGGCTGCATCGCTCTTTGGTATGGAGCAAACTCCTGTCTCATCTTCAGCCGTAACAATCGATGCACTTGCAGCGTTTATGGATGATGAACCTGAACCCGAACCCACTCCTGCACCGATGGAACAGCCAGTCGCTACGCCAGCACCAGCAATCCCTCCTTATGAGCCTGAAGTCAACCGCTCTGAAATCCAGATGCCAGCAATGGCCACTGAACCGCAACCTGCTCCAAAAGAAGTAGAACAGCCTGCTCCATTCGTCAACATTCGTCATACGTGTACAGCATGCAATGCTGTGTTTGAACTCGATATGCCTAGAGGTGTTGAAGTTGCGGTGGTTGGTTGTCCTGGTTGCGGTGTTGACCAAACCATCACCCAATCATCCTCATAATACGCCCGAAGAACATCTGTTTGTATGAGCAAACCGGCGAATCCTTCCTAAAGGATGACACCCGAGGTGGATGCATGGATGAGAAGGCTACGCGTGTTGTTCGTGCGGGCCTGCCTCAATCAGGCGACCCAAGAAAGGCTGCTTTGCTCCTCGTGGTCATCATGATGCTTTCAATGATGCAACCTGTTTCTGCGGATGCTACGGTGGACCGTGATGACTTTGGCGTTCTTGATGCGCTTGCAGAAACGCTTGCAAGTCGTTCGGACGCCAATGAAGAACTGGTAGCCATTAACGGAGCACAGAATTCATTTGCTATTCTGGATGCCTCAAAACGCCCTGTTCAGGCGGGCGACGCTCTCGCCGACGCTGAGAGTTACCTCAATCAAGTTGAACTCAGGGATACTTCGCCGTTGGTTGAAGATCACCCGCGACCTTACAATTTCCTGACCGACTTGGCCACAAGCCCAGAAGCATGGCCCTACAATCTCTGGCAAACCTTGTTTTCGGTTGAAAGCCTCGGCTTAGATAACCTTCTGGGCATTGGCATCAATACATATGCAGTTTATGTTAATTTCACTTCTCGAAACAACGGGCCTTCTTACGAAGCATGGGAATCGGGAACATTCACTGGAGAACTTCTTGTCGGAACCGACCTCGTTCTTTTCAAGAATTTCATTGACATTGATGGTGATGGTACGGATGACCTTTCAGTGGCTCTTACCATTGAAGGACTTACAACCCTTAACGAAGGCTGGGGCGTTGAGTTTGGAGACGGGATTATCCCTGTCATTGAAGAAATCTGGCTACGACCAACCTTCCAATGGAACGTTGAGGCTCTGAATGAAAACGACCCGATTTGGGACGAACTTGAACATCTTGAAGTGTCGCTAATGAAGGGCCTGGCCTTTGACATTACCTTGTCCAATTCAGAATCCTATGCTATTGTCATCGACACCCGATTTACCCAGCCCCCGCATGATGTGACGCTTGGAGTCGGAATACAAAAGATGACTTTCGCCCTCACCGCATTGTACGCATCGGCCGGACAGTTAGCGATTGACCTACTTGGAGGTGCAATCAATTCGAGCGACCTTGCACTCACGAGCGTATCAGCGCCATACGCCGTCCGTTTAGCAAATCCAAACGCCAACGGTGGACAAAAACAGACCGATTGTAGCCAGACGTTCAACTACGACCCTGCTACGGATGGAGATGCCGAAAGTCGTGCACACAAGTGCGGTATTGGAATCGGTATCGGCTATGTTCACTTTGGTGAAGTGAGGGCTGATAATACGGTGCCGATTCTTGAGTTAGCTTATCTTGACGTGGGATTCCATCCTGAAAAAGGGGCATCGCTCCTGCCAACTGAAGTCGATTTGACCTTACGAAATGACAATTATGGGCAAAACTCCTTTGATACCGTTGAATTGTTTTCAGACGTTGACATCGATGTATACCTCCACTATTTCGAAGACCGTTCAAATGTCCCCGAAGGAGAGAGTCCGTTCGGTAACATCACGGATTCGCGCATATGGATTCGCGGTCTACCTTCCGATTCAATGCACGAGGATGAAATAAACGCTATTTTCACGATGATTGGAGAAGCGCCTGGCTCAGTGAACCTGCCTGGCGAAATGCCTGAACGCCTGTCCTTTATCGTCGCCATCAAGAATTTCACCGGAGACCAAACCAATAACGTCAATGACCCAACGTTGCCGATAAATCCTGCTGCTCCACCCAATACCCTTCTCTTGATCGCTGGAACAGGGTCTATTGATTCCTTGGACTTCATTTCAACATTTAAGCGAGGAGGATATGAAGATGACAGTTCGTCAATGCTCGTTCGGGTCGAACAGGTGCCGAGGGTTATTGTGATTCAAGGAAGCTTCCTCATTCCTTCAAGCGGAACGAGTCGGATCAATTATGATAATCCGAATTTGAACTCAATTGCACAACTACTTGACAACGCTCTCCTGACCGTCATTGAGGTCGTGTTGGACATCGGAACGATTCTCAACGGCCTCCCCAATGCCGTTGTTGGAACTGCGGGCTCAACAGGTGGAGAAGTTGACATCCGGTGTTTTAATCAGGTAAAGAAAAGTCTACCATCATCGCAAAGAGAAGCAACTTACCTCGGTGAAATGGCCTTTGCACTAGCGAGTAGTCCTCAACCTTGGTTGCCGGAAATGGACCACATTTTGCTCTCCGAAGACACCAATATTGAGGTGGTTAACGGCCGCTTAGGTCCACAAGACCCGTTGGTCCCTGTGGCCATGAGCATGCGTATCGGAGGCATATCGCATGTACGGCATTCGTTTGATCCAGTGAATGAAATACGAAACATGGAACTTGATGGCGAGCCAGCAGGCTCCCTCCTCATCGGGCACATACGGCACGATGATGGCAATCTTGACGAAGCGGTCAAACAGTCTGCCACCGTTTCAAATCGGCCGGGAACCTTCAACATTTTACAAGAATCAGAGGCGCTCCAATACAGCGCAAGTGAGCCGATTGGAACCATAACTTACGGCGGGGAATCTGGCACTCAGCGAAACGCCATCCGTCTAAACGGCTTGCCAGCAACCTTCTCATTGATTCTTGGAGACACCGTGGGTTACATCGCTGATTCTCCAATGGAGAGCATTCAGGTTCAGATGACAAACGCCACGGTCCCGCTCACTATGGACGGAGACCACATGCGCTTTTGGGTGAATGAAGATACGGCTGAAGCAAGTTTGAGCACTCAAATTTCCGATGTAACATCAATTCAGCGATTGAGCCCGCTCATTCCCGGATCATCGGGCCCAGAAGGTAATTCCGTGGTTGAATTGGTCCGCTCCCAATCCTCTCCATTTGGCGTGTCCATCGAGGATGAAACGAATTATGAGGACCCATTCCTCGGACTCAACGGCAAGGTGTATTTTGCACCCCTTCCTGCAAACATATCGCTTACACTACCGAGTGATGTTGATTCAGATGGGCTTGAACTGCCAACCTTTGGCGAAGACGAGGGCATCGAAGCACTATCGTTCTTCTTGGGAGATTTGGTTGACTTCGGAACGGTTGTCAATGATTTTGTCCATGGCTTAACCGTTGACGTAGGCGGCGTGATTGGCGAAAATGAAAACATGAGTCTTGGGCTTGACCTCTTCACCGGAGAGGCCTTCAACATGACCGTGGACATGAAGAAAGGAAGCAATTTGGTCAATGAACCGGAATGGTCGCATGGAATTGGCGTTGAATCCATTGAACAAACCCTCCCCACGTTCAACCTCTCTCGCATGCCAACCTTTGTTGAGTCAAGCCGTGTTACCATGACCGCAATTCTAGAAGACGGAAAAATTTCGCAAAACGAGCGAAACCAAGCACTTTCCATTGCCAATGCAGCAAATATCACTGCTGCAGATGCACTCGTTGACGCTCTTGAGGACGGACGTATTTACGACGAAGAATTGATTGGAGTCAATCTCACGCTCCTTGAGGAAGAAGGTATTACACTTACAGATCGTCGTTCTTGGCACATCAAGGCTTGGCTCCCTTCTTTACCTGCTGGAAAGATTGAGATTCTCTATGACTTCCGAATGATTGGTGATGTACCGACCTATGAGGTAGATTTGAAAATGTCTCAATGGCAGCCAGAGCGCGAACAAATTTCTATCGTTGCGCGAGGGCTTGACGGTCAGGACCTCGAATTGTTGATTGACGGCCTGGACACAACTCAACCAAACAATGTTGAAGTCAATGTCTTGTTTTCAGTTCAAGAAAACCTCACGGTGCCAAGGGTATCTATGGACATGCGCTATGATGCTGGTGTTCGATTAAAATCAGCGTATGCACTCTTGATTGACCATCAAGCACTTACTCGTGTCGAAGCCTTGGTGATGGGTATCCCTCAATCAACCGACGTATCAGCAACCATCGGTGACGTATTGGAACTCGATCTCTTTGTTCCTGAAGAATTCCGGATTGACGACCATTCAGCAGATTCGTTAATGCTGAAGCAGCTTCGTTACGTTGATGGGTTTTGGTGGCCTTCAACGGCATTCATGCAGAATCTACCCGGAGTGATGAACCTTTCAACGGCTCCCGATACTCGTTTCGACATTCGCCAACAAACAGCATTCCAAGGTATGAGAACCCTCGACTACTCATCCAATACTGATGACATGGACCTCTATCTTGAGGCTACAGGGCGTTCAATCGATGCAAAGGGTGACGTGTTGATGATTGCGGAAGACCTTCCAAAACGATTTGTCCTTGAGCAAACCGATGACTACGGCATGAGAATCGTCTCCTCTGATAGCGGCGTGAAACGTGTATACATCAAACAAACCGACCTTCCAGCAGCCCCTGGTGTCACACTTGAGCGGGTTGAAGTCGTTGGTGAAAACCTCAAGGGGGCGACCATCCACATTTACACAGGGCCCGGAGAATTCCCAGTCATTATTATCGATGACATCAACGAAGGACGTTTGGTTGCCAGTGCTCAAGCCTTTGTTGAGCCAGGATATTACGTCCCTATACTCGGAGACCTACGCCTGGACGGACGAGCAGTTTTGCTCGATGCACAATTCACTGGTATCATTCCTACTGCTTCTTCAATCGGAATTAACGGCATGGTGACAGACCTATCTCTCGTCGGTTCGTTAACCGGTGAATTCGTAGAAACACGACACATCATGGTGGTTGAACCCATCAGTTCTGGCGTTGCTAGTGGATTGGCACTTTTGTTTGGGTGATCTCATGAGTCAACCAACTGCCGAAGACCTTCGTAGTGACCGTGAAACGCTTCAGGGTGAAGACCTTGAAGCGTGGGAGGCCGCCCAAGAGGCTGCAAAACTTCTTCAAACACTAGGAAAGGAGTTCACGCCTTCAAGGGTAGGAATGGCGGGAGCAGTGGTCTTTCTTTTCATTATGCTAGCCTTCAGCGGATGGTACTGGCTTCTTCCGCGCGATTCAGTCTCGCTTGAAACGCACTACATGCAGCGGGGAGGGCACCTCATTATGTCCGAAATTCACAATGATGGTAGCAGAGATATTACCGATGTGGAAATCCGAGTTGAGTTCCAAGCAGATGATGGAGATTACCTCGACCACATGGAAATATCAATCAGTCGGATTTCGGCTCACTCCTCCATTGCTGGAGATGAATTAGAGATGATGATTATTGGCCATACGGTATGGGACGATTATCAACTTGTGGTCTCTCTAAGTTACACTGATTATTCAGGACAATTACGAGAACTAAACCAAGAGATTCACCCTGTAGGCGACTGGTCTCAAGAAATTTTCATGGATAAGGCTCCGCGGCATTATTGGCCAATTAACTGAAGCATCGTTTGTCCAAGAGAAGCGAAGCGATAAAGTGCAGGAGAGGGAGGGGAATTCATGTCAGGTGGACAAAACCGAAGATGGGTCATCCTCTTCTTGTTCCTCCTGCTCGTTGCATCAACGAGTCCAATGATGAGTGTGAACTCAATAACGGACTCTGATGAGATTCTGGAGCCGGAGTGGGTTCGGTTTGATATCAAGGAAAATGTCTATCATGATGCTGTGGGAATTCTTGACGAATCGTTGATAGATGAACAACGTGATATCCTCGCAGCAGGCCCTTTTGGAACCTTTGACATGAACGGTTTACAACTGCACCGTCCAGTTCCCTCTGAATGGATGGAGCCTCGTTTTGACCTCTTGATGTTGCTCGTTTCTGATGAAGTTCGCCTCACAGAAGTACGAAACGAACTCTCTTCCATCAACGGGCTTGAAGTCCGAGAATTCATCGCCCCCTCGGGACTCATGGTACAAGGTACCCCGACTGCACTGCGTACATCAGAGCAGGTCCAAGGAATCGCTGCAAGTCATGAAGTTCCCAAAGGTATGCTCGTAGAATCGACCCTGATGGACCTTCTTTTAATGGAAGGCGGCGAAGAAGCCATTGCTTCCATGTTGGTGCGATTGGAAGGATGGCGCAACGATGAGGGACCCATGGAACGGGTAACGTTAACGGACAACGGAAACGGAGTCATCGACCAGCATCTCGGCGATGTTGCACATACAGGACTTGAGCAAGCAAGAGCTTGGGACGATGGCCGCTACGAGGGATTTGTCGAGGAAGGAAACCTCCTCACCATAATGCAGCAACCTTCGGTCATGTATCTTCGTCCGGACCCGGCCTTTGCTGCGTTCAACGATAACGCTCGAGGTCATATGGAAACCAATACCATGAAGTCGTACTTTACCACCGATTTGGACGGCTCAGGCCAAGTTGTAGCGGTTGCAGATTCTGGACTGGATGACGACCATGGTGATTTTGGTTCTCGTGTCGTCGGAAATTTTGACGTGATTGGAGATGGCTCTACTGCCGATAAACACTCAGGCCATGGAACTCACGTGTCATGCACCGTTCTTGGTGATGGGACGCGTGGAGGATATTCTGGTGTCGCTGGAGCCGCAGATTTGTACTTCCAAGCCATGGAAAATGACAATACCGGCAATTTTCAATCGCCCTCTCTCAATAATCTACTGAATACGGCTTACAATGCCGATGCACGCACCCACACCAACTCTTGGGGTTCAAGTTCAGCCAGCCAACAAGGGAAGTACAATTCTGAAACTGAGGATGTCGATGACAGAGCAAGTTACTATGACCGCTATTACAGTGGGAGAGAAGGGTTGACCATTCTGTTCGCTGCAGGAAACGACGGCCCTGATTCAGGAACCGTCTCCCCTCCGGCAACTGCGAAAAACGTCGTTTCGGTTGGAAACCATCAAAACCGCTACAATGGCGCTCCGGATTCAATTATGCAAGGCTCATCACGGGGGCCAACGGATGATGACCGTATCAAACCCGATCTCATCGCACCAGGAGGATACGTTCGTTCATGCCGTGCCCAGGAAGCAACAGATACCGGCAGTTCAACATGGAGCAATTCCTACTACCTCGAATATACCGGGACCTCAATGGCTACGCCCAATGCTGCCGGTATGGCCTTGATGATTCGAGAATACTTGGAAGAAATCGCACAACGCCCCTCGCCTCAAGGCGCTCTTGTAAAGGCACTCTTGGTTCTTGGAGCCGAAGATGTAGGCTCAAGAAACATACCCAATGACGATGAGGGCTGGGGCCGAATTAACTTGCGTAACACGCTTGCTCCGCCAACAGGACAGGGTATTTGGGTTGATGACCGTTCGATACTTTCAGGTACTGGTAACAGCAAAACCTACTCATTCAACGTATCTCAAGCATCGGGTTTGTTCAAAGCCGTCTTGACATGGTCTGACGAGCGAGGCTCCAGGTTCTCCAATGCTCAACTTGTCAATGACCTTGACCTCATTGTCACCTCTCCTGATGGGACGACTTACTTGGGCAATGACTTTGCTAACGGCCGTTCAACAACCGGCGGTTCAAGAGATACCGTGAACAATTTGGAAGTTGTTCTCATCGATGCTGCCATGTCGGGGACGTGGACGGTTAAAATCCAAGACGGGCAACACAGCGGTTCCAAAACCCAACCCTATGCCGTTGCTGTTCTGGGGCATGGCGTGAATGACTTGCGACCAGACCCGATGATGGAACCCGAAGAATTCCAGATGAACGTCGGCATTCCACAAGTAGGTGATCCGGTTCAGTTGACAACTTCAGTGTTCAACTTTGGAAACGTTGTTGCCAACTCGTTCCCCGTTATCTTTGAGGTCGATGGAAACGAAATAAGTCGCAAATCAACAGCCTTAGGGGCAGGTTCTACCAAGAAAATGGTTTGGGATTGGACGCCGCAGTTTGCAGGAACAAGCACACTTTCATTCATCATTGACCCAGACGACACGCTTGAAGAGATTCGGGAAAATAACAATCGGCACGACATCACGGTGAACATTACTGCTCCCGGTGTGAAACTGGAATCCCCTTCCGCAACCATGACCCTATCTGAAACAAATGTCACGACAACCTCGTGGAATCTCACCTTGACCAATACGGCTCTGATTTCCACAAATGCTTCAATGCAAACCGGACAAGTCGTCAACAGCGCTAACGGACAAAGCCTACCTTGGTATATTGGAAGTACCACTTCGAATTTCAGTCTTGAAGGCCAAGAATCACAATACATCACGGTAACGTTGGTTCATCCAGCGCCACCTCAACCAGGTGACTATCGGATCGACCTGCTCGGCCTTGATGTAGACAATGGCGTGACGTATCCCTTTGAACTCAGTTTTATTGTTCCAGACTTGGCCAATGCCAACCTTGAGTTTGACTATTCGATCGTCCCAGTACACCCCTCAAACCCGACCAATTTGACGGTCCGTTTCATCAATAATGGAAATACAGCCATCGGTTACGATTTATTCCTTGAACCTCCAACGGGTTGGAACGCTGGGTTCTCAAATTTGGGCAGTGAGGGAGGGGCCTTGTCCGGTTCGACAGGACTGATTGACAGTGGCGCCTACAGGTCGGTTGACCTTGTGCTCACGCCTCCGCTGGTATTGACTGCAGCAGGTGCTGAACGTGTGGTTGAATTGATTGCAATCAGTCAAACTGAACTGCAAAAATCGGTGGTCTTTGAGATCCCTATCAAAGTAGAAACCGTTCGAGATGTTTACATTAATCTTGAGTCCTCGTACTCGAAACTAAGCCCTAATTCCACCGTTTCCCTGTTGTATTCGGTTGAACACAGCGGCAACATTAATCTTGAATTGACTCCATCGTTTACCCTTCCATCGGGATGGTCCATTACCTCTCCAATTGAACCGGTTTCTATGGCATGGGGAAGCAGTACAAGCCTTCTCTATACGTTACAAGGGAACGGCGCAGCGAAATCAGGCCCGATTCAATTCAACCTTGAGGTGCCGACCAATGTGTTTTCTTGGAACGGGGATTTGGTCGTTGAAACTTTAGCCGCCCCTTCGCTCACCTTTGTAGGATTAGAACTCCTTGATGGTACCAGTTTTTCAACACCTCAAGGCTCAGGGTCTCACCCAACAGGAGAAGCCATGGAATTCACATGGCTAGTCAGTAACGATGCAACCACGCCATGGTCGCCAAGCGTCAGTTTGCAAACCGGCTCGGGCCTGTTTGGGGACTGCTCTTTCTCTGCGACCGTTGAGTTCAATCAATTGGTCCCGCTCAAATGCTCCATTCTCATTGCGAATGGGGCTGCGCCATTGACTGAGCCTTCTTTTACCGTGACGCTTGAAGGCGAGGACGTACTTCTGACTCAGACAATTGGCCTTCTCGTTGGTGAAAATGAAATCGTTGGATGGGAGGCTGAAAGCATTCCGGCTTTCAAGACCGGGAATAGCGGTCAAGTTGTGATTGAAATCACGAACATTGGAAACACTCGCTTTGAACGTCAAGTGCGTGTAGATGCAGGAGATGATTGGTCGGCTTCGATTGATGGAAACGATATCATTGAACTTGAAGTTGGGCAATCGACGTTGGTTCGTTTGGACCTACGCGCCGATAAGCCTGGAGAAACTACAGTGGCCTTGAATTTGGTCGGGAATGAGGATTCCTCAGCTTCGTTTTCCTTCGCTGCAACTTCAGAAGGAGAGCCAACGGGTAGTTCCTTGACATCAGGATTGAGCACCACGTCTGTAGTCATGGGCTTGGTTGTTCTCCTCGCCGTTCTTGGTGCGCTTGGGGCAGTAGTCCTTCGCCGAACGCCGAGTCCTCAAAATCAGCAAACACTTCCACTCAAGAATCATCAAACATATGCTGCCCCACAACTCCCGGTTAATGTTCCATCAGAGCCTGCTGTGGCGGCCACTCCCGCCCCTATTTGCTGGTCGTGTAGAGAACCAGTCATCGGGCCTACGCTTGGATGCCCTTCGTGTGGCGCTCGGTATCACGGTGCTCCTCACGGCAACTGCAAGGCCACTCAGCTTGAACAGTGCGTCAATTGCTCCGGAAGTTCAGAACACTTTGTTCAAGCCTGAGGCTTTTTGAGCCGGTTTTTGACTCAAAAAGAGCATAGGGTTTTGATAGGATGACTCTGAGGCGAGGGTATGGTACCTCGTGACGGCGCGGCCGCTCCCCACCAGCGTTTGGCGCTCTTCCTCGTCGTTTTGATGTCGCTGTCTGTCCTCCCGTTGGTTGCCCCAACGGTTTCTGCTGATGGTGCGAGGGATGCGGCAATCACCGTTACTCCAATTCCCAATGCTTTGGAAATTAATCCGGGCGAATCGGGCGAATACATCATTCGTGTTCGTAACACAGGGTCAAATCCAGTAACAGTTTCGTTGAGCACATCACAAGAAGCAACGCAGGAATGCAACGGTTATTCCTCCAGTATTACTCAGATCCCAGGTCCAATTGAATCCGGTGCTTACGAGGAGGCTACAATGAACGTGACGCTCACTCAAACGGCTGAAGGGACCTGTGATACCACGGTAACAGTCAACGCAAACGAACAGGCAACTCCGCCTGATGTTGCTGGAGCCCCTGCTCAAGAAACAACGACCGTTACAACAACTGCTGGCGATGGTTCAGGAAGTGCAGTGTTTGGTGTTGACCTCACCGTTAACAGCGGTGACAAGGAGCAAGATTGGGCTGGTGAAGACGAACTTGACTTCAGAATTGATGTTGAAAACACCGGGCAGACGAATGAAACGATTGCTCTGACCGTTGAAGAAAACACTGGACCGGGTTGCGGCAGTACCTCGGAATTTACCGTCACGCTCAGTGAAACATCGGTCAATCTGGATAGCGAAGATGTTGAAACCATCACTGCCACCGTTGAAATTCCGGATGGTCAATCTGCTGACGACTACTGCTGGGATGTCACAGGCACGGTAACCAACGACCCCTCGCAAGAGGCAAAAGACACGGATGATTTCAAACTCGTTGTCCCTGAACTCAAGACGTGTTCAGTTGAACTCAGTAAGACTTCAATGTCGGTTAATCCTGGTGAAAAAGCTTCACTGACAGCCACCTTTAGCAACACCGGAAACGTAGATTGGAGTGTTACTATTGCGTCTACTGGAAGTAAAGCAGGGTGGGTAAGTGTAGATGGAGCCTCGTCCCGCCTCCTTCGTTATGATAACGGACAGGGAACCGTTTCGGTTGATTTGGATGTGTCTCCTGACGATTCAATAGATGCGGGCACTGAAGCAGTAATTACAATTCTTGGAAAAGATGGAAGCAGTGTTGATCCGGACTGTCAAAAACAACTACGTGTCGTTGTTGGCCAATCGTACGGGGCAAGTATTTCACTCGCAACATCATTGCTTGATAGGATTGACCCAGGCTCAAACAAATCCACTGTTGTTACAGTCGCAAATCAAGGGAATGGACAGGATAACTTGCGCATTTCCTCATCAAGCGCACCATCTGGTTGGGCCATTCAGTTGGAACAGTCAACCGTACTGGTTGGTTCTCGTCACGGGAATCAAGATTCGGTTTCTGTCGATTTAACGGTCCGTGTGCCGCGGGGAGCTCTTGCAACAGAAACCGTTGAAATCACACTTTCAGTTCTTCCATCAAGCGGGGGGGCAACCTACGATAGTGTTGTTTTGCGAGTGACGGTTGGAGAGATCCATGACTTTGAAGTGATGGCGCCTGCAACTGAACAAACAGGGCGTTCCCTGACCGATGTGAGTTTCCCAATTGAAATCTCGAATATGGGTAACGTTCGCGACCGAATGGCTCTTTCAGTTGTAGACCAATCCGAAAGCCCAGAATGGGATACCGTGTTTGAGGATGAAAACGGAATGCAATTCACAGAAATCAACATCAATCCCCAAACGACCACCACCGTTTACTTGGTCGTGAGTATCCCTATGGGTGAAGAACTTGACAACACACTTCTCACCGTCCGAGTCCGCAATAGAGACGATACGAACACACAAGATCTTGACAACGATGGCATTCCTGACAATCAGAGAGAAGTAGATTTCCTCGCCATTTTATCGGACAGGAACTTTGCAATGTCGATGACCCTAGAGGATGGTGAAATCCCTCAAAGTGCTTCCAAAATCCTACCTCCAAACGGAGAAGTCACCTACGGTCTGTTGGTTGTAAACAGGGGGGATGGTCGTGACGAGGCCGTGTTTACAATGAACGGGCTTGAAGGGGTTGCTACCCGTTCGCTCACCCTGAATGGGCTTCCTGTCTCTGAACCGGTTGACATACCTCGTGGTTATGGGATTTGGGACATTACCAATGAGACCTTCCTTGTTGAAGATGGAGCGCCAATTTTGGGGGATTCGATGAGTAGCATCGAAAGTCAGATGCTCAACAAAGGCCTTATGATCGGCCATGAAGCAAAAATTTACCATGTTTACTTTGAATTGACCGTCCGTGTTAGCCCAGGCGCTGAAACAGGTCAAGGTGGCCTCTTGGAGGTTGTAGTGACAAGCGTTTCCAACGCAGCTAATCGGACGGGTATGGTTTCAATTATGCTTGATGTCTCTGTGATCCAAGACCTTGAATTCATTGAGGCAGGAGCCCGTCAAGAACTTGATTTGGTTTACGGCGGGGAAGCCATTGAGCATGAGGTTTCAGTTGTCAATACTGGAAATGTCCGAACGGAAATCCGAGTCTTTACCTCAGAAAACCTTCGTGGATGGTCAGTCGTTTTGAACAGCGAAGACGGCGATTGTTCCTATGAACAAAATGAATTGTTTTGTATGGTCGACGAAGGAGAGCGTTTGTACATTAACGCAACCATCCGAGCACCCTACGGGGCTGAACTTTCTGATGCTTACAAATTCACACTCTCTGCAGAGCCAACCGACACAGGAGTTCTTGACCGGCAGAATTTGCAGTTTGTAGTTCAAGGCGAACCCGCAGAAGGTGTTCTTGATTTGGCCGGCAATACAACCCTCCAAGGAATCGGTGCAGCAGTAATTGTTGCCCTTTTGCTGCTCTTCCTCATTCGTAGGGATTGAAAACAGAGGGCTGCGCCCTCATTCGCCTTTGGAAAAAGCGTATTTTGGTCGATAAAAAAACCGGCGAGACAGGCGTTTTTTCTTTATGGCCTTTGACAACGCTTATTGAGGGGGCTCAATTCGGTTAGAATAGAGAGCGTATGCGTTCTCTGTGGGTGTCAACATGTCAGGAATTGAATCCGTACCCAGTGAATACCTTTCCATCGGATTCCTCACCATTCTCGGCATCATCATGCCGCTAACGAATTTCCTCATCACGTGGGTCGTCCGACCCAAGGTCGATCCGGCCCGGCCCCACATTACGCGCTCCTATCTGCTGGAAGGCTACGAACGAGACCACAGTCTCTACCCTCGTCGCCTTACGACGTTTGAATGTGGAAGCGAACCCGTTGGAGACGCAATGATTCAATTCCACTTCCAGTACTACTGGTATGCCATCATTTTCCTGGTGTTCGACGTGGCCTTCATGTTCCTTGTTTTGGGCGGAATGGTTGCTGCAGATGCAACAGCAGCTGATGTTACCGACCGCACCGCAGCGGTGGCCGGGGCAACCGACGCACTCACTACACTCGCAATCTTCTTCGCTACTATGGCTCTTGGAGTCTGGTACGTGTTCCGCAAGCGGGGTCGCATTTACATCTGAGGTGAATGATATGGCAGGTCAAGACGAAAACTATGCGGCTTTCAATAGCCGAGCACTTGTTGAAATGGTTGGAGATGTCACAGATGAGGCACTCAAGGCGACAAAAATCAAGCAATTTCTAAGTGTTCTCGCAGGACGATACTTCAATTGGGCAGGCCGCAAATCACTGTTCACGCTCCACCTTGGAATCAAATGCTGCGCCATTGAGATGGCTGCTGCCGCAACGCCTCGTTTTGACGGAGACCGTTTCGGTGTTCTCTTCCGTTCATCTCCACGTCAATCCGACGTTCTTCTCGTCAACGGTCCAATCACGAAAAAATTCGCTGACAAGGTCGTCCGTCTATGGGAGCAAATGCCTGAGCCAAAGTACTGCATCGCAATGGGCGAATGTGCAATCTCTGGAGGCCCTTACTTTCAATCCTACAACGTCTTGGAGGGCGTTGACACGGTCATTCCAGTGGATGTCTACATCCCCGGTTGCCCGCCACGGCCCGAAGCCCTCATCGACGGTTTCGGTCTACTGCGTGAAAAGATCATTCGAATCGGTGCTGCACCCAGCAGTGGTCGAAAGGGCGAGAAGCCAATCATCGTTGGAGAGGACTGAACATGGGAATGCGTGTTAGCAACGAACAAAGCGATTCTGCTGCAGAATCCTGTGTCGCTACCCTAACCAAGCGATTTGGTGGGTCCGATGTAACTTCAACCGTTGAGCACCATTCCAACGCCTTCAAGATGGCGTTTGTGCGTGTTCAATGCCCACCTCAACACTGGCCAGCAGTGGCCAAATCCTTGCGTTTTGACCACGGAGCAAATTACTGCTCTATGGTTACGGGCACGCATTTCCCAGACGGCGGAGATGACCGTGGCTGGGAAGTTGTTTACCACCTCATGCGACAACCTGTTGTCGACCAGAAACCGTTCACCAGCACGGTCCTCGTTGCTTCCGAACTCACCGGGTCTGACATTCCTTTGGAGTTTGAAATCATTGTTACCTTGCCTCAAGGCGATGAACCAAGTGTGCCTAGCGTTCAGAGCGTCTGGGTTGGAGCTGACTGGAATGAAAAGGAAACTTGGGACCTCGTAGGTATTCGTTTTGAAGGCCACGAAAACATGCACCGAGTTTTGAATCCCCACGACAGCCCCGAAGGATTCCACCCACTGCAAAAGCAGCACAAACTACGCTATCATGATTACAATGAAATGTACGACGACGCCCAAGGGTTTGGTCGTAAGCCAGCCGATGAGGGTCGGGTTAAGTGAGGTGATATCATGGCACAAATGTGGATTACAATGGGGCCCCAACACCCGATGACGCACGGACTTTGGACGCTTCGCGTTAAAGTGGACGGAGAGACTGTAGTGGACACAGAAGCCGAACTCGGCTACATCCACCGTGGCGTTGAGAAGATTGCAGAATCTCGCGACTTCACCCAAATCACTCCTTACTGTGACCGCCTCTGCTATGTCAGCGCAATGACGTGGGCCAACTCCTACATCTATGCAGCAGAAGACCTTCTCGAAGTTGAAGTGCCGGAACGAGCAGAATACATTCGTCTTATCTCTGCAGAGTGTCAACGCCTTGCATCTCACCTGATGTGGCTCGGTGCTTACGGCCCAGATATCGGCAGTCTAACACTGATGACCTGGTGTATGCGAGACCGCGAAATGTTCCTTGATTTGCTCCAAGAACTTGGCGGGTCCCGAATGCACTACAATTACCCCCGTATCGGTGGTGTCAAGCGAGATATTCCTGTTGGGTTTGCTGACCGGCTCGTCGCTAAAGTCAAGCTCTTTGAACGTCGTATCGATGAATACGAAATGATGTTGGACGAGTCAACCATTTGGCTTGTCCGTCTCCAAGGTGTGGGTTACGCTAACGCTGAAGACATGGTCAACGCCGGAGTATCCGGTCCAAACATCCGTGCTGCTGGAGTTAACTACGACGCTCGCTGGGCGCACCCGTATTCCGTTTACGACCAGGTCGATTGGGAACCTGCAGTTGAAAAACCAACTTCGGTCAAAGGTGCAGATTGCTATGACCGCTACCGTGTTCGCATGGAAGAAATGCGTCAGTCCTGCAAAATGATCCTTGACGCCATTGAGAAAATTCCTGGCGGTAAGAACACCAATTATTCCAACGGTGACGAAATGATTCTTGCCAAAGCGCCCACTCGTGCTCCAGAAGGGGCTACAGGCTTTTCCAACTACGAATGCACCCGTGGTGCATCCAAGTTCTACATCCAGGGTGGTGGCGATGGACGGGGTAAAAACCCGTACCGATTGTCAATCCGTTCGCCGATGTTCATCACCATTCCTTACGTTGCAAAGACCATGATTGGCTACAAAGTCGCCGACATCCCCGCTATTATGGGGAGCTTTGACCCGTGTATTGGAGAAACCGACCGTTGAGGTGATAAGATGGATGACAAGTACGATTTGGTAGGATTCTTCTTGGACAAGGAAGGTATTTTCCGTTCAAACATCATCAAGCTTCTGGACGGTACAGCCGCCGAAGAAAGCGCATCCAGCATCTCATTTGCTGCAGGTACATTTGCGGCTGTCAACATCGTTTTCCTGATGCTGTTTTTCTCTCAATTCGCCATTCTTTGGATTGAGCGAAAGGCTGTTGCTCGTATGCAAGACCGATACGGTGCAACCACCGCTCTTCGCTCGTTGTGGGTTGGTGAAAACGGAGTAACTGCTGGCGAGTGGTGGAATATGCTCCCGTTTGGAGCAGGAAAGCCAGTTGGTGCTATCAACAAATGGTTGAACAAGAACTTCGGAAACCGAGACGAAAACTTCGCTACTGTTGACCGTGTCAACAACCGTTCTTGGATGGGCAAAACCATTGTCCCTGGTTTCTTCCAAAACGTCGCTGACGGAATGAAGTTTCTCGTTAAGGAGCACATGGTTCCTCAACGTGCGGACAAATTAATTTTCGAAGTTTCACCGTTCCTTATCGTGTCCTCAACCTTGCTCATCTTGGGTATGATTCCACTCTCAAGCGGCATTTACGCAACCAATCCGGACCTCTCCATTCTCTATGCAATCGCCATCTTCGGTATTGCTCCAATTGGTGTCTTCTTCGCTGGATGGTCTTCCAACAACAAGTATACGCTCATCGGAGGAATTCGTTCCGCCGCTCAACTCACAGCATACGAAATTCCATTGCTTCTTACCCTTCTATCGGTTGCGATTCTTTCAGGTACCTTCAACATCATTGAAAGCATCCATTTCCAGCATTCTGCAGGCTCATGGAACCTCTTCTTGATGCCACTTGGTGCGGCTCTCTTCCTCATCACGATGATTGCAGAAGTGGAACGTGTCCCGTTCGACATGCCTGAAGCAGAAGCCGAACTGGTAGAAGGTTGGTGGACCGAATACGGCGGTATGCGATTTGGTATGCTGTTTATGGCTGAATACATCCGCACCTACGCCGCATGTTTCCTCTTCACCCACTTCTTCCTTGGCGGATGGCACCTCCCCTTCCAGGGAACCATTGGGTCCATTGAATTCTTGGGACTCGGCGGTCTTTACTTGCTCATACCTGGTGCTGTCATGACGCTCATCAAGTCATGGCTCGTCTTCCTTATCGTGTTCGTTTGGGCTCGCTTTGCCCTCGCACGAATCCGAACCGACCAAATTTTGGAATTCGGATGGCGCATGCTCCTTCCTCTTGCAGTACTCCAAGTCGTTCTCGCATTGGTGTACCGACTTTACTTGTTCAACCCAGATGAAATGTCTGCTCAAAACGACGTTGCAGGCGGTATGGCTTGGGATGCCTTTGGAATCCCCTTCTTCGTACCTGCAGCAACAACGTTGTTCTGGATGGGTATATTCTGGATCTATCTTAACGACGAAGACAAGTCAGTCGCACAGGAACGAATGTTCCACGTACAAACAGTAGAGCCTGCGGGAACAGTTGTCCCGGGGCAGGAGTGAGGTGAAACCATGCCAATGCATCCACACGCACAACCGAATTTTAGAAACCTATTTTGGTACCCGTTTAAGATTACTTTGATCACAGCCCTCCGAACCTTCCCGTTCATCGGTAAGCGATTCGGAAAGAAACTCGGTGATTACCACAATACCAGCCACCCTGAATTTTTGGACGATGGAAGCCGAACTCGTGCCGCATCCTCGGTTGTAATGAACGATATTTCCCGCCAAGAATTTGCTCCTGACCGTGTGACCTCTGACCTCAAGCCAACGCTTTGGAAGCCTCAAACGGTTCAATACCCGTACGAGCGACTTGAAGACATGGAGCCATGGCTGTTCGTACCAGGGAACTACAACGGAAGAATCGGTGTCATTTGGGAAACCTGTACGGCATGTAAGATGTGCGTCAACATTTGCCCGAACGATTGCCTTCACATGACGACTGAACTGCGAGTTGACGTGTTGGATTCCGCTGACGGCGAAGATGGCGGCTTAGGTATGGAACTTGAAGTCGGCAAATACGCTGCGGTTGAAAAGCCTGAAGTCAAGGCGGAGCTAGAAGAATTCAATCTCGTTACAGCACACTCCGATGCACCTGATGAGTGGCGCTTTGCAGAAGTTCTAGACCTTTCAGGAGATACCGCTACGGTTCGATGGAATGATTCTGGAGAAGAAGCCATTGTTTCCCAAGCTGAACTCCGTCCTGCTGACGACCAAATCGTCTCTGGACGCATCGACCTCGGGCGCTGTATGTTCTGTGGACTCTGCATGGAATCTTGCGGATTCACTTCCTTCTTCATGACCAACGAATACGATGGTATGTCCGGATTTACACGGCAAGACCTGTGGTTTGATGCCTCACGAACTCGAGTTCTCCCAGGCGTTCACCAAGAAGCCGTTGACGCTGAACTAGCAAAGCGTGCCTCCAAGGAACGCACCAAGCGAGCCAAGAAGGCTGCAAAGGAAGCTGCAAAAGGGGATGCTTGAGATGGATATAGCGAGTGCTGCTGAAACCGGTGTATTCTTTCTTTTTGCTGCGATTACTCTCGGCGGTGCGCTGGGGCTTATTTTCGCGCAACGAGTTGCACACTCGATGCTCTCGCTCATCTTCTGTTTCATGGCAGTCTCTGGAATCTTCATCCTTCTCGGAGCAGAATTCCTCGCAGCCATCCAGATTCTGGTTTACTTGGCGAGTGTAGGGTTAGTGGTACTGTTCGGTATCATGCTCACACGTCGTCAAATTCTTGAGGAGGACTTTGAATGAAGTTCCTTTCTCTGTTTACCCGATTGGGGCTCGTTGCGCTGGGCTTTATCCTCGTTGCCATCGTAAACGATGACGAGGTTTGGAGCAATCCAAGCACGACCTCTCCTACTACCTCTGGACTTGCAGATTCAATGCTGAATCAATGGGGATTGGCCTTGGCCGTTCTTGGCTTGCTCATGGCCATGGCTATGATGGGTGCCGCATACCTCGTTCGTGATGAGCGAATGGAAAATCTATTGTGGGAATTTGGAGGTGAAGAAGAATGATTGATCCAGCATGGGTTTCAGGTCTTTCAGCACTGTTGTTTGTTATTGGACTAGCAGGGGCTTTCACTCGTAAAAACGCCATCATCGTTCTGATGTGCATTGAATTGATGCTGAATGCTGCAAACATGCAGTTTGCAGCAGCAGCAATTCATCATGGTGACGCTACAGGGTGGGTATACACCATTTTCGCCATTGCTATTGCGGCCAGTGAGGTCGCTGTTGGACTCGCCATCTTCTTGGCCATGTATGGACAACACGAATCAATTACACTGGACGACATCAACGTCCTGAAGAACTGAGGTGATAGGATGGGTAGTACAAGCAGTTCCGAAGTAATTATTCAAAGCAGTGCGGTAGAATACGCACCTCTTATCCTCATCTTGCCCATGTTGGCTTTCCCAGTAATTCTGTTCCTTGGAAAGATCTTCAACGGCAATCCGTTTTGGAAGAACAATGTCAAGGAAGGCGGATTGATTGCTCTTGTCATCATGGGGGCCAGTCTCCTTCTGTCTCTATGGCTCATCAAGGACTTTATTGGTAGTTTTACCAGCATGGAAGAGTTCACCGATTGGACTTGGTTCACTTCGAGCATGTGGGAGTCCGGCAATACAACCAAAACAGTCGTATTTGGGTTTGGCGTTCACGTTGACCATATTACCGTCGTTCTCCTCTTTGTTGCATCATTCCTCTGCCTTCTCATCAACAGTTTTGCTATTGGTTACATGAACACCGACCCTATCAACGATAACCGTAACCATCGTTTCTACGCAGAGTTCGTTCTCTTCTGCTCCGGTATGCTCGGTATGGTTCTTGCAGACTCGTTCCTTTGGTTGTTCATCTTCTGGGAATTGATGGGACTATGTTCCTATCTTCTCATTGGGTTCTACTACGAGCGACCCAGTGCAGCCTACGCAGCAAAGAAGGCCTTCCTCACTACCCGTGTAGGCGATGTGTTCCTTATGGTCGGCCTGGCCATGCTGTGGACGCTCTTTGACGGACATCTCGATTATGCATACGTGTTCAACGATGATAACATCGCAAAAGTAGACCCTTCAAGCCTGGCATGGGCACTCGGCTTGATGTTCATTGGTGCAGTCGGCAAGTCTGCCCAATTCCCCCTCCACGTTTGGCTGCCTGACGCAATGGAAGGTCCAACGCCTGTTTCCGCTCTCATTCACGCAGCGACCATGGTGAACGCCGGACTCTACCTCGTCGCTCGAATGTTCCCGTTCTTTGGTTCCGAGCATATGTTCGGTCAATTGGACGACCTCGCCTTTATCATCGCTGCAATTGGTGGAACCACCGCAGTCATGGCGGCAGCGATTGCTTTCGTGCAAACCGACCTGAAGAAAGTCCTTGCATACTCAACCATGTCGCAATTAGCCTACATATTCACCGGCCTAGGTGCAGCACTCTATCTCGCCAACACACTTCACTGGCACGGTGCAGGACATGAAGTTGAACACGGCATTGTCGTTGTAGCATTCGGTGCTGCTCTCTTCCATCTGTTCAACCACGCCATGGCCAAGGGAATGCTCTTCATGGCCAGCGGTGCAGTGATTCATGAAGTTCACCATGCACACCATCATTTGCATCACGACGACCACCACCACGACTCGAGTCCCAAGGAACTCATCATGCTTGCAACTTACCTCAAAGGCAAAGACCAATCTGCCTTTGACTTCTTTACCTCCATTGACCTTGACGGTTCAGGTGAAATTGATACCTATGAATTCAAAGAAGCGCTCAAGAGCGCAGAAATCGCAGACCTACCTCCGTGGGAAATGGAACCGCTCATGAAGGCCATCGACATGGATGGTAATGGAAAGATCAACGTTCCAGAACTGGACCTCACCTTGAGTCGTGTCCTTCTTGAAGACGCTCACGGCCACAATGACCACCACGAAGAATTTGATGCACAATCCATGGATAACATGGGTGGACTTGCTTCCAAGATGCCCATAACCGCTACGGCAATGCTCGTTGGTTCACTCTCGATTATGGGATTCCCACTTATTGGTGGATTCTGGTCAAAGGAAGGAATTATCGCGAACACCTGGCGAGTCGCTCTTGACGACCCCCGCTTCATGTATCCTGCCCTTTGTGTTCTAATCGGCGCCGGAATGACCGGGTTTTACATGTCCCGAATGTGGCTCAAGACCTTTGCCGGAGCACCAAAGGGAGAAGTTGCAGCCCATGTTGGTCCAACCAATACATGGATCAAAACCCCTCTCTTCATCCTTACTTTCGTAACCTTGTCTGGTATTCTTCTTGCCGGAACGGGCTTTACACACTGGGTCTCTGATAGTGGCTATGCCCCAATGTTTGACGGAGAAAAGAATCTCTTTGAAGGTGTCTTGTATGAATTGGAACACGCCTTCGCAAACCACGATTCCTTCTTCTTCATTCTCTCTTATGTGGCCCTCTTCTTTGGTGCGATTGTAGGGCCTGGACTTGCATTGTCGTTGTACGGTGGCAAATTGGATGAAGGCGAAGTTGCCAAGCCGTGGTTCACCCCAGTGCTTGCACTTAATGCGGCCGTCAAGGGACGCTACCACTGGGACAATTCGGCCCTGAGCGAATCCACCCTTGCCACAGCATTGAGCAACCGACTTTACTTTGACCATTATTACGATATGGCCATGCTCAAGATTGTAGCAGCCTTCTCCTTCAAGGCCGCAGAAGCCGACTCAAGCGTCATTGATGGAACCATCAAGACCATTGAGCGTACTTCACAACAACTTTCAACAAAGCTCCGTGCTCTCACGACTGGTTCTGCACGTGACTACATTCTCATGGCGGCAGTTGGGACACTCCTTCTTTTCGGCCTAATATGGGGGGTGGTTGCATGACCACGGGAATAGATTGGATCTCGATTCCACTCGTTGGACTACCGCTTATCAGCAGTATCGTGTTGCTTATTTTCATCGGAAATATGTCTGCAGCTGCCCGAGAGAAGTTGGGGCCGTCCATCCGTATGGTCTCCCTCATCGTGTCCTTCATCATGCTCGGTGTGACGACCATGATGTTCTTCGGTCAAATGGATAACATGGGTGATTGGGCGACCTTGAATTTCGGCTCGTTTAATTTTGAACACCGATATCAATGGATTGAAGCCCTCGGAATTCACTGGAGTGTCGGTATGGATGCTCTTTCATTCCCTATGGTTTGGTTGACTACATTCCTTCTACCAATCACGATAGTTGCTACATGGAATGAAAAGAATGCATCCGTTTACTTCCCACTCATTCTCATGATGGGAGGGGCATTGATTGGTGTCTTCGTCGCTTTGGACCTGTTCATGTTCTATGTCTTCTGGGAATTGACGCTCATTCCAATGTTCTTCCTCATTCTCAAGTGGGGTGGAAAAGACCGAAAGTATGCATCTCAGAAATTCTTCATCTACACCTTTACTGCTTCAGTCGTAATGTTGCTCGGATTGGTGACCATGTACTTCCTCCAACCCGAATCATCGGGGCCTTTGTTCGGAACATGGACGGGACGTACTTTTGACATCCCAACGCTCATCAGCCACTCCCAAGCCGCTAACGCAAACGGAATGTGGTTCCTTGGCGAAAGCATGCAAAAGGTACTCTTCGTTATGTTGATGATCGGTTTCCTCGTTAAGTTGCCTTCCGTTCCTTTCCATACTTGGCTGCCCGACGCCCACGTTCAAGCACCTACAGGCGGGTCAATGCTGCTTGCTGGTGTTATGCTGAAGATGGGTGCTTACGGAATGTTCCGTCTGCCTCTAGCCATGTTCCCTCACGCAGCAGAATTCTTCCAGTTTTGGCTTCTCGCCTTGGGAATGGTTTCTCTCGTCTGGGGAGCAGTTGTTTGTCTTGGACAAACCAACCTCAAGAAGATGGTTGCTTATTCCTCAGTTTCTCACATGGGAGTTATTCTCATCGGTATCGCAACCATGCAACCGCTCGGTTGGGCTGCAGCCCTCTTCATGATGTTCGCTCACGGTATCATCAGCCCAATGCTCTTCGCCGTTTGTGGTGCATTCAAGCATCACTACCACAGCATGGAAATTGGTGCTATGCGAGGCATGGCTAAACATTCCCCTTGGCTTGCAACGTCAATGATGTTTGCTTGGATGGCCTCTCTTGGTCTCCCGCTTCTTGCTGGATTCGTTGCAGAACTCATGATGTTCCTTGCTCTATGGCACTTCCTCGCAGCAGAGAACTGGAGTGTCTTCTGGATGGTCGGCCCAGCGTTCGTTCTCGCCATCACCGCTGCTTACTATCTGTGGTCCATGCAGCGAACCATCTTCGAGGGCGGAGATGAAACCCAACCACCAGCAAGTCTTCACGGCGAACCGGTCCCTGATATCGCAGACTCCGAGAAAATCTCCATGGTCATTATGGCAGCATTTACCATTCTCTTCGGAATCATGCCTTGGATTGCTCTCGACATGATGAACGGCTGGACGGTTGCGTTCTTTGAGCAGTTGTTAATCCCAATTTTGAACGGAGGTGTCTGATATGGATGATGTAATCAAGCCCTTTGGAGAAGGTTTCGTAACCGCCTTGGCACCTGAATTTGTCCTTGTGATCGGATTGTTTACCCTCATGATTGTGCCAAACCTCGGAGACGCAAAGTTCCGAATTCCGTTGACACAAGTGCGAATTCCTTGGTTGTTTGGTGGAAAGCGTGGAACGCTGGACAGTGACCCTCGTCTCCCAGGAATCTTTGCATCGTTGTTCTTCGTGATGGCGTTCATCCTCGCAGCAGTCTCTTTTATCGGTGGAATGCAAACAAAAACCATTGCGTCAGGAACCAACGAACTCCTCAAGGTTGACGAATTCAGCCGCTTGTTTGAATTGATATTTTACGGCGCTCTTTCTTTGGCTTCAATCGCATCGATTGACCGCCTTCCAGCGACCAGTCGTAAGGACCGAAGTGTCTCTGGTCTCTACAACAACCGCCGCCAAGTTGACTTTTACATTCTGCTCATCACCTGCGGTCTTGGAATGTCAGTTGTTGCTTTGGCTCAAGATATGTTTTTGCTGTTCATTGGATTGGAACTTGCGTCGTTCTCCACTTACGTTCTTGTGGCGTTCATGAAAGAAACAAAGGAAGGCTCAGAAGCTGGAATGAAGTATTTCATCGTGGGTTCTGTTGCTTCAGGAGTTGGTCTTTACGGTCTCTCTCTACTCTACCTCTGGGCGGGTTCCCTTCAATTTGAGGAACTCACTGCTCACTTCAACGCTACAGGAATGGATGCACTTCCGCTCACCGCTTTGGGAATGCTTCTTGTTGGCTTCGGTTTCAAGGTCAGTGCTGCACCTTTCCACTTCGCAGCACCTGATGCATACGCTGGGGCGCCCGGACCCGTTGCAGGTGTTCTTGCAACAGCAAGCAAAGCAATGGGAATTGTAGGACTTCTACGGATTCTTCTGGTTGTTGCTGCTCCTGAAGGGATGGAGGATTCAACAACGGTGTGGCTCATCGCTTTGGCGGTCTTATCGGTCATTACCATGACCTGGGGAAATATTGCTGCCCTTGGCTCAACCAATCCAAAGCGAATGCTCGCTTACTCTTCCGTTGCTCACGCAGGTTACATGCTTGCGGCTATTACAGCAATTGGTGCCTTGAACTGGGATGCCGCTCATGCTGATACCAGCAGAACAGCAGCACTTGCAGTTGTTACTGCACTGATGTTCCATCTTGTTGTTCTGGTCTGTTTCAAACTTGGAGCCTTCTTGGTTCTCTCTCTCTTGGAATCTGAAAACGGAGGGCACACTCTTGAGTCATTGGGTGGTTTGGTTAAGCGAGAACCCTTCCTAGCCGTTGCCATGTTCATCTTCATGATGTCTTTAGCAGGTGTGCCACCTCTTGCAGGTTTTCTCTCAAAGTTACTCGTGATCATGGGTATCGTCAAGGCAGCACTCATCGAGTCAACAGCCTCCGGAAATGTTACCTTTAGTGAAATCCACTGGGTTTGGTATCTGGCCCTCATCATGGTGATCAATTCAGCAATTTCAGTCTTCTACTACCTCCGTGTTGGCTTGGTGATGTTCTTCAACGAACCTGAAGAAGGCCGTGAGGGCCCGCTTCCCCGTGGTACTTCAGTTCGTTTAGCAATCGTAGCCTGTGTGGCTTCAACCATTTACTTCGGTGTTGGCGCAGGTCAACTCATCGCCCTGTGCGAATCAGCAGCGAATGCCCTGCTTGGTGTATGGTGAATCCATCACGCAGGCTCCTAAAACGCCTTCTTGATGTGATGACTTCAAGAGGGGTAGGCCGATAGCACAGACAGGTGAGACTGATTGGGTCGCAGACATGAGGAAAAAGTAGACGTGGAAGAACTCGCACGTCTTGAGAATCCTGAAGGCTCTAGTGACGGTAAAATCCGTGTCAAAATGCCCAATAAGAAAGTGAACGAAATGTTCGCTCTCGCTTCACAAATTCTTGGAGGTCGTCGTGTGAGCGTTCTATGTGCTGACGGAGAAACCCGAATGGCACGAATCCCTGGGAAAATGCGACGCCGACAATGGGTTCGTGAAGGAGACCTGATCATCGTTTGGCCTTGGGACTTCCAAGACGCAAAAGCTGACGTGAAGCACCGCTATACCAAAACTCAAGCAATGTATCTCTCACGAAAAGGGGTCCTTCCAGACGATGTCGATATGTTCGGAATGAGCACGCGCTATGATGATGATGATGAACACGATGATTTGTTCAGTTCAGCCGGTTCACCTTCGGAAGAAGTCGCTCAACCTGTTAAGGAAGAATCAGATGACCTCTTTGCCGATGACGATGATGGTGACGACCTCTTTGCCGATGACGAGGATGGTGACGACCTCTTTGCCGATGACGAGGATGGCGACGACCTCTTTGCTGATGAAGAAGAAACCATTGAAGAAGAATCAGAGCCTGAAGTTACTGCTGCTCCAGTTGAGGAATTCCCAGAAGAAGCAGGTGACGACGACGACGACGATGACGATGATGACATTGACGCGCTCTTCGCATGAACGTGATTCAATGAGGTGCCAGCATGGCCAAGGACGATGAATGGGAAGAACTCGCCCGTCGTCAATCACGTAAGCGACGTCCTCTCAAGAAGGATAAGAAGCGGTCAAAAGAAGAGCAATTGGATTCTGATTTTGAACGAAACGAACAAAACGAATTTGTTCGTGATTTGGAAGAAAAATCATCAAAGTATGCATGGATGAAAGAAAAGCGTTACAGCACAATGTTCCGTGATATAGAAGAGAAAATTCAGGGCGCAATGGGTACGGGTTCCTTTGATTGGGTTGACCGTCGTGTGTTTGACCAAGTGTTTGACCGTTTGACGCTCATGGCCCTTTACAAATTAATGAAAACTGGAGTCATTGATACACTTGATTTTCCAGTTGCTCGCGGTAAAGAAGCTCACGTATTTCATGGGACAAGTCTGTCAGGGGAGCCGGTAGCGGTCAAAATTTTTCACACTTCAAACGCTGTATTCAAGAATCTTGTTCAGTACATTGAGGGCGACCCACGGTTCACAGGCCTAAGGCGGAAGCACCGAGACCTCGTCGAAGTATGGGTGCGAAAGGAACATCGTAATCTGACCCGATTGGCTCGTTGGGGGTTGAATGTCCCAATCCCGAGAGGTATCCACAAGAACGTCCTCATCATGGATTACCTTGGAACAGAGAATTCTCCTTCTCCAAAACTTCGTGATGTTCTTATTGATGACCCTCGGTCTGTGTACGATGATCTGCTTGAATTTCTTGCTGTTTCATGGCAGAAGGCAAACTTGGTTCACGGAGATTTTTCACCGTACAACATCCTCTGGCATGATGGCCGGGCAAAAGTGATTGATGTTGGCCAAGGTGTGGTTGAAAGCCACCCAAAATCACAAGAATTCCTCGTGAGGGATGTGACTCGGCTTGTTGAATGGGGGCAGAAAAACAATCTTGAGGTAGACCTTGCAGAAGCGATGTATGAAGTTCTTAACATGGATTTGTCTCACGTGAAACAAATTGAACTTCCAGAAGAATGGAATTGATCATTCTTCTTCCCAGTTGACGGTCTCGTCTTCCGCCAGTTCCATCATATCTGAAACGGCGTCACCATCTTCGGGGTCAACCTGTGATGCTCGCATTCTGCGATGATTTCGGCTATCTGATATTTCAGCGAGACCGGGAACGAGACTGTCAAAGCCTGATGTAGGACGTTGTGTATCTTCCCGCTCTTCAAATGCGTCAAGAGATTTGGATTCAAGACGTGCTCGTTTGCGATCCCGTTCCAAGAAACTGATGACACTGCCGTGTTCCGAGCCGCCCGCTAACATCTCAATGGCGTGTCGGGCTGAGTACAATCCACCTTCTTCTCCAACGAGGACTACGGTTGAATTGTAGATGCTGATTTGAGTCTGTGTCAGATTCTCAATGAGTTTTCGAATCTTCCCTTCCCGCCCAATAATTCGGGCACGAATTCGCCGTTGTTGGTTGGACCGCTTTCCGACAAAATCGCGAAGGTCAACGAGTTCGAAAAAGTGGTCATCTTCGAGAAGAGTAACGGCTGCGTTTGGCGCCATACCTCGACCAATCGCTTTGACAACATCTGGGAGTTTCATGGCCTTAACGGGGTCATAAGAGCCTACTTCGCCCCAGAGAACTTCGATATCTCCATGGTCCGAATCAATGTTGAACTCTTTACAACCTGCAGCCTTCCTGATGGCTCTGGCTGTTTCACCCTTGGCTCCAATGATAACCGCAATGCGGTCTTTGGGCACCCGTGGTAGGGACTGTCGCATGGCTTAGCCTGCCGCCCTTCTCTTTTCAATCCCTTGTCTTCCGCTGGAGCAAGGACAACCCAAACCCAACAAGGATGATGAGGAGTAATGATGGGGCAAACGAAGGAACGGTCCCAGGGGCGTCGAGGGACGCTCCGGTTACGACGAGATAATTCGCATTGTTGCTTTCATCGAATTCATCAATAACATTTGCAAAATCAATGACCAGTCTCAAATCAAACTGTCCCGATGTGGGGACGGTATACTGCCAGGTTACGGTTTCTGTACTGTTTGAGAGTGTTCCAAAAGGCAGGTTC
>CALKGM010000008.1 GCA_938084675.1 Candidatus Poseidoniaceae archaeon
CTCGTCCATAGCGCAACCACAAGTCGGCGCCTCAAGAAGAAACCGCTTGATTTTGTTGCCTCATTCGCGCAGCGCTTTTGAGAGAAGAGGGAACGAAACATCAAGGCGGTGGTCAATCCCACTGTGCGTCCCAACAAACTCTTCGTACACGTAGGGGACTGAGAGCGCATCAAGCCGCGCAACAAATCGCCGCGTCCCATAATGGATATGATACTGGTCTTGCCCTCCACAATCTACGAAGAACAAGTTCATTTTAGCCAGAGCTTCGTGATGAAGTTCCACCATTGAAAGAGGGTCAAAAGTCATCCATCGTTCCCAAGCCTCAGTATCAACGATACAGGTGCTGAGGTCAACAGGCAACTTCACGCCCAAATGAAGCAAATCATCAACGGGGCGCGGGTCGTAAGATGCTGCAAGTGCACACATCATCATCGTGTGAAAATCCGAAGACCTCATTGACGGTGCGTTCGCAAGACGAGCAAGATAGGCTTCAGCCGAACCGTCTGGTGTAACTTGAGTGACGGTTTCTCCCCAAGAACCACCGTACATCAAGTCAAACCCAACATCTCCTGAATGAGAAGCAAGAGCAGACCAAGCATCGGGTCGAAGCATACCATTGACCATTGAACCGTATCCTCCAGACGATTTCCCTACAAGTCCAAATCGTTCGTTCGTAGCGTATCTGCTCACAATCTCGGGGCGTAACCCATCGGCTAGCCATGAAGACCACTTTCCAAGAACAGGTGAATCAACGAATTGGTTACCCCCTAGGGAAGTGAACGTGTCGGGCATGACCAGAATCACGGGCTCCATGACTCCTTCTGAAACCAATCGTTCATGCCGCTGAGGCAGTGTCTCCCCGAAAGCCTTCCATCCTGCGCGCTGCGGGCCACTTGATGTGAACGGGGCAAGGTAAATGATGACAGGGAGCGCTCCCCCAGCCTCCAGTAGATTGATTCCTTCAGGTGCAATGTGTACGAGAATTTCTCGTTCTGTGGGGTCACCCAAACGATTCTTGAGTAGTTCAGATTCAAACGACCAGCGGTCAATACGGCCACGAACAGGTGTGAATCGGTGCTCAGGCATGGTACGGGTAACGAGCGGTGATTCATTTGTCCTGCGGTTCTGGCTGGGTTCCAATGGACATCTTAGAAGGCTGGGAAAAGGGGCCAGCAAAAGGCATACTCTCCAGTGGAAACCAAGGGGTAGTGCTCCGTTTGGGAATTCATTATGTACCCTAGGCAACCGAGTAGGGTATCTACGGGTGGGAAAGATATGGTCTCAATTCAAGAATTTGATTTGCCTGCCCGTTGGACTTCATTGATTCAAGACAACTTCTCTGAGGCAGTGCATAATCTTGCACACATGTGGCCCGACGAGCAATCAATGACCATATCATACCGAGTCATTGAAGGGTATGACCACGAGTTTGCGCAGGATCTCTTAGCAAATCCTGACCTCCACTTCTCAGCGGCAAACAGAGCCCTTCACCAATTTCTACTCGATGCAGGACACGGAACCATTCTTCCCTTTGTTCGAATTGAGCATCTCCCTAGCGACCAGATTCGCACTGTGTCTCAGTTGAGGGCAGATGATATTGGCCAAATGGTCGCTCTTGATGCAGTGACGACCAAAATCTCCGGTGTTCGTCCCCGATTATATTCTGCTGTCTTTGAATGCATTGCCTGCGGCCACACCATCGAAATCAATCAACCGAACGAGCAAGAATTGATTGAACCGCTTGAATGCTCACAAATAGACGGGGGATGCGGTCGTCCAAAACGTCAAACGCGGTTCCAATTACAACAACAAGCATCGCATCTCATCAACTCCCAATTCATTGAACTTCAGGAATTACCAGAACAGATGAAAGGTGGTATCCAGCCAGAACGCATCATCTGTATCGGTGAGCAAGACCTAGCGGGTAAACTCAATCCAGGTGACCGAGTCAAGGCCAACGGTGTCCTTTTCATTCGTTCACAACGAAAGGGAGGAAAAGACACTCCAGTTTTCGATATTTTCCTTCGCATCCATTCACTTGAACGGCAAAATATTCCGTTGGAAGAAATTATTATCTCCGAAGAAGAAGAATTGGAAATCAGAAGTATCGCTCGAAAGCCCGACGTTTACGATTTGCTTACACGGAGCATCGCACCCTCCATCTTTGGCATGAGCCACATCAAGAAATCGCTCATGCTGCAATTATTCGGTGGAGTAGCACAGTTGAATTCAGACGGAACAAGAAACCGTGGTGACATTCACATCTTGCTCATGGGAGACCCTGGTGTTGCAAAGTCGCAACTGCTGAACTACATGGCGTCGATTTCTCCTCGTGGAAGGTTCACGTCCGGACAATCAGCTTCGGCAGCAGGGTTAACCGCAGCAGCAGTTCAAGATGCTACGGCAGATGGCCGCTGGACGCTTGAAGCGGGTGCACTGGTATTGGCTGATCTAGGCCTCGCAGCGATTGACGAATTTGACAAGATGAACAGCTCAGATCGTTCCAGTATGCACGAAGCCATGGAACAGCAACGCATTTCAATTTCTAAGGCAGGAATCAACGCGAGTCTTAGGACACGCTGTGCGGTTCTTGCTGCAGCAAACCCGAAAGCGGGCCGATTTGAACCGGTGAGTGACCTCCCCTTCACTGCTCAAATTGACCTTGCGCCACCGTTGGTTTCTCGTTTTGACATCATATGGCTCATTACTGACACGCCAGATGGAGATAACGACCAGAAGATTGCCCAGCACATCATTGCAAACCGGATGAAAGGTAGTAGCGAATTATTGGTCAACGAAGGTTCATTACCTGACCCATCCCGGCCAACCGCATTAACACAAAAGGTCAGCAAGAAGAAGAATGAGGATGACGACATCTTGTCTCGTGAAATCCTCCGGAAGTACGTCGCCTACTCCAAACGAAACATTCATCCTAAACTAACGGAGGATGCACAGGAAGCTATTGTCGCCTATTACGTTGAAACTCGCAAAACTGGCGGAGAATCTACCGACAGCGTAGCAATTACCGCCCGTTCTCTTGAAGCTCTTTCCCGCCTATCGGAAGCGAGCGCTCGGATTCGTCTTTCACAAGATGCAAACCTTGAGGATGCAGAGCGAGCCATTCGCCTCACCAAGACTTGGCGCCACGATTTGATGGGTGAACATTTCGACGAAACGACGATGCAATCTGGAAAGAAAGGGACGGTCCGAAATCAGGAAAAAATCATTCTTGACTTGGTCTCAACCCTACAGAATGAATCCGGAAGCTCTGCTAATTTGCTCGATGTATTAACAGAGGCTGAACGCAACGAAATAAATCGCGGGAAAGCCGAAGACATCATCGATAAACTATGTCGAGAAGGCCGAATGATGCGCCCGTCAGGATACGAGACTCTGCAAGTGGTTTGACGCCAATTGAGGGTGGTGCTCATGAAGGGTGAGCCCGTCGCAGGCTCATGGCCGGTGAACCCGAAGGTGATGTTGACCGCTCCGACCTGTTGGACCCTGTCCAAATCGGCTTCATGTGTGGCCTCGAAGTGCATCAGCAATTAGCGACGGGAAAACTTCACTCACGTCAAACAGGTGAACTCTACGATGTCACGGTTGAAACCGTCCCAGACCATTGGCCTCGCTTTGCCCGAAAATTACGGGCATCTCGTGGAGAAGGTGGAGCAATTGACATTGCTGCACGCTTTGAGGCAAAGCGAAACCGTTCATTCATTTATGCTCAATCACCCAATGCAGGTTTGATTGAACTTGATGAACAACCCCCGGTAGACCTTGACGAGGATGCAGTTGAGATTTCACTCACCGTCGCTGCCTTACTCAATGCCAGTCCTGTTTCACTGATTCAAACTATGCGAAAAACCGTTGTTGACGGTTCTAACACCAGTGGTTTTCAACGAACTTCCCTGATTGCTACAGGCGGTGTATTACAAACTGCAGAAGGTCCAGTGGGTGTTGATGTCTTATGTTTGGAAGAAGACAGTGCTCGGAAATTGGATACAATTGATGTTCCAGGGGGCCAACAAGTTCTCTACAATCTCGACCGGTTGGGATTGCCTCTGATTGAGATTGCAACATCTCCTGAAGTGCAAACTCCAGAACATGCCAAATCCACGGCCATCGCTCTTGGTCGAGTCCTGCGTCAAACCCGAAGAGTTCGCCGCGGACTTGGAAGTATTCGCCAAGACCTGAATGTATCTATTGGTGCAGGCGACCGAGTTGAAATCAAAGGGTGTCAGGATTTGGACTGGATTCCGCGTATCATCCGATTGGAAATGGCCCGCCAACTCCACTTTTATCGTCTTGCAAATGACTTGAGGGCCAGCTTGAACCTCCCCACTCTTCCATCGCACCGGGATGAGGACAATGCAGATGTTGAGCAGCAAGTTGTTAATCGAGTTGAAGAAGCCCTTCCATGGATTTCGTACGATGTTACTGATGCATTCTCTGCGTGTGATTCAAAGATGATTCAAGAGGGTTTGAGCAGTGGTTCACGGATGATTGCCCTACCTCTTCCTGGCCTCAAAGGAAAATTAGGTGTCAAAGCAGTCGACCACAACGGTGCCCAACTTCCACGATTGGGCCGGGAACTCGCTGGAGCAGCAAAACTCGCCGGAGTCAAGGGGATTTTCCATGCCGATGAACTCCCAGCATACGGTATCACCGAAGAAGAAATCAACAGTGTTCGTACATCATTAGACTTGAACGAAACAGACGGATATGTGCTTTGCTGTGCTCCGCTCTGG
>CALKGM010000009.1 GCA_938084675.1 Candidatus Poseidoniaceae archaeon
ACTTGTTTGGATGAACCGCGAAACTACGCATACTCCCAAGACGCGAGGCAAGACCTTGATTCTCGTTCTTTGGCCTGAGGGCGTCAAGTCTGCGTGAAGCGAGGCTGAACGCTTACTGCTTTGGTAAATCGTATTCTCCCGAAGCCATCAACCCCTCAAAGAGGAATGGCCCAGCGGGAACGACCGCAGCAATGAACCCATGAAATAAGGCGGTCAACGACCAGTGTCTGCCAACGCCAATAAACAGCAATCCGATGTAGACCACGAATAAACCACCGTGGATTGCTCCGAATACGGAAACCATCTCTGGTTCTCCTGCAAAATACTTCATCGGCATGGCATAGAACATCAAGGAAAGGAAGGAAAAGCCTTCGAGGTAGCCCACAAACGCGACCCAGTTCTTCATGCTTTGACCTCGACCATCGGCCTACTTGAACCACACGAAGGGCACAGCTGGTCATCGGTATCGGCGTAATCATGCTTGCACGCAGGACAGACCGAAGCGAGTTCCATCTTGCCCATGGTTTCAACAGCGTCTCCTTGCAATGAAAGATAACCGCTGGCAACATTGCCAACAGTATAGCGGCCCGCACCGCCCAAACGAATCAACAAATCCGGGGGCAACGTAACGGTTCCAGTTTCATCAATGATCAGTTCACGGTCTTTACTAAGGTCTTCAACATCTACAGATTCGCCGTGTTCAGCGACAAAGCGTCCGTCACGCAGTTCAAGCGAGCGGTTGGCGAACGCTGCAACTTCCTTGGAGTGCGTCACGAGAAGGAACGAGACTCCGTCATTGAGGTGCAAGTCTTTGAACAACGCAAGAACTTCACGGCTGGTTACCGGGTCAAGAGCCCCTGTAGGTTCGTCTGCGAGAATCAAACGAGGTTGAGTGATCAGCGCCCGAGCAATAGCAACGCGTTGTTGCTCACCACCGCTCAGCATCGCCGGAAGCGCATTGATTCTGTGCCCCATGCCCAATCGAGTGAGCATAGCATCTGCAAGTTGGAGTGCTTTCTTTGAAGCAACTCCTTGGTGACGCAACGGTTGAGCAACGTTGTCCCGAGCATTGAGGTTCGGCAGAAGGTTACCTTCTTGGAAAATGAAGGAGACTGTTTTCTGACGCAGTTCAACCAACTCTTGCCCGGAAAGACGAGTCATGTTCTTACCAGCCAAACTTACAGACCCTGCACTTGGTTTCATCAGTCCACCAAGACATTTCATCAGAGTTGATTTTCCTGACCCTGATGGGCCAACTACAGCAATTGCTTCTCCGGATTTCATGTTGATGTGAAGTCCTCGGAGGGCAACGACGTTCCCGTCTTCCGCTTTGGATTCATACACGTGATAAAGGCCATCTGCTTGTAAAATCGTATCAACCATCTTCATTCCCCCTTCAGCACACTGGCCAAGTCTGCCTTTAGTGCACGACGTGTGGTAACAAGAAGCGCTACAACGACGGCAGCAAACACTGCAAGCGACACCAGAATAATCTGGGTCCACGGATAGACCAACGTTCGATTTATCGTGGTTGATGAACCTCCAAATATTTGGAAGATAAACCCGAAGATGTCAAAGAATCCGTTGAATGAAAGAGCAACCCCCACACCAAGTATAATTCCAAGAATCATTGAAACCATAACAATGGAGAGAATTTCAAAGAGAACCAGTCGGATGATTTGGTTTGGTGATGCACCAATCGCTTGCAAAACAGCCAGTTCCTTCTGACGCTGGCTGAGAACGAGTGACAAGAATACGAAACTTGAGGCTACAGCAGCAACACTTGCAACGACAAATTGCAACGAAAGAAGTCCCGGAGTTCCGAAAATTAGACCACCGTTTCTCTCAACGCTTTTGTGGGTGCTTGACCAATCAACCACGTTTGAGACACGTGCATCTGCCTTCAGTTTTGAGCCAAGTGATTCAAGGTCATCCCCTGTAACACCATTCACGCGTACGATCCAATCGGTTGAGGTGTAATTGTCAACAGCGTCATCGCCTACAAAGGAACGCCATGAGCTTTCGCCGATGATGAGTGAAGAACCAATTGTGGGAGCACTCACACCTGGAATGTATTCGTGGGTGCCCATGTAATACAATTCGTGGTTGAACGGAGTGATATCAATACGAACCATAGTGTTGGCCAAGAAAAATTGATTCGCCAGTGGTGTAGGAGTTTCTGAGAACCCAGTTGCACAACCTGTTTCATCAGAATTGCTTCCGTCTGGACATGTTGTATTGCTGAGAATCGCATTTGATAGGTCGAGTGTTCCCCATGACCATGCCCCTTCCAAATTAGCTTCTGTGAAGTCTGTGCCGTCAACAGATCCTGGACCAAACAACCTCAAAAGAATAGTGTCTCTTAGGTCCGCCCCCGTGAGGTCGGCTCCGCTCAAATCCACGTTAAAGAGGAGCGATTCACTGAGATTCACATCTTCAAGATTTGATTCTGAAAGATTTGAGGTGGTGAAATCGGCCAGACTCAGGTTCCGATTGCTGAGGTCTTGGTTTTCCAGATTAAGTCCAGACCAATCTCGTTGCATGAGCATAGCATAGCCTTCCAGCACCTCTTCAATCGACAAGTTAGCATTAGTTAAGCCGCCAGTGGAGAAATTAAATTCAGCCTTTTCCCAAACAAAATTAATGTTCGCAGATTTTCCGCTTGAGTCGTCTTTCTTGAGGAGAACATCATCGAGTTCATTTTCATCGCCGCCACGGTCTGAACCTGCAAGGCCAAGCGAGTAGGCAGCATCAGGACCTGCAGAGAAGCCATCCTGAGCATATGCAGTTAATGTTGGTGAAACCTCAGTTCCGGGAACAGCTTGTTCGCTCCATTTGAGAACTTCTTTATTGTTATCAAACAAGACATAAGTTTGCAATTTATCTCCACCTTGAGAATCAGCCAGCATCAGTTCTGGAACACTGGTGATGAGAGGCGTAACCGTTCCGTCGGTGAATTCTCCAATCAATGATGCAAGGGTTGCGCTATCGGTCCCTTCTTCCATCGTAATTTGAAGGTCTGACCCCACGGTAGCGTCAACGGTCTTCTCGTCAACCAATGTACCCGTGTAGCCTTGTACAGCAGCAAGGGTGACGATGGAAAGCGTGAGAAGCATAATCACTGCGAGACGATTGACTGATTCTGCTGAACCGGAACCCTTCAGTCCTCGCTTAACATCGTTAAGCAACGGAGTTCGTCCGAGAATAACCTGCATGATTTGCGGGCCTTTTGCTCCGATTCTTCCAAGCAAGAGGGCCCCGCCGATCCACAAGGCAAAGGGTCCAAAGATACCGATGAGTCCTTCAATGAAGAAATTTGAAACAATACCGTCATCGTTGACATTCATCTCTAGCCATGTATCTACAACAGCGAGCATTCCAAAGAGGAATGCAGTCCAGTGTAACCAACGCTTTGGTTGGGCTTTCACACTTGACTTGCGAACACCTTCTTCAATCTCAAGTTCAATGAACTCTCTTGCTCGGCTTCTTCCGAAAACAAGGGCAAGTCCAAGTGTCGTGATGGCTGTGAAAAGAGTCGCACCTACGCTAAGCGTTGGAGTAACGTCGAAATCTCCTGTTCGGAATTCCATGAACCCGACGGCAGACAATACAATCGGAACACTTAGCAGGGCGAGGAGGTATCCTGCAAGCCACGCTACTGAAGACATCACAAAGAGTTCAAGCAAAACCATGCCCTGTAAACGCTGACCATCCGCACCGATTACACGATGAATACTGACTTCCCTTCTCCGTTGTTCAAGAGAGAGAACCAAACCGTATATCAGGACGGCAAGAGAGAGAATGACGATTGGAATCATGATGATGTAATCAAAGATTTGAATCAGACCTAGGAAAATATTCAGGAAGGTAATGGTTCCACTGACGATATCGGTGTAGAACAACTCGACTCCCTCGTCGGTGTAAGTTCCAGCCTGCACTCGTGTACCAAGGTCTTCAAGCCAATCTGCTGCATCTGCTGTTGATGAGGTTGGCAGCTGACCGCGGTCAATGGTCACTCCGAGATACATGTGGTCGTAATCCATCAATGTGCCACGTTCGGATTCATCCAGAACTTCCCATGTAGTGAAAATTGGATTGAACGCCAGCGTAGGGTTTCCAAAATCCCAAGGTTCGTATATGCCCATGACCGTCAAATTCTCTACCGTCATTATCATTCTGCAGTAAATCATTTCATTTTCTTCAGGAGTGACCTCTCCTGCACAATTCTCATCGTTAACGGTCCCCTCAAAAATGGTTGATTCATCCACGACATAAGCAAATGAGAGGCTGTCCAATTGATCTCCAACATTTGCTTGTGCTTGGCTCGCAATCGTTGATGGAAGAATTATTCCTCGCTGCTCGCTCATGTTTTCAGGGGTGGGCCATTCACCCAAACCTGCGATAATGTTTCCTCCAAGTCGGTCCGCTAATTCGCCGTCAAAGGCTTCGGGACCGAGGAATCGAATGGCACGCTTGTCCGAAATTGGTGGCCCGGCTTCGGCAGCCTCGGGGTAGTCAAACGTGACGTTGCCCCAATAGGGGTTAGCATCGTCGGTAATCGCTCGCATCTCAAGAGGTTGAGCCACAACAAATTCCAAATTGAAAAAGCCGCCGCTGTGTATTCCTTGTCTGCCAAGGACCAGCGTACAGTCATTGAATTCAGGGAAGTCGGACAATAATTCATCGCAGACATTGGTCATCGTGGTTGTGTTGTTGGACCATCCGGTACTGTTCTCAACACCAGGAAGTGGAGTACGAGCGTACTCAATTTTGGCGTCGAAGGGTTCGGAATCCAAGGATTCCTCAAAAAAGAGTTGTGAGAGACCAACCCCGTAAGCAAGGACGGTCGTAATGACCAACGAAGCGAGGAACACACCCGCAATGACTGCGAGGCCGCGTTCCTTTCCACGCCATGCTCCTTGAGCGGCGAGACGAAGCCTGCTGGGTGCTTCCATGAAACGGTGGGTCGCCCGGTTTAGCATGGAGCGACTTGCGGGAAAGTCTGATTCTTTGAGTTCAAGTTCCTTATCGCTCATATCTCTTCACCTACGGTTTCATCTGCATCGTTCTCGGAATCATCGTCCTCAACTGCACTTGCGTCTTCTTCGGCTACAGGTTGGTCGGTATCATCATCCAAGCCCCATGCTGAACGAATATCGGACGCTTCAGTCTTTCCATCGTTGAGAAGTAACATTCGGTCAGCATTTGATGCAAGGTCAGGGTCGTGAGTGACCATAAGAATAGATATCGGGTTTTCTTTGTCGTGACAGAGTTCCTTGAACAAAGCAAGAACTTCTTTCCCGCTTGCAATGTCTAGGTTGCCTGTAGGCTCGTCAGCAAGGAGAACCGGTCGATTCCCTGCAATGGCGCGAGCAATGGCCACACGTTGTTGTTGGCCACCGGACAACTGGTCAGGAATGTGATGCATGCGGTCACCTAACCCTACCTTTTCTAGAGCGATGACGGCGGCGTTTTCTGCCTCTGATGCTGACATCCCAGAGAGTTCAAGCGCCATTGCGACATTGTCCGCTGCGGTTAGATTTTCAAGAAGGTGGAAATCCTGGAAAATCCATCCAACAAGTTCTCGTCGGACATCTACGACTCCCGACGGCCCTTTCAGCCCGTAGGTTCGGTCTCCAAGTGTGATGGAGCCATCATCACCTGCTAGAAGTCCGCCGATGATGTTGAGAAGTGTTGACTTTCCAGAGCCGGATGGACCCATGAGAGCCACCATCTCGCCCTGTTTGATGTTCATGTCCACGCCCTTGAGGACCTGCAGTTTGTTCGAACCTGACCCGAAGGCTTTGGTTAAATTATTGACCTGTAGCATAGTATCTCCTCGGAATATGTATTTTTTCAAAAATTGAATATATCAATGCCTGTTTTTTAATCAGTCGGTTTTCTCATCGCTGGTTGACTGCAGAAGCGACCTCAGGGTACGTCCGAGCAAGTCATGAAGGGTCTGATTCGTTGGCGAAGGAGGAGCATCGGTTGTGTATGAATCCAACATCAATTCGTAGAATGTGTCGCTCACGCCTTCGGTCAAGGTGAGCAGCATAGATGCCGAAAGATCTGTGCGTACCAAACCCCATTCCTGTCCCACTTGAATACAGCGAAGAAAGTGGCTTTGTAGTGGTTGGCAGCATTTCTCGAGACGCTCTTGAATAGGGTGGTTTGGAGGAATTTGTTGCGATACCATGCGTCCAATCTCAACAAATTCTTTTTCTTCCCAAAGTTGTTCTGAAATAAGTCTAATTTGGCGCATATGGGCCCAATATCCAGTTTTTGATGTTGGTTGCCCATGCTCCAATAATCGCAAGTTGAGGGCATCCAAGCCCTCTTGGATGATGGTGAAAAATAAGTCGGCCTTGTCTTCAAACCAATAATAGAACTGACCCTTGGAGATCTCTATTTCCTTGAGCAAGAGATTGAGTGACATTGAATCATAACCATGAGTGGAAAATTGTAATTTTGATATCTTGAGCACGCGATTCTTCTCTTCCTCGGGAAGATTAAGGAATCGGTTTAACGGCATAGAAGCACTTCAAACCGCCGGTCTGACCGCCAGTATATGTATGTTTGGTCTTTTGCCCCAAGCCAGAAATCCATCTGTATGAAGTATGCTCAATCCATAGAGGGAGTAAGTTAAGCGGAGATTACGTCAACGAAAATTGACCGAGCTTACGCTCGTTCGTGATTGGAAGTGTGCTCTGCATGAGCAGAGAACAATGTCTCACTCGACTTTACTGACGCCGATGGCGTTAGGGCCTTTGGGGCCTTCACCGATTTCAAACTGAACGGTATCTCCGTCAGTGATCTCTCCGGTGACTTCTGAGATGTGGACGAAAAGGTCGTCTCCACCTTCAACTTCAATAAATCCGAATCCTTTTACTTGGTTAAACCACTTGACAGTTCCTTGCGCCATAAACGCCGGTCAAATCTTCAAGTACTTGAGGAAGATGGAAAGAAAGCCCTTTTTTGAACGGAATTACATCAGTCATCGTGAGAGCCGAGGAAGTATTCTCCAATCTCTGGATCGTTGAGGATGAAGTCCGCATCTCCAGTATGAACGACCTTTCCATTTGCGAAGATGTAACCTCTATCTGAACGAGCTAGGCTTAAACGAGCATTTTGTTCCACAATGAGGACCGTAATGCCTTCTTTTCGCAAGTTATCAATTCGTTCAATGATCTGTTGTTGATAGAGCGGTGAAAGAGCGGCTGTAGGTTCGTCCAAGAGAAGGAACGATGGGTCTGAAATCAAGGCTCGTGAAATGGCTAACATTTGGCGTTCACCGCCTGAGAGAGAAGCCGCCAAGTCATGCTCTCTTGAACGAAGGTCAGGGAACATGTTGAGGGCTCGCTCAATGCGTTCTTTCAAGACCTTGTTTGAAAGGGAATTACCCCCCATCTGCAAGTTCTCTTCAACCGATAGCGTCGGAAACACGTTATTCACTTGAGGAACATAGGCGATTCCTTTGTTGACCAGTTGGTCCGTACGCAACTTTTCAATGGATTCACCATCATAAGAGACTTCCCCGTCGTAATAGGTCGCTATTCCGAACAAGGCTTTGATGAAGGTCGATTTTCCGCATCCATTTGGTCCAATGATAGTGACAAATTCTCCTTTGTCAACATAGAGGTCTACGCCGTAAAGAATCTGCACGCTCCCATAACCAGCCGTTAGGCCCTTGACATCAAGCATACGCGTCATTCTTCTTCCCCCCCATCAGCAGCCCCACCGAGATAAGCCTCGATAACGGCACGGTTTGATTTGACTTCATCGGGGGTCCCAACCATCAGAACTTCTCCTTCATTCATGACAACAATACGGTCTACGCCTTGGCGGAGGATGAAATCCATGTTATGTTCAATGACGAGAACCGAAATGCCAGTTGTGTCCACGAGTTCTCTTAAATTGGTGAAAATTTTCATCGCAAGTGGGCCCGCCACACCTGCAACAGGTTCATCGAGCAAGAGCAAATCCGGACTCCCCATCATTGAACGACCGATATCAACAAGTTTGCTTTGCCCGCCCGAGAGTTCACTCGCAAGGTTGTGTGCCATGTGGGGAACCTCAAGTTGGTCAAGAACAGCAAAAGCGTTAGCCAGGCGTTCTTTTTCTGAGGGTCGAGACCGTCCTCGGAATAAGGAAAGGAAGGGGTTGGGTGAAAACTGCTTGCGCGGTGGAACCAACATGTTCTCAATGACAGTCATGTCTTTCCAAAGGCGTGTGTGCTGGAAGGTTCGGGTCATCCCTAATTTTTGTATTTGGTCTGGGCGTTTGTCTGAGACATCTTCCCCAAACACCTCAACGGTTCCTGAAGTCTGTTGAAGAAGGCCACTGATGCAGTTGAAAGTAGTCGATTTACCGCACCCGTTTGGACCGATTAAACCGATGAATTCTCCCTTTTTGACATCAAAGGTGACGTCCTTAACGGCGACCAAACCGCCAAACTCCATTCGCAAATTCTTGACTGACAAAAGTGGCTTCATTGTTCTTCAGCCCCCTTTCCTGATGGATGCGGAGGCCTGTAGGGGACCTCGGGCAGCAATCCTTTCGGATTGTATCGTAATGAAAACACAATGAGTAATCCGATCAAAAGCACCTTGACATAAGCCATTCCCGCACGGACTGCTCCAGTTGGGTACGCTTCCTCAATCGAACGGTCGTCAAAGAAGAAGGATGCGCAAGCGAAAATCAGACCCACCCAAAAGAACGTCTCCCGTACAGATTCCCATTTGACAAGATGAGCGAGGAGCACGATGGCGATGCAAATCCACATAACCTGCAGTTGGTCGATGACAAGCCATTCAAACCAACCGTCAATCGTAGATGCTACCTCGTTAAGAGGAAGGTCGGCACTGCCTTGGCCTGCTACGAGTACATTGAATACAAATTCCATGAGAACAATGATGGACGCACCGATGATCATTCCGCGATTGTTTCCAACTCCCCCAATGATAAATGCTGCCCAAACCAAGAAGGTCGTTTTAGCAGGAGACATGAACGACGGTTGGAATCCAGTAAGTTTCCATGCCCAGAGGGCCCCAGCAAAGGCAGCGATTGATGCTCCCAATGCGAGACTGGCTGCTTTGTGACGCAGCACATCGTGACCGTGGTGTTGAGCGACTTCTTCATCTTCTCTAATGGCCCGAAGAATACGCCCCCAAGGCGATGCAAGAACCGTGTTGAGTAGCCACCATGATAGAGCCAAGCCGATGAGCCCAATGGTTGCAAGAACAAACATGTACGGTGCAGGTTGGCCAAGGTTGAGCCATTCCCCAACGGTTGCAGCCATACTCTGAATGGTGTCGTCTCTTGAACATGCTATGGGCGAAAGAGGAATGCCGTTTTCATCCATTGGAACTGAGTCCCCACAGAACCACCATTCTTGAAGAGGAAGTTTGTATCGGGAAATTCCCACTGCACTACCCCATGAACCAGCACGAAGAAGCGGCTCTCCGCTCAGTAAGACGCGGACAATTTCACCTAGAGAAATGGTGATGATAGCGAAGTAATCACTACGCAGCCGGGCGGTCGGATAGGCAAGGAACCATCCGGCAAGAGCGCCGATGAACATGGAAAACAATACGGCGTAACCAATTGGCCAATCATAGCCATGCAGTTCTTTGGGCGCAGTCAAAATTCCAACGGTGATGGCTCCGATTGCAGCGAAGAAAATAACTCCGAAATTGAGTTGGCCTGTGACACCTGTGTGCAAGTTGAGTGAAAGGGCTAGAATTGCAAAGATAGCGAATGTGACCATGACGTTCGATAATTGAAGTGTTTTGACAAAGGTCGCTTGGTCTGAATCTGCAACGGGAAGCCAGTATATGAGGCAAGCCATGACGATGGCTAGAATTCCAAAGAGCAACCAGGAACCGAACTGACTTTCTCGCCCGTAGGGCATGCGTAGTTTCTCAAGAGTTTTGTTTCGCTTTTCGACGACTGTTTCCTTTACTTTTGATTTTACACCATGTACTAAACGGTGCGCATGAATGCCAATAAATCCAATCTTAGCATCAACCGCTTGGGTTGTGGTACGCCAAGTAGATGAAACCCGAGCACTCACATCATCCCATCGGCCAGCAAGCGAGGATAGACGCTTCAACTGGGTTGATGGTTTCATCTCTATACCTTGAAGGGTGTAATAGGCTTCTCGCCAAGCGATGAGGTAGAGAAGGATGGGCACCACAGGCCAAGCGAGAATGCCGATTGTAGAGATGATTTCTACCATAACATGCTCAGCCTCCATGAACGAAAGCCACGCTTCCTGTTGCATGGCGGTAAAACCACTCGGAGCATGGGAAAGAGCGATTGATTTGTCCCCCCCGGTTATTTGAGAGAAGATTTCACTGTTAGCGATAGAATTGTCCTTAACGAACCGGCTAAAGAGGTAAACGATGTAAGCTGTTAATGTCGAAAGAAGGTAACGTTGACCGCGAAGGTTGTTTCGAACACTGAAATGATGAATTCCGAGAGGGGCAAGGAATATTCCCAAAATGGATGCTCGCTTTACATTGGGTGTGAACTCTTCCTCGGCTCGTGTTCGTATACGCTTAATCTTCCATTTATCATAGGCATCGCCGATTCCCTTTGGCATCACCAGAAGGATTGCGATGATCATAACGTAGGGCATAACCTCTGCTAGATTGGCATAGTTTGACCGATCCAGTGGCGTTCCAATACCCATCAAAATTGGAGAGGATACAGACCGAACAAATCCGATCAGAAGCGCTCCGACTATTGCACCCGGTATCGAACCAATCGTGCCCAGAACAATGACGGCAAACGCGGGGAGGAGCAGGGTAAAGCCTGTTTCAGGGCTATAGCGGACAGTCATTGCGAATATAGCCCCACCCAGTCCTGAAATTCCAGCGGAGAGAAACGCACTCATCATGTGAACTCGCTCTACGTTAATTCCACAACTTGCGGCGAGCTCTGGATTGTCAGCGACTGCACGCATACGACGACCAAGACGGGTCTTGGTCAGCAGGAGAAGCAATAAGCCAACCGATGAAAAGATGACCAAAGGCATTGCTGCGTTGTAATAAGAGTAATTTGCAGTGAGTTCAGTTACACAATCTGAGCCGACTGTGTACACGTCAGCAAGTGGCTTAGAGTCTACACTAACGACCTTTTCATATACCGGTGCAGCGGCAGTACCCACATTTTCACACGATCCATGTGTGTATGTGTCACCGCTTGCTAGAGAACGGTCACCAAGATTGAGTTTTGTTAGGGCTGTAGGGGCTTCAAACCGTTGCTCTCGTGCGATTCTCCAATCAATGTCGGGCTCAAACAATTTTGTTCCTGCTCCAAAGCGAAGGTAAACTATCGCTCGTAAAATCAAAGCCACACCTAACGATGCAATCATCATGACATCAGCACTTGATTTTCTGTCGCGAAAGCCCCTAAAGACCAGACGGTCAATGATGATTCCAGCAAGTCCTGTTAGAACAAAGGCTCCAAGCAATGTCCAGAGCAATACGGTCCATACGAGAACACCATCTTTGGGGACTGAAACAAGGGGGAAAAAGTAGTCCATCCACATGATCATGATGGCAACATACATTCCAAGCATGAAGAACTCGCTCTGTGCAAAATTTCCGTACCGTTGAACGCTGTAAGTCAGCGTACATCCAACGGCGATCGCTAGGTATGTTGAAGACCAGGTCAGTGTACTAAATCCAATTGAACTCAAATTAAAGTAAATGACGGCATTTGTATCAAGTCCTATCATCAGTAATTCAATGGTGAATAAGACAACGAACAGCAGGAACAATGGTGAGAGCACCATCAGAGAGGACCGAAGCCATCCCTGTGCTACATCGTCAAAGACAATCTTGACCAGAAGGAACCCCATCGAGATGAGTTGGATTGACTGAAGCAGCCACACCATGTCGTTGGGAAGGTTTCCGGAGAGTATCGCATCAATACCGTTGCCGATACCCGATTGATAGAGCAATCCTAACATGGCGTCAAGAGCCAATACCGTTGCGATCAGGAGACGTTGCTTGAGGCGAGAGAGTCCGAGCCATTTGATAGACAGCGAGGTTTTGCCTTTTGATTCATGTTCAGAATCCATCTAACAAAGCCTCCGCATATCTTCCCCAAGGCGAATGAACAACCCACGGGGTAAAAACCCTGTTGGATTAGCGCAAACGAACTCACTCAGCGTTGTCTTGTACACCGTTTGCAACCGTCCAGTACTTGGTACAGGTGAAGGTTCCATCGGAAGAGGACGATGCATCGTAGCCACAAATATCGTATCCGTCGCCACCAACGTCGCCGTTAGCAAGGAAGGTGTGGAGTCCACTTGCGCCTTCGTATGCGGTTCCGACTGAGTTGATTGCTTCTCCAGCACTGTCTGCATCGACAAGGACAGCTTGTCCGAGCATCATGATTGAATCATAGCTGGTCAAGACGTAGGCCTTAATTGAAGAAATGTTGGAAGCATCATAGCGTTCGGAGAAGTTTCCGAATGAATCGCCTGCACGTGGAGTCGTCACGTAGAGTCCGTCAGCAACGACGTCGTCGCTGAGTTCTACAAGGAGTCCTTCACCAGCAGGTCCATCGCCAGAGAAGAGCATAATGTCAAGTCCCTGGGTTGAGATTTCGTTAAGGATCATTGCAGCGTCGGTCACGTAGGAAACCATGAAGACTGCGTCACAGCCTGCGTTAGCAATTTGTGAGATTTCAGAAGCAACGCTTGTTGCAGTTTCTGCATAGCCAATCTTCTGGCACAATTCTCCGTCCCAAGCATCTTCGATGGCGTCTGCGAATCCTGAGCCGTAATCGTTGGTCATGTGGATGATTGCAGGGTTAGATACATTCATTGCAGCCATCATGTCAGCAGCAGCAGGTCCTTGGATAGCGTCAGAAGGTACAATTCGGAAGAAGTCAGGGTAAGCTGTAGCGTTGCTGAGACTTGGGTTGGTGGATGCGTAGGAAATCATTGGGATTCCTGCAGCGGATAGCACAGCGTTAGCGGCCATGGTAGCGCCAGAGCATGCAGCCCCGCCAACGGCGATAACGCCGGAGTCGACAAGAGTTTGTGCAGCAGCAGCGGCGGTAGTACCGTCGCAGCCAGAGTCTACTTCAACAAGTTGGAACTCAATGCCCATTCCTCCGTACATGAGGTTAAGGTCAACAATTGCTTGTTGAGCACCGTATTGGAAACCAGCAGCGTCTTGTGCGAGAGGTCCGGTGAGGGGGTTCATGAATCCAAGCTTCACGATTTCGTCAGGAATGACGACGCCGTCAGCAACAGTCCAGTAGGCCACACATTCGTACTCTCCGTCAGTTGCGTCCTCAGCGTAGTAATCGCAGATATCGTAACCAGCGCCACCAACGTCACCGTTAGCAAGGAAGGTGTGGAGTCCACTTGCGCCTTCGTAAGCAGTTCCAACTGTAGCAATTGATGCAGACAAATCGGTGCCGTTCAGGTTGTACGCCTCACCAATGATGGAAACTGCATCGTATGATGTCAAGACGTATTGCTTGATGCTTGTGATGTTGGTTGCGTCGTAACGAGCTTCAATGTCTCCGAAAGAGGAACCAGCACGAGGCGTGGTGACGGATAGTCCGTCTGCAACACTGTCATCGCTGAGTTCTTCAAGAAGTCCTTCGCCAGCAGGTCCGTCGCCAGAGAAGAGCATGATGTCAAGTTCTTGGGTTGCGATTTCGTTGAGGATAAGAGCGGCATCAGTCACGTAAGATACCATGAATACGGAATCACAGCCTGCATCAGCAATCTGTGTGATTTCAGATGCAACGCTTGTTGCAGTTTCTGCGTAGCCGACCTTAGCACACAGATCGCCGTCCCATGCGCCTTCGATGGCGTCAGCGAATCCTGACCCATAATCGTTGGTCATGTGAATGATGGCAGGGGATTCTGCGCCCATCTCGTGCATCATTGCTGCAGCAGCAGGTCCTTGGATGGCGTCGCTTGGGACTACACGGAAGAAGTCAGGGTAAGCCGTAGCGTTGCTGAGACTTGGGTTGGTGGATGCGTAGGAAATCATTGGAATTCCTGCAGCAGAGAGAACTGCGTTAGCAGCCATTGATGCGCCGGAGCAAGCAGCACCTGCAACAGCGATGACACCGGAATCAGCCAGTGTTTGAGCGGCTGCGGCACCAACAGTACCGTCGCAACCTGAATCTGCAACAACCACTTCAAAAGTTGTTGTAGTTTGTGCGGCGTTCAAATCGATGATCGCCTGTTCAGCACCGTATTGGAATCCATCCGCATCTTGGGCCAGTGGGCCTGTGATTGGGTTTAGGAATCCAATTTTGACAACAGTACTGTCTGCCACAGGGTCTGTAACAGGGTCTGTGCTTGTGTCATCTGTGTCTTCATCGTTGCTTGTACATCCTGCTAAAGCAGCGGTCATAAAAGCTAAGGCCATAAGGGTGGTAAGCAATTTGTTCTTCATAAGTCTCTCTTCCTAGCCTTTCGGAGGAACGACCATCTTATATGGCTATCCCCAATTGAGACGGGGTCTTTTCAATAATTAAAGAAAAGCGAATCACGATGCGAGATATCATCAGTCATGTCCAATTGGACCAAGGTCAATCTCAAAGAGATACGCTGCATCTTCCGCATAATGGGCAGGAAGGTCTGAGGGGTCAGCGATGATTACCGGTTCAAGTGATGAAAATCCGTGACTTGTGTAAAGCCGTATGAGTCCAGGGTTGTAACCAACGGTATCAAGGCGTATGAATCGGAGGTCATTCTCATCGCAGTGGTTTTTGGCCCATTCAACAACAACTCCAACCAAAGATTTCCCTCGTTGTGAGGGATCGTTTGCAATACGATGGAGAAACACTGACCGTTCCGTGGGGCCCCAGATGAGTTCATCATCGTAGGCAACAACCCAAACGCAAGCAAGTTTACCTTCAATCAATAGCTTCCACTGACGGCCTTCGCGAATCTCTGATTCAACACGTTCTGTGCTGATTTTTGGCCATTGAACCGTCCCTTTAGACCGTTGCAACGCTGTTGCAGCGTCGTAAAGTGCAAGTATGGCACCAAGGTCAGCCAACTCGCTTTGAAGAATCTCCATGGGCCATGCTTCCTTAGCGAGCCTTTCAACCTTTCAGAACGTACATTCATGGAGTATAATCCAAGAACATAAATATCCCAAACACGAATACAAACAGAGGGACAATGAGAATCTCAAAGGTGGACCTTCGCCTCGCTAGAACATCTACCTCAGTCCCTATGCTAAAGACAGAACCCTCTCCAGTTTCTGAGGATGGCACCATCGTAATCAGTGCACTGGCCTCGGTTTCATCCCCGCCCCAGGCGTCAAGATGCTCTCGTGTTCTTGGCACACAATCGCCCAAAATGTAAATCGGGTCACCTACACCGATAGCACTGACGGTCCATCTCTGATTTCCTTTCTCCCATTGCTCAATGATCCCTCCAAGGTTTGATATTTTCTTTTCCGTCTGCCATAAGCTCGGGTCGATGATCATTCCACCTGTACCGTCATGTACGATGAACGGAACGCCACCGTTTTGGGTTTCTTGAAGCTCCCAGCTGCATTCTGTGCCCTCGTCGGTTTCACGGCAAACGTACCTGTAACGGGACCAGCTCCAAACGACCGTCCCCTCCATGTCCCTTCCCCCAACCCTAAAGGAAGGAGTTCCGGAATTCGAAGGTCGTACTTGACCGACAACTTCTGCTTGCCCAACAGCAACGCTACGAATTGGACTGGTTGGGAGGTCGTTGATCGTCCGAGAAAGGTTTGCTTGACGGTAGGCGTTGAAAAACCATAAGATGTTAACGATGGTCACGATGAATGTCATGGTCCATCCAATCAGCGTGTGAGTCTCATTACCGTCCCGAGCGCGAAGGTCCGATGATAACCAAATGAAGGATGCCGCGAAGATGATCGCCCCTAGACTGTAAGGCGTCACCATTGCAGGGCGTGGCGTACCGATCCGTTGAGGATGTTCCGGTATGAGCGCCCCATCTCCGTCTTGTCCGTACACGTTGGAGTATGATGTCGGCAACGGAGGACATCCAAACAGCCAGTCTTCTGAGACCTGACGAAGTGGATGCTTTGCTGGCCCGATGACCTCGCCGTTAGGCCCGCAATGTTGGAACTGTCTCCCTTCTGAACCCAGCACTCCGATTGCAGATGGAACCCCACTTGCAGCAATTCGGTTCTTCTTGCGAATTTTCCTCAAATCCGAAAGAAGCGAGGGGGGGGTGCTGTACATGAAAAATAGTCCACTAATGCCTACATTAAGAAGGGCCCAACGGCCGGCGTCTTCACGTTGCGTGATTTCAGGTGGTGACCCGTAATCATCAAAACCATTCACTTCTGTAACCGATAGCAGTTGGTAGTATTCACTCGGCTCATTTTGAACAAGCAGGTATGCAATCAAAATTCGGTTATCCTCACTGTCCGGCCCATTTCCCTCAATGTCACGCTCCCATGCACTGGAACAATCTGCTTGTAAGAACTCGCCCTCCGGTTTTAAAACACGGGATTGGTCAAAAGATGTCGTAATTGTATCTCCTTTACGGTCTGAGAAAGTAAGCGTTGATTCGTACTCCAAACTAAACCCATAGTTGATGTCGATGTTTCCGTCTTCATCCTCACTTTCATAACACCCTTCAGTGGCGATGATGCCGCCCTCAAGTTCGAGAGGAATCAAGACAAAGGCTGCTGTGTTTTGTTGATACTGTGATTGTACATATCCATCTTGAAGTGCCTGGAAATTGTAAGATTCAATCTCCCCAAGTTCATCCAAGCGGTCGGCTTCCGAAATTTGAGGAATGTCGGGAATAGATAGGCCGTTAGAATACATCATAAAACCCGAAATAAACAACATTGCCGCGAAGCAGTATCCGATAGCATTCTTCACTGTCAGACTGGGAAGGTGGAACAAACCCTGATCTAAATCTCTAACATCGGACTGCTTGTCCATGGGTTTTCCTTGATGCAATCGTTCTTAATTCAATTCCCTCGTATTGGGTTCAAAAGGGAAAAACAGTGCCGGGGGCAGGATTCGAACCTGCGAAGCAATATGCAGAGGAGCTTGAATCCACCCCCTTTGACCACTCGGGTACCCCGGCTTCTTGGTTCGGGCTGATGCCTTCTCTTCTTGACTATTCCTCTCGTGAGGTGTCCATGAGTTCGGGGGGGCGGGGTGGTGGGCGTGTTCCAAAAACAATACGCCGTATCTTTGCTCGTTGGTACAACTCTTCCCGTTCCTCCCACCGTTGCCGTGTGACAAACAGGACCATACCGGCCAATACAACCGAAAGCAAGGACAGACTGAATAATGCCATCTCTCCCTGTGGACTTTCTGATTCACCACTTTGTATGTCAGCCAAAGGTACTGGAATTCTTGGCGTCATGTTTTCAATTTCGACCGTCAAACCAAGGCGTCCGGTTTTCCACGCCTCTACTTCCCAAACATAGTTTGACCATTCACCTCTTGACAGTGATAGGAATTCTGTCTGAAGGAGCGTCCCCTCATCGTCCCTGAGGTGAACCGTTAGATTGCCGTCCAGTAACCCGCTGTTTGCAATGCGCACGAAGACTGAGATGTTTTCTCCGACAGAAGGTCGGAACGGAAGGGCTGAGATGTCAGTAAAAGTTGGCTCAAAGGCCACCCATGTGATGCCAATTCGAAGTGGATCGTCAGATGTCCCCAATCCCACTAATGGCCTTCCCGAGCGATCCTCCCCCTCAAACCATACAACAAGTAAATCACTGCGTTGAAGTTCAACATCATTTGGTTTGAGATTCAGGGTTGACTCGTAGATAAATTTCGTATTCAATGAACGGTTCAACGGAACCAAGCTTTGTCCTTTTGACCCTGCGACTTCCACACCCATCCGGTAAAAGACGTGGTGAAGAATCAACGGTTCGGGAGACATGTGTGTATCATCGCTCACCATCAGCATCAACGGTACGGCTTGGAGCGCATCAGAAGTAATCCCTTGAAGTGAGCCCGGGGCAAGGGTAAGTTGAGGGGAAAGGTCGTCAACAATTACTTGGTATTCCAATGGAGTCAAATTATAATCTGAAAATCCGAGAACATCAACCCTCAATTCTCCATAATCATGATACAACGTATTCTCATCCATCATAACCTCGAAGGAGAATAAACCGATGGTTGAATGAGTGATGTTGCCTGATTCTTTTCGCTCACCATCGCTCAACTGCCAAAATAACTGGCCTTGCTCAGGAAGATATTCAGCGAGATGGGTTGTGCCTGAATGGAACATTCCGATTTCATGATGGACCCTGTCATTACGATGGAACCAATGGCTCGTTTCATTGTTTGAGCCAACGGGTAAAGTTGTATCACTGATATTGAGCCATCGCATTTCCAACGTGTTGGATGGAGTCCAACTAAGCCGATTGATTTTAGATAATCCCAGCCCGAGGTCATTGCCCTCATCAATAATTTTCAGAGAAGGGGTTCCCCCTTCTTCCATCAGGTCAAAGGTCGCATTCCATTCCAGTCGGAATTTAATTTCAATTTGGAAAATGGAGGTAAGTGGACGCTGTGTCACCAATACTGTAGGTTCTTCCATGAAACAAACATCATCTGAGATTATTTCTCCAAAGCGAGGCTCGTAGTGGATATTACAGTCGTTGGGCTGGTCCCTTCCCAATAATGCAAACCGGATGTCTTCAAGAGAATCCAAACCGTTACCGTCTGAGATATCAAATGAAAATGTATGCTCCTTGCCCGCAAACAACGAGCCGTTTTCAAAATCCATCGCGATGCTTTCAATATCGATAAGGGTGTCATAACGTCGTTGAACAGTAAATGTGGCTAAATCGTTCTCTTCGCCAAATGAGCCGCCGCCTTCTAGGAAATTCCCACCTAAATCCTCGCTTTCAAGAACGATGCTTACACGCCCAGTGTCACGTGCGAAGCCAACTGCATCTGTCCATGATAGAAGGGGTAAGTCCACTTCTAATTCTGTACGACCAATATTGAGGCTCACATTCTCTTGTTTGTATTCACTCGTATCCATCACACCATCATTATTGGAATCGTCCCGAGCCTCCATCCAAGAGAATACGCTCAGTTGTGATGATACGCCTTCAATATCAATCACGCTAAGACGGGTAGGAATGTCTTGCCCGTTCGTCCAAACGTGGCCATCAGCAAGAACTTCATTTCCTGAATCCAATATCGTGAGAGACGTCACGGTTGGAGAGGCGATATCAAAGAGAAAACGAACGGGGTTGATGATGACTGTTCTATCTTCACTTGTCGACGCAGGAGTGCTCACGGGACCCGTACGAGAGATGGTCGGTTTGATTTGGAACCAAGTATTGCTCGGCAACTCGTCCAATAATTGTGGAGAGTTGAGTGAGAGGGAAAATCGTCCATCGGGACCCACATCGGTTGTCCAATTTTGAGACCAAGTAATAGGCGACCCAGTCCATTCATCTGGACCACCCGATTCGTTACGAGGAGGGATCGTTTGAATGAATATTTGAATTTCGGCCTCACCTTCGGAAATCCATTGGTTTGAAATCCCCTCCATCCGAACTCTGCCTTCTGCAATCATTGAACGATTGTTTGAAAGATGGTACGGCCAAAGCGGATTGGTCCAATCATCCAATCGTCGGGATAGGTCGTCTGTGACTTTAAATTGAATGATTTCCATGTCATTCTCAACTTCATTGAAGTTCGTTTTCCTAACAGAGATCGCAGGGCCAGCCTGCAATCCATCCGTATCAGTCCCATAGGTCAGGACATAGAGGTCATCAACATCGTCAAGATGCCAAGTGCTGGTAAACACCCAAGTAATGCTGCAGGAATTAACAACGCATGATGCCTGAGAATTTGATATGTTCATTGGAGCCAGTCCTGCTCCATTGAGATGGAGGAAGCGAGGTGTTGTATCGAACCGTTCAACCTTAGCGTGGACAAAGGCATCTGCTGGATTGTCCGTCCGAGAAAGAAGAAGTTCAATGTGTTCAAAGTCAGAAGCGTCTTCTGATAGATCAAGAGGATTGATTCGCTGGTGGTGCGTTACAATTGTAATGGATTCACCTGGAAGCCAACGAGTATGTTGCATTTCTTCAACCGATTCAATCATCAAGGGGGAAGTCTGAGCGTCCAAGTCGACCGTGATACCGCCACTTTGAGTAGAAATATGGAGAGGAATTTCAAGGATTTCGCGCATATCGCCAGTGAACGATGCTTGCTTGGCTTCATTCAGAATCGTTCCAGGAATTTCTATGTCGTAGGTCTGTGCTACGTACATGTGTTGGAAATCAATAACTTTCAGATTTCCTTGGCCTTGAAGAACAATAGAAAGTTGACACGTTACTAAGTCAAGGTGAGCAGTATAGGGTCGCTGAATGACCCGATTAGGGCATGTTTGATTCGAGGTGTAAAGATACGTGGTTGGACCGGAAACTGTCGTTTGAACAGCCCCATTGATCAACAAGTCCACGGTTCCGCTCGTATTGGTAATGAGAAGATATAGCGCTGTAGTAGGAACGGATGAAGTCGTTACTGCAGTTGGTACAATTGCGGTGTAATTAACACGATAAGGAATGGAATTGACTTGAATTGAGGGGGACGGTTGTGTCGCGTTCCACTGCCATTGTAATTGGTCGTACTGAGCGTCTGAAAATTGATGATTCATTCCAAAAGATGGGGACGCTCCAGTTTCTGACCACTGCCATAGACTGAGGTTATTGAGGCCGATTTGGAGTTGCGGTGAATTCGGAGGAGAAACACAATCAAGAGTCATCTTTGCACGACGAAACACCTCGCCGCCGTTGGCATCAACTCGGAGGGAATGAACGAGTTCAGGGGAGCCAATGTAGGACATGTTGAAATGATTCAACCCTCCATTTACACCAGCATAAGATGAACTTACGAGTTGTGCTCTTGGATTCGTCCATGTCAAGTTGTCTCCATAAGTGGTCAATCGGTATCCGGAATGTGGGCAAAGTGCAATTGGAGGTAAATCCAATCCCAGCGTACCGTTGACCTCAAGAAACCCTTCACTGGTCAATACCAATTGTTGGAATCCTGGTGTGATTGATTGAAGATACTGAGGGCTAAAGTACACTGTAGAACCAACTGTCAAACTGTGAATAAGAGGTGTGACCAACACATCCAGCGTACTCATGCGAACACGAAGATGAACGGTGGGGTGTTCAACCGGGTCAACTGCAAGATGAAACGGTAAAACGAGTCCATGGTGGCCAAGTATTACATCCCCACTGGCATCCAGTACATCGAACACCATGCTGGTATCATCAGGGACATAGGCCCAGCCATCAACCAAACCGTAACCGTAGTTTTCGTCAGGATAGAGTGCTGGCGATGTCCAAGAGCCTGCTGATTCAAACACATCCACTTCGATTCCTGCATCATCAATGTACCACCCATCGGCCTCAATGTATGAGTCTGAAAAGAATGAAAATCGGGCCCGTACCGTTGTTCCTGAGAGGTTGGAAAGGTCTTTTGTTTTCAAATCAAAACCACGAGGGGCTTTATTCCCGCCGCAGCCCCCAGCAACATTTGAACCGTCCAGGATGCCTTCACCGAAAAAAGGAGAATTGGTGTTTGGGGTTGAAATTTGGTCGTGAAACGAGGTAGTATCAACTGGCAAAAACCACCAAGAGTCGCCTCCATCGGTTGATATGGACACTGCCCCGCCATCCCAATCAGCCTCTGTGCAGACCCATGAGCGAAATGTGAGACGGGCCGTAGCGTTTTCTGGAACGACATATTCTGGGCTGACGAGATGTGTGTAAATATTAGGCTGGTAACGCGTTGTAAGGTTGATTGCGGCGCCATTGAGGCCTGAATGGAATGCTCCTGGGCCGTATCCCGAAGTGTTTCGTGTTTGGCCAATTTCCCAGGCCTGTACGCCTGTTCCTTCAACGTACCATCCTGAAGGCGTCGTCAATGTAGATTCAAAAGAGTCGGCATCAAATGATGCCCCGTTCATACCGTATTCATCATTCCATTGCCATTCGTTAGTATCACCGTTTGGAGGAGGAAGCCACCCCTCCGAACTCCCAATGGTTCCAGAAGGTTGTGTTGAGAAATTTGCAACAAGGCGTTTCTGTTCCAAAGCCGTACCCAAGTTACTGTAAATCGAGATATCATCAATCATGATTCCTTCCCAACCTGATGATCCGCTTCCACCAAAGCCCACTTGCGAACTGGTTAGCACAACGAATTCCAAAAGTGCGTTACTTGCGTTAACATGTGATGAGGCATTGGCAGGAAGTGAATACACCCGAGGAACCCAACGGTTTGATTCGTCCATGTAGTAGGTGCCCTGCCAGTTAAATCCATTTCCGGGGAGGCCAGGTAATCCCGAGAGAAGCTGCCATGTTGTTCCGTTGTCAAGGCTGAGAAACGTCTGCATGTTATCGTTAAAACTTCCTTCAAGGTCCCAATTCGCCCAGAATTCCAGATCAAGGGGCCCTGTCATCCCAGATAAATTTGCACCAACTCGTAATATTCCGTAGGCATCAGGTTCGTATGACCCAGTGAGATTCCCATGAAACCATACGCCAGGTAGGTCTCCCTCATTCGAGAGGTTCATATTGTCAAGGAACCATCCTCCACGGGGAGAAGTGGTTGCAGACGTTTGGAAGCAAAGGCGGAATTCAAAGGTTGAGGCGCCGCTGGGAAGAATTGAGTCAAGCGAAAATTGTGATGAAATCCATTGTCCAGACTGCCCAGACCAAACATCGGAGGGCGTATTGGAGAGGCCTGAAACATTGCTGTATCCACCCACTGGGACGAGGTGCTGCCATGCATTCTGTGAGGAAGTCCTCCACTCCATCCAAACTGCATCTGTATCATCTAAAGCCAGCCACTGGTCAATAGAAAGGGTGTAATTTTTCACGAAACCTGGGATTGAGTATGATGGTGAAATAAGACATCCTGTCATGCTTGCTTGCAGGTCGTGCGGGTGAACGGTACCCACGACGTTTTGACCTGAAGGGGATGAAACAGGAAGGCTATGAGAACTGTTTGAAGTCCAGCTTCCTGGTTGGGCAATTCCCCACACAGAGTGGTGAAGACCGGTTCCTCGCCATCCAACTGCAGTTTCTACGAGCGTCTCAAAATCGGTAAGGGTGGCGATGGATTGTTGAGAAGCCAGGCTTAATTGCCCGCCACGACCAATCCCCTGAGTTCCATTATGAGTGCCACTCCAACTGTTGCCAGAATCAATACCAAACGATGTTGATGAATCCTCATCGTCCAACCATTCTGGAGTTACTGAGAGGTTCCCGCTTAGGAATGTCTCGTTAAAGGGTATTGTGAGGGCTTTGTTTTGGGTTAATGAAACACCAGTCACATTGCCTTGGGGCAGATAGGTCTGTACTGATGAGGTCTCTTGCTCATCTTCAAGGGGATGAGATACGAGGGCTGTCCACGAGGTAATGACCATCATAAATGCCATCAATAACGCGGAACTGCGCTTTCGCAGAAGTCGCCTTGACGGAACTTTAGCCAACAATTCCTTCTCACCTTACCTCTTGAGGCGGGGTTGTTGGATATGAAAGGGTGTCTTCAGCGCATCACCATGTGTCAACCCAAACCAAGATGAGAAGAGGGTTCAAATCAAGTCACCTACACGACCCGACTGATGTCCTCAATTCGTGATCTCGATAGCGCACAAGCGCGTGAGATTGAGGAACAACTCTTCACGACTCACCGACAACAATTACCACGCAATGTTCCCGTCCCGCTGCCACGTCAGGACTTCTGGGAAATGATTCGACGGTTGCTTTCAAGCCTTGACATGGACATCCAAGAAATGATGCGAAAGGGCGCAACCGATATGCGGCTACAAAACTTACAGAAGCGTCAGACCAACATCAGACGAATCGCATCGGAACTTGCCCGAAAGCGAATGGTGGCAATGATGCAACACGCAGCAAGTCAGTCTCTACGAGGTGCGATGAATCCCGGGATGGTCCAAGAGTTACCTGCAATTGATTGGCAGCGACACGACCCTGCAGAAAAGGCATTTTATCATGCTCTTATTCTCAACGTTGATCGTTTCAAAAAAGAGATCGACTGGCAAGGCATGCAGCAGGGCATTGTTGGTGAAATTACACAAAGGCCAATGACACACGCCCCTGGGACCATGCAACTTGACGCATTTTTGGATGAGGGGTCTGCAGGATTAACATCTCAGCCCCCTCCAGATTTGGCATTTGAGGACGACCTCCCCCCTCTAGCAGAACCTGAGGCTGATGAAGAAGACCGGCTGTTAGATGAGGTTGAATGGCACGATGAAGAAGCATATCTGCTGGAAGACCCAACACACTCAGAGCCAAGCCCGCTTCCACCTCTGGCGGAGCCTGTGACTGGAAAGCACGGTGCTGCAATGGAACTTGCACCATCAAGCGAACCAATTACAATCATTGAGGAACCTCCAATGGTTGCTCCGGAAGAAGTTCCTGAGCCTGTTGTTGAAGATGCTGTAACTCCTGAAGAACTCGTCAGAGTTCGAATCCTAGAATCCCTGCCTGAACCAATAGTGACTGAAGAGGGTGAGGAACTCAGCCTAGAAGCGGGTGATATTCACTTCCTTGATACACCAACAGCAACATGGTTGATGGATGCCGGTGTAGCAGAACGAGCAGAACTTTGAGTCTCGCAACAAAAGTTGTTGGAAGGCTAAACTGTCGTTGTTCCCAATTGAGAAACGTGTCGATTCAGTTGACGGAGCGCATTGAGATTTCAATGCTCACGGTGTCAGGAATTGGAATCTTTGTTACCAAGCGAAGGGCGTTTTCGTCCTTGCCGGTTGAGATGTCCATTTCTAGAAGTCGCTTGTGGACGCGGAGTTCCCAATGGTCGTAGGTTTCGCTACCTTCACCATCTGGTGCCTTGCGTACGGGGACGACAAGACGACGTGTGGGTAGGGGAATTGGTCCACGAAGGGTGATTCCACCTGTATCACAGATGGTCTTGATTTGGCCTGCGACCGAATCGAGATCTTTGTGGTTTTCACCGGTCAATTTGATAACTGTCACTGCGGCCATACTCTCCCCTCCTTGAATCAACAATCATTGCTCGTGCAATGCTCACTTCTTATCGATCTTCAGACAGACACCAGCGGCGACGGTCTTACCCATGTCACGGATAGCGAAGCGGGAGAGTTCAGGGAACTTGTCCATTTGTTCGATAGCCATTGGCTTAGTGGGTTGGAAGCGGATGAGACATGCGTCACCGGTCTTGAGGAAGGAAGGGTTAGCTTCCTTTCCAGCCTTGTTGGTCTTCTCTAGAAGGTCCATGAACTTCACAGCAACTTGTGCGGTGTGAGCGTGGAACACCGGGCAGTATCCAACGGAGACAGCCTTTGGAATGTCCATAAGTTGGATTTGACCGACGAAGGTTTCGTCGTGACGAACGAAGGTTGGTTCGCTGTCGGAGTATCCAGCAACGTCACCACGGCGGATGTCAGTTGCTGCAAGTCCACGAACGTTGAATCCAACGTTGTCGCCAGGTTCGGCCTTCTCGACCATGGTGTGGTGCATTTCAATCGACTTGACTTCACCAGACTTCTGGGATGGGTTGAACACGACGTTCTTTCCAACATTGAGAGTACCGGTTTCGATCTTTCCAACAGGCACGGTTCCGATACCGGAAATCTTGTACACATCTTGGATAGGCAAGCGGAGAGGCTTGTCAAGAGGCTTGCTCGGCATTGGAGTAGCGTTGATGGCTTCGAAGAGAGTAGGTCCCTTGTACCAGGCGCACTTGTCGGACTTCTCGTAGACGTTGTCTCCGTTTAGGGAAGATGCTGGGATCATTGGGACATCGTCCGGCTTGAATCCAGCCATCTTGAGAAGTTGGGAAACTTCTCCACAGGCCTTGAGGTACTTTTCTTCGGCCCAGTCAACACCGGAAATATCCATCTTGTTGACGTGAACGATAAGTCCCTTAACTCCGAGAACCTTTGCAAGGAAAGCGTGTTCCTTGGTCTGAGCGTTAACACCGTCATTTGCTGCACAGAGCAAAACTGCAGTATCTGCTTGAGAAGCACCGGTGATCATGTTCTTGACGAAATCTCGGTGACCTGGAGCATCGATGATGGTCCAGTAGAAGTCAGGAGTAAAGAATTCCTTGTGAGCAACGTCGATGGTAATTCCACGTTCTCGCTCTTCCTTGAGTCCGTCCATAACGTAAGCAAGTCCGAAACCGGCCTTACCAGCTTCTGCAGCGAGTTTTTCGTTCTTTTCGATAACGTGTCCTTCGATGTGACCAGAGTCGAGGAGGAGACGTCCAACGGTTGTGGACTTTCCGTGGTCGACGTGACCAATAAATACGATGTTACGGTGTGGCTTGCTTCTGTCTTCCCATTGTGATGGCATGGTAATCGCTCCTTTGCAAGCCTTCCGAAAAGCAACCCCTATATGAAAACCGCGACGCGTTCGGTTTTCTTGAAGTCTCATCAAGTGAGACCAAAATGGGTGCCTAAGTCACTGTGAACCTATGATTTCGCCATTCTCGTCAATACGGTACAACCTGAGCGTGCTGGTTGCTCCACGCATGGCGAGAGGACTGCCCGATATGGTGACGACTCGTTCTCCTGGGCCTATTCGACCTTGAATCGAAAGCAACCGAACTGCCTCTTTCATGGTTTGTGACCCCCGCTCGTGTTCTTTGACCAAAACTGAATCCACACCCGGTAACAAACAGGTTCTCCTGAGTGCCCGTAGGCGGTCGCTAACAGCAGTGACCGGAATGTCAGGCCGGTAACCGGATACTAAACGAGGCGCATTACCGTGCTCGGTTGCAACTACAATTCGAGTTGCACCAGCTTCCTTTGCGAGTTCAACGCCAGCATGAGCAACAGCACGGGTTGAACGGAATCGGGCCAACGCATTTGGCCGTTGGTCGTGTGATGCGAGCCCTTGTTCCGTAGCATAAGCAATCTTCGCCATCGTTTTGACCGTTTCAAGAGGATAAATTCCGGACGCTGTTTCTCCTGATAGCATGACTCCTGTTGCGCCATGACGAATTGCGGTGGACACATCGCTTACCTCAGCCCGTGTTGGACGAGGTTGAAGAGTCATTGAGTCCAACATTTGAGTTGCAACAATGACAGGCATGCCTCGCTCAAGGGCTTTGTCAATAATGGTCTGTTGGGCCATAGGTACATCTTCAAGAGGGATTTCAACACCTAAATCGCCCCGAGCAACCATAACTGCATCGGCCACATTAAGAATTGAATCAAGATTAACCAAAGCCGAAGGATGTTCTATTTTTGCGATGATAGGGACGTGCATCGATGCTGCTTTTACTGCGTTTTTAGCCGGAATGAGATCCTCCGCAGTCCTGACATAACTCACAGCGATGTAATCTGCACCTTGTTCAAGAGCATGGGCCATGGCTTTCTCGTCCTTGGGCCCAATCGCTGGTAGTTCAACCAATGTTCCCGGAACATTGACTCCCTTACGGCTACTTACAGGGCCGCCGTCTTCTACGCGGCAGGTCACAGTAGAGTTGGGAGTTCCTGGAGTTTGAACGACGACCATACGAATGAGGCCGTCTGCAATTAGAATCGGGTCGTTGGGTTTGAGTTCTGCAGAAAGGCCACCATACTGAACGGGGAGAGAACTCCCATCGGTCGATTCCATTTCATTCAAACCACAAACGAGTTCAACCGTTGAGCCGGCCTCTAGCATGACTACGCCGGGAAAGGAACCCAAGCGAAGTTTAGGCCCGGGCAAGTCGGCAAGAATGCAGGTAGGACGGCCCAGTTCATCTTCAATTGAGCGGATTCGCTGGTATAGTTCTGTTTTCGTGTCAGGTTCGCCATGAGAATAATTGAGACGACAAACATCGACCCCCGACTCCATGAGTTGAGTTAGAAGAGAACGCTCTTCACTCGCTGGCCCAATGGTAGCAATGATTCGTGTGCGGCGCATGATGAATGAACCTCCAACACTCACTTGTAATAGAGACGTATAACAAACCGGTCAACTTTGATATCGTTAGCACGCTCATTATGAACGCTCAATGTCCATTCACCGTCTCCATAGGTCGTATCGCCGTCGGTGAACAGGTATGATGACATTGGAAGTTCTACACAATACTGCTCAGAATCGCAATCACCCTCGTCGCGGGATTCATCGGCAGTTTCGCTCGTATTCGTTGCTTCTTCATTGTCTTCGTTGTAGGAATAAATGTCAAGTTTGTTGTTGTTGGCTGAACTGGTTCCAGGGATCCAGTCATCGTCCTCTTGAGGATAAGCGAGTTCTGCAACAAGTTTACGAATGGTGTTCCCGCTATCTTTGTCATAGTGAATCATGACGTCAAAATCAAGTTCTACAGCATTGTTTGATGTATTTCCTCCAATCTCAAAATCTTCCCAGTATCCTGCATAGTTGACGAAGACATCAATCGTTGCACTGTCGGTCATGCCGACGTTGTTGGTGACGGTCAAGCCGACTTCGTACTCCCCAGGTGCAACGTTCTTCCATTCCACCGATTCACCTGAAAGGTCATCGTCGTTTTCACTGTCTCCATCATTATCTTTGTCTTCGTTGAGGTCCAAATCCCAAAACCAATCGGTAATGTATTGAGATGAATCTCCGGATTCAGAAGTTGAGGCATCAAGAGAAACGGTTGTTGTCTCCGTAACCGAACGGTCCGTGTTGGTTTTGTCCCTAGCACAGATCCAGAGAATGATATCTCGGTCTTCATCAATGGAATCGTCCTCACAATCTTCATCATCAGCATATTGGGCGATATTTGCAATGGGTTCTACAGCACCCGCTTCAACCACGGTAACCGTTCGAATTTGTTCTGAGGTTCGTGTTCCATCAGAAATTTCTAAACTGACTTCGTAAGTACCTGGGGCATTGAACGACCATGTTGCAGTGCGCCCAGTAGCATCGATATCGTTAGAACCGACGCTGTCAAAATTCCAACGGTAGGTCAGAGAACCATCACTTGGAGTCGAACTGGAACCATCAAATGTTAACGTATCTCCAACTCGCACATTTGATGTCTCTGAAACCGAAAATACTGCAAGCAGTTCCCCACCTGAAGACGAATCTTCGTCTTCAAAGATGCAACCTGACAATGCAGAACACAGCATCAAGGTTGACAGCAACAAGGGCTTCAGCATACTTCCCATGCATTGCGGTAGTGGTATGTTCATGAAAAGGGCTTCCATGAGTTGGTTGTATCTAAAACGAAAACAGGGAGGTTTGCCGGTTCCCAGTGTAAAGGTCTTTTGCATTCCAGCCAAAGACCTCGGTAATTCTTCCAACCGCCGTTGCCAATCGTTCGGCGTAAAAGCGACCATCATAATCAGAAATACCCCCACCTTCCTCGGCTTCATACCAAGGAACAACGTTCATTGGACGATGATTAGCATTGACAACAACATAGGAAACTTTCATCCCCGAAGTGAAGCCCAAACCACTCTTGATACGTTGTTGTGCAACTCGAACTTGGGCCATGCTATCTGGATTAACATAATCCTTCGTAAAATCCACATCTCTGATTTCCTTGACAGGAGTACGCACAATTTTTCCTTTACAAGATTTTGCCAAGATCAGTTCACTGGCATCAACTTCCTTATTTTTTAATGCTTGAACGCGACTCAATGCATAGTCTACAAGCGCCTCACCTTGGTCGGCCAGAGCGTAAGAAAAGATCTCTTTCATAGTGGCTGTCAAGTAAGCAAACGAATCCGTACGTTGGGTTTCATATCCCCTTACCAACATTTCATTGCTAGGCCAAACCACTTGTCCAATGTATCGCTTTTTGGCACCGTGGCTGAAAAAGACTGACAGCCCGCGCTCAAATTCCAAGACTGCAGAAGCCTTACTGAAGCGCTGTGCAATTTGTTGACCGAACGAAACCATGCCGTCTAAAGCCTCTAAGAACTTGGCTTGTTTTGCCAGTCCCTCAGCGTCCTTACGGTCGATTGCTGCAATATCTTCTTCGGACAGATAGCTGGGGGCATCCTTGCCCACTGGACTACGAACAAAGATTGAGTCAGTATCAGAATATACGACGCCGTGCCCTTCATCGTCAAGAGCAGCGATGATTGTCTTGATGTTTTGTCGCGCCCAAGCAGTGATTGAGGAGCCAAGGTCACGATGAGTAAAGCGGTAAAAACCACTCGCAAAGACGCCGTAAAAGGAATTCATGAGGATCTTAACAGCATATTGCATGGCGTCATGAAATTCAACTGAACCTTGGTCTCCAGTTGATTTTGAGATGCTAAGGGCCGCCTTGTGCTGGTCCCGTTTAGCCATGAGCATTTCCAATAATTCTGGAACCAACCCTTTGCGGGACGATTGATGGCGGAACACCGCTCCCGTTGGCGCAGTATGAACTTCTTCCCCTTCCCCTGGTTGGTCGGATTGGCCCGGATCTACCCGAGTGGTGTAGCAGATGTTGTGACCAATCATGATTGATGGATACATGCTCTTGAAATCCAATACGGCGATCCAAGGGTGGAGGCCTGCTTCAACATCGTGAACATAACCTCCTGTAATCTGCCCTTCTTTTGCTTCCGCAGAACCTGTAAGCGGAACAGCAACATTTTTTGAATCCGCCAAACGAATGACTAATGAGTCAATCAACTGACTTGTGCTGCCGTTTGCCGCTGTTTCAAAGGGAACCTTTGCTACCGAAGCGACCGCTTCTTTGCGCCTCACCGCTTGAATGGCTTGCAAGATGTCTAACGGTAATTCCGCATCTCTGACGCAATATTCCATGACTTCATCAGGCCGAGTAGCCCATTCATGGTCCATGTTGGATGCATCAACATCCATCTTATGCTTGTCCTCATCATCGGGAAACAGCAAGGTTGCAACAAAAGAAAGAGTTTCTCGGCGAGGTTTGAGCGCTTGTCGTGCCTGCCACCACGTATCCATTACGGCACGTCCAGCAACATTCCAAGCCCGATTTGTCTGTCGTTTGGGAACCAAAGCATCCCGATTGCGCTTCATTTCGGATTCAAGAACGGGGGTGCGCCCCCATCCCAGCAATTGCGATTGGGCCTTCCAGTCCTTTTTCTTCGTCAATGCTGCTGTCCTGTCTGCAAGACGAGGAAGGTCGAAATTGTCAATATTGTAACCTGTGATAATATCAGGATCGTGCGTTCGTACAAGTTCAGTGAGTTCTCGTAGAATGGTTGCTTCATCCCCGCGATACGAGAATGATTTTCGTTCACCGGTTGCAATATCTTCAATCCAAGCCGCTGCACAAAGAACAGTTTCATGCTCAATGCTTGTTTCCAAATCAAACGAAAACAAACGGAACGGGATTTGAAACGGCTCGCTTGCTTGAAGGTCATCAACATGACAAATAACGGTAATGTCAACAGGATATCGGCCTGCACCTCCTGCCTCCAGAACCAACTTCTCTCCTTCTTCTGGGCCGTCCCTTTCGTCGATGAGTTGACCACTGAACCCGATGTGAATCCCTAAATCCCCGTCAAGAAAAAGGCGATTGACAAATGGAATATCTCCTGAAAATACCCGCCATGATTGGGCTCGTAACTGCTTACGTAACGAAGGAACATGAAACGGTTGCTCAACTTCTACTGCCCAAACAGGACGGTCCCCTAGTTCTGTCAATTTGACAACAGGACCTTCAATTCCCACGACATGCTCCATTTTCAAGACAGAGTCAATACGGTCAGCCAAAAAAGGAGGAATTTCTTCGTTAACGTCCCATGGCCCGATAGGTGCGATCTCAAATGTTGGACGTTGACCCTTAGCCAACAAGCAGACGGAGCGTCCATCATCCATTCGTCCAAATAATTCCAATACCGTTTGGGATTTTTCCACACCCTCAGTCTGCTGTTCATAGGACCGGTAACGCCCGGTCACTACGCCCATCCTACCGTCCATGATACTGCCCCGCACCATGCTTACCTGCCGACCCCATTAGAACCCATCCGTAGTCTTTTACGAAAGCAAAGCGAGTGCGGGTTTGGGAGCCAACCCTAACGAGAGGAATGCTTGAAAGCCCAACGAGCATGGCTTTGTTTACCAGCGAGGGAAAGGCCATGAATGAATCATTTGATTGGGATAGCCTCACCTTTTCCCTCACCCCTACCGAGACGATGTACATCACTGAAACCGAAGGTGATGAGCCATGGATGCCTGGCCGCCTACAACCGTATGGAAACATCCCAATGTCACCTGCTGCTGGTGTCCTCAATTATGGACAAGGCTTGTTTGAAGGAATGAAGGCGTTTCGAACTTCAAAAGGCCGTGTTGTGTTTTTCAGACCTGAAGAAAATGCACGCCGTATGCAACGCGGTGCAGACCGCCTGAAGATGCCACCTGTACCCGAATCAGTATTCGTTGACGCTGCAGAACAAGTTGTTGCGGCAAACATCAACTGGGTCCCACCAACCGGAAAAGGCGCGATGTATGTGCGACCCCTTCTCATGGGTAGCGGCCCAATTTTGGGAGTCGCTCCCGCCCCATCCTATACGTTTTTGATTTATGCAACACCTGTTGGACCATACTTCAAAGGCGGAGTCAATGCAATCGACCTTCTCATCTCGGAACGCCACCACCGAGCTGCACCAGGTGGCTCAGGTGGTGTCAAGGCTATCGGAAACTACGCACCAGGAATGAAGCCCAGCAAAGAAGCAAAAGCAGATGGCTATGCTGAAGTGATTTACCTTGATGCTGAAACGCATAGTTGCATCGAAGAGGTCGGGGCTGCCAACTTCTTCTGTGTCAAAGATGGCGTGATTTACACTCCTGAATTAACCGGTACGATTCTTCCCGGAATCACCCGTGATTCGATCATTCAACTTGCTCGCCACTTCGGCTACAGCGTTCATGAGACAAGGGTTCGTGCAGAATTTGCCATGACCTCCGATGAGGCTTTTTGCTGTGGAACAGCTGCAGTCATCTCACCGATTGGCAGCATTACCCATGGTGATGAGAAGCGTGTGTACGGAGATGGACTTCCAGGTAAAGTCACTACACAGTTGTATGACGCCTTAACTGGAATCCAAAACGAAACTGAAGAAGACGTATTTGGGTGGCTTCACGAACTGCCTCAGTGACGGCGGCGCACGGCGGCAACACTTGCCGCAATTGCTGTGAATGTCAATGTTGCAGAAAGGAATGGGAGGCTTTCCTCGTCCATCATTGTGGAATTGCTCTCGGATTCATTCGTGGTATTTTCTTCCATTGCGGGTGGAGCAGGTTCAACGATGATTTGTCCGACCATTCCAAAAGCAGCATGAGGTTCGCAGACAAAATCATAGGTACCATTCATGCCCACTTCAAAAGTAAAGGAATAGTCAACGTCGCGCTGCGGGTCACCAGAGTCAAAGAGTTCATTGGATTCAACCGCATTGTGAGGCAAGGCTTGTCCGTTCCAAAAAAACCGTACGGTATCACCTTCTACTACGGTGACTGAGGAAGGTGAAAATCGCAGGTTTGTGCTATCAACAGTGATGATGACGGCTTGGGGCTCTTCTTCCTGCATCTCGGGAGCGAGGTCTCCTTGGAGAAGCATCGGGCACAGGAGGAGGACGAAAACAAATGAAACCAGTCTGCGCATGTTATTATTCCTACCCTTTTGGTTATCAAACCATGTTTACGAAAAATATCTCGGAATCAAGTTCACTTCTTGAACTTCGACCGTTTTTTGAATCCACCTGAACGTTGTTGAGTAGGGGCTTTACGTTGCGAACGGGCTCTACGGTCACCGGTTTGAGGGCCTTGTGAAGCTTGCTTTTCGGCTTGGTTTCGCTGATCCCGTTGCATTTGCCTCCATTGGCCGCCGATAAGTTGCAGGACTTCTTCTTTTGATCCAGCACCGATACTGGACTTAGCACCTGCCGCTGAAACCCACAATCGACCTTCCTTTGCATGAGGGCGGCTTGGGTGAGAGGTGTGCTCTTCTCGTTTGATTTTCTTGAGGCCAACCTGACGGGCTGCCATGAACAAGCCTTCCAAATCAGGCTTCAAGACCGAGGAATCTTTTGGAACGCGACGCCCGCTTCGGCGTGAAAGTTTCAAGTCGAAATAACTCGGCCAAACGCACAATCGGTCGGGGTTGTGGTCCATCGTATCTCCTCATGTAGGGGTTAAGCCCCAGTGCACTTGAGGCCGTCGGTGGGATTCACTCAATCAAAACGCCGTTGATAACGCCGTCTTTTCCAGGTCGTGAGGTGATTTTTACTGAGCCCTTATCGGTCTCAATAACAGCACCCTTCACCAAAATGTTACGACGAACATAGTTGGGGTCTGAGGCGTTTTCAATAACGCTGTGAATGGTGCCTAGTGTGGTCTTTCCAGTCTTGGAATTGCTAATGCTGACTTGGTTTGCAGCCATGACACGGACCATGGAGTTTCCACCGGTCTTTCGGTAGATCTTTCGCTTTGGTTCGCCAACGAGAGCGAATTGCTTCTCTGTTGAGATTTCGGTTGAACGCTTACCGCGTGCTTGTACCTTGCGTCCGCCAGACGGTTTGCGTCGTGAAATTCCGTGCCATTGTGCCATAAGGATACTTCCTGCGAAGCCACCGACCAGCACGGGCTATATGAAAGCAACCCTCACTCACAGCGCATCGTGATTTCGGATAATATGAGGTCTTGCGGACCAATTAACTGAGCAATTAGAGCATCACCCGACACCAATTGAGCCACACCAGAAGGAGTCCCCGTGAACAAAAAATCACCCTCCTGAACGGGGGCCCACTCGGAAAGCGAAGCCATTTGGTGATGGATCGGCACAGACATTTCCGACAGAGAGGCTGACTGGCGAAGTTCTCCGTTCACTGTGAGTTCCAATCGTAGACCTGTTTTTTCTAGATTTAGTGCTTCCCAAGACGAGTCCCATTCGTGCCATTGCCCAACCACGGCGCTTGAACGGAAGCACTTTCCTTTAGCCCAAGGCAATTGCTCAGCACGTAATTCGCTTTGAGCGGGGCGGTCGGTTAGGTCAAGACCAACTGCAAGTGCGACCGGTTGTCCATGAGCACCAATCCTTACGACGCATTCAACTTCATGATGCATTTCCCCGGGATGAGCGCTCACAGGTAACGGCCCTGCTTCATGCAAACACTGTTCTGGCTTGATGAAAAAGATGGGTTCCACAACGGGTTGATTACCAAGTTCAAGAGCATGTTTTGCAAAGGTTCGGATGGTACACCATAGCGCCATGACCAACCCAAAGGCCGACTCCCCATCAAATTCCCTATGGACGAAGAATGATAACCGGTCACCCCGAGAACAGAACATGACCAACGATTGGATGATGAAAAAACGCAGACCGGTTCGTCGAAAAAACATCGCCCCTCTGTTGAAGCAATTGGAACAAGACTTGGCCGTTGACTTGAACGTTGAAGGTGGTTTTCTTGAAATGGCGGAATACGGACCTTGGACGATGGTATTTGTTGACAAGACACCAATTGTTATCGAATTAACAGACGAGTCCAACGAACGGTGTGTCTTCCTCACACTTCGCGGATTCTTGGACCATCAAGACGCCAACAAATGGGTTGAGGTTGACCACGGGGCAATTCCATTCCTCATGAACGGAGCTGATTGCATGGTCGCTGGGATTCATGGTGCTGAAGAAAGCGTAGAAGAAGGAGATTTGGTCTGGATTCGCGATATGAAACATAAACGCCCGCTTGCTCTTGGATGGGCTTGTATGTCCAACGAGGCACTCGTCAATGAAACCAAAGGAAAGGGAATCAAAACCGTTCACTGGGTTGGGGACGAACTCTGGGAAATGGAATAGAACTATGCGGGAATTCCTTCGTAACCTAAAAAAACAAGGACGCCCCCTTTTCACCTATGGCCAAGGCTATCGCAGGTGCAATCTGTCTCTTCCTTCTCCTTGCAATGGTGCCAAATGCAGCAGCCGCCGGCGGGACTGATGGCGAAGATGCAAATCCAACAGGAGATGTCCCTTTCACCGTGGAAGAACGAACAACGCCCTCACAGGACGGGGCAATATGGAAACTTAGCGTTGCCACTGATGGTGATGCTGCAACAAATGGAACGACTCTCGTGCTTACTACTCAAATCTGTCTTAACACCGGCATATGTGACCCACCCATCAACCATGATGTAACTCCCGATGAAGGCACATACAGCCTGTCATTAACACCTCCAAGCGACCACACCTACGTCAATTGGCGAGTAAAGGCAACATACGCTGATGACTCGACAGATGTATTTCCCGATGGAGACTGGTACAAGACATGGTCAACCTGCTATTTCACTGGCGGTGAATACGGTGGAATACATGCATCAGGGGATAGTTGTGATGTTCCTTCTGAAGAAGAGAGTTTCCTTCCCTTCCTCGGAGTGACACTCCTGGCAACAAGTATTGGTGTTGCAGGGCTCGCAATCGCTCGCAGAACAAGAGTAAACTAAGCACGGTGATGTTCTACCAGTCGTTCCAAAAAGCGACGATGTTCTTGGGTCCAAGAAGTAAAACGAACGCTGACCTTATCTCGACGTTTACTGAGTACACCGTCATGAAAGCCAGGGCAGTGTAGATCACTGGAAACCAAGGGAAGATGGGACCCTTTACAGATTACCACACAACCATCCGATTCAGCTTTCGCTGTTCCAAAGTCAAAATTGACCTCGTCGCCATCTTGGTCGCACGTCAAACCGCCCGCCCGCATGAATCTCAATAGAGCCCCAAGAATGGCTTGCCCGTCTTCGCCCTTTGCCGAATCTACGCCTCCATAGGCGGAAAGAAAACTCAATTCAGCCTCGTTTTGCTCCATGAGGTGGTCAAGACCACGGGAATCATCGGAGTTGTCTGCCATAAAACCACATCACGTCACTGATTTCAAGTGAGTCCAACCAACAACACGTCCATCGCTTGCATCTGCGACCAAAGAGAATTGATTGGTCCATCCGCCGGAATCCCACTTTCGCTGGACATCTACCGTTGAGGCCCCACTCACCGAGTCAAACAACTCGGTGATATCGATTCCAAATCCAGAACCAGGTACGACTACCAAATATCCCATTCGTGTTTCATCGTGCAACGAGCCACTTGAGGTAAACAAAGCCTCTGCACCTTGGAATGCTGGGAATCGTTGCTGACTCATGAGCCTTGCTTCAACCGCTTCAAGTGAAAGAACTTCAGGGATGGATTCACGGTTGTGCGTGATGGAATCATCAAACGTTCCTTTTGCGATGTATTCACATTCAAGATTATCGTTCACTCCTTCTACCGAATAGAGCAACCACCCTGCGGTGTTATCGGTTGCCACCCACGAAATATTCCATTCTGTTGCAGTTCCGTTTGGTTCGTCAATGGCTCGCCACACGTAGCCATCGTTATTGAGAGCCGAGTTTGCCCCACTTGCAATACTGCCAAGGTCAGAGATGCAAGAGATTGCCGAGTCAAGTGGATGGGGGCGATGTGTGCTGTTGTCAGGCATGTGCAAACCATCGACGCCCCAATCGATCAAATCGTCGTCATCTGGATTCAATTCGTTAGCCTGTGGGCGATTATCATAGGAGCGACCCAATTCCAGTGCTTTCACACCGCGCTGGAGATATGTGCGCTCAAAGGTGTGATGAAGTTCAAGTTCCCCTTCCGGAAGTACTGCATCAACACCCCGTTGCTGCCAACCTGAGCAACTGGCTTGATTGGATTCACTGCTACTGATGGCCACATCAACACTCTGTTTGACAGCCCAAGGGCTCACGCCATCAAGCCACAGATTCATTGTTGCATAACCTAAGCAAAGGTCTCGGACATCTTGCTGAGTTGCCGTGACCTTCCACATGTTCGTTGAACCGATTTTTTCGGTACCAATTACACGCCACTCCCAGCCAGAACTCGTCCCAATAGCGTCTTTTGTGATGTATTCGTTTCCAAAGAAACTGGAAAGTTCTACAGGTTGGAGAATGAGACCAAGGCCAGGAGATAAGAGGTCAAGACTTCCAAGAAGGCCTCCGATTCCGTGACTCATCGCTGTACCTTGGTATTCTCCATCAAGAGAGGCTGAAAAATCAAGTTGAGTGCCAAGATTGACCTCTTCACGAAGTTCAGTCCAGCGCGTCACGGTTAGCATTCCATTGCCATCCCCTCCAAGCGAGGTACTGCTGCATGCATCCGAGCCAGGAATTGAACTTCTGACATGTCGGAAAATCTCAAACTTCCCAGCCCCGGTGAAATCCATAGTATTGGTGCTTTCAACCGCAAGCCAGTCCATTCCTTGTCCACCCTTCGCCTTAACGGCGCCGAGACGGTCCAAGGTGCCTTGATTAGATAATTCCGAGGCTTGTCCGTCGGTAATTTCAGCCTCTCCATTACCCTCAAACATCATTCTAATCTTACAAATATCATCTTCTGTTTCAATACGGTCTGTGATGAGTTCCACGAATTCCTCTGTGGCCATAAAACTCCCATCAAGAACTGCGTAACGCATTTCATCACCGTACCGCAACGAGTCTGCCGTGAACGGTTCAAGTTGATTGTTGATGTAATACCAACCACCCGCTCCAAGAATAATTACGGTAAGAAGGACCGCAGCGACTTGAGGCTTCTGAATCATCTCAACTAAAGTCGTAGGTGATTCGCTACGTGCCGAGCTTGTTGAAGGTGAACCTTCTGCTTCAGTCACTGGTTCCAAAGAAGTGTGTTCATCCTCGGGAATTTCGACCAAATCAGCGTCCAAAATTTCTGCTTCAAGGACATCGTCATCTTCAGCACCTCCGGAGATGGCGGATGCGACATCTTCTGGCTCATCGTCCGATAATGCAGGAGTAAGTGTTTCTTCATCCTCAAGCGAAAACATGACCGGCTCTTCATCTTCAACCGGGTCGGAACCCTCATCCGACGATGAGTGGAAGGTCGCCGTTTCTTCATCAAATACCTCAACGCCGAGGGTTTCTTTGTCAACTCCTGCATCGAGCAGCCGCTCAAGCAACTCTGATTTTTTCCCGCTTGCAGAAAGGTCGTTGAGAATACACAAGGCCTTGAGTTTGGCAACCGTTAAGGTAGTGGTTGCTGCCTCGCCCATAGGTTTCCCTCACTCTTCCGTAGGCATCTTCCCTTTCAAGGATGATGCTCATTTGTTGCTTTGATGCATCATTAATCAAGGGAATTAACTTCAATTCATTCCTCGTGTGGATGGTATGTGCCGTCCTCGTTTTGAACATATACGGTCTGCTCGTAACTTCCATCCGGCATTTGTTTGAAGAAAAATCCATTTTCTGCGGGAATAAATTGCCCTTCCATCGAACCGGCATCGGACGCTGAATCCACATTTGATTCGGAGGATAGAGGAGAAGCTGGGCCTGCTCCGGGTGGGCCGCTCGGGCCTGCGCCGGGTGGGCCGCTTGGGCCTGCTCCGGGTGGGCCGCTCGGGCCAGGAGAAGGTGGGCCAGTTGGGCCTGCTGCTGCCAGAACTTTGCTTTCTGTGCTTTCGTTTTCGCCCTCTAGAATTGCTCGCAGTGCTTTACCGTGCTTTTGAGCGCCTACAAAAGCGAACCCGGAAAGAAGCAAACAAAGGAGTCCAGGGAATCCGCCTAGGAATTGGTTCGGGTAAAGCTTCCCTGAAACGCTCATTCCGTCGCTTGGTTGGCCAATTTTTACACCTGTTGCATTGAGATATTCCGCGATAACACAGTAATGGCCAGGATCTACTCGGAATTCAAATTCGTAAACGCCCTCAGGAAGGACCGAAGTTGTCGTTTCTTGGTATTGATATTCATGGGTTTCACCGTCTTTTGCTATGGTGGTAAACTCTCCCAAGTTGCTTTGGCAGTCCTTCTGCTCAAGGACATAAACACCAATATTGACATTGGCTTCCGAAGGTGGTTTTGATGCTGTAACTTCAATGTTCATTGGAACATCAAAGATGTCTTCGCCGTCGATTGGAAGTCCCCATACAAGGCCGATATCTTTCTCTGCTGAGGTCGTGAACCCGTCATAATCTGCGGCAAATGGCATTGGAAACAGTGCAAAGCCAAAGAGAATTGCTGCGATGCCGAGATACATGAAAACGTTCCATCGTGCTTGCTTTAGCCGCCCTTTTCGTTCGTCCATGCTCATTTCTTCGAGCAGTTCATCTTGGTCGTCATCCACCGCTAAAGCACCGGCTGCATCCAGTTCCTCGTCATCGGACATGACCCTTCCGATTTCTTCCGAGCACTTGAAAGGCGCGTCCATTCATGGACATATCATGGCGACCGATGGTCATAAAAACGAATCGGTTGGCCGTGAGGGCATGGGTCTACGTCTCGCCGTCCTGAGCCGAGGCCCGCGTCTGTACAGCACCAGGCGCATCGTAGAAGAGGCCAGAAAACGGAATCTACGAGTCGATGTGTGTGACCCAATGAAGTTCTCAATGATGGTCATGGACGGTAGTGTTGATGTCCTTCACAAAGGAAAACCGTTTTCTTATGACGCCATCATTCCTCGGATTGGACACTCCATCACTCAGCACGGCGTCGCCGTGTTAAGACATATTGAACAACTTGGGATGTGGACTGCAAATACCAGCCAAGGTATTCTTCAAAGCCGAGACAAATTACATGCATCTCAAATTTTAGCTCGCAATCGCATTCCAATTCCCCGAACCGTGTATGTCCGTGACATTTTGGACGTAGAACAAGCCATTGAGGCTGTTGGAGGGCTCCCGGTAGTTGTGAAAGTGACGCAAGGGACTCAGGGCGAAGGTGTATTTTTGCGCCATACTGCTTTTGAAGTTCGTAATCTCGTTCAGGGCCTCCTCCTTACCGGAAAATCGGTTTTGGTTCAAGAATACATTGCTGAATCCCACGGAAAGGACATCCGTGCCTTGGTGGTTGGTGACCGAGTTGTGGCGTGTATGCGCCGAAGAGCGCGGGGGAGAGAATTCCGAAGCAACTTCCATCTCAATGGAACGGTGGAGAATGTTGAGCTGCCAGAGGGTTATGCTGAAGCGGCTTGCCGTGCTGCTCGCGTACTAGGATTGAATATCGCTGGAGTGGATTTACTTGAAGGAAATCATGGACCGCTGGTGCTTGAAGTAAACTCATCCCCGGGACTTGAAGGTATTGAGAAAGCCAGTGGCGTCAATGTAGCGGGGGCAATCATTGATTACATTATGGAAGATACTGCTTTTGGAGAAGTAGACCTTGATCAGTTGTTGAGAACCGTCCCCGGTTCCGGCGTCCTCTCACTTCAGTTGAGAAACCATCCCAAAATGGTCGGAAAGCGACTTCACGAGGTTTTTGCATCCATCCCAGTATTCGCACTATCTCGGGGCGACCGTTTGGTGTGGAATCCCGATTCAGAGTTGCAACTTCGTTATGATGATGTATTGGTGTGTTACGGTGAACTTACCGAACTGCGTTCATCCCTTCGACAAGCGATGCTAGGCGTTCCTAGGGAAGCATTGATGTTTGACGATAGCGTGACTCAAAGTGAAGGTTGAACGTTAAATCTGGATTCCAACATTTTAGAAAAATGTAGGAAGAACGATTAAATGGGCAAAATGTTAGCATGATTCATGGACTACGAGTCACTCACCCTTCTTGATTTGAAGAAACTCTGCAAGCAAAGGGGCCTCAAGATATCCGGAAGTAAAGACGATGTCGTCATTCGGTTGATGGAGGCTGATGAACTTCAAAGCGGAGTACCTCAGCCTATCGTCTACCAGCAAGGGGGTATGGCTGGACCCATTCCATCCGTGCAACAAATCGTTATGCCTCCAAAAAACAGCATGTATGAAACACTTGGAACGTTCATTATCCTCTACGCTTTGGTTCGGATTGGTTGGTCAATGCTGTGGACCCTCAACAACGACCAAATGATCGGGTGGTTACTATCTCCCGTCGGCTTTCTAATAGGCATGGGATTTCTCGTTGGGGGAGCACTGATCTATCAAGAATACAAAAATGGTATTTATCTTACAATGGGTGTATTGGTCCTATCAGGATTCCTTAGCATTGCGTTCCACGCTGAAACTATGTCCGAGATGAATCCAGTCACGCTGGTTTGGGGTGATACTGCAATGTTCATGACGTCAATCATGTGCTCCTTCTCCTGCCTCGCTATTGTAGGACTTCCGCTCCTATTAGGAGATGGAAACATGAAGCCTGGATGGCCTCCTTCACTTCAACGAATTTTTGATGCAACTGGCGGTGGAAACAAGAAGAAACAGGTTTCATGTGGCAGTTGCGGTGAAATACTCAATGTTCCCAAGGACTATTCCGGAACCATCCAGTGTCCTGCATGTAAATCCAACATGAAGGTTTGATTCATCCCCAGAACCGACGCGTTCTGGCGTACTCAACCTCTGCTCGGTGAATGGCTTCAAGCAATCCCTCTTCATCGCCTTGAGGTACTTTGACAAGAAGGCGAATCGCAGTTGCTTCGCCAATTCCCCGACCCATAAGGCAAAGAATAGCTTCTAGGCCCCGGTTAGCAACAATACTCGCGTTTTTCATCATCCGGTCCTGTTCTTTTTGGTCCTCAGAAGCCACCCATTTCTCAAGCATTGGCTGTAACCCTTCTCGGGCACATGCAAGCATTTTTCCTTTGCATTTAAGACATGTATCCGCCTTATCTAACGAGGAGTAACGAGCAATACGGAATCGCCGAGTGGCGTGGCATTTCAAGCAACAGAGCACCGCCCTCTCATTGGTCAAACGTAATTTCAGCCGTTCGCGTAGAGCAGCATTGTCCCAATTTGGGAGCAACATATCGTCTTGGGTTCGATTCGATAGACCCAGCGGCCCAGTTGCAGTGATATGCAATTCCAACAGTCCGGATTGAATCCCCTGCATTACGTCACTTGCCCCCCGAACATCCATACGCTCATGGAAGAGTTTGGAAAGAACTTCTTCCATGACTACAGTACCCCGGTATTTCCTTAGTAGTGCTTGAAGATTGATTCGTCGAGGATCTACTCCATGGCGAAGAATTCCGAATGTCTTTGCTACCTGTGCGAAGCGCCAACGAACCTGCCTTGAATTGGGAACGGTAATGCTCAGTAACTGTTCAATGGCGTCCGGTGGCGTTTCTGTGAGCCAAGAAACGATATCTTCTGGACGAACACCGCTGGTTTGCAGTGCAATTCGAGTGGGTTCTGCAATGAGTCGCCCCCAATGACCTGATTTGGTTGAAGCCATGGCTAACAAAAAGTGACCAAGTGCTTCGTTAATCTTAGAGCCTTGACATATATTGATGACCAAAGCATCATCGCGTTCCTCGATGGTGATAACTCGGTCAGTTGGAATTTGTTGTGTGGCTTCCATGTGAGATGAGATGACTTCAGCAAGCAGACTCATTCCTTCCGAATCCAACGGATAGTCCCGAAGCATTCCCTCTTGAGGAGAAATAAGTGAGAGGGGGTCAAATTCAGGAGGTTTTGGGGCAGGTAACAAGCCAAGGTCACTCGCAATCAAGTGACGTAAGTAACCAACGTCGCGAGCAACGCCGGCGGGAACGGGTGGCAGTTCACCCAACCATTGAGGGGCTTTTGCGTGGTCGTTCACCGGTGCAACCAACAACTCGGATTGCTCTGGGTCAGCATCAACAATCATCCAAGTTCTTCCAGCGATAACGAAGCGTCTAGGAGTTCCATCTTCCTCCTCTCCTGAATCGTTCAAACTCAGTACGAAGGCCTCATCCACATTCCCTAGACTTCTGCGAGTAACGGCATCGCGAACACGATAGGAGCGCTTGTCTGGAATCATTGACAAGTGATGGGACACCCACTCTCGGGTTCTTCCTGCGGAAGAAAACCAACCGTCTTTGAATCGTTTTGGGACATCAACCGTGCGACGGGTATACAAATCTGGGATTTCTTCATCTGGAACGGAATACAGTGGAAGAGCATCAGGCAATGGGTTCTCTGTGTTCTTAGCGGCTTCTTTTGCGACTTCATATATCGCCTTAGGCCAGCGATACCAGGGCAATTCTTCTGGCTTTGGAATAAATCGGAGCACCCAACGTTCTGCGAGTACCTGAAGAATCGCTTCAGTATCAGCACGGTTCCAACCCTCAAATTGTGTAGCGTTGGCTAACATTTCTGTAGCCTCATCAATGGGTACTGCCTTGAAACAATGGGCCATGAGGACCAGTTGATTCGCTGCAATGGTCCGAGGCCGATTACGCCACTCGACTGGTTCGATTTCTCCAAGCATCGCCCGACGTGCAATAACGGTTGATTCGCTGAGATGATCGGTATCCCACGAAAGAAGATGGCCTCTTCCTAATCCGCCGAGTCGGTGGTCTGCACGGCCAACTCGCTGCAACATCCGGTCAACTGATTTGGGAGAATGGAGCTGAACGATACGCCTCACGCTGCCAACATCAATTCCGAGTTCAAGGCTAGAAGTACAAACCAAGCCTGAAAGCGAACCGTCTCGGAGTTTATCTTCCATTTCTTGGCGCGTTTCTGCCGCCAGGGAACCGTGATGCACTCCAATGTTCAAATCGGGAGCCATTGCCTGGAGGCGAGTTGACAGGGTTTCTGCTTCGCTTCGGCTGTTGACGAAGACCAAGCATGGTGCTTCGTTACGTAAAATCGTGCATAATTGACGATAGCAAGCGTGTTGACGAGGACTCAACGTGAGGTCCATGCTACCAATTTCATCCTCTGGTAGAGGAGTGGTGGATTCCACTGTTAATTTGGTCTCTCTATGACCCATCGCAATGATGGCCTTACCTTTGTGAGGCGAAAGCCATTGGGCGACTTCATCAGGATTCCCCACCGTTGCAGAGAGGCCTAAGCGTTGCACTGGAGCGCCTGTTAACGCTTCAAGCCGAGCTAATCCAACGCTCAACTGCCATCCTCGTTCGGAGGCTGCTAAATCGTGAACCTCATCGACAACAACGGCTTTGACCGTTTTGAGCATGGCCCTCAAATTCTTACCGCTAAACATCAATTGGAAGGTTTCCGGAGTGGTAACCAGCAGGTGGGGCGGCTTTCGGGTCTGCTTGGTCCGTTGCGATTGCGGAGTATCTCCGTGGCGCACATCAACGTTGAGACCAACCGCTTCTGCAAGTTCTCGTAACCGCCGGTCAATGTCTCGGTTCAACGCACGAAGTGGTGTAATGTACAGAATGGAAAGAGGCTTCCATTCTTCTCGTAAACATCGGTCAAAAAGAGGCAAAATTCCAGCCATCGTCTTTCCCGAGCCGGTCGGGGCGATGATGATGCGGTCCTCTCCTTTCGCAAGTTCTGGTAAGACGAGGTTCTGAATGGGTGTTGGGTCCCAGCCTTTCTCCTCTAGGGCGGTGACCAAAAGTGGGTGCAGGTTGGAAAATACACGAGACATACTCTCCCCACCCTCGTTGATTATGGCAATGCCCACCCTTCTTGAGGATTTGGCTGATAGGTCAACACGCTGTTAGAACTGTTGAGACGAAGATTCAATCTTCATCATCGTCGTAATCATCATCGTAATCATCATCGCCATCGCCATCGTCATCGCCATCGTCATCCCAGTCTTCATCTTCTTCGTCGAAGGCACCTTCACCGTAGTCGATGGAAGTCTTACTGGCTACAGTAAAGACAAGCGCGAGGGTGATGATAGATAGAATCACAAAGATCCAAGCGAGCGGATTTTCACGAACTGAGTCAAACCATCCAAGATATTCACCATAGGCAATGGTCACAGCATGTTCAGCAGAGTTGTCATCATCGTTAGCTTCTGGAATCATATTTTCTTCGTCAACCACGACGCGAACCCGGTCTACTTCCTTGGATTCCCATTTTACGGTTAATGACAATGTTTCGCCCTGATTAATTCCAGCCACTGCGACCGTTTCGAAGGGAGTTTCATCATCACCGGCGTAGAATGAAACCATGAATTGAGTCGTTGTGTTTCCACCAGCGTTGAACACGTCGGCAGTAACGTCAATCTTTGACCCGGGAGAAATATGGTCATCGCTCATTTCGATGTTGCTGATTCGCAATTCAGGTCCAACAGCACCTAATCGTACCCATTGTCGCTCAAAGTCCGTATCGTCTACAGCAAGTTCAGGAATCGGACTTGCTTCCGAATTTGACACCACTGGGAATTGATTTCCAGCAGCATCGTATCCAGTCAAGTAGAATCCGACAAAGTCTCCTGCCTTGGGGACAATGGTTCCGCCTGCGGTAATATCTAGAACTCCTGTCCAGGTCACGGTTTGTCCATCTTGCTGCATTCCTAGAAGCGTTGAACCTGCACCGATGGTCATTGTACGAGTAGCATCGCGCATGACCCAATGGACCATCTGCTTGGAACCTGTGAGGTCTGCATCTTCAGTTCCTTGGAACTCAACTGGGATTTGAGTGAGGTCGTTGCTGGCAGAGATATCAATCACGTTGAGTGGAGAGATTCGACGGGTCACACGAGGTGAAGCATCGTCAACTGTCACCTGTAGGGTCGTCGAAACCAATGTTCCGGTCATGTCTTCTCCCCGTCCTGGAATGTTTGTAATTGAAATCAAACACGTTCTGGAAGGAGAGGACTGTAGGGTGAGGGCGGATGAGAGAGGAACTTCTACTGAATAACCACCTTCGTCCGTGAGTGAACCATCAGACCACAAGTTCTCGCCATCAAAGACCTCAACAAGAATACCTACGTCTCGGGGAGCTGCGGTTTGGCTGCCTTCGTATACAACTCGTCCTGTAAAGGCCAAGCGGTCGTCTTTACGTACACGGCTACCGTCTGCAACTGGCCCAACACGGGGTTCACTGATATCTTCAACTTCAAAGTCGGTAGGTGAAAGCATCAAGTCATTTTCAACCCTAAAGGTGTGCTCAAGAATTAAAATTCGAGACGGATCTGGACTTCCAAGTTCTTTGTAAACAAGAGCAACGTCACCCATTTCTTCATCTGGCCAATCCCAACTGATGATAAAGTTGAATTCCAACATAATCCACGGTAGACCCGATTCATTGGTCGTTTCAACCATGCTGCTTGTTGGGAGCAAATTGAGGTAAGGTGAATCGGACCAGAACGTGTTGTTCAAACCGGAGTACGAGATGCTCTGAGCATCTCGTTGAGGGTTTGGTCCTTCAAAATCAAAGACTAATGAGATGTACTCGAAGTCAATTGCAGTGTTAGCGTCAATGAATCCAAGTGAAATGGTTTGATGCATTCCAGCATAGACTGCTTCGTCATCTTCGTGACCAAGCCATTCAAGTCCAGTGAATACCGCTGCTGAATCTTTTCGTGTCCGGAAGGTTGCATCATCGTACGAGAACCCTTCTTCCGATTCAAACTTGAGAAGTTCGTCTTCAGCATTCATGACCGTGTAGTGGAGCGGGTTACCGGCTTGGTCGCCACCGTCCCAATAATACGAGACTCTGCCCATATTGGGGTTACGAGAAGTGTCAATGTTTGTAATGAACCACTTTGAACGCTTCTCCGTGTTATTGGTCACAGTTTTGCTAGCATATTCTTCCGGGTCAGCCACACCGTTTCGATTCAAATCATGGTCTGCCTCAACCCAATACTTGAGTGTGAGTTCCATAGGATGGCCCACCTTGTCTTCAACAAGAACACGAATAGGCTGCTCGGTCGTAGCGGCTTCGTAAGATCCTTCTTCAGGAGCGACTGCCCTTCGTTCAGGATGTGTAGCATCGATCTTGAACGTGCGCCGCCAGTCAGCGTTAGGTTGCTGGACGTGGTCCGGGTTTCGTTCGTTATAGGTCTGTACTTCGTAGGTCATTCCATCAGGGACATCGATGTTTGGAAGATCAATCGATACGAAGAACGAACCGTTGAAATTCGTGGTATCCCGAGCGGTACTCTCAACGTAGCCATTGCGTGAAACTCGTACGTCAAAAGCACTGTCTTTTGGAGCGTCTTGAGTATCTTGGAACCACATTGCGCCGGCAAAATGAATCTGGTCACCTGCTGCAACCCACGATTGGTCAGGGGTGTCAAGAGAAGTAACTCCTCCATCATTATCACGAACCTTCAGCCAACCTAACCCAAAGGAGCGGTTGACTTCAAGACCCAATTCAGATGTGAGGGGGAGAGGAGCGTAACCCGCAGTTCCACTGTCGTCAAGGCATCCCGTTCGGAAGCGGACGTTGCTTTGGTCTGGGAATTCACTTGTGACGTAAAACATCCAGTGGATTTCCAAAATCCCGTTGCTCTCAACTGAATATGAATTTGAATCCATGACAACATACTGGCCTGGGTCGTTAGGAGCAGGGAATACATCCCCGTACTGCCAGGAAAGGATTGGATTGTTAGCCATAGAGTTGGTTCGTAGTTCAAGCTCTGCACTCACCATTGAAGTAGCACTTTCTCCGATAATGTGGCGAGTAACAACTTCGTAAGGCGTAATGCGCTCGTGAAGAATCTCGCCTTCAGGGATGGAAATATCAAGATTCACAGTTTGCATAATGTACGTAATTTGGAACGATTCCAGCGTCAAGATGCCCGCGGAACTGGAGGTCAAATCAATAGGAATATCTGCAATACCTGAACCCGTATCTGGAATCGCATTGTTCAATGTGCTTACAATCGAATTTCCAGCCGTGCTTGACGTGACGGTCAGAGGGCCAAGAAGGGCTCCACTTTGGGCAGAACGCTTGTAGACGCTCTTTCCGTCAATGTCAATCCCTGGTTGTTGTGGAGCATTGGAGTGCAATGCAACCGTTAGGTCGGAAAGGGACGGGCTGTATCTTGATTGTGAAGTTGAGAGTTCGATTCTCAGGCAGAGATAATATCCTGTCCCAGTCATTGATTTTGTTTGGTTTGGAGATGTAAATTGAACGACCCCGCTACTGCTCGAACTACATGACGTACTCGAACTGTAGCCTAAATTGACCTTAACCGATGTTGAACTCGGCCTCGATTCATTCCAATCAACGGTTGCAGCAACAGTGGTTTTTGCTCCGCTACCCACATATTGGTAGGTGTAATAGTATCCAGAGGTTTGATAATTGGTGGTGTAACTTAATGCAATATCTCCGAGGACCGGTGTTTTTGAAGCAGAGCCATTTAGGGTAGCCCTCCATAACATTGAGTTCCCTGTACTTGAGAACATGACCTTCTGTCCTATTGAAGCAGCCTTCCATGTGGTACCGCCATCGTTTGAGAGGTCTACTCGGATGCTGGTTCCTGTAGGCGTTGAACCGAATACTCCGCTAAGCGTGATCGAATCAATTGCTTGTGACAGACTCACGCTTTGCCCCACGATCATCTGGTTAGATGTCGAAGAAGAGCGGACATCAAAATGAGCACCGTCTCCGTAGACATGGACGCGCCTTTGGCCTTGGGAGCAATATGATGCGTAATAATGACAGGAGAAGTAGACCTTGTGGTCGTCCGTGTCAACCATTCCATAGTGGCCTCCGCCCGGCATTGTACGTTGACCTTGCGGATTCAAAAAGCCATTTTGTACGCTGAAATAGTAGTGAATGCTTTTGTAACCCGTGTTGTAATAATAGATGTTGTAAGCAATGTTAGGCATGCTTACCGTAAGACCTGCCCCATAATCGTAGTAATAGGAAGTTGACATCATCAGCCATGAATTGTATACGACGGTTGGTGAAGCAGGGTTTACCTCTTTGACGTAATGATTCTGGGCAGAAGTATCGTAAATAGCAACATACATTTTCCCGGTATTATCATCAAAGTCAATACCAGTGACATAGTTTGGATAATTGTAGTTGTACATGGCTTGACAGGTCCATTGGGTCTTAGCTGTGTTTAGGCTCCACTTTGAAACGCTGTAATAGGAATAATGTGCAGTGTAAATATCGCCGTTATAGATGTCAGCATCGTGAATACTTCGGTAGGCGTTGGTATTGCACGGTGAGCCGTAAGAAATCGATGCCGTACCCAGATAAACACCTGTTGTTGCGTTGTATCGCTGGATGGTTGGGAGGCTAGTCATGGAAGTTGAGGAGTATCGGAGAACATGGATTTGGTCATCTGATACGGGGACGGTGACGCCGGTGTAGGTCCATGAGCCACCAGTAACGGTAATATCGCTGTATTTTTTGGTAGGACTCACATATCCTTGGTCGCTAAGTGCAACGAACTCACCTGTTGTATTCATTGTTGCACTGCCAATTTGGCTGACTTGGCTTGAACTGCTGAACTGTGGAGAATATTGTGTTGGGTTACCCTTCAGGTAGACCGATTGGCCAGTGACTTCGAGATTGTCACGGTAAACCGTTTGGAACGGCGAGGGGGCACTGCTGCTCTTTCCTTGGATTCTCGAATCTCCTTCGCCACCATAATGATCGTTCGTTGAGAAGTTGGTCCACGCGGTTTGACTTGCGTCTCCACGCAGGTTAAATTCTGCCGAGGTTACTTCAGCTCCATATGGAATTGAAACAACACCTGCCGCACCGTTGCCGGTTTGGGAGAACGTGTGAGAATAACTGGTTGACCCGTCCTTAAATTGGGTTTCAGTTGTCGATGCAATCGCTAGAGGCGAGAGCATTGATACTACAAAAAGAAGCGAAAGAAAGATTGCACGACGCATGATTTCCACCTACAGGTGGTTCCCCACTATTCGCATTGCATATGAAGGATGCCCCTAGAGGTTACTTCCTCACCCATCAGCGACAGGGTTCCAAGAAACGAAAACCGAGGGTTCAAGAGGCTACCCGCCATGGGTTAAACAGGTGAGTCTATGAGCGAAAAGAAATCCTTCCTCCCCCGCATGTGGGAATCCCAATACGGAAAGCAGTACGGAATTACTGCAATTGTTTCTGGTGCAAGTGGTGCTTTACTCGCTATTTGCGCATACCAACTGTTATTCTTGCAAGACCATTCCGAATGGAGCAAACACACTGGATTGGCATTGACGCTCGGATTTGTTTCGACAATCATGTTTCTCTTGTCGTTCCCCGAATTTCTTAGATTCCGTGGACACATCAACACCCTTGAGGAGATCATGGAAATCCAATCAACTGCTGAATTACGCCGCCAAAAGAACGACGGAGACCTCTCTGCTCAAATCCTTGGAGCAGGATATCTCGCTCGATGGAATGAATTCCTTGATAGCAGAGGCCTCCGCAGATAAGCACGAGGAGAACCAATGTCAGGCCAAGACCCGTTCAAATCCTTGGTTCTGGAAATCGCTCTTGCAGTCGGCATGATTGCATGTTTGGTCCTGGCTCTTTTCATCCACACCGGCTCAATGCCACCTCTTGTTGTGGTTGAATCAGAATCGATGATCCACGATGAAGATGGAGAAGTAGGTAGTATTGATGCTGGAGACCTCATCTTAGTACACGATAACCCTGCAGATACCATCGTCACCTTTGCAGAAGCTTCCGATAGAAACCATCCTTCCTACGGATACGAAATGCATGGGATGGAGGGTGACGTCATCATCTACGCTAAGAACGGCGAAGATGGAACTCCGATCATCCACCGTGCAGTGCTGAGAGCCGTTGCTGAAACGACAACTGTCCCAGACCGAATGGCAACGTCACCGTGTCCTGCTGAAACATCGTATGACGAGGAACTCGTCGGACCCGATGGAGAACTTGGCGCCTGTATTTGGACATGGACCGTCCCCGGAACTTCAGCCATCAATGTCAGCACCATCACGATTCAATTTGACGGCGCGGATGCGGGTTTTTACGACTGCAAACGACCCGCTCATGGGAACGTTGAGTCACACCTAGTGGTTTGGGATTGGCGGCCTGAGCACGAAGGAATACTCACCCTAGGAGATAACAACCAATGTTCAGTTGACCAAGGTGCTTCCGCCACCAATGGCTCAGCCGGTGTACACGGGCAGAACAGCGTAGTTGGTCCCATCCGAGACACCTGGGTTTTGGGTGTTGCAGGTGGCGAGTTACCCTGGATCGGAACGGTAAAACTGATGGTTGGTGGACCAAACTCATATGGAACACAAGACGTTCCCAACTCTTCATTCTTAGCCCTCTTTACACTCATTGCTGTGGTTCTTCTTTCGCCACTGTTTACTGAGCGGGCCTTCAAGAACATTCTTGCAGGGGCTCCTGAATTGAAAGAGGTTTACCTTGAGGATTCGCTCAAAGAATCGGAATAACCAGCCCTCCAAAGTGCTTCTTCCATCGTTAACCCACCGCAGGCAACACTGTGGGCTTCTTGCAGCGAAATGGTAAGGGTTCCTTTGGAACGCTTTCGACTTAATCTTTGGATATTACGAAGTTCTCCTTCGGTTGGCTCTACCGTTCGCCTTGCTAACACGGGGTCGCCTTTGAGCAGGGCGATTTTGAGGGCGGACGAAGCGTGTTCATGCCTACCAGTCCCTCGACTGGTTCGGTGTTCATTCACCTGTGATACTTGGTATCCTTCACTCAAAAAGCGATTGATGAGGCGATCTCGGTGAAGGGGCGAACCATGACCAATCCGAACATCTACGACCATTGGGCCGTACACGCGAACCAAGCCAATCACGTGAGAAACAGCGTCCTCAACCGATTCATCTTGGGATTTGCCAAGCAACATTCCTTCAACCAACCACGCACACCCCGGGCGAGGCCCCGGGTCAATTCCAACTGTTAAACGATGAACGACATCCAATTCTCGGAATGAACGATAGAGCTGGAGAACCGCTTCCTTCACCGTATCCGCTGTCGCACCGATTCCATTTCCCCCTAAGCGCTCAACTTCATCAGGCGTCCCAAACCACCAACCCTTCGGGTCAGGGAGGTCTTGTTCCAAGTCGACCAACTGAGCATTGAGGTGTTTCAACTGGAGTTCTCGTAGGAGGCGATATGCCATGCGAAAATCATTGGTTCGCACGTAGACCGTCTGCACAGAGTTACCTTGTTCCCCGTCCCGTTCTAAGGTATCGGTGACGGCTCATGGGCATAAATCGCTAAAACTGTCACTGCGGCGGGCTTCCTTCCGAAGTCATCAAGAACGATGGACAACGATGCTGCAGTATGACGAGCGCCTATGAGCGGGAACTCCGTGAGGTCCTAGCAGGCACTGAAAAGGGAGTAAAGGCCGTGACGAGGTCATGCTCTCCAGATGAGAAGCAACGGATGTTTCTGATTCAACGTCGGCCGTTTTTAGTGGTCCGAGCAGCAGGTTCGGGGATGGAAGGAAGCGGAGACCTTCTTGCGCTTCGGGGCGATTGTTGCTTTCCTATTGAAGTCAAAACCACGAAAGCGGATAAACTGTATTTTTCAGGACGAACTAAAGATCAGCTGAACGCCATGATCCGAGAAGGTGAGCGCTCCAACCTCATGCCACTCTACGCCCACAGAAGAAAAGGTGTTCGTGGAGATTCATGGAGGATTTTTCGCGTTGAAACCCAGGGACTTTCCGGAACATTGAGACGACTTATGTCCCATATTCCCGCGCTCCCTCTCAATCGGAATGGCACTCCGTTCATCGATTGGGAACAGGGGATGCCGCTCAACAAATTCATTTCACTGCTCTGCTCTCATGAAGACGAAAGTACCACCGCCTTGAATAAGTTGAAACAACGTGCTGAGAAGCAAGGTGTTGAAACAAGTGTTGCACGCTCTTCACCAAGTAAAACAAGTCAAGACATCTTAGCAGAATTGGAACGACGTCGCTCATCAGTCGTGACTCAAATCCTCAGAAATAAGGAACGATGAGCGTGAATAAAAGCATCCCCAAAAGCGCGAGTGAAGAATAACTTGATGCGCGTTGAGACAAGTGGTCGACCCACATTGGATGCAAATCCCATAACTTGAGTTTACGTCCAAGCCGTTTCAGGCCACTCAGCCATGAATGCACGATATCTTTCAGCATATGGCCTCCGTCAAAGGGAACCATTGGGATAAGATTGGTAAATCCGAGGAGAATATTGACCCACATGAGCCAAAACAAGAAACTCGTGATGAACAATAATCCGTTGGTTCCGAGGATTGAGGCCATCACTCCATCTCCCGCTACTAACAACGATTCTTCAAAAGGATGAATCGCAACGCCATTGAGTTCAAAGGGCAGAATCATGATTCCAATCAAATGAAACGGAACCGAGGTGGCTCGCTGGCTCAATGTCGCGTCGCAACCGCACATGAGGTCAAAGCGTGGACCAATGGGTCCGGCAAGGCGGTCAATTCCTGAGGTCCCTTCAGAGATTCCCACAACCCCGAGGAACGCGGTCCCCGGTTCAACACCCTGCGCTGCAAGTGTTTCGTTATTCGAACCCAAGCTCAAGCGGTAGGCATGATAGTCTGTTAGTGTCACAGTTAGCGTCTCTCGTTCGCCGTCGGAATGACGCACGACAAGGTCAACAACATCATTCGCTCCATACAGCGCCAATGTTTCTCTAAAAGATTCTGTACTCGTAACCGGTTCTCCGTTAATGGAAACAACAGTGTCCCAAGGCTGCATCCCTGCGTCATATGCACCCTGATCTACCACGATATCTCGGACGTGTACGCCCTCTTCGGCAGCCACAAAACTTCCAGCAATCCCACCGAGTAAAAGGAGCATGATGAAGGACGCAAACAGATTTGTTGCTGGGCCAGCGGCAAACATCCGCAAACGCTCTCTCCTAGGTGCTCTGAAAAGTTCCTCTGACTGCGGCTCAGCAAAGGCGCCAAGAGGGAGCGGTCCCAATTGAAGAAGGCCAAAAGAGCGGATTCGCATACCATGGCCTCGGGCGAGTAAACCGTGTCCTAATTCATGTATGACCAACGATACAACGAAGGCCATAACTCCCCATCCAAGTGGAATCACCGGATTGATTCCAGGAATCGCCACGAGTTCGCTGGCAGTAGGTGGAGGGGCTGTTGAAGGGTACAAGATCGTAGAAATGAAGGCAAGCGGGACCAAGAGACCCACCACTAGCATTGCAATCGAGCATACCCAAAGAGATAGTTCGCCGTATGCTCTCCAAAATCTTCTGGGTCTTGCGAGGCGTTCAAGCAGTCTCTGACCACGTTGAGTTCGGACCATCAAAACGATACCTAGGGCCCGCGTTGCATTCCATCTGTCCAGTGTCCCGTTGCGCTCCCAAGTTTTAATGAGAATATACCAGGCAAATAGCAGTATGAGAAGCAGACTCCAGTCCGCTTGAATTGAACCCCAACTGCCCACCATGAACAGCCGACGGCCTGTTCTGCCTTGAACGTTGATATGGGTCTTGGAACAAAAATTGAACAAACCTTCATGATGGGTAGGCGGGTCCTGGAACCGTGCTAAACTACAACATGGCCATCGAGGTATGGTGTGAGAAAGCTTGGGGAGAAACTCCCAAGAAAATTTCTGAGTGGGCCGCAAACGATGAAACCATACAAGTTTTTTTGCGATTGTCCGCGAGTGTTTTGATTGCTGATTTTGAATTGAAGAAGGATGGAACACTTACCATTCGCCAACATTTGCACATCCCACTTGAGACATGGAACCCAGGTTCTATCCAAGGCATTCGTACTCCCGAAGGGAAAACACGATTTTCTCACCGAAGACAAACCATCTACCTTTCAAGTGAATTACGAGCCCCCGAGTGGGGTGCTGCTTTGCTTGAGGATTGGTTGTTAGGGATGCGAAGCGATGTGAACAGACCAAAGGACCGAACCCAGCGAATTGCCGAAATCAATCGGATGAAAACATCCGTCCAAAGGAATTTGGAAACAGCGGCTGTAAAACATGTTAGTAAAGAGATCACTGAACTGGATTCGCGCATTGATCGTATCGGTAGCAATCTCGCAGAATGAACTCAATCCATGGTCGTGTCAATGCCTGGGAACAAATCTGCTCCTTCACGGTAAACAGTTCTCATGTTGTTAATGAAATTCTTTTCCTTGACAACAATGGTGTATTCCTTGATGCCGTAATCCTTCTCACCGTCGAGCATCTCAAGTAAGATTTCGAGAGTAAGTCGTGCTCCTTCTCGATGTGGATAGGCAAAGATGCCCATGGAGACCGGAGGGGAAACAATCGATTTGATATTGCCCATTTCTTGAATGGTTTCAAAGAGATTTGCGTAGGTTTCAGGGAGAAGTTCTCGACGGGCCTCATCTTGATTTGGCCTGCGGCAATCAGGGCCAACAACGTGAATGATATGTTTGAAGTTCTCACCTAGGGAAAAAGGCTCAGTGACGACGTTCTTTGTCACTGCACAGGGTGGGGCGTTAATTTTACGCATATCAAGGCAGATATTACGGGTCACCTGCGTCAATTCCTTTCCAGCCTTCTTATGAATCATGCTGTCGATGCCTTCGCGCCCTGAAAGGCGGTTGTTAGCCGGTGTGACAAGAGCATCTGCGGAGTGGTTCCAAACATCCCCACCCATAACGCGGAGGACTCCCCATCTGCATTTTCGCGCCATGTAGAGTTCTGCCATCAGTCAACCAAGAGGGGCGACCCTACATATTAGGTTCGCATTATTTTCATGAAAACGCCTAAAATCAAGGCAGGAGTTGGGTAGTGCATCGCTTGGTTAAACCGTTCGTGTGAACGGAAACCGATACCGCTAAAGTGGGCTCCGCAGTCCACACTCCATGACCACGAAGGCCTGTAGCCTAGCCTTCGTCACCCTCCTACTCCTCTCATCACTTTCAATCGTCATTCAACCGCATGACAATCCTACTGACGAATCAAAGGAATCCGAGTTATCTGATTTGTTTGACGGATTTTTTGTTGGCGAGCATGAAGATGCGTGGAACATGACTCCTTGGCCTACCGTTGCTGTCCCAGAGGGGTTTAGTTACATGAGCGTCATTGATTACAGCGATGTCGGAGTTCTCATCAACAACCTTTCAGAGGAAAGTAGAACCATTGGTTGGGCATTTGTTGCCGCACGAAATATCTCTCTTGACCGGGTATTTATCTTCAATCAGAGCGGCACTCCAGTGGGAGAAACCATCAATCGGGAGAAGTTTACAACGTATTTTGCCGAACCCTTCTTGGAAATGCTCCGTAACAGTTCCTCGGCTTCATCCCTCAATTATTTGGTGACTACCAAAGGAATTCCACTGAGAATCTCAGGTGGGGCCGACAAGGCAAGTTTTGACCAAGAACTTGCTCTTTTGGGTGGAACCTATAACAGTTCAATCGGAGCAAATAACTGGTTCAATCACGGCTATGGGCCGCTTGCTGGCAAGGAAATGAATTCCTTCACGAGAGATGAATACGGCTTCTTCCTTGTTACACGATTGACAGGCTACACGGTGGACACCGCATTGGAACTGATTGAACGGGCGAATAACAGCCTAGGGGAACGAGGGACATTCGTATTGGACTTGGCAACAAATCGAAATGGTTCAGGATACAAGTACTGGAATGACGACCTTTATGCCGCAAATTTGACCTTGAACGGCAGCATGGACATACCCGTGATTTTTGATGAGGAAAGTGAGTTTATCACCAACATTTCCAACGTCATGGGATATGCCTCTTGGGGAAGTAACGATGGAAATTGGGATACGAATCGAATTCCAAACTCGGGGTTTGACACAACTGATTCCGCATGGGGCATGGGCACCCGATATTGGGAACACACACTGCCTGCAGTCAATGCAGATGAGTCATTCTCTTGGAACTATCAAAGCCAAACCAAACAAGGCGGCTCCGGTGCATTAGAAGGAATTCTAGACACGAATTGTTCGGGCCAAGATGGAACAAATACCGCCGGGCTGCTCGCAGAATACTTCGATAACAGTGGAATCTCTGTCGGCAATACCATGCCCGATTTAACCACCCGCCAACCCAATGCTATTCGCGTTGAACCAAATCTTGATTGGACGTCAAGAGGATCCGCGTATCCTGGATTAGATTCTCGCTTCAATACGCACTGGAGTGGACGGTTTAGTGGAATCGTCACCGTTCCAGAGACAGGAAATTGGACCTTCTACCTCGAAAGCGATGATGGAAGTGAACTTTGGCTCAATCATTCGAGTTTAGTTCAAAACCATGGGATGCACGGCATGAGAACCGTTTCAAATTACATCAATCTAACAGCCGGAGAACATGACCTTCGCGTTGAATTCTATCAAGGCGGGGGGCCGCATGGACTTCGTTTATTCTGGGAGGGGCCCAATCAATCAAAAGTGATTATACCGAACTCTGCGTTGAGTGTTTCATCCCTAACAGTACCTCAATCCGAACACCTTGAACATCGTTGGGATTTTGAAGAGGGAACTGGCAGTCAAACCAACGATAGTTCAGGAAACGCACATCTTTCCTTTTACGGCATGAATTCTACAAACTGGGAAGCATGCCCTGGGGGCTCCTGTTTGATGTTTGACGGCCAGGATGATTACATCGAAGTCGATGTTGATGATTGGTCTGGTAACTTCACTGTGAGTCAGTTCGTAATGACGAATACCACCAATCAACCCTCATATGCATCCACCTTCGCATCTGGAGATGCAGCAGGCTCGAATGCATCATTCCAACACATGATGCAATCAGCAGGATGGTACCTTCATAACGACCAAACCAATCTCTTTGATGTTGTAACTGTTGAACGATGGGCCCACCTCGCAACGGTGTTTGACAATGGAACCGTTCGCCAATACTTCAACGGTCAGTACGTTGGAAGTACGGTTGCGTCTCCAGGCGACTTCAATAATTTTGATCTTTATCGCATGGGAGTGAACCGAGCAGGGTCTTCCTTTTTTGAAGGCAAAATTGACAGGGTACTCGTCTATTCTACTGCGCTTTCACACAGCGAAGTACATCAAATCTCACGGGAGGTCCTGTCAAACTGCCAGGTCTATTCGGGCGCTAATCAAGAGATAACAACCATCTGGCAGAACGTCACGCTCCCCGAAAATCACACCTCCCATGCATGGCTCTTGAGCTCATATGGAATGATTGAAGGTCCAATCGGAGGAACCTACACGCTCCAAGTAGAAGCTCGGGACGCCAGCGGAACTTTGCTCTCGACCAACAGGTCCACCGGTAAAACCTTCGAAACCAACTGGAACAGCGACACATTACGGTTCCGGCCACACCCTCAAGCGGTCTCGTTCAACATCAGCATTGAAGTGATGATAACCGGCTCTTCACAGGAAGGTTCCTTATTCCTTGATACGTTGAAATTGAGGGCGATTCGCCCACATATGGATTGGGTCAACGGGTCAATTGCTGAAACTGCAGTATCAACAGGCGGTCGGTCATTCAATTGGAACACAGCCTACGGTCAATCACTGGTCGCTGACCTGATCGAAGACGGTGTGTCGGGAGTCAAGGGCTATGTCTACGAACCCTACCTTACCGCAGTTGGCTATCCTAGTGTCTTGCTACCGGCTTATGCATCCGGATACAACCTCGCAGAGAGCCACGCTGCTGCTAGTACGGTTTCGGGGTGGATGGGTGTGGTGGTTGGTGACCCGAAAATGGCAGCCTATGCAGACCTCTTTCATGACATCAATATCGTAGACGCACGCGTCATAGGGGACGTGAATGTTGGTGAACCTACCTTCGTCCAGGTTATTGTTGAGAATCTCGGCATGGCTCCTTCAAATGGCTCTTTGATGATTCAGTCTCGAATTGGAAACGTCGTCCTTAACGAATCATCTCTCGCCATGCCTTCAGGTGACCAGTACGGCAGCAGAACAATTCTCAATCTCACTTTTGAGCCAATACAGTCAGGATTTTTCGAGATTCGCATTCGGTATACCAATACCTCTCATGAGCAAAACTTTGGGAACAACATGATTTCGCTATCCCTTTTTGCTAATGATGCCCCCAAAATCATCAATGCATATTGCAATGCACCCACTCTCACACGAGGTGGTTATACTGTATGTACCGCGCAGGCTCAAGATGACAGCAATGTAACCGCTGCAACAATGAGTTGGCAGATTGTTCAAGAAAATGAATCTGTGAATGAAAGTCTCTGGATTCAGCAAACTATGGGCAAAATAGACAGTTCCCGCTGGCAGGCAACACTCACTGTACCAACAGACGTAGAACTTGGAGAAATCGCATTACAAATACGGGTCTATGACATCGCAAACATGAGCGACGAAGCAACCTACCTGAATGTCACACGAATTGTTGACGCTCCACGAACATGGTATGGGCCTCATGTATCGGACATAGACCCACTCTCATGGAACCATGCATCAACTCTACCTAACAAACCCAATGAAGGTCTTTTGCGGCACCGTTTGTACACCTTGACCAGTTGTGCTACCGACGTGGATTTTGATGTCATGCAAGCACCTCCGATATTCTCCAGTTCACGAGGGACCATGACCAACACGACATCTGTTGTACTTCATGACGCAAACGTATACTGTTACAGTTCAAATCTATCACTTGAGTTGGGCATGTCTCTTGAGGATATTGAAATTCAAGTCAGGTCATATGACGGGTCATTGTTATTGGAACGCACACTATGGATTGATGATGTAAATCCCGAAGTCTCACTCTTTGTCGCAGACAGCAACGGTACTGCTCTTGACGCTGTGGTAGGGCATGGGAGGGAGCAACTCATCGTTCAGGTTTCAGATATTGATGATCCAATCACCCCATTCATTGGCGATGTCATGGTGTACTGGCCAGGCAATGAAATGTTCCAAATTCCATTGGATATTCCTCAGGGAGTAGATACGGTGACCATTCCTCTTCGTCAAATTCCAACGGCATTAGAATCCGGTGAACTCGTCATTGACATAACGGGTAACGGCCTCAACGGAGGAACTGCCGAGGCAACGTTGAGTATTCCCTTCGAGTTCACCCTACCTGAGGTCGTCTTCTTCGATGTATGTGATGATGAGGGGTCAATTCGCAACATGTCGTTTGGTCAAACGGCAACATTGGTCGTTGGAGTACACAGCGACCGTCCTCTTGAGACTCCAAGTGGCAGACTTAGTCAATCGGGCCGCTCAATAGTAGCCCCATTAACGGATGAACCGGCGTGGGGAGAAGGCATAGCTCCTGATGCCTGTATTATTGATGAGAACTCAATCGATATGGAATGGTATCATTTCCGCATCAAGGTCGACACTTCGTTTTCCGATGGCCCCGGCAAGATTGTCATGAACATACGAGATGTTGACCGGCTGCCGACATCGCTCACCGTTGAGATGATGTTTCAGCATGCACCAACAATCCTTGGGGAATTTAATTCTTCAACCGCCATGCCTGGGGAAGACATTCTCGTCACATTACCTGTCGGAGATGAGGACGGCCTTCACACAGTCATTTGCTCATTCACTATACACGACCCCTTGGGAACAATGCTTACGCAATCGGCAACAATGGCAGGAGAAGAAATGTATTTTGAAGGTGAATTGAGTTGGATTTACCCTATACCCGGCTCTCTAGCAAATCAAACGCTTACCCTAGAGGCCGGATGTCTTGACGAGCAAGGGCTCCGCGTCACTCAAACAGCCAATATTACCGTAGGCCCTCAAGAAGCGTGCTTGAATTGTACGTCGAATGATTTAACCCAAGGTGAATCCAAACAGCAAGATGATGCCCGTTCTTTACAGACAGTTGCGCTGGTTGGTTTGCTCACCCTAACCATTATTCTTGGAGCAGTAGGATTTGCACTGAGAACCAACAAAAAATCTACCGAAGAGCTTGATTGGAATGTGGAAGAAAACACCGGACATAATGTCGAGTCCTTGTTTGACAACGATGACCTCATGGATCAAACCGAGGCTGAATCAAAGCAGGAAAATCCAACAGAATCAAACACTATTCCTGAAGGCTGGACGCAAGAACAGTATGTGCAGTGGCTCGATGGCCCAACTCCCGACGGATGGACAACAGAGCAATGGGCAGACTATGTAGCAGAGCACACGGCTAAATTGGACTCCCATGATATTGGAACGGAAGGATGATGAAGACGGAAGACAGCCCTTGACTTGAGCAGCATGGCCGTCGGATACGTATTGATCAATGTCCAACCTGGAACCGAACAAAGTGTGTACGAGTTGATGAAAGCCCTTCCTCATGTCAACGATGCCACCGTATTGTTTGGAGATCACGATTTGATTGTCAAGCTCATTGCTGATGACCTAGCCACTATTGCAAAGGCAGTTGTTGAACACATCCGTCAAGTCCCAGGTGTTGTTGATACCAAAACACTAGCAGGGGCGGAATTTTAGAATCGTCTTGTTTAGAAACCGCTCTACTGAGTGGGATTTCATCAAAAAACATGGTCCGGAAAGGGGTACTGGACCCTATATGTGGCGCAGTCTTGCCTTTTTTCGGGAAAAGTATTATATGCTCGTTGAGATAAGGCGTCACCGGAGGAAATCCAAATGTCAGACGGAAAAAAATACTTCGTTCTCATGGAGAATGGAAAAGATACGAGCCAGGTTTTTGCGAGCAAACAACCCCGCGGTGCGGCCCTTAAGGCTGCAACACGCGGACACAGCAACATCCGCCTACGAGAGCGTGGCACCAAGCGTGTCCACGTCTTCACAGGCAGCATCAGTATGGTTGACAAGCCAGCAGGCGGACCAGACTGGCTCCCAGACAAGATCAAGAAGGCCAACGTCAAGAAGCAAGGCATCGAGCACCTTTGAGTGCCCCTTGCTCTTCTTTACAGCCATCCAACTTGAACCATCAAGTTGAACAGCGCCCTCATCTGCTCTTCGGCGCAGATGTGGGCCTCAAACTTTTCTTAACTCGGCTTTCATGGCGTTAGCCTTCAATTGAAGGCTTACTCGCCAGTATGACGATGGCTTCATAAAGACGGTTTGTCATTCCCCAACGTCCTCCGGGACATGGGATGCACACTCGCTTCGGCGAGAGGCGGTGACGCCAATGAATGAACGTGAAACGCGAACGCCACAACCAAAGGCCATGAGGCCGAGCCAACAGCGGTTGGTTGAGGAAGATCTGAAGCTTCCAGCGCGGCTCACGCACCTTCGCCATCTCCCCTGGGCAGAATGTTACAAACGACAGTTGCATGCCGAAAATAAATCAATAAATACGCAGAAGTCATACTTCTATGGGCTTCGTAGTCTCGTTGAAACAACCCTACATCGCGAACCGGTTCTGAGTGAGTCCGAATATGAAACCCTCAGTATTGAGTCTCTTGCACGACGAATGGAGCCAATGAATGGGAGAATAGATCTCTGGGCCCACTCGATTGCTGGGCTGCGCCCTACCACTTACAACGCAAGACTCGCTGCAGCACGGCACCTTCTTCGCTGGCTGGGACTTATTTGGCCTGAACATCTGCAGCGTGCGCGTACTGGAAAGCGACTCCCAAGAACATTAACGCGACGCGAACTTACTACCGTGTTAGAAACCGCTTCCTTGAGCGAAAACCCTGCAACTGCGTTTCTTGTGACAATGATGTTGGACACAGGAATGCGAGTCAGTGAAGTCTGTGGCCTTAACCTCGATGACATTGATGTGGATGATGCTTCGGCCCTCATCCGAGGAGGGAAGGGGGACAAAGACCGAATGGTATTGTTTACTGAACGAACCTTAGAACGGCTCCAATCATGGCTACCAATCCGAACCTCACTGGTTGACCAATCAGAGGATGCTTGTTTGGTCAATCGGCACGGACGACGATTACAGCCTCGTAGTGTTCAACGAATGATGGATGCATTAGGAGAACAATCGAATCTTCCGAAAGGAAAGTTGACCCCTCACGTACTCCGCCATAACTTTGCAACCGGTTTGCTTGAACGCGGTGCGGATTTAGTCACTATTCAGCGCCTCATGGGCCATGCAACCATCGCAACAACTCGTGTTTACCTTGAAATCTCTGACCAAACACTGAGAGAAGTGTACCATCGTGCTCAAGCTCTACGAGAAAACATGGGTCAGCCTGAGAAGCCCGAGGAACAAATGGTTGACACAACGCCGTCAACAAGTGCGAGTGGAATTGAAACCGAACTATGAGGTTGATTTTTTCCGCTTTGATATTTGTGAAGGACCTGTCCAAGAGCGCGTGGGCTGAATGGTTTGACCGTGGTGCCCAACAATAGGGCAAAACTTTCCTGAACGGCATCGTGAACAGTTTTCTTTCGAAGGCATTTCAACAGTCTTCCTCAAACGACCGTATTTCCTTCTTGGCATGGTTATCCTTCAACAATGAAGGTCTTCAAAGTTAGCGGTGATTTCATCGCTTTTTGAACCAAGGCATGTCCTTTACAGATTTTGGAACCTTAATGGTTGGACCCTTGCGGTCGGATTCCTTTTTTGTTTTGAGAGAGGAAACCGCTTTTGTTTTCTCAACGACATCTTCTGCGACATCTTGGGATTTCTTCATGACGTTTTGAGTACTTTTCTTCGCCTTAGCCGCTGCTGAAGATGCTTTTTTCTTGGCAGCAGAGGCCGCCTTTTTGGTAGTGCCCTTCACTGAATCCTTGACTTTTGATGCGGATTCTTTTGCTTTAGTCGCAGCCTTTGCAGCAGCAAGGGCTTTTTTGGCGACTGCAACTGAAAGCCCAGCCTTCTGGAGAGATTTAGGAGTTGATTGAGCCAATTTTGCTATTGAATCGATTTTGGCGGATGCAAGTTTTTTGGCAGTTGCTGCACCGACACCAGGGAGCGAGGTCAAATCTTTGGGGGATGAAGATGCTTTGCGAGCCATTATACCACTGCTGTGCTCTTGATTGACGCCGGACTTCAACCTTCCCCCTGTTGTCATTGAACAATGAAGGGGTTTCTTCATGACAATGAACCTCTTGGTTGGAGCATGGCAGAGTCAACCTTGGACCCAGCCAAGAGCGTAATTATCGCCCAGGTAAAGCAGGCAGATGCAAGTCATCGAATGGACCTCAGCAGTTCGCTCCTTCGCAGTAAACACTTCAACGCACCACACAAGGTGGTTTATCTCGGGAATATAGCGACGACATTGCTTGCGCAACTTCCCCATCCGGAAACTCCCGAAATGAAAGAAGGCCCTGGATTTAACGAACAGCGTTGGACTCTTGTCACCCAAAGTGGCGACATTACTGTACAGATTACCTCCCGAAGTTACTGGGCTTTTGGTTTGTTTAATTCCGGCTATCTCAACGTCATAACGCTCACCGGACCGATACATGAACGTGCAAGAATTGTGTTTGATACCATGAGTGCACTTGGGCACAAACCTTGGGAGTTTTCGCATCCCAAGAGTGCTGAGAAATGGCTTTCTCGTTTGGAAGGAGCCCATTCAACGAAAGAAAATGAACGGAATTGGTTGGCCCACAGAAGCAGAGCAAAGGCAGATTTACAAGAGCAAATTGAACGTCTTAAACAGCGTTGTGATGTAATTTTCGCTGAATTTGAAGACGAAGATTTGGATGGTCTCCGCAACCGGGTCGATCATGACCTCCACATGGCAAAAGAAGCCCTTCATGATGAAAATGCACCGGGATTGGAACGCGCCCTTGCTCGTGTCGAAGCTGAATTGATTGCAATTGACCCCCGCTCTCCACCGATAGCAATTGATGCACCTGCGGAAATTTTAGCCTCCCCTGATGAAATTCTGGATGTGAAGGAGTCTACTAACACGGATGAAATGGGGCGCATTGTACCGGTTGAACCTACCGCTGAAGAGGTACCCTTTGTGGATTTGACCTCATCCCCGCATGAAGAAGAATGAGTGAGATTGCCGCGTCGCGTTGATAAGGGGGAGGTTTCTCGCCACAAATGGTCGCCATGGCAACGAAGAAGAAGAAGAACGACGGCAGCGGTATTCAACAAGCTGCTGGATTGATTCGTTATTTCGATGAAGAATCGGAAGACTCGTGGAAGATTACCCCTGCTCAAGTCTATCTTGCCTGCATCGGCCTTGGTGGATTCTTTTACCTCGTTAACCAAGGCGTCGTCCAAGCCATTTGGGGCCTCTTTGCCTGACGCCCTCAAAGCGACTGAATCATAACAACGCGCTGTTCTAACTCAGCCATGCGTTTTGCAACTTCTAGCGCAACGTGTAGATTTTCTGTTACGCCAAGAGTTTGCTCCCCATGCTCATTAGCAACAACCAAGCGATGAGTTAGTTGGTTCAACGTAGTTTGATCAATTCGTTCAAAAATCCAGTGTTCGTTTTCAATTCGAACCAATGCGGGAACTTCAACCAATGGGCCCATGCCCTTGCCAGTCCGTTGTGCACGAGTGGTCAGCGATTGCAAATCGCGTATGGGCCTCCATACTCGGTGTCGCAATGGCATTCTCACTTTTTTGTTGGTTTCTACTCCTGATCTAAAGGCTCGTGCCATGAGGGTCCCATCCCTAAAGTCCGAAGACTTGGATTGAATCGCTTCTTGTTGCACTAATAAGAAGCGCGATGGATGGTAAGGCCCGCGAGCGGTTTTCTACACGGATATTATAGCGTCCAGCGCTTCATTCCAAGTGTCACAAAGAGCGCATTAGCGATGAGAATCGCCCCAAATAGAAGGACCATCGCCACATAGGTAGAAGCAAAAATAGACCCTAGGGCAGCGGTTATTCCAAGAAAGATGCTCCACCCTAGCAGGGGTTTCCGGAACAATTCAAAGGGATGTTCTTCTAAAATCCAAGGTAAATTTAGCGTCAGGACACCTGCGGCGAAAACCAAAGGAATCAGCAGCCAAAATGAGACAGAAAACAAGGTGCCGACGGGGACGGTAAGGTACAGCGTAAAACGAAGCCACCATAACTCAGGCCTGTGGGCAGAATCGTAGCCCATAGTAGGGAGTAGCATGCTCAGTGCACCTGCTAAAGAAACAAAGGATGTCAGTCGTATACTGACCAACACTATTTGGGTACCCGTACCAAACAAGGCTACTTGGCTAACCGATCCAATGGTAATGAGAAAGGTCAGCATCACGACGCCTCCATACCCCCAGGTCATTGAAACACTCTGTCCGTCCCCCTGACCCAACCCCGATTCCATCCAGGCAGCAGGTGCGTGAACACAACAAATGAGAAGACTGTAAATAAGAATCATCAACGCAACAGTCTGATTTGAATTGTGGAGTGGTCGAGCCCACCATGCTTCACTCAGGACATCGGTTTGTCCCATTGCATAACATGCAATGGGGAGAAGAATGAGAAGTTTGAGAACGGCTCTTTGGAAGAGAAGAGAAGTTGAATCATTCGTCGTTAACAGAGAAGTTGAGGCTATGATTTCTCCCGACATAATAAGCAGAAGAGTAAAGCAAACAATGGATGCTAGAGTCCACCATGATGCTAATGATACGGTCGGAGAACTTGGCAGTGATGAGGGTTCAAAATATCTTGAATCAGGAAATAACAGAACAACACAAATCAAAATCCACCACCCACTGTGACGCATTAGCCCTTGTTGAACCGCTTGGCGATGTTCACTCCCAACGGTTCGCAAGCTGGGCAATTTTGGGCTCAAGAGAGAGAATAACATGAGGGATAAAAGGGCTCCCTCTATCGCTCCCTGGCCCGTAAATATCAACTTCAATTGCTCCATTCTCGTTGAGGAGGGGGTCAAAATTGTTGCCACTTCAAGGTGGCTGGAATCCAATGAAAGAATCGCATTTGCTCTGTAAAAGAGCAGTCCAACAACCATAGCGGGTGGGCTCCACTTGTAGATGAGTCCCAATACGCCCTTTTCTTCACACCAAGGCAGAAGGCCAGGCGCAAAACACCAGAGCATACAACCCCCGAATAAGAGAGGCAGGTACCATGGCGCCACATCTCCGAGCATGTGCTCCAACGGAAGCCGGCACTCTTTGTACGTGGCGGAAGGCCCAAAGAGAAGAGGCCGGAGGGATGAGCGTGCGTGGACCGACCGACAACGAGGAAGAGAGGCGGGTTCAAGCTGCAACCTGTGCCTTGACATCCATGGTCAGACATTTGGGGGTTGACCCTAAGCCGTGGATGGCGTCTGCCCTTTCCCCACTTCCAGAGACCCTTCGCATCTCCCTCCACCGATCTGACCGTGAATGGACACTTGAACAAATAAAGCAACTTGGCGGCAAGCCTCTTTCTTGGATGCCTAATGAATCAGGTTGGGTCATGCCGTTTGCCCGGGGAAGGGCTCCCGAGGGTATTGCACAACGGATGATGGCTCTATTGCATGAAACTGGCCGCATCACCCGACAAGAAGCCGCAAGTATGCTTCCTGTCCAACTGCTCGACTTGACACAAGAAACTCTCGCCTTGGACCTCTGCGCAGCACCAGGCTCCAAAGCAACGCAGATGGCTGAAGCCCTCCATCCGAATGGAGTCGTTGTTGCCAACGAGCCAGTATCTGGCCGACTCAACATGCTCGTCAGTAATCGGAGCCGATTGAGTTTGGCCAACATGGTCATCACACAACACGACGGGCGCCACCTCGGACGAATTCCCCCTCCTGGATTTGATGCGGTAGTTGCAGATGTCCCGTGTACTGGAACTGCTACGACCCGAAAGAATCGTGATGTTTGGTGGAACTGGACACCAAAAGAAGGCCGTCGAATGTTCAAGATGCAACTGGAAATAGCCATGCGTGGGGCAGCTTTGCTCTCGCCGGGCGGACATTTAGTCTACTCAACATGCAGTATCGACCCGATTGAAAACGAAGCGGTTGTTGCTGAAATCCTTCGAAGGTGCCCCTACTTAGAATTGGTACCCATAGATGACGAACGCCTTCCCGGCCTAACCCTCCATCCTGGCTTGAGCGAATGGCCTTGTTTCGACGAGAATGGCCAACCAACTGAAGTTGGAGAAGCCCGTAAGTCTCTACCGTTCCTTGACATCGCACACCTCTGCCCCGATGAACGAATTGAACAACTCGAGGGGACAGAAGTTGCATTTGAACAGCATTTGAAACAAGTGTTGCCTGGTTGCAGAAGGTTGTGGCACATGGATAACGACACTGGTGGGTTCTTTCTCGCTGTGTTGCGCCATCGACCAGAAGCATCACCTGAGGGCATTGCTCAAACATTCCGTTCAAGAAGGCAATTGCGCAACGATGCAGGCTGGGTACCAAAGGTCCGAAACGCACCCCCTCACGACAGAAACACTGTTGTTAGGGCGGACGAGGATGTTCAAAATGAGGTCTTTTCGGTCTACGGGATGGATGATTCCCCCTACTCAGTATGGCAGCGCGGTAAACGGATGAATATCGCTCCACCGATGGTAGCAGAACGGCTCTATGACCGAGAATGCCCTAACAACAAAGGTGAACTTTGGCCAAAGGGTACGTTCCACCCCCTACGGGCCGTTCATGTCGGAATGCCGGCGTTTACCTTGAAGAAGAACTCTTGGCGTACCCGTCAAGAAGCACTCTATCTTCTCAGCGATGTCATCACGAAGAATACAATGGATGTTGACCTAGAAACCTTTAGTCGTCTCCTACAGGGGTGGGCGCCATTGGTCGCAGAGTTTGAAGAGGAACTGGGTTGTCATGAACTCCCCAAGGGCGCCTTTTTGCTTACAACTGAACTCGGCCCGAGGGCGGAAATGATTTCTGTATGGGCCGGGGCTCGGGTAACACTCATGGTTGACCTTTCGGAACAAAACCTTCTTCGCAGAAAACTTGACCTTCCGTGGCGAGATGAGGAGGAATAAATCATGAACAAGAAAACCTCTGTAATTGTTGCAGTCGTTCTCATTTGTCTTTTTTCGCCGCTAGGGTGGGCCGAAACGCCGCTTGTGGTCCATGCATCTTCGCCAATGAGCACAACGCAATACAGGGTGTTAGAAGAGGTATTTGTGCCGGAAGATTCGCCAGACTATACTCCAAGCCAGGATGAAGATACGGTTCGATGGGTCTGGTGGTCTTGGAGTGAATCCACGGGTTCTGATTGGCCCGATGACGACGCAGCATACCGTGCAGAACAACTTGGTTTAAACCTCTCAACGGTTGATGAGCCACTGGTGTTCAGCCATCCTGTTGATTCTGAAGAGCATGTATCCCTAACAGGCGATGTTGAAATCATGGCCGGGGAGATTGGTTATTGGTTCGTTCAGTTCCATCTGGAAATTACTCCTTTGGTCAATCTTTCCAACGATACGCTCCTTTACATCGTTCTAACCGAGGATGTCAGTGAAGACCATCACGGGCGACGGGGCGTTGATATCGTTCATGAAATGCGACCCGAGGTTGGATTCTCTCTTCAGGCAAACAACGTAACAGAAACGACATTTTCTCTTTCTTCCGACCACTTGGCTGCTGCTGGAGTTGACCTTCGCCAAATCTCAACAGGATGGCGTTACAGCCTCATGATGTTCAACGAAACAGATGACACTGATGCCCCTATGCGCATACTTTCCCTCACTTCTGGGCCGCTACCTTCTCCGTATCAACACACAACCGCTGGAGGGCAATGGGCGCCGATCATTTTGATGGCTGTCGCCTTTGTTATTTGCAGTGCAGTCGTAGCAAATTCAAGAAAGCGTGAAGAGGGAATTCCTCGGATCAAAGCAGTTTGGTCTGCATCATCACCAACGACACTCATGGTCAAACTCAAAGCGGGAACATTGGCCTTTCGCACACAGGATTGGACCGTTGAAGCCCCATGGAAGTTCAAAGGGCGACCGCCTAAACCATCGCTTCAACCTACGGAAGAAAAGGAATTTTCCATTCAATTTTCTCAACACCATGAAGAAGATTGTCGATTTGAAGTTGGTTTAGAAGTTGATGAAATGGGGTCGTGGAGGCAACATGTGTGGCTTCCGCCCTCTTCTGTTACAACTGAAGGCAAGGGAAGTCTTGAAGATAGCAGCGCGGCTGCTCTTGATTGATGACCATGAATTTGGATGAGACCGACCTAAGTTTACTCTCCCTACTCAACACCGACGCCCGACAAAGTCAACGGCAACTTGCGCGCAAACTTGGCGTAGCTCAAGGAACCGTTACAAATCGCATCAAACGCTTGGAAGACGAGGGAATTATTTCAGGTTACTCAGCAGTCCTCAACCCGGAAAAAATTGGTTGGACCATGACCATAATGGCTGGTCTTCGAATCGACAAGGGGCGCATGATTGATGTTCAACAGAGAATCGCTGCTGACCCGCGTGTTTTTGCTGTTTACGACGTCACCGGCGACTGGGATTCGATGGTTCTTGCAAGAGTCAAAGACCGAGAAGACTTAGACAATCTAACAAAGACGGTATTCACGCTTGACGGCGTTGCCCGTTCCTTCACACATGTTGTCCTCAATACCGTCAAAGAAGACCCTCTGCCTCAGCCTGCTCAGTCAAGTGAATCCTCATCTAACTGATCGATGATAGGCCTCAGTACATCTGTTAACCCAGAAATTCCCTCAACGGTTTTTGTCTCCGGTTTTAAGCAACGAAGGAGCGTTCTATGCAGCGATTCATCAAAGGATACATCCAGCGATTCAAGATTGCGACGACATGTATTTTGAAGCCGCCCACCCGTACGGTCCCAATCCATCAACACGATGAGCGTCGGACCGTTATCGTCAACATGCCTCCTTCCGTATGTATCAACCAAATACACCAGCACATCGTCCACGCTCCAACCGCGGTTGAGAAGTTCTATCGGACCGGTGAACCCGAGACGAACCAATGTCCTGCGGTCACGAAGTCCTTCCACCAGAACTGCACAATTGTGAGTGCGGTTACGCTGGCGCGCCTCTGCGAGGGCACGAGCAGCATCCCACCAACGTTGTTCGGCATTTGCAGAACCCCTGCGAAGACCGTGAAAGGAGTCGTCGTTCATCAAGCGCCCTCCAAAACCTCGTTCAATCGTAACAAAAGGTCAGCAAGAGCAAGCGATTCAAGGCGCAAGCGTTTCTTCCGGGAACGATGACCTGTTACTACCGTCACATCCGATGTGCTTAGATGAAACTGCTGAGCAATGACATGGACAACTGCGCGGTTCGCTTGTCCCTGCTTTGCCTCTGCCTTAACCGCAATGACCAATCTTGACCGCCATTCATTGAAGCCGGTGACTCCCTGCTTTGATGAGCCGGGTTGAATTTCGACCTCCATCAAAAGAGCCCCGTCGAGGGTCTGAATCAGACATGTCCCGACGTCCATATTTGCTCACTTTCAGGCCGGCTTTTTATTGTCTCCGGGCCCCGTGGGGCCACCCCCTCTTGTTGTGACTCTTTTTCCGTCTTTCATATCAAAAAATACGCGAAACGGAAGGCTGGTGAGCCGCGCGAGGGATATGGAAAGAAGGGGTGCTTCTAGCCCCTTGCAACAAACGCTTAAGGAGGGGCTATGCGGCGGGATAATCAAGGTGATTCCATGGTCGCGGAAGATACGGTATTCTCTGTTCTCTATGATAAATTCATGTTTTGGTCTATTCTCGTCGGAATTCTGACCTTCGGGTGGATGTTCCTCGCTATGCTGCGATACCGCGACGGAGTTGAGCCAGATACCACCGACATTGACCATATTGAGGTGGGGTCATTCCCAGTCGACCGGCACAATACACCACTGGAAATCGTGTTTTACCTCGCGCCAACTGTCATTGTTTTGTGGCTTATTGTGCTCGCTGTGTCCTCCAACGCCGCAGTATGGGTCATCCCTGCTGATGATGAGGCACACAACATGAAAATCACTGGAAAACAATGGTTTTGGGACTTTGAATACGAAGACAGCCTTACGTGGGAAGATGATGAAGCACTTACCTCAATCAACGTTGACTGGCCAAATCTAGGCAACCTCTATGTTAACGCCAGCGGTTCAGAAGCGACCAATGTCACCGTCACCGTGGAGGGAGTTGCAAGCGACTATGCCATTGACCAACTCACCTCTTCCTTGGTACTTGATCCGAGAGAAGAAAACAGTGGAATTGATTATTTTAATCCAACATACTACTCGTTCATTGAGGTGACTAACGCAGACGGAAATGTCCTTCATACCTGGATGCACATCCCAGTGGATCACAAATTCTCATCCGCAGCAAATGAACCCATGATTCTACCTTGTGACACATCCGTAGTATTCAACATGAAATCACTGCCTAGCGACGAATCAAACCCAAATTATGTCGGAGTCCAGCATTCATTCTGGCTCCCTGAGTGGGGTGTCAAAGAAGATTTGGTTCCTGGCCACGCAGAGGGTACATGGATGACCGTTATGCCTGATGACCCTGGAATGTTCCCCATCAAATGCGCAGAATACTGTGGAAATCAACATGCTTACATGACGGGTGATGTCAAGATTGTCGCTGCGGAAGGTATGGATTGCTCAGAAGACACCGGTGTGAAGAAGACCGGAAATTCTGAAGACGGAGGTGACTACTGATGCGTGGGCGGGTTTCAATCATCTTGGGAGTCCTTCTTCTTGCGCTCGTTGCAACACCACAATTTACTGCTATTCCATCAGGAATCGGTTCTTCTGGTGACCAAGGTTGTTCTTGTCACGGTGGAGCATCACCGGATACAAGCGTCGTTGTCGACGGGCTTCCTGAAGTATACAACGCCAGTGAAACCTACACCTTCACCGTGACCGTCATCAACGATGTCATGGAACTCCATGACGGCGGTGGCGACGACTGGAACGGACGAGCTGGTGGATATCGAATTTTGACAACTCACGGAAGTATTGTTGCTATCCCTAACACGCTTGGACAAGATATGGACGGTGGACTCACCCATACCACGGAAGCAAACACTGTTCGTTCATGGACGTTTGAATGGACTGCTCCTGCAGCTGATGATGAAAACGTTGAGATGACCATTTACGGAAACGCTGTAAACGGTGGTGCCGGCTCCGGAGGAGACTATTGGAATGAAGCAAGCGTTTCCATTGCTGGAATCAACGCTGGAGCACTTGCTCCAAGTGCAAGCGCACTGGTCATCTTCATCACCGCCATCGGTCTTGCTGTTGGACTCATCTTTGTTGGAATTCTCTGGGTCTTTTACCGACGCTCACCGGATACGTTCACGATGCAGCGGTTTTGGGATTTCCTCAAGCCATGGCTCACCACGACAGACCACAAGGAAGTTGGGATCATGTACTTCTTGTTCGGGTTCTTCTTCTTCCTTGTTGGAGGTCTACTTGCTCTCTTGTTCCGAATACAACTCGCAGTGCCTGAGAACGATTTCCTCACCTATGATGAGTACAATTCCTACTTTACACTGCACGGAACGACAATGATTTTCCTTGCCGCCATGCCAATGATTGCTGGATTCATGAATTACGTCCTTCCGCTGCAAATTGGAGCAAAGGACTTGGCGTTCCCAAGAATCAACGCTATGGGACTTTGGCTCCTCGTCTTCTCAACACCACTCATCTTTGCTGGAATCTGGTCTGGGGAAGCTGCCGACATTACATGGGTCATGTACCCTCCTTATTCTTCACTCACGGAATCGAACATGGGCGCTGAACTTGCGAATTACGGTTCAAACCCAGGAACGACGGCGTTTATCTCAGGTATCCTCATGCTTGGTGCATCCTCAACACTCGGTGGTGTAAACTTCATCACCACCGTATTCACCATGCGTGCAAAGGGAGTTACATGGATGAAAATGCCGCTCTTCTCATGGTCGGTCTTCATCAGCGTGTTTATGCTCTACATGTCACTTCCAGCATTTATCATCGGCGTCGCTTTCTTGCTCTTTGACCACACCATTGGAACCACTTTCTTCGTAGCAGGTGGAGACCCACTGCTCTTCCAGCATTTGTTCTGGTTCTTCGGTCACCCAGAAGTCTACGTCGTGATTGTACCTGCATTCGGTATTGTATCCGAAGTTCTTGCAACTTCTGCTCGCCGTTCCATCTTTGGATACAAGTCAATGGTTTTCGCCATGGCCGGTATTGGAATCGTTGGATTCGTAGTATGGGGGCACCATATGCTCACCTCGGGTATGGACCCGTTCTGGCGAGCCGTCTTCATGATCACAACAATGTTCGTAGCGATACCAACGGGTGCTAAAATCTTCAATTGGCTTGCTACCCTATGGGGCGGTTCGTTGGTCATGAAGACCCACACACTTTGGTCACTGGGCTTCATCGTGACCTTCACGCTAGGTGGAATATCTGGAATGTTCTTCCCTGTTTCTGGTATGGACATTCACTTCCATGATTCATACTTCGTCGTAGCTCACTTCCACTACGTCTTCATCGGCGGAACTGTCTTCGCACTGTTTTCCGGAGTGTACTACTGGTTCCCCAAGGTCACAGGCCGAAAGATGAACGAAACACTCGGCCTCTGGCATTTCCTCGTTGGCTTTTCATCTTACAACGCAGCGTTCTGGCCAATGCACGCTCTTGGAATCATGGGGATGCCCCGACGTACCCACAGTTACACCGTTGATTCAGGATTTGCGGAGTACAACATGGCAGTATCGACCTTCGCATTCATCTTCGGAATCAGCCAAATACTCCTGCTATGGAACATCATCTACTCCTCACGCCGAGGAGAACCCGTGGGCAAAGACCCTTGGGGTGGATGGTCACTTGAATGGTCCACAACTTCACCACCACCTACTCCTTCGTTCCACGAGAACCCTGTACAAGGTGACATGAACGAACGCTACGGACATCACAAACCAAAGGGTGAGAAACTCATTGACAAACTGATGAAAGCCGAACCGAAAGGAATTGTTGTCGGCAAACTGGAGGGAGAAGAATGAGTAGCGGAGAAGCGCACGTGGAAAACAGCATCTGGATGCGAGCTGTCTTGATGGGCAGTACCTTCCTCGTCATTGGTATTCTTGCCTTTGCTACCATGGGAGTTGGCGTAGCCAACATGAGGCACCACGCCTACGAAGAAGCCGTGCACGAGTATGATGATGCAAAGCACGACTACGAAGAGGCAAAACTCAGTTATGAGAACGCGAAAGCAAACAATGCATCGACCGAAGAAATTGAAGCCCTCAAGGCCACCAAGGACGCTCTCAAAGACATAAAGGACGATGCACACCATCACGAAGTTGAAGCACACCTTTCCTACCTCACTTGGAGAACTGCCGGAATTACAATTCTCTTGATGTGTGTCACCTATGCCAGTTTCATCGGCCTTGGTGGTTTTGTCAACTCAATACAACCTGAAGAAGACGATAGTCACGGGGCTTCCAGTTATGGAGGAGATGACCATGAACATCACGGATCAGCTTCACCGATCGTTTTCGCACTTGGTATCATGTTGTTCCTGATGGGATTCCCTGAATTCCAGGCGACACTAAGCGACATGCTCTCAGGTAATGAAGCCGAATTAGGCGGACTTGGGCTTAGCATGTTTGGACTACTCGTTATCGTACTTGGTGTTTCAAACTGGTGGAGAGAAGACCTACCGTTCATCGGCAATGGAGAGCAGATCGCAACCTCAGCTCCATTTGAAGGTCAACACATTCGTAAAGCAGGTTTGTGGGTCTTCATTATGTCTGAAATCATGGTGTTCGCCACCTTCTTTTCCTCCTACCTCCGTATGCGTACCGAATGGTGCACAGGGTGGCAGGTTGAAGCAGGAAACTGTGAACAAGTAGACATGTTGACCGCATCCGACTTCCTTCGCCCAGACGGTGCAGAACTCGGAGGATTAGGTGGACAGGGTGACTTCATGACCCTCCTCCCTGGAGCGATCAACACCTTTGCACTCATCGTGTCATCCTACACCATCGTCCTCGCATTGAAGACGGCTAAGAATGCGAACTGGGAAGCTCCAACCGGCTTCATGGGCAAACTCATGCCAACCAAGAAAGCCGCTGTCCGAAACTACCTCCTAGCAACCCTCTTACTCGGTTCAATGTTTATCGTTCTGAAGTTGATTGAATGGAGCCACTTGGTTGCTGAAGGATTTACCATCGGAACCCAGGCAGGTAGTATCTTTTACATCTCTACTGGGGCTCACGGCCTCCACGTCTTCATCGGCCTTTTGGTCATGCTCTACCTTGTGTTCAAAGCGGACACGGTTGAGTTTAACGAGGACAACGCCCAGGGTATCGAATACTTTGGATTGTACTGGCACTTTGTTGATTTGGCGTGGGTCGTTATCTTCCCAGCCTTCTACTTGTATTGAGGTGAGAACATGGGAGAACACGAAACACACGGAATTATTGAAAACATCTTTGACGGACTGCTTGGAAAGGACATCTACTTCTGGAATTTTATCATACTGATGGTCTTTACCTTGTTTGAGGTCGCCGCTGTCTTCTTCACAGGCATACCTCTCAAAGCGGTATGGGCCATCCTTATCGGGGTTGGTATCGTCAAAGGATACGGTATATCTGCCTATTTTATGCACTTGAAGGGCGACCCGAGAATCTATACCAGAACTGCTTTATTCCCAGTCGTGTTTGTTATTCTGATGCTTTGGGGAATTGGTTTGTCCAACCCTGAGGGAGTCACAGGACTTCCAGCATGGTGCACACCACTTTCAGCAGATTATGCAACAAACCGTTGAGAGAGATTTCAATGAACACGAATCGAGCCTTATTGGCTGTTCTACTCACCTGTCTCTTGCTTATGCCGGCTGCTGCCTACAAAGGCAGCAAACTCGCTCGAAGCCCAGTTGAAGACTTTGTACTCACCGACCAAATGGGTGATGAGTTCTCGTTCTATGAGGACAGCAATGAGGTCACAGTTGTTGCTTTTATCTTCACCCGATGCCCAGATGTATGCCCGGTTATCACTCAGTTGTTGAAAAGTGTGGATGGGGAACTCACAGACACCGAAAAAGACGATGTCACCTTCATTTCCATTACTGTTGACCCACGCTATGATTCACCTGAGCGCTTGAAGGAGTTCACCGATATTCATGGAGTCGAGTGGCCTCATCTAACGGGAACAACAGAAGAGTTGGCTCCTGTCTGGAAGACGTTTGGTGTGGTCGTTCAAGAGAGCGTCATTGATGCTCACGTAATGGATTACCACCCCGGTGAAGCCTCTGTAACCGTCGTGAACACAACTGGAAATGCTTCTACACACATGTTTGGCCTTTCGGGTTGGACCTTGACTGAAACCCTTGCGAACCAACATCAAATCGACATCAACGCCTCTCTGTCACAATACGGACATTATGTCACCGGAATCGGTGGCGAGGAAGCACCTGGAGATTCATGGTATTGGGAACTTAATGTTTGGAATCAATCAACCAACCTCTGGGCAGCCTCACAAGTTGGTATCGATGATATCGATGCCCTTCAAGAGAACCAACATATTGCTTGGATGCCCTCAAGCCTCAACCGCTCCAATCTCTCCGCACCACTCGTCGAAGACGAAGCAAGTATGACCATCATGTGGAACAATGGAACTGAAGTTCAAGCAAGTATTGACACCTTTGATGGATACCACATCACGAAAGGTGCACTCAATGATGCAGGCGTCAATGTGACCATCGCTGACTCATCGTATGGCCATTACATGACTTCTCTTGGGGACGAAGATGCTCCCGCCGATAGTTCTTGGTGGTGGAGCCTCTATCAATGGAACTCTACCAATGCTACATGGGAGACTTCCCCTGTTGGGATGGACGGTATTGTGGAACCAAAGCATATTGCTTGGGCTCCTTCAATTGTAAATGCGTCAGATATACCTGCCCCAGTGAAGAATTCAACTGAAGAGGTTTGCAGTGGCCATGGCTGGGAAATGGGATCCGGAGAAAGTCTGCACTGCATGTGTGATGACGGCTATACATGGGATGAAGGGGACAGAACCTCCTGCGTTGAAGAAGTCAGTGAAGATTTCAATGTTGGCCACTCAACCATTACCTACATTATCAATGAAAACCGTCAGCCGCTCGTCGTCTGGACGGGGGATAATTGGAAGGTTCCTGACTTCACTGCAGACCTTAGGGAAGTCCTCGAAAATGACGGCCTAGGCGATAGTGACCCTCTTGAAACACCAGGCATGACCTTCGTTCTGTCTACTCTAGCACTCTGCCTCGCTGTCGTTGTTCGGCCCTCAAAAGAGAACCGTGGTGAGACAGTGAACAAGCGAAAGGGGAAAAAGAGGGAAACCTCCCGCCTCCAATAAAGCAGTCGTCGCATAGCCTGGTATTGCGCCGGATTTGAAATCCGGTGTCCCCGTGACTCGGGAGTTCAAATCTCTCCGACTGCGCCATTTAGCCAGTTTTTTAGCTTGCGAGCCCGTTAGGATTGAGGGAAGACTTCTCAAACTCCACGCCCCCTCCAAGGACTATGCGCAGAGGTGCTCTCGTCCTGTTGTTCATCGCCAGTATGTTGCTCGCTGGGTGCTTTGGCCCCTCAACATCAGCATGGGGAAATGGAGATAATGCTGTCAGCGTCTCATTTGCTAAAGACGACATCAGTGTCGTTTCTACTCTATCAGGAACGAAAACTACGGTTTCTGACATGCAGGCCGTAGGTTGCAACCCTAGCGGCGATGAACCTGACCTCACTGTTGGGGAAGGGACCGAACTCTCATTCACTGGATACTTGGCTGCGAGCACATTCTATGACACACATGACCCGCTTTTGGGTGGTAGTAAGTTGAATTACGGCGTTACAACTGCCGTAGCCATCCAAGAGATGTCCTTTGATGAGGCTTCATCTGTTGTTGACGGAGAAGGAGCGAGGATTGACGTGAAACTTTGGTCAAATCCATTATCGCCAGAAACCGGCGCAGGCAGTATAGACCTGGACGAAATCAATAGTGACTCTGAATCACAGTGGTTTGTATTAGGGTTGATTCCTGCCACAGAAAACGTTCATGATGGTTTGACTGCTATGGGCGAATGGCACCAGCCCGTAACGATCAAAGGATTCATGATCGATGCAAATGAGTCCGGCGGAGGATACTACCGGGATAGTTTTGACCAATTTTTGAGACCTGATTGTTCCATGGGTGTTGACAAGGCGATGAACCTTGATAGATACTTCATTGCCGTCACCGGCATCACTCTTGACGGAGCCACAGTTAGTATGGATGGAGAAGCCGATGATGAGTGGGTTCAAGGGGACGTTCCCTTCCTGGGCCGTGCTGGATTCATCATGTTCTTCCTCGTTGTCGGCCTGGGCGGCGGCGTTGGTGCATTCATCGTTTCAAAAGGAATGGTAATCAGTTCTGCAAAAGGTACGATGCGCACCTTGCTTGGTTCGGACGGGCTTGACAAGGTTGCACAGGTCAAAGAAGACATCAAATCAGCAAAGAAGGCAGGAATGGAATCACCCGAAGAGCGTAAGAGCCGAATGGAAAAAGAACGTAGGAAGGAGGAGAAGAAAGAGGAAAAGAAGGCGAAACCTGCTTCTACTTCACAACCAAAGGAAGAGGATTCCCTTGGTGGATTCGACCTCGACAGTGTACTGGCCTCAACTGCAATGCCATCTCGAGGGGCGTCTGGACCACCAGAACGAAAGAGTTCAGTTGTCGTTACGGATGCCGCTCAAGAAATGGAACAGGTGAATCAACAGGCTAGTGAGCCATCATCGCTCCCATCTTCCTTTGGTGAACGTAGGACATCCTCTGTAACATCCTCAGCACCTCCTTCCTCTCGAAGCCCTCCGGCCTCCCGGAATCCACCTCAACAAGACGCTCCGGTCAAGAAACCGCCAGTTCGTCGTAGAAAGGCCGTCAAAAAGGCCCCTGCTAAAGTCGTCGAAGAACCGTCACCTCGGGTTTTTGATGAAGAGCCTGAAGATGACTTTTCTGACTTTTCATTCTGATAACGGAATCATTACGTTAACAAGTGAAGGTAATACTTCCATTGTGAGCGGAGTGGAACCAAGATTTTCACCATCAATATTGATCGCCGTAGGTTGCTCTGTAGTGATTTCAAGCCGTTTGAACCGATGATAATCCACTTGTGGATGAAAAACATGACGTCCATCTTTCTTCAGCATTCCAAAGGCTTTGAGTATCCCTCTACGATGCATTTTCTTTAAAATTCCAATATCCATCATTCCATCATCGAGGGATGCGCCCGGTGCAAGGGGAAGTTCAGAACCACCCGTTTGACTGTTCTGAATCAAAAAGAGTGTGAAGTCATCATCCACTTCAACGCCGTCAAGGGTTAGTGTAGCGTGACGACGTCCGTTGGCCATAATAGCCATCAGGATACCCAAATCGTATCGCACCGGTCCGAGCCAGCGCATTTTTTCAGCCTTGATATTCGAATCCACGCCAAGACCCCATGTCACAAGGTTGTGACTGTAACGAACCATTCGTTCACCCTCCGAACCAGGAAGTCCTTCAGTCAATTCTACTCTTGCCAGGTCCATTGCGTGCTTTTTACCGTTGAGAATGGCGTTTATTGCAATGTCTACATCGTTTAGATTGAGGTCATATGCAACGGAATTGCCCGTACCAGCAGGGATAATTGCAAAGGATTCCTTTTTACCCAATTCTAGCATCATCCGGCCCGTTAGAACTTCTGAAAATGACCCATCTCCCCCAACTGATACAATGAGGTCTCCTGATTTGACAGTGAGTTTGGAAGCAAGGATGACAAGGTGGCCACTGTATGCCGAATAATGGACTTCTACCTTGATCCCTTCCTCACGAAGCTTTTCCTCCACATGCGTAGCGACCTTCCTGCCCTTTCTTTTTCCAGAGTACGGGTTAACGAGGAGGTGAACTCGTTTTGGACGGGTCCCCTTTGAGCCCTTTTTGGTAAAGATTGGAGCGAAAATAGGTTTGTGAACTCCCTTTTTAATTTGCGAGTCGGTATCGGCTTCAAACTCAATTCGGGCAGGGGTTGTGAGGTTCTGCGAATCGGAGGCCATAGTCTCTACACTGGTACTGGAGCCTTGAAGGATTCGCTGATTTTTCATTTTTTTACATTATTCATTTCGCATGACCTATTATTCAATACGGATATATGTTTATTTTATTCCTCGTTCCATGAGTTCTATTGAATCCATGAAAGGGCCAGTAGGGAAAAAATGCAAGGTGTCTTGAACCAAAGCCGTGTGGTTCGGCCATGGGCAGAACCTGGACTGAGCACGACCGTTTCTTCATGGAACGGGCACTCTTAGTTGCAGAACGAGGTCGAGGGCAAGTGAGCCCGAACCCGCTAGTAGGTTGCGTTTTGGTCAAAGATAGCAAGGTTATTGCTGAAGGATGGCACGATCATCTTGGTGGGCTTCACGCCGAACAAATGGCGATTCACGATGCGGAAGCAAAGGGACATTCACCAAACGGTGCGGTTGCCTACGTTACCCTTGAGCCGTGCAACCATTTTGGAAGGACTCCCCCTTGTACTGAAGCACTGATGTGGGCCGGCGTTCAAGAGGTGATTATCGCTCATGAAGACCCAAATCCAACCGTACGTGGAAAGGGACAACACGTACTTGAAAGCGCAGGAATTCCTACATCGATGGGGTTGATGGCGGATGAAGCAGCAGAGCTAATGCGGCCGTTCCTTCATTGGTGTGAGCACCGAAAACCCATCGTGACCGTCAAACTAGCCGTTGATGCAAAGGGTTCAGTTGACGACCGTTCCTTAGATGCTGGGCGCTTCACCTCACCGGGCTGCCTCGAGAAGGTTCACGAATTACGTCAAGATTGCGATGCCATTCTCGTCGGAGTTGAGACCGTTATTCGTGACGATCCTCTCCTTACAGTACGTATCGGTCAACCAAAGCGACAACCGCTCAGAGTCGTCGTTGACCCGAACGAGCGGTGCCCTCGGGATGCTCAACTCCTCTCCGACGGTGGTGAGACTATGTTGGTTCAATCCTCTTTTGCTGGACTACCATCCTTGCTCAACCAATTGGGGGACCGAAATATTCAGCGAATTCTCGTTGAAGGCGGCCCGACAACGATTCACAAGTTTCTGGACGAAGGTTTGGTCGACGAATTCTACCTCGTCCAATCAACGCAAGAACACGGGTCTCCTATCCCATCTGGAATCACAGCAGATGTGCTCGGAAAAGCCGGACTCGAAGCCTCCAATGAATTGGTTTGGGGCGAAGAGCATGTTGAGCATTATACCCGAAGAACTTCACAGAACGCTTAACACATCATCCCAGCGATGAGATGAACCTTTTCGGAAGAGGTTGTCGTGAAAATCTCGTTGATTCATGTGAGCACATCTGGAAAGTCTACCACGGTGATTGTAGCATCCTTGTCGAGTATGAATCGGCACCATCACCGTTGTGAGGTCAATCAATGGACCTGTGGGGGCAGGCATCGTGAGTTCAACGCGCTCAACCACGCCGTCCCATGTGATGTCTTGCTTTGTAGGCGGGTCCAAGTCCAATTCACTGGCAAGGCGGATGTTCCCCTCAGCTAATCTTACCGGCCGCCATGAGCCTCGGACCCCATTTTCTAGCCAGGCCATCAATGCTTTCAACTGTTCAACCGTTGCCATCCCAAGATGAGATTGCTCCCACCAACCGGGCGTTCGCGCTAGCGTTACATGATGGACGCCTGGATAGGCTTCACGAGTATCTAAGCCGTCAGCCCAGGTCCTGCATACATCTTCAATTCGAACTGGAAACACAGGCAAGGGGCCAATGTTGATGTCCTGAAGACGGTAGGGGTTGGCGAGTTCACCAAGGAGGAGGATCGGGCGGCGTTGAGCCATTGGAGCGGCACCTTGTGCGCCTAAAATGGCATCAAGAGACCCTGCGTCTGTCCCATACCCCGCTAGGTAATCCGTGAGGGCTTTTCCGTCCAATTTGGTAGTGGAGTCGGGGGCATCATCAGAGTTGAAAAGCGTGACAACTTCATTTGCACTGCATAATAACGGACGGTCAGGGAGTGCAATTGGAGAATTCGCCGGAGAGTAGGGCCAAAGGCGAGGAGAGCCATCACGCATGGGCATCCCTCCTGAGCATCCCACATCAAGGATGCGTTCATTCAGTGTAGGTTGCTTCAAACAAGCATGCAGGACAAGTGACCTTTATCGGTCGAACGTCTGGAATGCCTAGTGCAACACCGCAAGCAGAGCAGAGAATGGCTTGATTGATCTGTTCTCGCCGTTGTGCAGCTTCACGACTTGGGTCGTATTCATACCGGAATTGTTCCCTATTGACCATGGTCGGTCCAACGTGAGATGGAGCCGCAGGAGGGGGTAGTGGGCTGGTTTTCTGGGAAGGGTTCCACTCTGGAGCAGGGGTTGAAGGAGGGGGGTTGAGACCAGGTCCCGATGAAAGAGCACTCCGAATGGTGGCTTCATCTGTTTGGTAAACACGAGTGAGACGGTCGATTTCAAGCATCTGCTCATAACCCTCCATGGCCCGAAGCGCATTGATTTCTTCATGTGGAACTGTTCCCATAGTCGTTCCAATGGTTTCTTCAATTTATCAGTTGAGGCAATGTGTGCATGCATATATTGCAGGTATCCGGAAATCTTCTTCGGGGAAGTGGAAAAAAGGAAGGCTTCAAAAAGGGTAGGTTGCGGGACACGGCTGAGAACCCATGGCAATCAAGGCCCGAAATCGCAAATCCACGCGCCGCTCACCAGGCGCTCAAGCAGCAAGAAATGTCACGTGTGGCCAGACTATGCAGCATGCACACTCCATGCTTGATTCAGACTCTATGGCTCTGGTTTTGGAATCTCTTACACACAACAACTGGGACCACATCTTCATTGTTGACCGTGAAGGAGCACCCATGGGCCGAATTCATGCCGTTGATTTGCTCAAGTTAATTGCCCGCAAAACCGTCAACAGAGACATTGCTTGGATGCATTCTATTCCCGCACAGCAACTGTTGAATCATCCTCCGTTAACTGTAAGAGTAGACACACCGCTCCTGAAGGCTGGAGCATTGATGCTCACACATGACCTCAACCAGATTGGAGTCGTTGACAGAGAAGGAACCCTTGTTGGAGTCGTTGGTCACAACACACTTGCAAAAGTGATGCCGCGTTTTATCTTGTGATCAGATTCCCCAATAACGGTCTGCTTGGGCTTGTTTTGCTTGGAGCGTTCGAACAACGGTCATTACCATCCAAAGCACGACCACCCAAATCAACGGGGTTGTCAAGTCGTCAAGAATCACGTTAACCGTGAATTTGTAAGATGTCCCCTCTAATACACGGATGGCGATATCGAGAGCCGTGTTGAGGAAAGAGTAGACTACCATGCCAAACACGCTCAAAACAATCAGACTGCCAGAAAACGACCCACGCTTCAAACGAAGAAGCATAAATCCGGCTGTTGAAGTCAAGAAGGCAATAATAATCCAAGCGAGGGATGAGTGAATCACATTCAACCACACAACCGACTGCGCTGCTGAATTAACATCTTGCTGACTGAATGCGCGCCATCCTTCTGCAACGGCAAAAATAGCACTGAAAAGAGTGGCCGTCCAAAGAAGAGAGGAAAACATCGCAGCGTCGGCATTTTCTCGCATTTCCTGAATTACACGGTTCACGGTGGACTCAATTCCTGCACCCTTGCTGAAGATGTACAATCCGAGGACCAAGGGAAGTGCACCGATGACGATGCCACCGATTTCGTTGGGGAGCATGATACCAAGTCCCAAGATGGCCATGACCGCCCCAAGTGGGATCATGATTTTTGAGCGCCATTTTGGGTCTTCAAGGGCTTTTACGATGTAATAGTATGTTCCTTCAATACCCTTTGATTGCTTGACGATAATCTTCTGAACATGGTCAATGCGGACTTGAGATTGTATGATTGGTAGAACGCTTTCATCTTCTGCACCGTCTGTAACAAGAATTGCTTCATCTGGCTGAAACAAGGAGACTACTTCCTCTAGTTGAGCTGCAACGGCTCGGTCAGAGCGCATTCCAACCTTTTCATCACCGGTAAGAATAGCGATTTCAATTTCATCTTCTTCTCCCTTGGCTTCAACCAAGGCGTCGTGTTGAGATAACGCTCCTAGAATTGCGTTTGTGTCGCTTTCTTCAGGGTCTGCAATCCCGAGTTTCAAAGCGGCAGTGAGGACTTGTCTCCGACCGACAACAGGCCCTCGAATCGAAGTCTTGATGCCAAGGTCGTTATCTCGGTCAACCGTCAATACAAGAGTTCTCGTCATCGCTTCACCTCCGCTCCTTGTTAGCCCACTGACGACCTTTCATTCAAAACCTTGTGCATTTCTTTCAGCGTTGTGCTTGATTCCGTTTGACTCTAGATGGTACGAGCAAGTTCAACGGGTTGGTCGCACTTGTACTGAGACCATGTCATCTTTCCCGGACGGTGGATCGCTCCAATCAGCATCACCGGGCAAAATGAGCCCAGCACCTGTTTTGACCAAACGAGCGGCGATTTCTCTCTGAACTTTGACCAATTCATCCCAATTCTTGTCTTCGTCCTTCCAAATCTTCCATCGCTTCAAATCCCGAGAGCTGCGAACAAGGCGAGCGTACAACTTCAGATGCAAGCGAGCAGACATTGGCCACCAAATCAAGAAGAGAAGGAAGACGCCGGCGGCTGGTAAATACGTGACATATTCAAGCAACCAGTGGGACAGAAGAAGAGAATTTATCGGACTTGAAGCACTTAGAAGCGACCACGTGATGAATGCAGAAGCAACCATCCACCAAAGTGGAAAGAACACAACGGCTGAGAGCACTTTGATGGTTCCAATTACGGAGGTATCAATCTCTCGTTTTTTCATCAGCCAGCTCAAGAGGCCGTTTCCTTTGTACGGTGGATAATTTCCTGCAATTGCACTCCATGTGACAAGCCCAAACATCCAAACAAGCGCCCACAGCCACACTGATAGCACCTTGAGATAACCCCTTGCCGAGAGTGTTTTCGGACGGGCGTCTACATCGTAAGGAGTGATTCCTCTTCGCGTCAATTCGGAGAAATGGGTTTCGCAGTCCTCAGCCAACTGTTTGGTTTCCTCTGGCTCGTGAACCATCATGTATTCCCAGCCAGCTCGCAATCGGCGAGCCCCTAAAACGGATTCAGCATACGTCGGCTTGACCAATTTTCCACCCGCAATACGGTTCTTTTCGGCGTAGGCAAGGCTCCGACCTTTCCAAATCATGGTCCGCTCCCTCCAGGAGGTTTTTGACAAATTTGCTCTCTGCAATTCAACATCAATGGCCTTTGTGACCTCGTCAATCCACATCCGCTCCAAACGGTCCTGCTCGAAGGAATCCGCCACTGTTGGAGGTATCGGGTTCAAATCCATTACTCGTTCAATGACAACAGCAGCCCGTTCACGGAACGTATGTGATTCGGAATAATGAAGACCAATCGGGACCAATTGTGGTTCAGGCAATCCTTTTTCTTGAGCCTCACGACGGGCATGAAGGAGAATTCTTGCCGCCCCAGAGCGTACGCGCTTCACGCCAGATTCAGCATGTGTCGTCCCCTCTGGAAAAATCAAAACCCGCCCTCCATTAGCGATTTGTACTGACATTTCAGCAAGCATGGTAGCATTTCTCTCCCGTGATGCCTGTTTGTCTTTGGAATCTCTTGGACGCTCAATAGGAACCACTCCCGATGCTTTCAATATACGTCCCAATATGGGGATTTTGAACAACGTGTGTTTCGCAATAGTGGTCAATTTACCCGGAAGGGCCGCAGTCATCAGCATGGGGTCAATCAGGCCGCTTGGATGCCATGTAATGAACAAAAGGCCGCCTTCAGGAGGGAGGTTTTCATCGTCTACGATGTTAATTTCCCGGAACCAAATATTGGTGAGGAAACGATAGAATCCGCGTACGATGCGGTACGATAACGGAACCTTTGACTCTTGGCCCCCAGATGGGTCTCGCAACCATCGCATGATAAGCGGAAGTCTACCTTACCTTTTAGCAACATCTCCGTCGCTATGGACTCAATCATCATCAGAAGAGGAGTTGTGTTCCGCGGAACCTTCGGGCGGGGCAGGTTCCTTTTCGACCGATTCTGCAGGTTTTGAGGTAAGGCGCTTCCATCGCTGAGTCGCTCTAATGTACTTCAGAGGATGGTCCATCCAAGGTTGGTCGCAGGTACGATTGTCTCCAGGGAGTACGGGACAATTGTGATTGATCTTCAGTTTCCCACATCCAGCAGGAGTGTATTCGTGCTGGTAAACATGCTCTACTTGATAGGAGGTTGTTGATTCACTAAAATCCGGAGCACCTCTAAAGAAGCCGACGCAAGCCTCTTGCGGAAGTGCAAGCGTGGCGGCCATTGAGGCTAAGAAGAGGCGTCCAAAGTGGTTAACGTTGACTCCGTTTGTGAGTTCGGCGATGATTTTTTGCATGCAAGGAGGCCAATCGCTCTCTTCTGCTCCAACCAATGCAATAGCTTCACTCGCTTTATTGGCCATCAAATTACGAACAATTCCAACTGGTTCAGCAAGACGTACGGCCAAATCTGTCGTGACTTCAGCCATCTTCTCTAGCGCCTCTTGCTCAATGCCTCTCTTGATGCGCTCTCGAAGCAACCGTGAAAGCTTGGCTGATGATGTGTATTGTCGCTCATTGTGGAGAGTTACCCAACCATCGTTCAGGTCAACGTTAGGAAGCCGCCAGCGGTCTCCAGTAATTTTAGGGCAGATTTCAATGAAATCGGAGAGCCCTATTTTCCAGAGTGAAGAGTCTCCTTGCCTTAATTGACGCATGCTCGTTGCAGATGATGCGAGAACTGCTGAACCTGTAGGCTGTGAGATTCGGACTGCTTCCGAGATGTAAGTTTCAGCAAGAACGGGCAGATTGACTTCATCTTGAATCAACAGTTGTTCTGCACGCGCTGCTTCTGCTTGTGCCCACCGAGCAATCAGCCGTTCATCTTCGCTTGCACAGACCACGAGCCGGGCATAATAGAATGAGAACGCCTCAATGAGACGTCCTTCCTCGGTGTGAATATCCCCCCCAACAACCTGAACGCCTTCTTTCGATTGTACTGAATCAATGAGACGAATCCGAGCGCGTTGACGGGCTTTTTCCATCCACGGGCCGTCAAGCAATTCGTTGAGGTCAATTGAATGACGCTGTGCCATATCCCTAATCCATTGGGCCGCTTGAGGAAGAAACGGGTATCGTGCGAAGGTAACTTCATCCGTCAAAACCGGGGGCATGGTTGGGACGGGCATGACCCTACCTCAGCGGCCACGGATTATGAAGTTCAATGTTGGAGATGGTTTCTTGTGGCTGTGACGATTGGAGGCGCCATGGATGAATCGCTTCTTACGCAAGTGATTGACATTCAAAACGATGTGCGGGCCGCCTTTAGTTGGCCTTACAAGGACGATGTTAAGAGCGCCAATGGACTGTATCAACTGTTTCAAACCTCGGAACCTCTCGGTGTTGCACATTGGTCTAACGAAGCGCGCCAACACACCCTCAGTGCCGTTCAAGACAAGTTGCGCAAATCGCATCATATCGTAGTGGTTGGAGCGGCTACGGCCCCGAGTGATTTTAATCGCGAATGGCCTCGTGGAACCTCCTTCATTGCCGCTGATGGAGCCGTGGGTGCATTTCCAGACGGTATCAAACCCGTTTGCGTCGTCACCGACCTCGACGGTGCGGAACATTTGGACCGTGCTGCCTCGGCTGGCGTGACTTTGGTGGTCCATGCTCATGGAGACAACCAACATCGTTGGGAGAGCTTGATACCTCAATGGGCTAAAAACGGGCAACCTCCTTTGGTTTTAACACACCAAACTGGTGAATCCTATGAGAGCATGTACAATCCTGGGGGATTCACTGATGGAGATCGGGCGGTTTGCTTCCTCAATTGGTTAGGAATTGACCTAAATAAAGTGGAATTGGTTGGCTTTTCAACTGACAAAATCGGCCCTTGGTCGGGAAGTACCAATGAGGAGCAAAAAATTAGAAAGTTGACATGGATGCAAAGGATCTTAGAATTATTGAATGGTGATTTTAGCGAGTTTATTGCTCAAAAATAGGCATTTTTTGCAACTGTTTATTTTCTTGCCTCAGAACATAACCATATGAAGGTGAAGGATAACTGGTACCCCATGACGAAGCGTAATGCTTGGGTAAATCCGGTCATGTGGTTCGTTGCTGTTCTCGTCGTTAATAGTCTGTGGACCGCTGTCGCTTCACAGGAGGCTCCTAACGAGGTGAACTCACCTTCACAAACTCAAACCTACCGAGAAGTCGTCGTCGCCCCAGTTGCAGACCTTGACCGTGCACTACCTGCAAGAATCGCAGTCACCTTCTCAGCAGAAAACACCGATTCGGGCTCAATTGGCTATTCTATTCTGCTTGACAACCAAACAAAAATCACTTCTTGGAACGGCGACTTAGGCGAAGAGGTCCCGCAATGGAACGGTAAATTGGAACCTGGAACCTACACCATAGAGACCTTCACGGATGAGGGTATTGTTACTCAACAGGAACTCTACATCAAACCCTTCGCAGCGTATCAACTGGAAGGGCATGTTCTGCTCACTCTACTTCTCGTTGGGTTCGCATTTGCAGAACAAGGAGTTAGAGCACTTGCAGGTCGCCTGCAAAGCACAATTCAACAACAGCCTGTTGAACGAACACCATTCAAGCGAGTCACAAGAGGGATGCCGGACTTGGAACAACTTCCCGAGAACGACTCACCTTGGAGAGAACCGCTTCGCTGAATCAGAGGAAATCAGACAGTGACAACTGTTTTGCACGGTCGTTGTTAAACAACGAATCTACGCTATCAGCAAGCCATTCGACGTTTTGTCTCGTGTAGGTGTCAACTCCATAATGGTCCATAACGAAACGTGTGACCTTGATGTATTTCCGAACTGCACCTTCAGAAACGGTCAATGCAAGATTGCCCCCGCATAAATCTCCTTCCGATTTAGCAACACCAACGCTTGAAAGCCCTCTTCCCTTTGCTTTCTCGGGTTGAATGCACTTTCCAGAAAGCGGCATCCTGCGATATGAATGAGCGCATTTCAAACAACGAACCTTTTGCCGGCCGTACGCATTCAGGTTACCACGCAAATCGGGGAGGAAGTGAGAACGGACCACGCTTGATGCGACCGTCCGAACATCAACGCCACGAAGACGATGTCCAAGTGCAAGTTGACCGTTCATCTTATCGATCATGGTCTCCAGAGTTTTGTATGCTGAAAGTGCTGGCCCTTCATCCAATGAGTGACAGTCATGGGTGTAACCATATCCGCGAACTGCAGCAATACTTCCAAGGCGACGTTCGACGAAATCCATCCGATGAGCGATGGTCTTTGGGTGGGGTTGATTGAGCGTTGTCTCATAAAAATCTCGTTCGTAGAACCAACCAGAATCCACGTTCAAGGCTTCTTTATCCACCTCCGTAGGGTTGAGCCGAGTCGTCAGTACCAGCGGGGCATCCATTTGTCCACCACGGTTTGCTGGTAGAATTTCTCTGCTGAAATTCAACAAACCGTCCATCAAGAGCAAGATAGCATCTTCATCTCCGTCACAGTTTCTTCGCTTGGCTGCGTGGAACAGCGGGTGAGCGTAACCGCCTGAACAATCAGCCCATCCAATAATGCGAGATAGAACGCCTCCGCTGGTGTGGGGGGCAAGAGCACAGATGAGATGGCCAACTAAGTCATCTGGCTTTGTCACGTTATAGTATGGCTCAGCCTTGTAATACCTGACGAGGAGTTCGTCAATATATCGGGCAGTACGAACAAAGAAGTCTCCTGCATTCTTGGCCACAATGAAATCTTGAGGGAAGATTTCCAACACCTGTTCGTCGTCCTGCAGGGGCTCTCCGAGATAATCATGTGTGTAACCGAGCGTGTGAAGTTTCTTCCAAGGAACATCAATTTCACGGGGCCTGAAGTGGGTCACAGGTACATCGCTCATGTCGTACCGGACCGTTCCATCCCGGAACACTGGCAGGTCATGCTTTGCTCTGAGGATTCCTTTTTCGATAGCTTCGGGGGTTTGGTTACGGCTGTTGAGTTTTTTCATGCACTTCACTTGATTGGGCAAGCGGTCAATACCAAGACGAATACGGGCGTCTTCAACCATGGAATCAATCGAAACGGTTTGGACTTCACCTCGTCGTCGTGAGTTGGCCTTTGCAGATGTCATTTTGGTTGAGCCTTCACAAGCCTCACCTGCGCGCTCTTCGCCAAAATCATCCTTTGAGCGGTGATGGCATCGGAGGAAAGGCGATTCCTTTCCACATTTACTGCATACCCGTCGTCCGAGTTGAATGCGGATTGAACCTTTGTCAATGGCATTGCTGAGGAGGCGTTGATTGCCTCCATTCAGTTCGATGGGGAAGAGTGCGTTCGTTCTGGGGTTCATTACACGAGGTGCTGCTTTCTCGGGCCGTCCCATTCTGCAACCTACACGAACTGGGGCGCTGTGCTCCCACCTAAATTCAGATAATGTACGCACCAAGGGTAGAATTCCATCGACCGCATGGTCGTCTTCCAATCGCTGTGCTGCGAGGTAGGCTTGCTTGTCTTTCGGCCCTTCATCGGGAATGGATGCTGCTGCTTCTCGCCCCACTTTATCGGTTTCAGCAATTCCTAGACCACGTTGACGAGCCCCTGTTTCAGAGGCAATACGAATGGTCGCTCGCTCTTTTTCTAACAGCGACAAGCGTTCCCGCTCCTCGTCAAGAACTTCCTTAGCTTGTTTGAGTTGATTCAGGCGGTCATGCGCCACCTTGTGACCGTCTTTCAATCGTATGGGTCGTTCGCCTTCAATACCAAAGCCAAGTCCTTCGAGGGCCGCAGGCCAGCCAGCGGTAATAACCAAGTCGTCTCCATCATGATGGTGTGGGAGTCCCAAAATCATGGCCGTGGCCTTAGCCATTCCATGTTGAATAAGAGCCCAACCTTCTGGAACAGATGATTGAAACACAGAGGGTTCGGGTTGAAGTTGAAGGCCGGGAAGTTCTGTTTCCCCTAATGCAGGTGTTATCTCGGGTTGTAATTCCTCTAATGTAGCGGCATCCCATCCACGAACTCCACCCGTAATTCGGAGTTGTTTATGATGCGGTAACGGGAACGTCTGGACGTCATCTGCAAGCGGCTTAACAGAATGTGAAACCACTCCATAGGGTTCAATTTTTGCATCGGCAAACATAGTGAGGACCGGTGGAAGCCACTCCAAAGGCAAGTCAAGAAACCAAGGGTTGTGAGGGGGTGGGAGCGATGTTGCGAAACGACGGGATATCGCTTTTGCAGCCTCCCAGTCTACCGTAGTCTTACGCAATTTTTGATGCCACTTTCGGCGAACATGATACTGGGCATCTCCATCTTCTGCTTCTGAAGGATGAATTCCCGGGCAGCCCTCGGGCCAATCGCCGCGGTTGCCGTTAAGAATCGATACAAACGCGTCAACATCCTCAGGGTGGACAAAACCTTCAATCAAATCGCTGGCCCACCAATCGGTACAGTACCCTGCTGGGACCAAATTTTTGTTGTTCTCCATGAATTCCCCATAGCCGATTACAAGTTCTCCATTATCCCAAATTTGCTTGACATTTGCACGAACGCGGGCGAAACTTGGAGCATCGTCAAAACGTGCGAAACGCCCATCCTCAAGGACAACCCACGGGCCGTCTGTCTCATCCGATGGAGTGATTGCACAGGCTTTTCCAGGTCGCTCAATTTTCATTTGTGTCCCGATGGTGATGAAATCATCCAACGCAAGCATTGAGGCAGTATTGGTTGAGGCTGCTGCCAAACCTGATGGTCGGGCTCGCCCGTAACGCAGTCGGAACCCGCCGGCCTGCAGTGGGCCGCCAAATACCGGCCGTCCAGCGATGATGTCCTTCATGAATTTTGTAATTGGAGGGACTTTTCTGGATTTGAATACTTCTCCTTCCTCCGTTTGTTTTTCTTTTCCACGAGATGCGAATTTGGAGATAAAGTCCCAGCCAGGCACCTTCAGTCGTTCTGTGTGTTTCTGAATCTTGGGTGCTTTGAGGCACATTCCTTCTCCGATAACCAGCAAAACACCACCGCGGATTCTGGCCTCGTCGATGTTGCGAACTCGGCCGTAACCGGCACATTCGATGCGTTCGGTCGATTCGCCGTTGATCATAACCGGGCAAGCACGGACAATTTCGTCAATCTCGTTGGGTGAGGGGCGGTATTGGAGGTTCCCTCGGTAGAGTCCGAATTCTTCCTTCACTCGCTCAACCTCGGGGTCAGTTGGCTGGTAGTGGCCAACGTTGAGTTCTCTGCGAATCATGTCTGCAATCAATACTGCAAGGGCCTGGGCGGTTCCTCCTGCTGCCCGAATCGGTCCTGCGAAATGGACCGAAACAAATTGTGAGCCGTCAACATTGTTTAGAAGACGAACCTCACTGATTCCCTCCAATGGAGCAACTAAAACCGCTTCAGTGAGAATCGCTAATCCTACGCGCAATCCCACGTCAATAGCCGTCTGTAAATCATAACCTTGCTCACGAAACCCTCTTGCAACAGATTGGGCCATCATGATGGAGGTTGTTTCTCGGTCATGCTCATCAAGCATAACTCTGATATCTTCTGCGACTTCGTATCCCTGAAGATATTCGACAAGAAGTTTCTCAGTCCGCCCCGCAAGGTCTGCCGCTCTAGGGATTTCGACATGATCGCGATAATCATACCCCAACGAACGGATATCCTCTGCGATTCGATAGGCATCGTCAGCGCGCTCGTCCATCCACTGATGATAGACTTCCATTTCATGCTCTAAACGAGAGATGTCGAGGCCAAGCAACGGATTATGCTCAACCTTTTTTCCGTCGTCCTTCGCCGCCGCCATCGTCGCTCATTTTCTCTTATTGGCGACCCTTTATCATCAACACGGTGAACTTTGAAGGAGCGACTCATGGATGAAAAATCAAGGGAAGGAAAGTTCATGGCGTGAAGTCCTAACCCTTTGTCATGGCCGTTCACGAAAGCGTTCTCGCTCACCCTCAATGGAGCCGACTTGCTGCATTGGTTCACGATTTGGCATTTCTCGACGGAGGCAATGATGATGCGTTTACCCTCGCCAGTGGACGAAACTCACGCTGGTTTTTTGATACCAAGCCAGTGATGATGCACCCCGAGGCGGCAGGCATACTCGGTTCGCTTCTCAACGTCCGAATGAAAGCACTTGAAGCCGACTTTGTTGGAGGATTAGAACTAGGAGCAGTTCCCCTCACTGCAATTGTCATCACCTCCCCGGATGCAGAGAATACGTTGCGTGGATTCATGGTACGGAAGGAGCCAAAAGGCCGAGGTGGCCGTAAAACAAACAATCCACCAGGAATCGAAGGCGCTTCGTTAGAAGGAGGCGGAAGGGTTGTTGTTGTGGAAGATGTCACAACGACAGGTGGTTCGTCGATTAAGGCAGTGGAGCGAATTCACGCCGATACAGCGTGTGAAGTGGTTGGAGTCATCAGTATCGTGGACCGTGAAGAAGGGGCCGAAGAAGCGTTTGCCAAAGCCGGCCTGCACTTTGAGAGTTTGCTAACCCGAAGCCACATCGCTGATTTGTGAGGGTTTAGAATGCATACTGTCCTTGACCCTTCTCTCGTAGACGATGAGGGGTTAACTGAACAGGCACAAGACAAGACGGCCCCCCGAGGGATGCTCTTCTATCATGCAAAAGATGGCCAACCGCTCTCAACACCCTGGCAGGTAGCCACAGCTCGGTCCATGATGCTCAGTCAGTGTGACCTGGCGGAGGGCCTGATTGTAGATTGTGCATGTGGAAGCGGGCTCCAACTCGCTGCTCATGCATCTGTCCTCAGTAGACCTGCTGTTGGCATTGAACTTTCACACCTTCGCGCTCAAGCCAGTGCCAAAAATCTACAGATCGTAGCACGTCAACAAAAGGCAGAAATGAAACGATGGTTCAGAGAAAGCAAAATTCTAGCAGGAGACGGAACTGATGCATCGGGTGCTTTGGATGCTTTAGGAATGAATTCAGAACATGCAGTGGCTTTGCTCCACCTTGACCCAGCACGACCACGCAACAGCAGAACGCATGGGCTTGATGAAATGCAACCTCGTTTGGACGTTGTGTTCTCCTCATGGGCGCCTTATTTCGCAAAGCACAAGCGTGGACCGGGGTTGCTATTGGACCTCTCCCCCCGTTTGACCCCGTCCCAACGTGATGAGGTAGAAGGTTTGGTTGACAATGTCTGGCCGGGAATTGAACGTACTTGGGTTTGGACATCGCGTGGGCGTGGGCGTGTCGACCGCTTGGCACTATGGCTTGGAGCGGCATCGTCAAAAAACACATCTCGGCGTTTCGTACGAATACCTCCAAAGCTTGGTGAACAACCCCTGATACTTTCAACATCAGGAACCAATGATGACGACTCAGCCCTTCCGAAGCCACTCATTCATCCACCAAAGCGTGGAGAATATGTGAGTATTTTAGACGCTGCACTCATTGAAAGTGGTTTGGTTGGGACGTGGCTTGAGGCGGTCTCGAAGGAGACGATGAACCGATGGGGTAGTGTTGAAGGACGCCGCCCTCAATTGCACCATGACCATCCCTTACGATTAGGAGACCAACGCAATGCGTTGTTGGTCCAAGCAACGGGTCGCGTCGTAGCACTGATTCGCGAACCGCTCTCCGATGAAACCATTGACGGATTGGTGGAAATAGCACTTGAGCATAACATGAAATCACTCACGCTCCGACTGAGCCTTGACCCCGCTGACCAACCCAAATGGCAGGGTTCGCTTGACCGCCAATTGAGTCGGAGGCACGGAGAACGAGATGGTTTCGTGACCCAGCATCCGAACGGAGATGTCTTGCTGTTATGCGTTTGTCATTCGGAATCATGAACAACCCATCAGTAAAATCATTCCTTTTGAGACTCAGTGGCGCGAATGTGACCATCGCGGTCTTCATATACGGGAGGCAAGTCGGAGGCCTGCTTGACACTATGTGTAAGCGTTGAGGTGAAAGAACATGGCACGACCAAAGGATGAGGAGCTAGGAGAAGACTTCTCGTATATCCTACGTATGGCAGATACCGATATGGACGGACTTAAGCCCCTGGCTACCGCCCTAACTTCAGTGAAAGGTGTCGGTCACCGAACCGCTACCCAAATCTGTAAGAATACAGGTTTTGATGCTCACCAACTTGCTGGATTCCTATCGATTGAGCAACAAGAAGAACTTCGCCTTGCAATCGAAAACTACGCCGAAAAAGCACCATTGTGGATGCTGAACCGACAACGTGACCTTGAGACTGGAGATGAAATTCATCTGACCGGCCAACAAGTGCGATTCACTCTCGAAGACGACATCAACCGTCTTCGTACCATGAAGTGCTACCGTGGTGTTCGCCACGCTAGCGGCAACAAAGTGCGTGGACAACGTGGCCGCTCAAATGGCCGTGGCGGTCTCACACTTGGTGTGAAGCGAAGCAAGTGATATGGAGGGATGATGAATGGGAGAACCAAAGTTTGCACGACCTAAGTTTGACACACCTTCCCACCCGTGGAAGGCAGAACGAATCGAAGAAGAGCACCAGATTCAGAAGAATCACGGTCTCAAGAACATGCGAGAGATTTGGAAGGCCAAGTCTCAGCTCCGACGGCATCGACGCCAAGCCATGCGCTTGATCGGTATGTCCGACGGCACCGCTACCCACGTGAAGCGCGAAGTCGACGACCTCACCCGTTCACTCCACAACAAGGGACTCATTACATCCGATGCATCCCTTGACGACATTCTTTCCCTCGGCACTGAGGACATTCTCAACCGCCGACTTCAAGCACAAGTCTACTACAAGGGGCTTGCAGCAACCATGAAGCAAGCACGCCAACTTGTGACCCACGGTCACATCTGCGTCGGCGACCAGAAAGTCACCATCCCATCCTACCCTGTGAGCCGAGATGAAGAAGAACTCATCAAGTACCACATGTCTTCGGATTTGAACGACGCAGACCACCACGTCAGACAAATCATCGACGGACGTGCTTCCTCTGCAGAATACGCAGTTGAAGAAGAAGAAGTGGACCCAGAGGCAACCGCAGAATTCGCTACTGAAGTGAAGGAAGCAGCCGCAGCGGCCCCATCCGCAGAAGACGCTGGAGGTGACGAGTGATGACACGACGTGCAATTATCAACATCTTCAGTTCATACAACAACATCTTGATGACAGCAACCGATCTTACCGGTGCTGAAACCATTACGACCTGCTCTGGCGGCCAAGTCGTCAAGTCCTCAAAGGACAGCGGTGGACAATTCGCAGCAACTCGTGCTGCAGAAAAGATGGCTGACTCCCTAAAGGAAAAGGAATTCACCCAACTAATCATCAAATACCGAGCACCTGGAGGCAACCTCTCCAACAACACCGGACCTGGCGCACAAGCCGCAATCCGTGCGTTGACCCGTGCTGGAATGACCATTACTCGAATCGAAGACGTGACGCCAATCGCTCACGACGGTACCAAAAAGAAGGGTGGCCGCCGTGGCCGCCGTGTCTGATATTTGAGGTGGAAAACATGGAAGCAAAGACTGTTGAAGGCTGGCCACGAGGGAACGCTACCCGCGTTCTTCTTACCGATACTGACGCTGCGCAAGTGAACGCAATCCGTCGAGCTTTGATTGCGGACGTCCCAAAGCTCGCAATCAACCGAGTGGATTTCTCACAAGGTGTGAATCAAGACAACAAGGGCGAAGTCCTTGAATCCGTCAACGTTCTTCCTGACGAAATTCTCGCCCACCGATTGGCAATGATTCCAATCCCTACCTTCCCAGAAGAAGGCATCCACTTCTCCGATGCATGCCCAAACTGCATTGACCTCGCTGAAGAATCAAAGGGATGCCCATCCTGCCAAGTTCTCTACTCGCTCTCTGCTCGAGGCCCAACATCCGACGCAGAAGAAGACTACAAAACAGTCTATGCAGGCGATCTCACAACCATTTCAGATCAGATGTTCGACATCCGTGACGAGCACAAGCGAATCCCCCTGACCATTCTTTCGAAGGGCCAATTCCTCGAATTCTACGCTTTCGCAACCCTTGGCCGCGGCCGTGACCACGCAAAGTGGGCACCTGCAGCAGCTATTGGATTCCGCCCACAACGCATCGCTAAACTCAACAAGCCGAAGAAGGCGGAAGCACTCTTCGGCCTCGGGTTGAAAACATCTGATGGCAAGAACATCGACGCAAAACTGTTCGGCAAAGACAAGACCCTCACTGATATCAACCACGTGATCGACATGGAAGCAGCGCTTCATCAAGTCGGTCCGGGAACCGGACGAGAAGGCGATTTCGATGGCGCCATCACACTCGAAGAAATAGAGCACGCCTATGTGTTCTCTTTCGAAACCGACGGAAGCCTCACTCCTGAGCAAGCTTTCAATGGTGCAATGGACGAACTTCAAAGCCGCTTTGAGAACCTCACTGGCGACATTGAACGAGCCTTCGCTTGATGCTTACAGCACTCCGATTAAGGGCGCCTCATCCGAGGTTTCATAACGGAGCGTGACTGAGAATTTTTCATGCAGAACGCGCGCCACGCCGCTCTTTGCCTGACCTTACTGTTCCTCATCGCCCCGATGATGCCACTCGCAACCGCAGCATCCCCGGAGCACGACTTGGATTTCGATGTGAAGGAACCAACCCCATCTTACGCAGAACCTTTGCTAAAGTCAATCGATGCACATCCTCTGAAGTCCCTCGAATTGTTGGTGCCTAAAGTCGGAACAAGCAGCGGACGTGCTGCTTGCCCGAGCCCATCAACCCTCCAATCCGACGGCGGCTCAAGCGGTGATGCTGGCGCGGATGCAACCACTTCTCGTTCTCTGGGCACAAACCCAAACTCAGGCACAACAGGTGCCCAAGGGTGCGTCGACGCCACCGACACCGATGACTGGTACACTGTGACCACAACAGCTGGCAAAGATGTCGACGTCGAACTCGTCGTACCAGCCGGTGCCGATTTCGACCTCTACCTGGTCGATTCAACTGGGAGTGAATACGACCATGACTGGTCAGAATACGACGACCCTCTCGAAAAAGTCAGCACAGGCAGCACAAGTTTCTCTGGCGTCGCCTCAACTTTTTACATCAATGTTCGAGCTTATTCTGGCGACGGACAATACACGCTTCGAACATGGACGAACAATACGCCGCCACGACCAGATCTTGTCATCACTTCGGTGATTGAGCCTGCAAATGCGCAAGCAGGTGACACGGTGAGTGTGGAATACGTCGTTGAAAACATCTACAACACGACATCAGATGCATTTGAGATCCAATTTATTCTCTCAAGCGACCGGACATATGACCAATTTGATACCTTACTCGACGTATCCGAACCCGAAGCAGCCCTTGCAGAGAATACATCGCGAACAACAGTCGCGTCAGTGACCCTTCCAAGCAGCCTCTCTGACGGTTCTTACTACTGGATTGTATGGGCCGATGGTTACAACAACCTCACAGAATACAACGATACCAATAACAATCTCGCGTCCGATAAGGCCATGCTTGTGGGCGACTCGTGCCAAGATTACAATCCAAACGGGGAAGACGATGCAGGACTCGGTGCAGATGCGCCAAACAATGAATCTGCAGCTTCGACACCCCTTGGCACCAATGTAACTGATTCTTACACTGGTTGCATCGATGGTCGAGAAGGCAATGACGTGCTCGCCTTTGATGTTCCAGCAAACCACAACATCGAAGCACAATTGACGATGGATCAGACTGTTTTCTTTACATTCCGCCTCACAAATTCAAACGACGAAACAATCGATTATGTCGGCACGCAAGGGTTCGTCAGCACCGGTGGTGGCGACTATGACGGTGTAGGGGACACATACTTCCTCAACATCACTCGTTCCGGCACCGCTGTGAACTGGACGTTGGACGTGTGGACGAACTACTCCGCTCCTGCAGCGAACCTCATCGTCACGAATGTAACTGCACCAACAACCGGAATCGCAGGTACAAGCGTGTCGATTGATGTTCAAGTGAACAACACCGGCTCTTTGCTGGCTCCTGCAAGCACCCTCAGCGTTTGGCTTTCGGTTGACGCAGCACTCTCCCCAGATTGGGATTTACCCCTCGGCAACTACAGCGTTCCTTCAATCGATGTGAATCAATCAGAGATTGTGCAATTTTCGGCAACCATTCCAGCGGGCGCACCAGGTGGCAATTACAGTGTCATCGTCATGGCAGATTCTGAAGAACTCATCAGCGAAAAGAGCGAATTGGACAACGAAGAGATTGCAGATGACGAACTTTTGGTCAATACGAAAGCCACTGCCTGTCCATCACAAGACGATGCTGGCTCTGGCACAGATGCCGGGGAAGATGAAAACACCGCTCTTCTCCTTGGCGAGGATGTATCCATGACCATCACCGGATGCGTTCACGAAGACGTTGACGCTGCAGATTGGTTCGAAATCGTGGTTTCACCAGGCCTCAACCTCACAGTGACCATGGTAAACGCCCCGGATCAAGACGCAGATGTCTATCTCCGAGACAGCGCAGGTGAATGGTTCGAACGTGGATACTTGTCAGGTTCGAACGACGAAACGATCTCAACAGCAGATGATGCAACCTATGCGGGAACAGGTGGAACATTCTACATCAGCGTTGATGCATACCTCTCCCTTGGCGTTTACACCCTTATCATCGAGACAGAAGGCGTCGACCCTAATTCATTCAATTGTGGCCAACAAAACGATTTGGGTATTGGCCAAGATGCCCCTGCCGGTAACGGAATTGACCTCGGTACCAACCCCTCTATGAGCGGCGAAGGTTGCTTCTCTGGTGCAGACGATCTCGACATTTACGCGTTCAGCATCAGCGACAGTGAAAACTTCGACCTTGTCTTTGAAGCAGACACAAGCCTTCCATTCACTGTCACAATTCAAGATGCTGGTGGCAACCTCATTGCTTCAGCAGACAACACAAGTTTCGGAATGGTCTTCCAAACACTCGATACTGAGTTTGAAGGCCAGACCAAGGATTACACCGTCGTGGTTGATGCAGCAGGCGCCTTTGGCATTTACAACCTCTCCATCAACACGGTGGGTGCAGCACCAGCTGACGTCGCAATCTCTACGCTCGTATGCCCCCTCGACCACACATCAGGGGAAGAAGTGCAAATCTCATGGGAACTTGTCAGCCTACGAGGCCCAGGCAACGATGCATCAATCGTTCTTCACATCGATTTGCTCGATGACATGGGTGCGGTAGTTTCCCGAATGGTGACCACGACTTCGACGGTGTCGACTCAAGGCAACCTCACGTTCGGTGCTGATTCCGAGTTCTACACCACGCCCGATGAAACCACATCAGGCAATTACACATGCCGCCTCACCATTGATGTAAACGACGACCTCGTTGAAAGTGACGAGGAAAACAACGTTCACATTGGCGATTCTTTCTTTATTCAGAATGAAGAAGAATTGTGGGCAAACGATGTCGACCGGGACGGTTTCAACACAACAGATTCCGGTGACGGAATTGTTGATGACTGCCCGACAACATTTGGAGAGTCAACCATCGACCGATTTGGTTGCGCTGATATCGACGAAGATGGCGTATCGAACCTGAATGACTTCTGGCCACTCGATGCATCCCAAGCCCTCGATTCCGACCTTGATTCGTTCGGCGACAACCCACTGGGAACCGAAGGCGATCAATGCCCAGATGTGCCTGGAGTAGCAGGTGGAGAAGGCGGCGATGGTTGTCCTGCAGCCATTGTTGACGCAGATGGTGATGGCGTTCTTGACGCCGATGACGATTGTCCAAACACGCCAACAGGGACCACAGTTGGAACTGACGGTTGTGAAGTCGACCCTACCGATGGGACCACCGACAATGGCACAGATGGTGGAAACACGACAACGGATGGCAACACAACAACACCTGGCGACAACACCGGCGATGGAAACACCGATGGGACAACGGATGGAACCGAGGACAACACTGATGTCACCGATGTTCAATCCGATTCGACCATCTTTGGAATGTCACCTATGATTGTGTACGCTCTTGTTGGACTCATCGTGGTTGGGCTTGTTTCCGCACTCCTCCTCCGCGGCCGTAACAGTGGTGGCCAATCGAGTGTATTTGCAGAACAGCAGAAGGCCTACGACGCCTCAGCGTTGCCGGCAGCAAACGACCCAACCATCACGGCTGAACAACTCGCTTACGAGCAGCAACTGATTGCCGCTGGTTATCCTGCTGACGCAGCCCGAACCTATGCGGATCAACACTTCCGTCCATATCTGAACAACTGATGCTGACTCAGCCCTTGTGAAAGCGAATGCTCTTGACCCCCCTCCGTGTGGGCGAAGCATGCACGCCCTCATGGAGACCAGCGCTGGAAACATCACGATCGAACTTTACCACGGAAGTGCCCCCGACACAGTGGCGAACTTCGTCAAATTAGTCGAAATGGGCCACTACGACGGCCTCCACTTCCACCGTGTGATTGAAGACTTCATGATTCAAGGCGGCTGCCCTCATTCCAAGGATCCAATGTCTCGCCGAGCTGGTACAGGCGGCCCTGGCTGGAACATCCCTTGCGAGCAATCTGCCCTCCGCTTGAAGCATGACAAGCCAGGTATTTTCTCCATGGCCAATGCAGGAAAGAACACGGGCGGCTCCCAATTCTTCCTCACTACAGTTGCCACACCCTGGCTCAATGGAAACCACGCGGTCTTTGGCGAGGTTGTTGAAGGCATGGACGTCGTGAAGACAATCGAAGGTTGCCAAAAACTCCCCGGCGACCGCCCAGCAGTACCACAGCAAATCATCCGCGTCTCCATCATGGAGTGAACGAGCCACTGACACAGGCACACCCTGCACTGAACGGACTCGCCCGTTCCGAGGCAATCAAGGGGAATTCCGTACGAACGGTGAAGAAGTACCGCTTCCACGGGGGAACATGGCAAATGTACGCATTGAGGCGGACACCATGGGCGAACTCGAAGTTCCAGCCGACAAATACTACGGGTGTCAAACCGCTCGGTCACTCATCAATTTCGACATTGGTTCGGACACCATGCCACTCGGAGTGATCCGTGCTTTTGGAATTCTAAAGCAGGCTGCAGCAAAAACGAACGTGGCGCTCGAGCAGCTTGACCCAGAGGTTGGAGCGTTAATTATCGCTGCTGCACAAGAAGTGCTCGATGGTGCACTGAACGATCATTTCCCACTGCGCATCTGGCAAACTGGGAGCGGGACTCAATCCAACATGAACACCAATGAAGTCATCGCGAATCGAGCCATTGAGATGGCAGGTGGCGTTCTCGGATCGAAAACGCCGGTCCATCCAAACGATCATGTGAACCGTGCCCAATCCTCCAATGACACCTTCCCAACAGCCATGCACATCGCTGCAGCAGAAGCCATCACCCATGAATTGCTTCCAAGCGTACGAGCGCTTCGCAACGCCCTTGATGAGAAGTCAAAGGCATGGAGCGGCATTGTCAAAATCGGAAGAACCCACCTTATGGACGCTGTTCCACTGACGTTGGGGCAAGAAGTATCGGGCTGGGTTGCACAACTCGACGCAGATCTTCGTCGCATTGATTTTGCACTCGATGACTTGTTTGAACTTGCCTTGGGTGGAACAGCCGTTGGAACTGGATTGAACACCCATCCCCTGTTTGCTCAAATGGTCGCTGATGAAATTGCCAACATCACAGGGCTCACCTTCTGCACTGCAGAAAATAAGTTCGCCCAACTGGCTGCCCATGATGCAGTCGTCGCTGCTTCCGGGGCCCTCAACACCCTCGCCGTGTCGTTGATGAAAATCGCAAATGATGTGCGCTGGCTCGGCTCAGGGCCACGATGTGGTTTCGGGGAACTCGCTCTTCCCGCCAACGAACCAGGGTCCTCAATCATGCCTGGTAAAGTGAACCCAACCCAAGCTGAAGCCCTCACGATGGTGTGCGCTCAAGTCATGGGCAACAACACCGCCATCACTGTTGGCGGTAGCCAAGGAAACTTCGAATTGAATGTGTACAAACCCATGATGATTCACAACCTCCTGCATTCGATTGAACTGCTCAGCGATTCATGCCAAGCGTTCCGAACAAAGTGCGTCGAAGGCATGGAACCCGTCGAAGACAGCATCGCCAATCACCTAGAAAACTCACTCATGCTCGTCACAGCGCTCAACAACCACATCGGCTATGATAAAGCAGCCAAGATTGCTAAGAATGCCCACAAAAAGGGTACGACCCTTCGCGAATCAGCGCTTGAATTAGGTTACCTCACCAACGAAGAATTCGATGCTTGGGTTCGACCCGAAGAGATGACTGGTCCACGGTCAGATTGACTTTGCTAAAATAAATTCAACTAACTCAGACTCCCAGTGTTTACAACTGGTGTTGTGTCTGTCTCAGAGCAAAGAACGACAAGTAAATTACTCACCATTGTTGCCTTTTTATCTTCGTCAAGTTGGATGATGTTCTTCTGACTGAGTTGTTCAAGAGCCAACTCCACCATTCCTACAGCCCCTTTCACAATTTCACTTCTTGCTGCGACAACCGCACTGGCTTGTTGCCTGCGAAGCATTGCTTGGGCGATCTCTTGTGAGTAAGCCAAATGGCTGATCCTTGCTTCCAGAACTTGAATGCCCGCCCGCTTTAATCTCGCTTCGACAGACAATTGCAGTTCTCGAGCAATGACTTCTTGATGGCTTGAAAGGGCAACACCGCCAATGTCTTTGTCTTCTATGATGTCATATGGGTATTTGGTCGACATGGCCCTTAACGCGGCTTCACTTTGAATTTGAACATAATCGTGGTAATTGTCCACTTCAAACATGGCTTCAGCAGCATCAACGACTTTCCAAACAACGACTGCCCCAATCTCAATGGGGTTTGCGTTCACATCGTTGACCTTTAGTTTGGCCGATTCAAAGTTTCGGATTCGAAGGGAGATCTTCCGCTTCTCAAACAGGGGGTTGATGAGATAATGGAATCCTTCTTCATCCACCGTCCCACTGTATTTGCCAAAGAATGTCAACGTAGCGGCTTCATTTGGATTGATCACCATGTAACTGTTAAACATCACAAACCAGACAATACCAATCACGATTTGGAGCAAGATGCCGATTGTGACTCCAAAACCCCCCCCGGCATACAAGATAAATGTAAAAAGGAAAAACGCTGGTACAGCCAACAAATGAAAGGCCATTCCAATGAATCCATTGAGGCTGTTTTGATGAATGTCCTTGAACATGATCTCATCTATTTCAGGCGACTCTTCATTCTTCGAAACTTCCATAGTAGCGCCTAAGAGCCGTCAAGGATATAAGAAAACCTGATGCATTTAGCAAGGCGGGCGTCAGACGTTGTCTTCTTTCAAAACTCTGCCTAAATAGAATCCTGCACAGTTGACGAACACATCTGAAATCTTGTTGCTCCATTCTTCCGATGCAAATTCATAGGGTAGGTACAATTCCAAAACCTCCCAACCGATTGAAAGGACCAAGAAAGGGATCCACCCAATCTTCAATACATAGCCAATAATTCCCCACTGAGCGAAATGCCCTAATGACCACAAATTGAGCAACGCCATGGTTATGCCAGACAAATTTAGGGTATAAGCATATGAAAATCGGGCTTTTCGGTCGCCAATAATAATATATCGTGCTTGGTAATGGCATGACCATGAACATGCGAACATCCGCGCCAAGCCTGCTGCTGACTGCCCTCCTTCTTGTGGCCCTTGTGCCAGCAGGAACTGTAGCTGCGGCGCCATCAGAGGCGTCTGAATTTTATTATGGCGTCGAATACGATTGGAGCAGTTTGGATTCCGATATCACAAATATGACCGGCCTCGATATCCCAGATATGCTCAGTGAAGTGATGGGCGCTGCCGACGATGCAGGCCTCAACTTGATTGTAGGGCAACTGATCACTGGTTCTTCAAATGTGTATGTGCACCATACAGAAAACATCACACCTCAAATCATTCAAGATTTGGAC
>CALKGM010000010.1 GCA_938084675.1 Candidatus Poseidoniaceae archaeon
CTGCATGGTGGGCGATGCAGGATTCGAACCCGCGTCGACGGGTTCGAAGCCCGTCAGGATATCCAAGCTACCCCAATCGCCCTTGTCCCTCCGAGATGTCCACCCCTCTTCAATAAGGCGGGTACCTTGGAAAGGACATGGCGCGTAAATTACCGTGTATCCCAACGGGATGTTCTGCGTGTTGTCGGGAGACAACGATGCCAATTACCAAGGCCGAGGCGGCCCGTCTTGCTCGCAGAACTGGTATGCAAGTGCCTGACTTTGCGGTAGACATTAACGGAGCGCTAACCCTTCTGAATCAATCCTCTACTCGTGCATGCGTTTTCCTGTTAACCGATTCAGCGGACATGAATGCCGAAGGTTTGTGCTCTGTTTACGAAATTCGACCCAAAGGATGCAGAACCTACCCCTATGTCCTCAATGAACGGGATGAAGCCATCTTAGACAAGGGATGCCCACATAGGGAACAATTCCCAAGCCCGCCCGACGATATGGCGTTCACACTCCTCAATCTCGAGGAACGTATCTTGCAAGAAGGATCAGACGACTGAGGCTCTTGTGAACATGCTCAACATGTGCGGATTTGGGAACCCATCCACACGATTTGAGCAAGAGAAGAAGTTCAGACCAAGAACCGCTTAGCAATTCAACCTCCTCATCAAAAGACACCGGGAGGGTTGGACGCTCACCCATAGGTTTGATTGGTAGAATGAGAACAAAACCGGCATCGTGTGAAGCCATGTCATACGAACTCTCCAGCGTTGCTTTTAGCAAGGATTGAGACTCCATACTTCCTTGGGAGTTTCTACCGTAAGGCGGGTCAAGAACAAATCCAGAAACACTTCCGTGCCAGTCTTCGGGCAAAGCGTCGCCGAGTCTCGTAGCATCGCCTCTTTCAATTGAGCAAGTAGGGCTTTCATCCTCTCCGTGCGCCCAAGTAAGGTTCTTTCTTGCTCCTTCAACCATCTCTGAATGAATATCAATTCCCATACCATCTCTGCCACTTAATGAGGCTTCGATAACAAATCCGCCAGTTCCAGTCATTGGGTCGACAACGGGCCCAGTTCCCAGGGGGCCTGCCGCAAGATTCACTGCAAGCCGTGCAAGGCGAGGGTCAAGGCTTACCGGTTTGAAAAAAGGACGCTCGGCAGCCCGACGTTCTCCGCTCCCAAAGGATGCGTTCCCACCCCCCTCCATCCAACCGCACGCAATTGAGGCTGAGGCACCGTCTGCAATGATGGCGAGCGTATAATCGGGAGTTTCAAGGTCAATGTCGTATTCTGCCCGAACCATAATGCCCCCTATTTTTCCAGCGAGAGCACTGGTACTCAAGCCGGATATTTTCCCTTCCTGGCGCCAAGGTTTAACCGCTACAGAACCGCTGACTGGGTGCTGGATAAGATACGCATCAACCGTAGAGAGAAAGGCATCCTCATCATCGTTCCACGGATGAATAAAACCGTCTTCAAGAAAGCACTGAAGTCCACTCGCAATGCGGAGTGCTTCATTGCGTTGAGGCGGTGTTGTACCGTCAACAAAGATCCAGCGTTGTGACGCTGTTGGGCGGCGGGTGGCTTTGGGCAGGAGCGCGCCCAATTCTGCAGAAGCGAGGGCAGGATGCCATCCCCGAAGACACGCCAAGTGTTCGCCCATGACCCTGCCTGTGGCTTTGACTTCTTGATGCTCTCGCAGGCCAACCCCTACATAGGGTGACCGACTGCTTCTTTGCATGGGCTGTAATTTGAAGGATTTAGCGCCGGCTGAGACGATTATCTTATCCGAACTGGCGGGTAAAAAAGTAGGCATTGACGCCTTCCTCACCGCCTTCCAATTCCTCACTACAATGCGTGACCGCTCCCCGGAAGGTGACGGACTCCCACTTCGCGATGCAAACGGCAATCCGGTATCTCACTTGATGGGATTCCTCCACCGAACCACAACCTTGCTGAGTATTGGAATTAAACCTGTTTTCGTCTTTGATGGGGATTCACCAGAATTGAAAGAAGAAGAACTGGCTCAACGTCGTGCTCGTCGTGAAGAAGCTGAACGCATTCATATTGAGGCTCTAGAAGCAGGAGACTTTCCTCTCGCACAAAAAATGGCTCAACGCATCGTTCATTATTCTCCACAGATGGTTGAAGAAACTCAACAGTTGCTGGACCTCCTCGGAGTTCCATGGGTGACGGCAGCGGCAGAAGGTGAAGCCCAAGCAGCAGTCATGGCTGCAAAAGGGCAACTTGACGTGGTAGCAACCCAAGACTGGGATGCGTTGCTTTACGGCTCACCCGTTCTTGTTCGTAATTTGATGGACGATGGGACAAAGCGTTACGGGCGAATCATTAACGCTCAGCAAATCAATCTGAAGTCCATGCTGGAGGAACAGGATTTGTCTCGGGAGCAACTGGTTGATTTGGCTATTATGATCGGTACGGATTTCCACCCAGGCATCAAGGGCATCGGGCCAAAAACGGGCCTGAAATTGATTCGCGAGCACCAGACGCTAGAGGCTGTTTGCGAAGCGAAAGGCAAAGATTTGCCCGAACGGCTTGATGAAATAAGGGAAATTTTCCTCAACCACCCAGTGGTGGATGTTGATGATGACCGCTTGGTTCAAGGGGACGTCGACCGTAAAGGGCTGGTGAAATTTCTGCAAGAAGAACGTCAGTTCAGCCAACGCAGAATGGACCAAGCCTTTGAGAAATTAACACAAGCAGGTCTTCTTCGTGGAGCAGGTCAAACCTCACTGTTTTCCTTCTGATTGAATCTCAGCGGACTTGCGAGGACTTCAACACCGTCAACGGTCACAACTGCTTCTCTAGCAATGGACTGCGCATCGTTGAGCGCCTCGTTTACAGTGTTGACCGGCGCACAGGGTATTCCCGCCAGCATCGCTTCCAATTCGTCGCGTGAATGAACAGCAACGTGTTTCTGAACCTTGTCTTCCACGGCGTCACGTTCAGCAATTCTTACACTGTTTTCTTGCCACTTTTCTGGGGCCATGAGTCCTAACGCCTTGTCTAAAATATTCCACTGGCCGGTAGAACCAACGCCAATTGCGAACCATCCATCACGTGCTTTGAAAACGCGGTAAGGGACAAGATTCGGGTGTGCAGTCCCCATGCGCTGAGGCGTGGCTCCAGCTAATGCATTGTGTCCCTGGTTGACCAGGGCTGCAAGAGCAGTATCCCATAATGAAATATCAATCCGTGAACCTTCTCCGGTCCGCTCCCTGTGATAGAGAGCTGCAAGAATCGAACTGACAGCATTCATTCCTGTCATGACATCTATCCACGCAACACCGACCTTTGCAGGAGGGCCATCTGCATCCCCAGTGATTGACATAATTCCCGACCTCGCCTGCATGGTGAGGTCAAATGCGGGTTCGTCACGACGAGGTCCGTTTTGTCCATATCCCGATATGCTGCAAAGAATGACTCCCTTTGGGAGAGGGCCAAGGTGCCGCTCAAAGGTTCCCGGCCTGAAATTTTCAATGACTATGTCGGATTCAGAGATCAAGGATTGAAGATGAATCCTGTCTTCTTTGATGTTGCCGGACCGAATGTCCTTTCCTCGATTGCACGAGAGGAAATAAGACGCAACGATTTCACCGTCGAATCCCTTCTGGAAAGGTGGCCCCCATCCTCGTGTATCATCACCCCAAGGGGCTTCGATTTTCGTGACATTTGCACCGAGGTCACTCAGTGACTGGGCAGCATAAGGGCCAGCAAGAATCCTGGAAAGGTCAAGAACGCGTATACCTTCAAGCGGACGAAGCATGAGCAGGGCTCGTGCGTGTTTCAAATGAACGTATCCACTAAGGGCGTTGTTCGAAGGGCATCATTGCCCTATCAGATTTGAACGAACTCAGTTCTTGTCTGCTTGGACTTGCTTGCGCACGTCCTGTGCAGTGTTCTTTGCTGCTTGCATGGCCTTGCGAACGCGAGTACCAGCAGCGGAGTTTCCTTTGTCATGCTTTGCAGCATCAACAAGGGATTCGGTCAAATCGTCAATCATCTTCTGTACCATAGCCTCAACGGACATAAAGTCGGCTCGGAAAGTCGGTTCTTATGTATTGCCGTGGGATATCATGAGTATTGGCTCCTAATGAGGCATTTCTCTTTTTCCAACAGTGGTGTTCAATTCGGGGGTGCTGGAACAGTCAACTTCTGCGAGGGGTTGAAAACCCTCACCATTGAGCACACCCCAAGGGGGGCATCAAGTGGGCTTTACTCGACGTTCAACACAACCTGACCCTGACCCTGTTTCAACACGAGAATGGATGGATTCCATTCGGGCGGTCAAGGAACAACTTGGCGAAGAGGAAGCGCGACGCCTTCTTCACGCCACTCTGGGGGCTGCTCGTGAGGCTGGAGTCGATGTTGACGTCGTCAATACACCGTATCTCAACAGTATTCACCCCGATGATCAAGGCACATATCCTGGAAATCTTGACCTTGAAGAACGCCTTCATGGAATTTTGCGGTGGAACGCCATGATGTTGGTAACCCGTGGCAACAAGTATTTCGAAGGAATAGGCGGCCACATCTCCACCTATGCTTCTGCGTCCCATGCTTGGGAAGTTGGGTTCAATCATTTCTTCCGGGGTAAAGACGGAGACGGCTCCGGCGACCATCTCTACTGGCAAGGGCACGCCTCTCCTGGAATTTACGCACGGGCTTGGCTTGAAGGGCGTCTTACGTTGGAACACATGGAACACTTCCGACAGGAAGTTGCCGGCGGAGGCCTCTCTTCTTACCCCCACCCTCGCTTGATGCCTGATTTCTGGGAATTCCCTTCAGTGAGCATGGGTCTTGGCGCAATGACGGCAATCCATCAGGCTCGGTTTAATCGATACCTCGAAGACCGAGGCCTTGTGACGACCGCAAACTCAAGAGTTTGGTACACCATGGGGGACGGAGAATCCGATGAGCCAGAATCACTTTCCCAGTTATCCCTCGCAGGAAGAGAAGGACTGGACAACATTGTCATGACGATGAATTGCAACCTGCAACGCCTTGACGGGCCAGTGCGTGGAAACTCAAAGATTGTACAAGAGCTTGAAGGGCGATTCCGCGGTTCCGGCTGGAACGTCATCAAGGTACTTTGGGGTAGTTCTTGGGATGACCTTTTCGCTCGTGACTCAGCAGGGCTTCTGGCATCTCGTCTCGCTTCGCTCGTCGATGGAGATGAACAGCGAATCATGACTGCTGACGGTGCTACGATTCGTAAAGAACTGTTCAATTCTGAGGGATTGAGCAACCTGGTATCTCATCTTAGCGATGAAGACCTCGTTGACTTATGCGCCGATGTTGGCGGCCATGATTTTGTTAAGCTCCATGCTGCATATGCTCAGGCTTCTGCTCACAAAGGCCAGCCAACCGTTGTCATCATTCGAACCATCAAAGGATACGGACTCGGGCCAGCCTTTGCAGGACGAAACACGACGCATCAAAAGAAGAAGGCCGGCATGGAAACGATGCAATTCATGCGCGATGACCTCGGGCTTTCCTTTACGGACAGCGACTTGGAATCCTATCCATACGTTCTCCCTGAAGATGTTCCCGAACTGGTTGCTTATGCAAAAGAACGGCGAGAAGCACTTGACGGTTTCATGCCTTCAAGAACCGTCCCGGATGAATCCATTACCCTCCCCGCAGTCCAAGCATATGCAGATTTTGATGAAGGCACAAAAGGGACATCCGAAGTCTCTACGACCATGGCTTTCGTTCGGGTGCTTCGCTCCCTCATGAAGGACAAAGAGTTCGGGGAACGTGTTGTACCCATCATTCCAGATGAAGCCCGTACCTTTGGTATGGACCCGTTGTTTTCCGAATTTGGAATTTATCACCCGGAGGGGCAATTGTACAAACCCGTCGACCACAAGGTATTGATGAAGTACAAAGAATCCGAACAGGGTCAACTGTTGGAGGAGGGAATCAATGAGGCTGGAGCAACCTCGACCTTCATCGCCTCAGCAACTTCCTACGCAACCCATCACTATCCTACAATACCGTTCTACACCTTCTATTCCATGTTTGGATTCCAACGGGTTGCGGACTTGATTTGGTCGGCTGCAGATCAGCGCGCTCGTGGCTTCCTCATGGGGGCAACTTCGGGGCGTACGACCCTCAACGGAGAAGGATTGCAACATCAAGACGGCCATTCCTTACTCATGGCCCATACCAACCCTGCCGTTCGTGCCTGGGACCCAGCATTTGCTTACGAGTTGGCCACCATCATCCGTCACGGAATCGATGAAATGTATGCTCAAAATAAGGATGTTATTCACTATGTGGCGGTTTACAACGAAAATTATCCGATGCCTCCGAAGCCAAAGGGCGTGGACGAAGGAATCGTGCGTGGAATGTATCTCCTGCGCGGTGCTCCAAAGGGCGAGGGACCCGTCGTTCGGCTCATTGGTTCAGGACCGATCATGGTCCAAGTGTTGGACGCAGTTGAGAAACTGGAAACCTTTGGCGTCCGTTGTGAAATTTATTCTGCCACTTCCTATGGAGAAATGCGTCGTGAGGGCCTTGAATGTGACCGATGGAATCGCCTTCATCCAAGTGAGAAAGCCCGAAAACCGTGGATTGAAGAACTCCTTTCAGAACCGCTTCCAACCATTGCAGTTTCTGATAACATGGCGGCAGTCCCCGATATGATTCGTCAATGGGTCAGCGGCCATTACAGCGTTTTAGGAACAGACGGCTTTGGACGTTCGGACACACGCGAGGCCCTCCGACGCTTCTTTGAAATTGATGGTGCAGCCATCGCTCTTGCGGCTCTATCGTCCTTGGTGAGAGACGGTTCAATCGAAGCCAAGGTGTATTCAAAAGCAGAGAAAAATTTCGGTATTTCAACTGAACGAAACGACATTACTGAATTGTGATGGTCGGCGAAAAAGCCATTCGCTTCAATTTGAACGAAAGCATCCGTTGTTCCGAAATCAATGCGAATTACGTTTGAGGCGGTCTCCATGTACCTGCTTCTTTTGCAAAATCAAGAAGATGACAATAGAGCGTAACCAGGTTCACTCGTCGGTTGCTGACTTCAAACACCTCATCTTCCCGTAACGGTCTAGGTGCATTTTTCCATGCCTTTTTTGCTATGAGCGAGAGAGGAAAACGGAACAGAGCGGGACCCGTAACGGGTAAGCCAAGTCTTGTGCTCCAAGGGCGCTCAAGAACTCCTGCGAGAAACATTGCTGAGGTAACGGATTTCCATGAGTTGCCGCCCGTCTTATGACGTACCAGCCAAGAAGGATTGACTGAGGAATCGACTGTATATCCGTGGTCGGCCAATACTTGAGCCATCCATGGAGCGACGTAACCGTTAGGGGCTCTGAAAAATGGACGAAACGAAGGACCAGCGGCTTGTTGAATCAGGGCAGTGGATGTTGTTAACATTGCACCGAACCCGTCAATGTCTTCGCCCCAAGCCGACCATGAGCGATGACTGTGGCCGTGACATCCGACGGTGAGTCGCTCACCAAAGGTGACGAGAAGACCGTCAAAAAGAGAACAAAAAGTGTCATTTTCAAGCAAGTCAGAGATCAAAAAAAGAGTCACAGCATAATCGTGACTCGCCATCCAATTCCGGAATCCTTCAACGCCAAGGAGGAACTCTGGAGAGAGTTCTGAATTGGAATTAAGCAACTGTTTCTTGCTCCTCGTGGGGTGGCCTTGGTATTGAGGAAGATGCCGAAAATCATCGCTGTCTACGGTGTACCATGTCCTCATGGCGTCTCACCACGCCCAATATCGACGAGGTGAAGATGATGGGGAACAGTCCGTTCGTTGAATTCAATTCCAATAAATTGTTCAAGCCGTTCACCGTTCCAGCGGTTGCAAATTGCGCTGGCGGTAGCCAACCCTGCTTCGTTGTGCGGGTGAACTGCAATTTCCACGACAACTCCGTCTCCACGATGCTTCAACCAATCAAACACAGCATCTACGCATAGCGTTGCAATGCCTTGTTTTTGATGGCCTTTACGAACCCAGTACCCAAGATTGTATTTGGCATGTAAGGATTGTAATTCATCTCCTAATCCGAGCAATCCAATGAATTTCTTGGTTTCATCCTGATGGATCGACCAAAAATGGAGTTGGTCGGTTCCATTTTGCGCTTGAATGTCAAAAAGCATGTCACGAAGTTGGCGGCGAATATCCTCGGTGGGGTTGAGCCACGGAAGTGCGGTTTGAGCGGCTACTGAGTCTTCATGATAGGTCTCAAGAAGATCTGTCAAAATGCTGTTTTTTGCGGGATTGAGAATGATACCATTTTCCAAGCGCAGTGTTGGGGTTTGAGTCATTTCATTCACCTAACCGAGCAGTTGGGACCTTGCTTGAAGAACTTGAGGATTATTGGGGTGGACATATGCGGCCATGTCAAGCGTCCACTTCACATGGTCGTGACGTCCCAAGTGTTGCATAAGGACCGAGATATGCAACAACATGTTCAGGTTTTCATGAAGGTGCGGTCCAAGCGTGTCGAGCGTTGTGGCTGCCTCGCTCATTCGTCCGTGCTTGATGTGTTCCATCGCTTCTACCACTTCTTGGTAGACTTGGTGGTCATCCCATGCTTGACCTTGAGGCCAAGGCCATATGCGATTGTCATCAATCGGGGGTGCGGATGATTGTTCCTGAGGTTGGGTGGAGGGCGGGGCTTCTGACTGTTGAGCAACCTCGTCATCATCTGGCAGGTCGGGAAGAGTGCTTTCTTGGCCCTGTGGCGCTTGAGCAACAGAAGTTTCTCCGGTTGTTGGGGCATCCGCCGTTTGTTCCATTTGGAAGTCAGGGGGCAACTCTGGAGTAGCAGTGGCTTCAGCTTCCATGGCAGTTGCTTGAGCAAGAGAGGAATGCACAGGCTCTTCTTCCGGAAGGTCCGGCAGGTCGGGGGTTACATCTCCAGCATTTGGACCGACACTTCCCAGCAGGTCGTCATCGTTCGCTGTTGGCGTTGATGGAGAGTACAAACCCCCTTTACCGGTATGGACAGGCTCTGCAACTTCTGCAAAGGGGTCAGTCTTTTCGATTTCAAACATGACTGAAGCGGTAGGGGCATCGCTGGGTTGCAATTCAACCTCTTCCTCTTCTTCGCTGGAGACGGTTTCGGAAAGGGTAGGGCCGTCTCCCTCAATGTATTGAAACGATTCAGGAATTTCTTCTCCGTCCTCGTTGATTTCCGTGGTAGGGAGTTCGTACTGGTCGACATCAACGGTGACATCATCAAGCGATAATACCGCTTCAACGACTTCAACTCCCTCTTCCAGTGCCTCATTGTCTCCGAGAAGAAGACTCATGATTTCCTCTCCAGTTGCGGTGGGCTCAGCCATTGGTTGTTCTCGGGCGGATTTGTTCAGGGAGTAATAGCACTGTGCGCATGTTTCAGCCCCCTCCACATTCAGATATTCGCAATAGGGGCAAGGATGGCCATCGGCCTCCTTTTCCTTCTTTTTGCGACCGAACATCTACTCACCCAGTCATCGGCTGTAGAATCTTGGTTTAAGAATGCGGGTTTCCCGATTACCGAACGCTTCATTCCGGAGGCATATGCTGATGAAGCGAGGCGGCTTGGTTGGCGTCATGGGACGAAAGGGTTCAGTGCATCGGATGAACAATGCGGCAGTGCCGGATGTTCCGATGGCCAAGGGAGAACCCATGCCTGATCGTTGGCGGAAAAGTCAAGACCATTTTCAACGGTTTACAGAACTCATCAAACAAGAATTGGACGATGAAACTCAACTGGTTGAAGAACGGTGGAAAACATGGACCAAACAGCGTTTAGTCGTTGCTGGAGTGGCCATGTTTGACCTCAGTGCAAGGCCACAGGGCCGCTTCTTTGGTGACGATATTATCGTGTTTGAAACACAGCGCGGTGACCGAATGCCGAACCATCGTTTTGGACCAGGGGACATTGTGTTGATTTCCCGTTCCAGGCCGTGGGGTGAAAAGGTCGTAGAAGGCGTCGTTCTGGACCGCGGCCCAACACGCATACGAATTGTGGTTAAGGAACGGCCAAAGGATGTCAAAAAAGGTGGATGGCGCTTGGATCGCGGGGCAAACCGTGTGGCCCACGACCGAATGCACGAGGCCCTCATCGGATTCCACTCAACCGAAGGTGAGAGCGGTACCGTGCTGAGGGACCTTATTCTGGCCAACGTTCTGGATGTCAATGAAAGTGCTTCACTGCCGCCTGACATTCGGGGAAAACCATCCCTTCGCGCTCCTCGCCCGAATGTTTCTCATCTCAATGCCTCACAACAACAGGCCATTGAATTGGGTCTTTCTCAGCGCTTGACGCTCATTCAAGGCCCACCCGGTACTGGAAAAACCTACACTGCCGTCCATCTTCTCAATACGATGGCCCATTTGGGCAGCGGCCCACTCTTGGCCACTGCTGAATCCAATGTTGCGGTAGATAATTTGCTTGAAGGCCTCCTTGATTTAGGTGTCAAAGCCTTGCGTATCGGCCGACCGGTAAAGGTCCGAGAAGCGTTGCGAGATGCAACGCTTGATGCTCTTGTTGAACAACACCCGATGCAAGAGGAACTTGCCTTTCTTCAGGATGAACAACGTCAACTGCGCAAGGCACTCCCATCCTTGAGGGGGAAAGAGAAAGGGTTGATGCATAAAGACATCAGCATAAATCAGCGAGAAATTCGCCGCCTTGAAGCCAATATGATGGCGAGTATTTTGGATGAAGCAGAGGTGATATGTGCCACGACCATCGGGTGCGGTCACCGATTATTAGAGTCCAGGAAGTTCCCCATCGTTCTCATGGATGAGGCGACTCAGGCCAGTGAACCCAGCGCATTGGTTCCCATCGTGAAGGGATGCAGGCAATTGATTCTGGTTGGTGACCATCAACAACTGCCACCAACGGTGATCAGTCGGCGTGCTGAACAGGGCGGTCTAAATCGGTCACTTTTCGAGCGACTAATTGCTTGCGGGCTTGGTTCCACGATGCTGACGACACAATACCGAATGCACCCGGTCATGCGAGAGTACCCCAGCGCCCGATTTTACGAAAACAGACTGGAAGATGGATGCGTATCTGCTGATCGCCCAGCTCCAGCAGGATTCCTATGGCCAGATTGGGACCGGCCAATGGCCTTCATACCGATAGAGGGGGCCGAAGTCCAAGATGAGGAAGGAAAAAGCCGGTCCAATCTTGATGAAGCAGCAAAAGTCATCGGCATTGTTGATGAATTGCTTGCCATGGGTGATATTCAAGCCAGCGAAATTGGAATTGTCACTCCCTACAACGGACAGGTCCGTCTGCTTTCCTCGCTGTTTGAACAAGCAGGTGGTTTGGAACCGGGCCAACGCTACGGCGGCTTGGAGATCAAGAGCGTTGATGGCTATCAAGGGCGAGAAAAAGACGTCATTGTATTTTCCACCGTGCGTGCGAATGACGAGGGCGAAATTGGCTTCTTATCGGACCACCGTCGACTCAATGTTGCCATTACGAGGGCAAAACGGGGTCTAATTGTTCTGGGCCATCCTACTACACTCCGCCACGACCCAACATGGCGGGCATATTTGGATTGGGCCGATGAGAGTGGATTATTTGCTTGGCATTTGACTCACAGTTAGAAGCGCAAATTGACAAAGGAGAACCCACGCCTAAGACCATGGCCGACAGTCCTATTACGATGGTTCAAGGCGGGGGAACGCTCGCTCAAACCGTTTTGGCTTCAGCACCAGAAGGCATGCTTATCGCTCCAGCATGGAAGCGGGTTGCAGCGTTTATGCTCGACGTCGTGCTGATTAGCGTGGTCCTCTCATTCGCTACTGGAGGGCGACTTCTAGCTGCCCTGTTCGATATGAGTCTCCTTACCGTCGACGTCAGGACAGGCGCCTTTTTCCTTCTGAATTGGTTTGTCTTCCTTTCTGCCTTTTATCTCTATTTCAAATACACCGGACAAACCATCGGTAGGTCACTTGCTCAACGTGGATTTCGTATCGCCATTGTTCATGATAACGGAACGTTGCTTGAACAACACCACTGGGGCCCACGAGCCATGGCCAAACTGATTTACCTCATTCCGGCTATAGGATGGCTGTATTTCGGCCTTCGCGACGCCTACAACGCCCAATCATCAAAAGAAGAATACCGAACCAAGGTTGACCTCAAACACCATACTGTTGCGGCTGTAGATTGGTCCTTGCCGTCCGAAACTCGTTTCGGTCTTCGCTGAATTTTATCAATTTTAAGCACGCTATTGAAGTACAGCCACCTCTCAGTGGTGGTTGGTGAGAATGTATGAGCGATGACCACAGCGCCCGCGCAGGTTCCCTGAACACTTCCCTTCAATCGGTCTCAATGGAGATTGATGATGACGATGAAGATATCATTATGGTCGTCGTGGAATTGACAAACGAATCTGCCATTCCAGTGGGAGGTTTATCTGCCGCTCTGGTTAGTGACAAAGGTCAACGGTTCGACCCCATTGATGGGATCAGTTCTATCGGACCAGGCTTAACCCGACAATTCAAGTTTGAAGCCTCGATTGATTCCGGTGAATGGACGTTTGAATTCAACGGTGGCGGCAATACCATTTCGTTAGGTCCGTATGCTGCAGATTTTGAATTTCAAGCAGATATGGGCCGAAAGATGGGCAATGCGATTGGTTCCAGTTTGTTCAGTGGAGCATTTGATAATCACCTTGATGACTTTGGTTCTACAGAAGAGCGCGGAATTATTGATGCTGAAAGCATTGCGATGACATCGTATTTTGGTGAAAACAGTGAAGGTGGGGCGACCAAGGTTGTTATTGGCGAAGCAGGCAATGTAGAGGAAGAAGACGGTCCTCGCAAACCGCCGTGGCAGAGCGAAAAGCCCACTGTTGCCGAGTCAGCACCGCCTCCTGCAACCAGCTCCGACCCGCTTTTTGCGCCACTTCCTTCATCGACTGCTGGGACACCACCTGCAGCCGAACCTGCTACCGAGCCTGTAACGCCGCTTCAACCGCTCACAGTACCCGAGCCTGTGTCGGAACCCGTGGATGAACCAACTCCCGCTCCAGCGCCCGCCCCAAAGACGGCAGCAACTCCACCGCCTCTTCCCTCCTCATCAAAAGCAACTTCTGGCCCACCGTCCGGTCCTCCTAGCGGTCCACCGTCCGGCCCACCATCCGGTCCTCCTAGCGGTCCACCGTCCGGCCCACCGTCCGGTCCTCCGAGCGGTCCCCCGTCCGGTCCTCCTAGCGGCCCCCCGTCCGGTCCTCCGAGCGGTCCACCATCCGGCCCTCCTAGCGGCCCCCCGTCCGGTCCTCCGAGCGGCCCCCCGTCCGGCCCTCCGAGTGGTCCACCATCCGGCCCTCCGAGTGGTCCACCATCCGGCCCTCCTAGCGGCCCCCCGTCTCGTCCCGATGAGCTCTGAGGTGATGACGTGTCAGATGGATTTGCAATGGAACTTTGCGGCAATCAAGCCGCATGGCAAATTGTCCCGGACGGCATTGAGTCGGTGAACTTAGACATTGTAGGTCCTGTAATAGAGGCATCAGGATACATTGCTGAGGTTCGTTCAACGTTGTGCTGGACATTTACAGGCCCTTGTGACTTGACACTCTATCCTAGTGGGAAACTGTTGGTGAAAACCGAAGACAGAGAATTAGCAAAGAATGTCGCTCATCTTCACGTGACGCAGTGGGCTCTATCGTGAGGGAACTCCATGATCGGTGAACAAACGCTTCATCATCTTCGTAACAACGGTGTCGTTGCTTATCCCACCAGTACTCTTCCTGGATTGGCATGTATGCCTACGGCGGAAGGTTTGGATGCTCTTTTTGCTCTCAAAAACAGACCTCGAGACAAACCCGTCAGCCTTGGAGTTCTTTCTCTAGAACAAGCCTCAACACTCGTTTATGTTGATGCCGAGATTAGGGAATTGGAAGCCTCTTTTCCGAAGGGAGGGCTGACCTTTATTCTCCCAGCACAGACCCCTTTAGACGACCGCCTCGGTGGTTCATTTGTGGCAGTTCGGTGTCTTGCGAACCCAATCGCTCGTGAATTGGTTGCTGCCGTAGGTCCGATTACGGCTACCAGTGCGAACGAATCAGGTGATGAACCCCAGCTGACATCACAAGATGCAGGAGCTGAACTTGGACTCATGCCGTACGCAATTCTTGAGGGGGATTGTCCAGGGGGTTTGGGCAGTACAATCATCAAAATAACAGATGGCGGAGATGCTGGTCGGGTGGTAACTGTTATGAGAGAGGGCATTGTACCTAGACATGAAGTGGTTGAATGGTGGAAGAATCGCAACTGAAGTATTGGCGGGATGCAGGCCATGTTGCTCGCCGAACCTTGGAAGCCATGAAACTTGAATTACAACCTGGTAAAACCTTCCACGAAATCATTGAATCTGCAGAACGCTTCATTCATCGCCACGGTGGAAAGCCTGCATTTCCAGCAACAATTGCTGTGAATGACATGGCGGCACACTTCACCACGAATCACTTGATTGATGGCGTTGACGGATGGGATAACGACAATGTTTTGTCAAAAGGTGATTTGGTCAAAATTGATTTTGGAGTTCACATCAAAGGACACATTGGCGACAACGCTTTGACCATGGAAATTGGAAATTCAAACAACCACACTGAACAAATCAAAGCCGCAAAAGAGGCTCGTGACGCAGCAGTTGAGATGCTTCATCCTGGAACTCCCTGGTACAAAGTTGGACAAGCTGCTGCCCAGCCTTCTCTTGACGCAGGATTCCAGCCAATTCGCAATCTATGTGGCCACCAACTCAAGCCCTGGGAACTTCACGCAGGGGTTTCCGTCCCGTCATATGCTTGTGGCAAAGACAATCAAGGATTCAGGGGAGTAGTCGAAGAGGGTTCCATTTACGCCGTAGAGCCGTTCAATACCACGGGTTCTTCAGGTATGATTGAGAACATTGGCTCTCCTCATTCTTCAAACATTTATCGCGTAACCGGACTTACTACGTCTAAGAAAGCGAGGGCGAAAAATCAGCTTAAGCCGCTTGGTGCCCAAATGGCTCGGAATCTTGAGGAGCGTTACTCAACTCTTCCTTTTGCTGAACGATGGGCCTTCCCTATGCTCAAGAAACCCTTCCCTGATGCAGATGAAGCCAGCCTCCAAAGCAAGTGGAATGCACTCGTCAAGAAATTGATCAGCATACGCTTCTTGGAAACCTATCATGTGCTCCGTTGCAAAGACGGTGGTAACATTGCTCAATTCGAACACACGGTGCATGTTACATCGGGTGGACCAGAGATTTTGACCGTAGAATGACGTTTAAATCACGGATTCCCCCTCAAAAACCAATATAAACCGTGAAAACATGGGCTTACATGAACAGGGCTGTTGAAGTTCTCGTTTGAGTGCATCCCATCCCCTCTGCGTTTCTCTCACCCTGTTCACCTTTACTTCCTCAAGAGCCGTCAGGCTGGTTTGGTTATTTTCGCGGAAATCAAAGCCTTACAAATCCTATGCTCCACTCGCTTGGCGCGGATATGCGAAAAAGTAACATTTGAAGAAACCCCCTTTTTCGCTATTTTTGGCCTTCTACGCGAATTAAATAGACAATATCGTTTAATATGACGACGGCTGTGGTAGACCTACCCCCCGAAAGGGGAAGGAGGACAAAAATATGAAAAACGAAAACCGAAATGAAGAGGCTGTCAGCCCAGTTATCGCTACCATCTTGATGGTCGCAATCACTGTTGTGCTGGCTGGTGTGCTGTACGTATGGGCTAGCTCCCTTGCTGAAGGCAACACCGACGGAAACCTGACCTTGTACGTCTTTGACGGAGAGGACGCCAGTGGTGCACCATCTGATGGAACCACTGACAATCTTATCCGCATGTCAATGACCAAGGGAGAAAACATCAACTGGGCCAACCTAAAGGTCCAAATTGAAGTTGACAACGCTGCACCTGTTACCTGTGACAACCCAGGACAGGACTCTGGCGCTGTTTGCGTGTTGGTGCCTTTCGAAGGTGATGGCGGCCAATTCTGGTCTGTT
>CALKGM010000011.1 GCA_938084675.1 Candidatus Poseidoniaceae archaeon
CTTGCGCCACCGTTGGTTTCTCGTTTTGACATCATATGGCTCATTACTGACACGCCAGATGGAGATAACGACCAGAAGATTGCCCAGCACATCATTGCAAACCGGATGAAAGGTAGTAGCGAATTATTGGTCAACGAAGGCTCGCTACCCGACCCGTCTCGGCCCACTGCATTAACCCAAAAGGTCAGCAAGAAAAAGAATCAGGATTATGATATCTTACCTCGTGAAATCCTCCGGAAATACATTGCCTACTCCAAGCGGAACATTCACCCTAAACTTACGGAGGATGCACAGGAAGCTATTGTCGCCTATTACGTTGAAACTCGCAAAACTGGCGGAGAATCTACCGACAGCGTAGCCATCACTGCTCGTTCCCTTGAAGCCCTTTCACGCCTTTCAGAAGCGAGCGCCCGTATTCGTCTTTCACAAGATGCAAATCTTGAGGATGCAGAGCGTGCAATCCTCCTCACGAAGACTTGGCGCCACGATTTGATGGGCGAACATTTCGACGAGACGACCATGCAATCTGGAAAGAAAGGGACGGTCCGAAATCAAGAGAAAATCATTCTTGACTTGGTGTCAACCTTACAGAACGAATCCGGGGGCTCTGCTAATTTACTGGAGGTATTAACAGAGGCTGAACGCAACGATATCAACCGTGGTAAAGCCGAAGACATCATTGACAAACTATGCCGGGAAGGTCGAATGATGCGCCCTTCAGGATACGAGACCCTGCAAGTGGTTTGACGCCAATTGAGGGTGGTGCTCATGAAGGGTGAGCCCGTCGCAGGTTCATGGCCGGTGAACCCGAAGGTGATGTAGACCGCTCCGACCTGTTGGACCCTGTCCAAATTGGCTTTATGTGCGGTCTCGAAGTGCATCAGCAATTAGCGACCGGAAAACTTCACTCCCGTCAAACAGGTGAACTCTACGATGTTACGATTGAAACTGTCCCGGACCATTGGCCCCGCTATACTCGGAAATTACGCGCATCTCGCGGAGAAGGTGGAGCCATTGACATTGCCGCACGCTTTGAAGCAAAGCGAAACCGCTCGTTCATTTATGCCCAATCACCCAATGCAGGGTTGATTGAACTTGATGAGCAACCACCTGTAGACCTTGACGACGATGCAGTTGATATTTCACTTACCGTCGCTGCGTTACTCAATGCCAACCCCGTTTCACTGATTCAAACCATGCGAAAAACCGTCGTTGACGGCTCTAACACCAGTGGTTTTCAGCGTACTTCACTGATTGCTACAGGCGGTGTTTTACAAACTGTAGAAGGTCCAGTAGGCGTTGATGTCCTTTGTTTAGAAGAAGACAGTGCTCGGAAATTGGATACAATTGATGTCCCTGGGGGCCAACAAGTTCTCTACAATCTCGACCGATTGGGATTGCCCCTGATCGAGATTGCAACATCCCCTGACGTTCAAACCCCAGAACATGCCAAATCCACGGCCATTGCCCTCGGACGAGTTCTCCGCCAAACCCGGAGAGTTCGTCGCGGACTTGGAAGTATTCGCCAAGACCTGAATGTCTCTATTGGCGCAGGAGACCGAGTTGAAATCAAAGGCTGTCAGGATTTGGATTGGATTCCCAGAATCATCCGATTAGAAATGGCCCGCCAACTCCACTTTTATCGTCTTGCAAATGACTTGAGAGCCAATTTGGACTTGCCTGCACTTCCATCGCATCGGGATGAGGACGTTCCAGATGTTGAGCGGCAAGTTGCCGAACGTGTTGAAGAAGCACTTCCATGGGTTTCACACGACGTTACCGATTCTTTCTCTGCGTGCGATTCAAAGATGATTCAAGAGGGACTGAGCAGCGGCTCACGCATGATTGCCCTACCCCTTCCCGGGCTCAAAGGAAAATTGGGTGTCAAGGCAGCAGATCACAATGGCGCTCAACTTCCACGATTGGGTCGGGAACTCGCGGGAGCAGCAAAACTCGCAGGAGTCAAGGGGATTTTTCATGCCGACGAACTTCCAGCCTACGGCATCACAGAAGAAGAAATCAACAATGTTCGTACAGCGTTGGATTTGAACGAAATGGATGGATATGTGCTGTGCTGTGCTCCTCTCTGGCAGGCTGAACTAGCACTTGAAGCCGCATTAAACCGAGCCCGCCTTGCTTGGCATCGGATTCCGCAAGAAGTTCGAAACGTTGTGGTAAAGAAAGGCTCTCCTGAAGACGGAACCACTGCCCCAATGCGCCCTCTCCCGGGGCGGTCCCGAATGTACCCCGAAACCGACGTCCCCCCTCAAATCGTTACGGCATCTCATTGGGGCGATATTCTGGATAACCTTCCCATGTCAGATGACGAACGAGCGGAACGACTCTCCGGGTTTGACATCTCAAACGACCAAGCCTCTCAATTGCTTGCTAGAGAACTGGATGATGTGTTTTGGAATCACGCGGAAGGGATACCCGCAAAGGGATGGGCTTCACTGCTTTTGGTTTATGACGAGGAACACCCCTCTCTTCTCGTTAACGTCCTCAAATTGAGAGAAGATGGCCACCTCTCCCGTGAGCATGTTGACGGCGTTATTGAAACTCATGGAGGTCAAAATCCATCAATGGAAGCACTAAATTCGTATTGTGAGGCCAACGGACTTGCTCCAGCAGATGTTAGTGGACTTGCAGATGTGATTGACAAGATCATCGCCGACCGTCTTGACTTTGTCAAAGAACGTGGCATGGGCGCCATGGGCCCTCTAATGGGCGTCGTTATGCAAGCTGCTGGCGGTGCAGATGGAAAAGAAGTCAGTGCTCTACTACGCGCCGCCATTCAGTCGGTCATGGAGTGATCGTATGGTCCGGCGAACGGTCCTTGCGTGTCTTCTTCTCGCAACGCTCAGCGTTCTTGTTCCCGCCCAAGCAATGACGCCGGAATCATGGAAGTTAGAATGGGAGATTGACCTCGCAGATGGCTACATCACCACCCACCCGGTTATTGACAATGACACCGTTTACGTTCGGACTTCTGGGTTTTGGACCGGAGAAGAGCGGCCACAAGTGTTTGCATTCTCAACCGAAGGTGAAGAGCGATGGAACCGAACAAGTGCAACAACCGTTCAACATGATATGAGCCCCCTTTTCCTGATTCCTAGCGGAGTAGGTCCCTGCGGTTCTTGGCCTGACCTCATGGCAGTAGGGTGGGCAGATGGCACAGTGGAAGTTTTACGAGCAAATGATGGAACATCGCTTTGGAACCGAACTTCAGCAACACAGGGCTGGGGCATTACCGGAGCAATCGCTCAAGATGGCGACCATTTGGTCGTCCCGACGCGGACCGGCATGATGCGCGTCTGCATTTCAAACGGTGAATTGGATTTCGAGGTTGAACTGGGGCTGGGCTGGCGTAATGGAATTTTGACCACTGACGATGCATTTTGGCAGGGAGATGAATCTGGAAACATCTGGAAAGTATCACGCGATGGAACATCGACGTTGGTTGCAGATTTGGGCGGTTCAATCCGCCATGCACCAATCCAAACATCATCGGGAATTTTTGTTCATGTCCAGAGAGGGGCAACGAGCACCATCCATTTGCTGAATGCTACGAACAACAGTGTAGTGACAATTCACCAAGGAGGCGCCTCACCAGCCATGCCGGTTTCCAATGAACGGTATGTGGTGGCGGGGGACAGTTCTTCCCTCTCAATTTTTGACTGTGAACGCAACTGCACCCTTGTTTCAGAGCATCCGACTACGACCAACGGGGAACTGGTTTGGGCGAGCGCCCAAGCGGTATGGTATCCTGTGAATCAACCCAATGGCAAATGGGCCGTTACAACCCTCACCGAGAACGGTACCATCGCCTCCACAGTCAATTTTTCAACGCCGCATGACGGTTACGGAACAGCAGCCCCGTCTTTTGGGGAAAACAGAATGGTGATGGGAAATGATGCCGGTGTCCTCATGATGTATGTTCAACAACGTTCCGTTACAACTGACCCACAACCATACGATTGGGTCCCGTTTGGAGGGGCCATAGTATTGATTTCTCTTCTTTCAATTGGCGCCTATGCCTCATCCATCAATCGTCATCAATGGGGGTGGAGACTTGTCATGCTCGTTCTTCTTGTTTCGACCCTCGCGATTACTCCTGACCTCTCTTCAAGATGGTCGCAATCCTTGATAGAAAACAGCCAAACCGATACCTCAGAGATTTGGAACGAAACGTGGCCAGAATCTTGGCGTGAAACTCAAGTCGTGATTATCGAAATTGATGGTGAACAGCAGGTAATCGGGGGCTTGGATGGCTATGAAACAGCTCTTGACCTTACACTTGCAGCGGCCGATGAAGCATCATGGGAGGTGAATGTTGAATCTACAGAACTTGGCTCCTATGTCGTTTCAATTAACGGAGAAGAGGGTTCCGGGTGGGAGTATTTCCTAAATGGAGAACGCGCTGGACAATCTTCCGACCGCCAGTCTGTATCGGACTCCATCGTCTTGCATTGGCGCCTAGTTCGTCGGTAGGCTCAAGGAGGAACGCCCTTTCGGGTAGAATATGTTCCAAGCCTTTGGTGTCCACGGACCCGAACTGACTCCGTTTGCGGACATGGTCATTGACGTGCTACTCGTAGGCCTTGCCTTCGCTCTTCTTGTAACTGCACCACGAACGTCCCGACATGATGTCTACCTTCTGGCAACCTTCGTTGCTGCTGTGACTGCTCTACGGGTTCTTCTTCAGCCTGTTCCTAACGTACAGCCTGTGACAGTGGCTGCTCTCCTTGTAGGCGCACAATTAGGTGCTCGTCGTGGAGTTGCCTTCGCCGTCCTGGTCACGTTGTTATCGAATCTTCTGATTGGAGATGGTTGGTGGACGGTATTCCAAGCCTTTGGATGGAGCGCAGTGGCGATTCTCGGCTCGCAGTTGAAGTTTGGAACTGCGGATAAATTCCGCTCAGGCCAGTTTTATGTTGCAGCAATCTGCTCGGCGTTCATGTTCGATTTCATCGCTTCACTTTCCATCATCACATCCACAACGACCCTTTCTGATTTTGCAGTTTACCTTGCACATGGGATTCCATTTGATATCCTACACGCCTTGGGAAATCTCACCTTTGCAGTCTGGTTCGGACATGTTGTCTTCCGCGCCTTGGAATCCATTGACTCGTTAGAAGAATTGGAACAATCGGTGGTCGAAGACTATGTCGTCGAGGGATGATGCACCATCCATGGCGTTGATCGTTCGGGGCGACCTCTCGCTTTCCGCTGGTAAAACAGCAGTCCAATGCGCCCATGCAGCAGTCCAATGTGCCTTTCTAGCACGTCGTCAGCACGCCCGACTCATGGAACGTTGGCGAAGGGCTGGGGCGCGGAAGATCTGCCTGGTCGCTGACGACCTGCCTTCCTTACACCGACTCGCGAATGAAGCACAGGAAGCAAATTTATCCTACTACCTGGTACAAGATGCTGGGCATACCGAAGTTCCGGCGGGAACGATAACAGTCCTTGGGATTGGGCCAGCACCGCGCAGGTCATTGGACTTGATTACGGGCGGGCTCTCTACACTTTGATGGTGAAACTATGGGACTACGTTCGTTCATTCACCGAATGACTGCTCCAAAAGCGAACGGTCGGGCTGTAAGCGGGAACATGAAACTCGTCTGTGTTGTAAATCAATCCCTGAAAATGGGCAAAGGAAAGATAGCAGCCCAAGTGGGACACGCCGCAGTAGAATCGTTTCTCCGCGTAGGAGCAACACATCCAGGACATCTCGATGCTTGGCTGGCAAGCGGACAAAAGAAAATTTGTTTGAAAGGTAAGGATGAGGCAGTTTTTTCCGAACTCATTGATGCTGCAAACCGAGAGCACATTCCCCATCATATCGTGCGAGACGCCGGTCATACTCAGATCCCTAGCGGCTCTCAAACGGTTCTTGCACTCGGGCCATTTGACGAGGAACACCTCGACAAAATTACCGGCCATCTCAAGCTCTTGTGATACTCCAAGGCATTGATGAAGGAGAGCGTGGAGGATGAATCATGCGCGAGTACGCTTCAGACCGCATTGATTTCCGTTCAGACACGGTCACTCAACCAACCCAAGCCATGCGAGAAGCAATGATGGCAGCCCCTGTAGGTGACGATGTTCTGGGCGACGACCCAACTGTCATCGCCCTTCAGGACCGAGTAGCGAAGATGTTTGGGAAGGAAGCCGCACTTTTTGTACCTTCAGGGACGATGTCAAACGCCATTGCATTGAGGACACACACCGTTCCAGGTGACGAGATTGTTTGCGATAAAACCGCACATATCTACCGGTATGAAGGCGGCGGATACGCAGCACTCTGCGGAGCCTCTATCGCTCTGGTTGACGGAGAAAAGAGTTTGATGACTCCAGAGCAAGTTCAGAAGGCCATACGAAAAGCAGAAGGTTCAGGCAGCCACTATCCTAACGGCAGTTTGGTTTGCATTGAGAACACGACAAACCTTGGCGGGGGCTCCTGTTACGACCAAGAGGTCTTTGACAAAATTGCTGCGGTTGCTAAGGACAACGATTGTAAAACACATATCGACGGCGCACGCATCTTCAACGCAGCAATTGCAACAGGCGTTGATGTAGCGACCATGTGCAAGCATTACGACTCGGTATCAATTTGCCTTTCCAAAGGTCTTGGGGCCCCGGTGGGGTCGGTCTTGGTAGGTACATCAGCCTTCATTGGACGAGCACATCGCTGGCGCAAACTGTTTGGTGGAGGGTGGCGGCAAGCGGGGATCCTCGCGGCTGCCGGCATGTACGCTCTTGACCATCATGTACACCGGCTGGAAGAAGACCATCAGCGGGCGAAAACCATTGCGCAAGCACTCGATTCAATGGATGCCTTTTCAGTTGATTTGACAACGGTACAGACCAACATGGTCTATGCTCAGTGCGCCCGTCCAGCCGATGAAGTCGCCCTTGAATTACAACACAATGGCGTCGATGTCTTCGATGTATCTCCAACACACATACGCATTGTTGTTCATTTGCACATCACGGATGAAGACGTTGAGCGTTTTATTGACCTTTGCAACCGTATTTTCTGAGTTGCTGACTTCATAACAGGTCGCCGTTTTTATGGGGTATGAGTTCGCACTCTTCTTACATCGACTGCAAGTATAATTTGGCTTCGAACGAACCAGAAATCGTTTGTGATTGGTGTCAATCAATGATTGACTTTAATCCAAGAGAAGGATGGTCAGTCCCTCTTACTCCTACCGAGCATGAGCGTTCTATTGCCCTGTTTGGGGGGCCATCAGTCCACGCTTCGGGCCGCTGGAAGCGACTGGCCGCCTCACTCGGTGATAGTGAACACGCAAATTGGGCAAAATTAGAACACGAAACACTTGACCCAATTGCCGGCCTTCCTTGCAGTGATGATGAATTTCAGGAACTTGGAACTGCTATCAGTCAGGGGAATGCGTTATCGAGTGCCCAAAACAGATGGCTGGCTCAGGGAATTGAATTTCAAGATGGTTCATACTTCAGAATAATGGAGGGCCGCCAGTACCTTGACGATGTCGAACTTCCATCGGTCATTAGCACTCGCTCCCTTTTCCCTATCATCACAGATAGGGAGCTCCGGAGAGGTTGGGATCTTGCGAAACTCATCGTCGGGCTTTCTTGTAGTACTCCGTTAACGAACAGACCACAGGACGGGCGAGATGTTCGGGCAATGTATTACGGATTCAGGAATGGAGATTCAAATTCACGCCCGATGGCATCTATGCTTGCTTGGCTTTCCACCAAGGTCAAGATTGACCGGTTAAAGCAAACCACGCACTCTGGAAAGGCGGGGTTCATTTCGTGGGCTTTCGATGTACGCAGTGAACTGATCAGAAACGGAGGCCGAAGCAATATGGAAGATCTCCGTAAAGCATTCTCTCATCATCCCCGAGGTTTGTTTGACTGTTACGACACCCCATGGATGAAACATTGGAGGGATTCTCAAGAGTTTGAGATTCCAGCGACAACTTTGGATTGGCCTCTTCGAATTTCAGAAAAACATATTTCCCTACGCGTCCGCAGCCATACGGGGAGAACCCGCCTCGTCCAAATTCCACGTCAACCGGTACATCTGGCGATTCTCGTATCGCTTGCTTTGTCTCCTTTGAATTCAGATGCTGGAAAAATCCTTCTCGGTCTTCAGCACAATTGGTCCCACGTATACCTCAAAACCGATACTCCAACTGCTCAGATGATTCGCTCTTTGGAATTTTGTCATGGGATTTTAAACGGTCTCACAGACCGAGTATATGTGAAAAATTCTACAGCGCTTGTTGTTGGGAAATTGGGTCACTGTTACCAAATTAATGTGACGAAGGGACAACATGGCGCTCCATATTTGATTTCTCACCTCAGTAACTTGGGTCGGGAACACAAGCATGCGATTTGTATTCACAACGGCCAGTACCATTCCACAGTCCCTCTTGGAGACACCATGGGCTCTGTTATTCTCTCCATGTACAACGACACGGCTGCGACCCTCAACATTGACAGTTTGAATGACCTCATCCGCACTCATCCTCCGTTTGGTTTTCTACGGCCAGTTCCACATGAATGGGTATCCTCGCTCAATCAAGAAGCACTCAAGGAATTGATGCATCACCAACACGGCTACCTTGCTCATCCTTGGTATGATGAATCCGATGCCCGTTTCAATCCTGAACCGGAACGTGGTAACAGAGGCTTTCACGGCCTTTTGCAACGTCAATTCCGCCGCAGTGGACGAACAGAAGAAATCCGAAATATCGAATGGAATGAGATCTTTAGGGAGCATTTTGAAGAGTTTGGTTCATTCCCAATTGAAAAGGTAGTTCAACGATGGGCAGGAACTGTCAAACCCTACAGACTTCATGCAGTCCATCATACATCAGCCGAAGCCCGAGCCCTCAGGTACGGAGATTTCAGAAGGCACCTTCACCATCGCCGGCACGCAGTTATGCCGAGGAGGAGGGACGACATCCATGAAATTGGTGACATACGCGATGGGGAACGTCGCTGGTGTGAAGTGTATTCTCGAATATGGAGTGTCCTCACGTCCCAGCCTCTTGGGTCCGATTTCCAAATTCCCATCAATTACGGTGATGCGCTTCAATTCGCGAATGTTGAACTTAAGGTGACACTACGTAATACGGTCGAGCGCCGCTTCGTACAGCAAGTGGCATCAATACTTGGCTATGTGAAGGACTTTGATAGCCCCTCTCACACTCACTACCTTCGAAGAGACCACCCGCGTCCAAATGCCCGCCTCCGCCTTACCGACCTTCTTGGTGAAAGTCAGCGCCGACAGAACGTCCGAGGGGCCCCACCCAGGTGGTGGAATTATGCCGATGTGGACCGGGCGCCGGATGCCTTTGAGCGGTTTTCGTGGCAGCTGCACGAAGACCTGACGGATGAGCCGCGAAAGCAAAAAGAATTCATTGCATACGACGGCCTTGGAGATCTCTTTGGTTGATTTTGCCCCCATGCGCCCATGCCGCTCCTAACAGAGTGGTTGCTGTAGCCAAGGTGGTTAGGAAGGGTACCGATTCGGAATCTTCAGCATCCTTGACCTCTTCTTCAACAACAGGCTCTACACTTTCGGGCATGATTTCGTAGATGAGGTGTACTTGGAGGTCATTTCCATCGTTAGCATTTGGGAGTTGTATTGCAACACTCCCCTGTAGGGCGTCTCCCAAAGAAATGATGTCAAGGACAATATGAGGATAGGTTCCAAGCCCGTTTGAACCTTCTTCGAATTCAGCTGCTGCTTCTACAATCCAAGCAGTAACATTGAGTGTTGAATTTTCTAGATGGCTATCATCAATGTTGAGATTCCATGTAATTGTTCCAGAACTGGCCGTGGTCGGGGTCCAGCCAAAACTTGTCGAGCCGTCGCCCAGGGCGAGGTCATTGTTCGCTAGTGTGGTGAATTCATCAACCAAAGATGCTTCGTCTGTTACGCTTCCCGATTTCTTCATCGTTCCGTTGAATACTACTGCGGGTGGCGCGTTTTGGCCGTATTTAGCGTTCCATCGGGCATCAAGGGCTTCACTTCCAAACGGGTCTTGTGTTTCTCCAATTGCACGATGAATGTGATATTGTTCTATCAACCCAGCATCTTGGACCTCATCCAAGGCATGCTCGACATCAACGCAATTCTCGCACCACGTCGCAGTATAGACTTCTACGACAGCAGGAAGGTCGGTGAGGTTTGATAGATCCGTAGTGGTGTTGTTAGCCTCTGACCATTGACCACCGAACATCAGGCCCTTGTCGAGACTTTCGGCAGGCAATGCTGGAGCAACAGGGGCTGACAATGCGAAAAACATCAACGAGGCAAACATCACGAGAGCGCGGCGCATGCAATGCCCAGCGAGGAAGAAGATATGAACCCGACTTCTAGATGGTTCATTCCTCAGCGCCTTCTTTGGAAGGAGATGGTCCAGAGTCTTCATCGGCTCCATCAAGTGTAAACATGCTACGAGCTTCTGGCAACTGGCCTGCAGACACCTGAGACTGGATGTTCTTGAGTCGGTTGGTCAAGCCAGCAGGAGAGAGCTCCACGGCTTCAGCCACTCGGCCAAGATTTCCGTGGCTAAGTCCAGCCAAGTCCAGAGCCGCATACATGACACAACCAGCCACATAACCAATGGCTACGTTGGCCAAAGGCCCTTCGACGGTAGGCTCATTCAACTCTGTCATGGTATTCCAGAAGTACCCAGTCACTGCATCAAGGTCGCTTGGCGAAAGTCTCTCGGAGAGGGCTCGGTCAAGGTTCTCTGCAGCAATATCAAGTTGGTCGGCACGAAGAGCACCTCGGGCCATAACACGTGGCGCAGCAGCCCATCCTTGGCGACAACGGGCCTTGTAGGATTTGCTAATCGTAGACTTTGCATTTTTGAATTGGACCTCGGAGATACCATATTCAGCCATGACAATCTGGTGGTTGAAAGCAGGAGTGTTGAGCCACTCATGAGAGAGTGAAGCGATGGCCAAGGCAATGATTTGGAGATTGTCTTGATGGCTTTCACCACGGACTCCTTTCTCTTTTCGGGTGATGGAGGTTTTTGGACAACTCAAAGCCGAATTCTCTCCAGAAGTGAGCGTCTTGCGTACAGCTTCTTGGTCAGGGGTCAACTTTCGACATGCAGCATCGGCCAAATGGGTGGTGGCCCGTGCGACATTATCGCCAAACATACGAGCCATGGTTTGCTTCACTTCACGGCACATCGGGTCCTTTTCGCGTTGACTTGAGCGGTCAGCACGGCTCAAACGAATAAACATGCGGCGTTGAGACGAAGTAAGGCGGTTCCCAGAGTAATCGGTACGGTCCCCGAAAGGATTCATGCGCCCCCCTTGAGCAGCATTTGGATTGTTTGCGAAGACATCCAAGGATTCGGTCTGGCGAGTGTCACCCAATCCAATTGAACTGTTGGTGTCAGCATCGGTGGTGTAATGCGGGTCGACCAACCCACAGCCATCGCATACTCGCTCAGCTCGAGCTTGGTCAATCGTAAATTTTGTTCCACAGCATTCTTCACATTCCATATTTTCGCTCATTTTTGCTCACTTCCTCTAATACATGACCTCAAGGGGTTATAAAGAACGGGATTTCTTTCCCCGCCTAATTGCCCACTTCACATCAAGACATATTCATATTGAGGCAAGCACTATATAAAGATTGCGCCTTGATGGCAGAACAGATTGACATAATAAAAACTCTATGGGCTCAAAATGAATGATAAAATCCCGAACAAATCCATCTCCGCCTCTCCGCCCTGAGAATCACGATGCTAAAACATGAATCCTTCAAGATAGTAGTCATGCGACTCAATCGGTAGTGATTTATCTCGCCACCTTCAATAAGGGTCACCAACACCTTCTCTGCGGGGGAATCGGTCGTGGGAGATTATGCCATCACATCAGAGTTCATACCCCCTGGGCAAGGCGCTCCCGATTGGTTGTTTTCGGGCTTATCTGATTCTCTAGAGTCCAACATCATGACCGTACATCCAACAGAACAACATCGTAAAGCTACGCTTGACATGCTTGGTCAACAAGGCATGGTTGCCCAACCCCAAGAACATGTTACAATGAATCAACTTCTCAGGTTATTGCACGTTGATTTCCGCCTCCCTGTCCTGCTCGATGACGAAGCCTCATCGTTCATCGGGATTCATAGAATGTGTACAGATGCAGGTGAGAAGTACAAATTTCCACTCCTTCACAGTGGCGAACATGGCCCTTGGGGCATGAAAAAGACACAACGACTGGAAAGCCTTCATGCTCACTTGAGTTCGCTTCTTGACCCGTTCAGTTGGGAGAACAACCCTGGTCTTGAAACCTATGAAACCATCCTGCTTGCGTTTGAAAAGGAACACGGAGGCACGCTTCCAGTCTTGCTCCCAAAACATGTTTTACAAGCGCTTGATTCCGCCACGACTGCACCGTTTCATTTCTCCCATATTGATGGCATTATTATCCTCGACCATGCTCCAGACTTTACAGAAATGGAGCGGGCGATTCTATGCTCACTTTCTCGATTTACTCCTGTCCACCAGTTATTGAATCCGGGCTCATTTCGTCTTGGTTACCATGGAGCCTTCCTGGTTGATGAGTACCCTTGTACCCAGGAGACACTCCCTTCCTGGGTGCCTCCTCACGAGGTATGGGGCGGGGTCGCAGATTCTTGGAGATCGAGCATTGGGGTATCCAGAGACACTCAATTCACAAGAGTGGCGGTTGACGAAAGGGACCATATTGTAAATTCCACCATTGAATTGGTCAAGCACTTTCGTAGTTCATCTCAAGGTAGAATACTGATCGTTGATGGGTCAGCCAGAGACCGGCAGCATATTTGGGCACAATCGCTTGGCTCTCTTGGTATTCAATGGAATTCAACTACCGAACTGTTGGAAGACCAACCTCTCTTCCACGCTCTTCTCCAAGCATCCCGTTTGTCGCAAGGCATGAGTGCGTGGGGGATGAACGCGCTCCACTCCGTAATGGACTCCACCTCACTTCCGCTCAAAGAGGATATGTTCCCCGAACTTGTTCATCCAGCACAAGAAGAATGGCGCCCTCGCCCTCATCGTGAAGCGCTCCAAAGTATCGCTCAACAATTCCACGTCCTTGGTGGTCCAGGTGCGATTTCAAGATGGGTAGGGGCTCTTTCCCGTGCTAAACCTTCAGCCACAGATCGCAATCCAAAACAACGAAGCCAAGACCTTGAGGAAACTCAATGGTGGCTATCATGTATGTTACATGCTTGGAAGCCCTTGCTCATGGGTGAAGACGTGCACATGTTACGGTACGATGTTGAGGGGTGCAGTACAGGAGAAGTTCTTCCTCTTCCAGTATCGCCAAAAAACGGCCCTGCATGGATGGCACAATTTGTAAAATGGTTAGACTTTGAGGCTCTAGAACAGAGACAAGCCCCTTACAATCGTAGTCTAGGCACCTTCCATGCCATTTTAGAATCCATTCAAAAGGTTCAATCTTCAATGGCCCAATCAGGGCGTCATATCCCGGTTGATGGAACTGAATTCATTGACCTTCTGACCTATATCGGCCAGGTCACCTCTCTTTCCCAAACCAAGATGAAAACCTCAGGAATTGAAGTGCTCACGCCCAAGGAAGCACTGGGTCTCGAAGCCGATTTGATTATTTTTGCAGGACTTGATGTGGATGCTTGGCCCATGAAAACCTCAGTTATACCTTGGTTGGATGCGAAAGCCCAACTTGAACTCGGAATGTTTCAAACAGATTTACTCATTCGCCAAGGCCGTCACCATCTACGCCATCTCCTCAATGCGGCCCCGTGCATCGTTATGTTTGATTCCAGCCCCGAAGATGGAGGGGGCCCAAGTGCCCCTTATGCAGAATGGTTGTCTGATGTACGACGCTCAGGTGAATGGGATAGCATGCGTGCTCCTCCCACGTTCTTACCTGAAGATACCTATCAAGGCGCATCAGGCTCAAGAAATTGGGAGTGGAAATCACGCGAACTCGGGCAGGGAAGTTGGTTAACGCCCGTATCATCATGGGCTACAGAAGAAGCGGGAAAAACACGCCAAATTCGCAACGGGTACCTTCCGCGAGATGCCCGGCAACAACTCGGCATGGATCTCAAACAATCCATTCAGCCTCGCGAGCAACTCATTCATCGGCCAACGCTAACTCATGCATTTGAGGGAGCTATTCAACATGATCGAAAACAGAGGCAACCTTCATTGCGAGGACTCACTGAAGGCGCGACGCTTTCTTGGGATCATCGTTTTCACCTCCTCGGAGTAGATGCGTTGAGGTTACGCCCAGAACACGCCTCAGCCAAAGCCCCCGGAGTCAGCGCAACACAGTGGCCACACCTTGGCCACAAGGAGGCCAAGGTTGTCTCGCTTAGTGTTGACCCTCGCCCTCTCCCTGCTTACGCCCCAACGGATCTTTCCCTCAACAATCGCTTTGGCAGTATTGATGCTTCGCTGACTCGCAAGGTTTGGTCACCAAGCCGGCTTGAGAAGTGGCTTCATTGCCCAAGAAGCGCATGGATGAATCAGTTCTTGAATGCTAAAAACGAAGACGAAGGTGTCTCCGAGGACGTTGATTTGAGAATTCGTGGTATTCTTGCTCACGAGGTTGAGGGCGCTCTCCTTTCAGGTCACGGTGTCAATGTGAGCGGCGTAGACCTTGAGCGGATAGAGCCTCTTCACCTCGGGCCGATGGGAGACATAAGTGCAGGGTGGAACGTGATTCTTGAACACCTTAACGAGCATGCACAGTGGATGGGTAGGTACAACGCAGTTTCTGTTCACCGAACCCGAGACCTCATTGACGCCACTCCAGCAGAATGGAACGATTACCAAGAGACTGGGAAACAGATTCCTCCGGGTGGTCGTCTTTTCAGAATGTATCAATCCGATTTGACCCTTGAACATTCAGCACCAGTTGCCTGTGAATGGAAGACCCTTGACCAGGGAACAAGCATCAATTTGGAAACAACTGACGAAGAGGGTGAAGCGACATCATTCGAGATGTTTGGATACGCAGATCGTGTTGACGTGGTTGTGTTGGATAAAGCCCAACGTGAAGCACTAACCAACCTAGGAATTTTAGACGAATCAAGTGAACATTCGACGCCAGCACCTCTTGACGGTTCACCTTACGCTGCCAAACGCCTGGTCATCGTAAGAGATTTGAAAACCGTTCGCGGCCCACAAGTCAAGCAAAGAAGGCTGCGTCATCTTCGTTGTTTGTTTGAAGAATTACAACTTGCATTGTATGCTAGGGCATGGGAGGTCGCTCACCCGGGAGACCGAGTGATTGGCGTCGGTGCGACAGAAATCGGTGAATTTACCGCACACTATGTCGAGTTGGATTCTGACATTGGCTCTGTGATGGATGAATTACATTTAGGCGAGCCAACCAGTTATTTGCCCCTTCACTTCCCTCCAATGAGCGGGGAAGGTGTCCATCGCTCTCCGTTTAGGACATGGATGCATGAGCGATTAAAGGCGGCTCAACGCGGTGTACAAGCAGCTCACGACGGGCAAGTCAATCCAACTCCAGGCACGCATTGCAACTACTGCGTTCTGCGCCAATCATGTTCGGTATCGTCGTTCTCAGGGGGGTCATTCTGATGGTCAACTTCAACAACAGTCAGCGCCTTGGTCTTGATTTGGATAAGCATATTGCTTTGGACGCAGGAGCAGGCACAGGCAAGACAACCGTCATGGCTGAGCGATATGTTCAGCATTTGCTGGCCAACGACCAGCGTGCAACGCACATGACTCCTCCGGGGCCACGCGTTCCACTTTCCGGACATGGTTCTTTACGGGCTCCGAAGAAAGAGCGAACTGAGATTGAAGATTGGAACGGGCTCTTGCCTTCCGAAGTTGTTGCCATCACGTTCACCAGGAAAGCTGCGGCTGAACTCAAGGCAAGAATACGCCACCGTCTTGCTCAAAGTCGGGCTCAGCCTCCGAAGGAAGAAGACATTGAAGGAATATTTGATCCAAGACTTCGTGATGACGCTGATGTTGAGATGCTCCTTTCAAGTCTTGATGAGGCTCCCATCTCAACTATTGATGCCTTCCTTCATCGATTGGTACGGCCATACATTGACACCGTCACACTCCATTCAGCAAGCGATCAAGTTCCCGAAGAGCGCGCACCACTCATGCTTCGTGATACAATGCATGCTGTTTGGCGAATACGGACAACCGACGACGCATCGGATGCTGGAGTACTTAGCCATCAACATGAATTCATTCAGTCTCGAAACAGATTGGTTACGCGATTAGGCGGGCAGGAGCCCGCAGAAGTGGTTCTCAATGGGCTTCTCAACACCTCTCTATTCGTTGAACAATCTCATCGCTCAATGATTCAACGCGCTCAAGATTTGGGACTCTCTTGGAACGGTCGAGGCCCAGCTCCGGTTTCGCTTCTCTTGGACATGGTTGCGCAACCCATCGCTTCAGAACTCCCCGGTTTCATCAATAGATTTGCCCCACTCCTTCGCGACTGGGTAGGGCTGTTCCTCCCCCATACAGGGCAATGCAGCGAACCGATTGAAGAAGAACACGACACCGTTCTCACTCGCTTCAATCATCTCGCTCGTCTTGTCAGTAGCCCACTTCCTGAACGGCCTGCCGACCAACTGGTTTGGATGTGGAAAGCTATGATTGGATTGGCTGGTTCATCTGCATTAAGCAAAACCCCTCCCACATTTTTCCCCCGAAACAATCTTCCCTCAACGGACAAATGGCAGGGCGGTTTGCTTGCAAAAGGAAAGGTAAAGGGCATGAAAGGAACCGACAAGGACGCGTTATTCGCTAATAGTGTATCCTTACAAGGTGACCTGAAACAAGAATTGCAGTCGCCCCTTGGTATCTTAATTCGGCTCTTGGCTGAATCGGCCTTCCTCCTCAACCCCGGTGACGGCTATGATGGAATGCCACTGGACTCTCCTCTTCGTTTGGTCCCCCTTCCCCCTTCCATCGGACCGACGCCTGTTGAAGGAGGAACCTATGTTTCAGCAGATCTGCAGATGGAAATCCTAAGCGACCTCATCACCGTTCACCGCGGATGCCATCAAATTCTTGCTCGTAGAAAGTCACTGGAAGGAATGCATGACTTCGATGACATTCAACGCTTTGCCGCCGACCTTCTTCTCGCCCGCTGCCCAGATGTCTGCCGACACCGTTACCCTCCAGAGGTAATCGATGCATTGGACGGATTGGGCGATAATCCATGGAGTGACGAACACATCTCTAGAGCACTAACGTTACTCAACGACCAATCCGAGCTTCAAGAAGACCTCCATCGTCGGTTTGCAGTTTTGGGAGAACTGCGGCGCCAATTCCGTGCGTTCATCATCGATGAATATCAGGACACGAACCCTTCACATTACCGATTATTAGCACGGCTATGGGGTCGGAGATCACGCCATGCTGATGACCCCCTGCGACCTAAAGGGTACTGGGACCCGACGGTTTGCATTGTCGGGGACATGAAACAAAGTATCTATCGCTTCAGACAAGCAGAGGTCTCAGTCATGCGAAGAGCGGTTGCTGCCGTACGAGATTGCAATAGAATTGAAGCCGATGAATCCAGTCTTCTTCATTTACGCAAAGATGGCGAAGGACGAGACCCGCGCCCGGTCGGCGCTGGAGGAGAAACTGGCTCATACACCAATGACCATGGGGCCGAGACATCAGCCCCGCACAGCTATGTCTCGTATGCCTGGGAAGATGGCGAGACCACATCAACCATCACAGGTGAACGCCTTGAGCGAAGACAAGAAGGGCACATTGACCTCACCTCAAACCACCGGACCCGTCCTAATTTGATGGAATCCATGAACGATATCTTTGATGAGGTTTTTTCACCTCGTCACCATGCATTGCCAGGAGATTGGCATGCTGAAGCCCAGCGTTTACACCCCGCGAGAGCAACGGAAGAGCAGGGCGTATTAGAGTGGCTTCTTCCCATTCAGGGGGCGCTTCAACACGCTTCCTATGACCTAGATGTCCCGCTCAACACCTTTGAGAATCCAAATGCTTCCAATGTTCAACTTGAACATGAATTGCTTGCAACACGTCTCCATTCGCTGCTCAATGGAGAAGGTTCCCGCGTTTGGAATTCAGTTGACGCAGTATGGGAAGAGGTAGCAGAGGCAGGACCAGAGGTCCGTCCTGAGGATGTTATGATTTTGATCAACTCCCGCAGACATCTCCCCGACCTGCTTGAACGACTGCGTGCGCGAGGCATTCCTGTCATGGCTGACCGACAAGGATTGTTGCTTATGCAGCCCGTTGTTCAGCCATTGATGGCGGTGTTGGAACTTCTTGCACACCCATATTCCAGAAAAGCAGGTATTGAATTGGCTCGCTCCGCTGTTGTTGGAATGAATGAATCACAAGTCCATGCCGCATTTTACCGGCTTGCTGATGAGCATACTGCATGGGACGCTCTTCTTGGACATGCACCGAACGATGCCATTGGAGCCCTTCTTCAGCACCTTCACCATCTCGCCTCTTTGGGAGCTATTTATGACGTGATGGACGCAGTGCTCGACCATTCTGACCTTCTTGTTGCCTTTAGCGATGATTCCCAACGTCAACATGCAGAGGCTTGGCTTGGTATGATTCACAGCATCGGAAATGAAACCGGTCACTCAGTCACGGCAATTTACCGTCGTTTGAACGAATTGATTGGTCTTGAAAAGAGAGGTCCGCAAGCCATCAGTAAGCCAACCAAAGCAGCCGTACAAATTATGACGATACACGGTGCTAAGGGCCTTCAAGCCCCCGTTGTAGCAGTATCGGGCATCTTTACAGCGGGCATGGCTGATGTCACGACTTCGGTTAAGGACAATGTATTGGTTACGCCTCAAGTCGTGGCAGGAAGAATCCAACCCTGGCATGCTCACGAGCGTCCTGTTGACGGACTTTGGGCATTTGCAAGTGAGATGAACACGGCGCAAGATAAGGCAGAATTGAGAAGAAAATTCTATGTTGCACTCACCCGGGTAAAGGACCGCCTCATCATTACCGGTAGGCCGAGCAGCACCTCGACATTTGATGTTGAAACAGGAGCACTTTCCTTGGTGATAAAACCCGACCCGAGAACCATGGGGCGGATGTGGGTTGAAGGATTACGCAGAGCATCTTGGCGAGCAGGCGATGAACATAGCCCGTGGCTTCTTTCTGGAGACTACGGAGCCTCTTCACTTCCCCCATATGCCTCATCCAAAGTACCCGTTGCCCTCAATCCAGCCCTGCTCCTGACCAACAACCCTCTTGGTGAAAATGGGGTATCTGGAATGCGACTTTATCATCACCCTGACTGCTTCCACCAAACGACCCCGCCATCTCCTCAACAACGTCTTCGTATGCTGGAGGCACATCTTGACCAATCAACCTTGAACGAGAGCGATAATGATGTCATCCTCCAGCCTCTTCGAGAGACAATCAAAGGCGCAGCCCACCATTTAGATGCTACAGAGGCTTGTCCTCGCAGGTATTGGCTTGAGCATATGAAGGGCTGGGCCTCTGAACCGTTTAACATTCCAAATGGCCTTACGAAACCCAAACAAAAGCGCTGGCCTTTGCCAACAGAATTTGGATTGATGATGCACCGCATCGTTGAGATAGGACTTCGTAATCCCCTCCAATTCTCAAAGGATACTCCAACATTACCTCGTGACTGGCATCATGAAAACGATGGGACTCTTGCCTCCGAAACAACAGTTGGAAGAGTCATGGCTGAATTTGGATACGGGGAAACTCAACGTAAAGACAGTACAGAATACCGGTGGAGGGAACGGATGCTTCACCTCAGTTCTCTCATTGACACGGGCCTTCTTGGACGATGGGTAGCCGGAGAACCTCTCCACGGATTCATCGTTGAAGCAGTCCGAACCGAGCTTCCGTTCATCCATTCGTATCCGGTTTTAGTTGATTCGTTCAAGCGCAGTCGTTTTTCTCCTAACGGCCCCGTTGAGCAAGCCACTGTTGAGCGAGTTGATATGAATTTTAACGGACGTGCTGACTTGGTATTGGCACTCGCTGACGAAGACGGGCAAGGATGTCTTCAGGTTGTTGACCTGAAAACAAAGGGATGCATGGCTCCGTTCAACCGAGATCTCCCGGAAAAAGGTCACGCACTGCAAGAGGTCGGTCCCGAAATTACGAACCCATTCCCTCAAACGGATGCTGAGGCAGAGATTCTCTATGAGCACCGCCTCCAATTGACGCTTTATTCCGTCGCTCTTGAAGCGATTGAACAACTCAAAGCGAAGGAAGAACAGCGACGTGTTCTCCCCCCAGCACTTTTGCTGGGGGCAAACGGGCGTATCGTCCAAATGACTGAAGAGGAATTTTTGGCTGCAAAGGCTGACCTTGAACAACACCTTCACTGGCGGACAATGATGCACCTTACGAACGGAAGTGAGGAACCAGAACGATTGGAATCGGGCTCCACTGTGTGCCAGGGTTGCCCGTACTACAAAGGCGATGTTCGTCGGTGCGGCCCAAAGGGAGAACAACTTGGCTTCATTGATGACGCTGAGGCTTAGTTCCAGAAAGAACAAGTGTACCAGCCCATCCATCCTTTGCTCCGGTTTGAATTGCATTTACATTCTCGAATCCTGCGCTTAGCATTCCTTCCACCCATGTTTGAATTGAGAGGGTTGTCATGTGCACGTTGAGTGAATCGGGCCAATCATGGCTTGCTGGATTTTCCTCATAGTGGTCCATCCCAATCACAAGTTTACCTGCTGGATTCATCCAATCATCGTGAATCATTTGAAGAAATTCCAGTGGTTGATGTAAGTAATACAAGCATTCCATGCTGTGAATTACATCAACGGGTTGCTGAGGCTTCCATTCGGGAAGTTGTCCGTAATGATACAAGCCCTCTGGGTCGATTTCATGTGCTCGTTCAATCATAGCAGTGGCTCCATCAACTCCGGATGCAGTGGTGCAGTGTTGATGCTTGGAAAGTTGGCGAACCACCCATCCATTGCCGCAACCAATGTCTATGGCAGAGAATGGTTTTGACGCATCTTCCAGGAGGAGGTTCAACATCACATCTACACTTGCAGCATGGCCTTTTTCCATGCCCACATCTTTGCCTTTTTCTGCCCATTCATGAAAGACATCGGTCGCTTTCCTTTGGTCCATGAACCGTGTCTGGTGAGTCCCGTCTTTGAAGGTGTTCATGACGAAAAGAACATTCATCACCTCTCCTTCGGGAGTTCATGCTTGACTCTGTTACCACCCTCAGCGATGTCCTTTACCCACCCTGTGAGCCCTATCTGAAAGGAACCCTCTCCGTCACTGACCTCCATACTATTGCATGGGAGGCAAGCGGTAATGCTGACGGAATCCCTGTTGTGGTCATCCATGGTGGGCCAGGAGGAGGCGGTCAGCCTTCCTATCGCCAGTACTTCGACCCCGAGGCATACAATATCGTTCAATTCGATCAACGCGGATGCGGTCAATCCACACCTCATGCTGAACTACAAGACAATACAACCCAAGCGTCTGTGAGGGATATTGAAACGTTGCGGCAACACCTGGGAATTGAATCATGGCATGTGTTTGGAGGGTCTTGGGGCTCGACTCTCTCGTTGATTTATGCTCAGGAACACCCCACTCGGGTTGAAAGTTTGATCCTCCGTGGCATTTTCATGTGCAGGAAAAGTGAACTCCAGTGGTTCTATCAAGATGGAGCAAGCCATATCTTCCCCGACGCATTTGCTCCGTACCGCGACCACATTCCTGCAGAGGAGCAGGGCGACCTGATCAAAGCCTACTATGCCCGACTTACGAGTTCGGAGGGAGCAGTTCGTCGCGCTGCAGCAAAAGAATGGACGCGTTGGGAGATGGCGACCAGCCGCCTGTTCCCAGATCCAAGTTATCTTGAAAAGGCAGAAGACCTTGATTTTGCGGTCGCATTTGCCCGCATTGAATGCCATTATTTCATCAACGGTATTTTCCTAGAAGAAGCCCATATCTTGAACCATGTATCTCTTATTGAATCCATTCCAACGGTCATTGTTCAAGGGCGATATGACGTTGTTTGCCCTGCTCGTAGTGCATGGGAATTGCACCAAGTTCTACCAAACAGCACCTTGACGATTGTACCCGACGCTGGCCATTCTATGGGAGAAGTCAGCATTGCCAGAGAGCTTGTTGCGGCAACGGATGCTCTGCGTTGAGGAAAAACCTCGGAAGGCCCGTACTTTTGGACCCGTTCAAGCGTCGGCTTGATAGGGAGGAGTGGACTCGGGGAGAATGGAGGCTTGCCTCCGGGTGAGAAGATGACTGAAGGAACCATCACGCCAGAGGTACAAATTCAACAATTGCAAGACTCTCTTGCAACTGAGACAGACCGTCTTCAGAAATTGTTTGCAGCGTATGAAACACAAGAGAAAGACTTGGTCGATGCACGTGCAGAAATTGAAGTTCTAGAAAAGGAAATTATTGACCGAGAAATCGAAAAAGAATCCCTTGAATCAATTATTTCTCAAAAGGAAGTTCGAGTTCGAGAATTGGAAATGAAGGCAACAAAGGCATCCAAGCGTGTTGAACACTTGGAACCTGAACTTGACAAAATGGAAGAGAAGTACTCTCGTGAGAAAGACCGCTTGGGTAAGGTATTCGGAATTGCGGAAGAACTTGACAATGATTTGCGTTTGGCAGTCACTGAAATGAAATCTCGTGATGACTGGTATGTTGCTCACATGCAAATTTTTGAAGATCTGAACAAGGCCATCAAGGACCGATACGAAATGATTGAGCGAGCCGTTGAAACCGAACGCAAGTCACAACACATGTCCCGGGCCTTCAATGACCGCATGGAAGAAATGGTTCAAGCACGTTCGGATGAAAAAGCAACTCAAGATGCGGAAGCACAAGCAGCTACTGAAGAAACAGCCTCAATCGAAGTGGTTGAAGCAGCACCAGAAGAAGCAGCACCAGCACCAGAAGAAGAAGCGGCACCAGAAGAAACAGAATCAGAAGAGGACGAATCCAATGACGAAGCTCCTGCAGCATCCTGGGGCGACGGCGAAGACCCCTGGTCTGGACAGTAGGTGTTGACATGGCTGGTTTGGCCCACGGCGGCCACGGCCCCGTATTTATCATGACAACAATGGGCGTCAGCGCTCTTTTTGTCGGAGCCCTTATTGACCCAATCTTAGGCCTTGTTCCACTTTTTGGAATTTCATGTTTGATGTTTGCAGCCTTCCTCGTCAATTTTTGGCGTGACCCCGACCGCCCAATACCTCGGGAAGAGGGGGTTTTGGTTGCTCCAGCCGACGGGCACATCATGTTCGTTCGCAGAGAGCGAGCAACGGGTCGGCGTCCTTCTAATGCTGAACGTGAACAGGGACCGATTGAATCTGATTCACTCACTGGAGAATGGTATCCTCAACCTCTTGCTGAACCGCTCACCTTTGCTACTGAGCAACGCTATGAGGCCGTGGAGAAGGGAGACGAGCAGGCCTCCGATGTGATCCGAGTAGCCGTTTTCATGTCACCTCTTGATGTTCATGTTAACCGCGCTCCAGGCAAAGGAATACTAGAACGATTGGAGCATCGTACCGGTAAAGGCCTCAAGCGTGGACCTTTCGCATTCGCGTTCAAAAAAGAGAGTCAATACAATGAACGAGTTCGTTCCGTGTACCGCTTAGAGGACGATACGATGATTGAGATGACGCAAATATCAGGAGCGTTAGCACGCACGGTCATCCCATGGGTTGGAGAGGGTGCGCCTGTTCGACGGGGCCAACGCATTGGAATGATTCGTCTCGGCTCACGGGTTGACGTTCGCGTCCCAGCGAACCGATATGCATGCACGCTCATCTCAGCCGAAGCAAAGGATCCATCCCAGCCAAAAGGTGCATTTGTTCAAGCCGGTTCAACCGTGATGTTTCGAATTAAAGGGGATGAAGAAGAATGAGTCGATGGAAAAGAAGCGTCCCAGCAATACTAATTTTGCTCATCTGTAGTATGCCGATTGTATATTATCAACTTGGAAGTTTGGTTTATACTCAGGCTGCTGCAAGCAATCTTGAATGTTCAGACCACGCACCGTACAACACTCCGGACAACTTTACCCCGCACCTTTGGGACGAAGGTTTGGAAGAAGGAATTATGGAAAAGAATGCTACTATTGCCTCCGATATGGAAGCATATTGGTTTGACCAATGGGATAATGCTACCATTGACGTACCCGATGAACCAATCACCTTGGCTGCCTGGGTCATGGAAACCAATGCATCTCAGCCTTGGGTCATCCTCGTTCACGGCATCCGTTCTTGTAAAGCCAATCATGAAGTCTTGATTCCAGCAGCAATGCTTCATCAAGCTGATTTCAACATTATTCTATTCGATTTAAGAGACCACGGCAACAGTACTGTTGAGGATGGATTGGTTTCCGCAGGCCAACGAGAGTATCGGGATGTTCTTGCTGTCTGGTCATGGCTCCAAGAAGAGAAAGGCGTTCCAGCACCTTCAATCGGAATCATGGGAATTTCTCTAGGGGCGGGGACCACTGCAATCGCTTTTGATCAAGAGCGAGATGTTGAGGCAGTGTTCTTGGATTCTCCGTTTTCATCGATGGACCGAATCATTTCAGAGGAATTAGAGTTTGCAGGATTCCCTACTTTCCTCAAGGATGCAGCAGTGTTTGCCGGTAAGATTCAATCCGGCGATAATCTTGTGAAATTTGAACCGTTATCAGGCGCAGAAAACATTGGAAATCGTTCAATGTTCATCACGCAGTCAAACGATGACTACCGGATCAAAATTCATCACGGTAATTCAATGTGCGAAACAGCCAAAGAGAATGTCAAGGAAGGGGGCTTCGTTGAATGCTGGTTTGACCATTCATCAATTTCGCACCAAGATGGTGATGAGCCAGGCGTGCTTTCTCACGTGACGTTGATGATGACTCAAACGGAAACATATCGAGGACATTTGGTCTCGTTTTTCGAGAATAGCCTTACTCAGCCCGCTGCGGTGGTTTGAAACCTCAAATGCTGACGGCAGGTTAGGGGAGCACATGTCGCAGCCGTCCAATTTGCATCTTCTTGGTCAAGGAAAGAAGGGCTTGCGCATCCATGATTTGGTTAAGGCTCCGGCTAACACTCCGTGGGCAAAAGCCCGCCAACAATCGTGGGATGCAAGCGAACCTGCTACGGTATATACGACTCCAGAAGCATTGCCCGATGGCACTCCGTGCACGGCAGCAACAGTCATTCTTCGGACCAAAGGGTGTCATTGGTGGTGGTCATCAGGATGTACCTTTTGTGGTTACTTTAACGATACAAGAGACGATGTTACCAACGAGGACCTCCATTCGCAATGGGCTTATGCAAAAGAGAAATTGAACGGTTTTGAAGAGCACGCTATGGTTAAGGTTTACACCTCTGGTTCACTACTTGAAGACCGAGAAATTCCGGTGGAATTCCAAGAAACAGTTCTCAGAGACTGTGCTGAACTTGGAAAAGAATTGATTGTAGAAAGTCGTTGTGAACAATTGACTGAATCAAAGCTCGAATGGGCTACATCCATCAATCCATCGTTTACCGTTGCGATTGGGTTAGAGGCATATGATGACGAAGTGCTTAGATTCCATGTCAACAAAGGATTCTCAACGTCTTCTTGGGACCGGGCCGTAACCAATCTTGAACACTTTAATCTCAGGGTCAAAACATACCTTATGTTCAAACCCCCATTCATGAGCGAGGCTGACGCATTGGACCACAGTGTCAAATGGATTGAAGCCGTTGCAGAACGTTCTGATGAAATCTCCGTCAATCCGATGAACATTCAACGAGGCACCGTAATCGACCGCTTGCATCGCCACAATGAATACCGCCCACCCTGGCTTTGGTCGCTTGTCGCCATGATTCAACGAGCACACCCCTTCATCCATCCCAAAGGCGGAATGAACGGAGAAGCAGACCAAGTTTCACGTCTTATCGTCCACCCTACTGCCGGAGGAAAGATCCGAGGCTCACACAATTGTGGCTCGTGTGATGGAGAAGTTGTTGCAGCGATTGAACGCTATGCAGTTTCAGGGAGCCTCTTGGAATTTGAAGGGTTAGCGTGTGGCTGTCAGAAAAAATGGGAGACTGAGTTGATGCTTGAGCGCCAACTCCCACTTCCATTAGGGCTCTCAAAACCTCGTCGAGCCCCAACTCTTGAGACACTGCGCTCACCGTGAATTCATTGCCCGCAGGTGCCCCTTTTCCTTGACCTATGATGGTGAACGTTTATGACCGCCCGGCAAGTCGGAGGAATGACCCCTATGGGGTCAATTTGAGGTGAGGCCCGTGTCAAATTCCACAACCCTTCCAGATACAACCGTCGGAACAGGAGAACCAACATCAAGTCGCGTGATTCTCACGTTGTTCTTTGTTGGCCTTTTGGGCCTCTATTCTTTGTTTGCAAATGTCTTCGGATGGGACAATCTTCCACTCCTTGGAGAACTCGTTCCTTTGGTCCAGAATTTGGGCGGTAGCGGAATCTGGTACTACTTGATTGGATTTATTGTTGGCGTTGGTGCAATTGTAGCAACGCTCGTGGGTGAGGTACTCGCAGAATGATGGAGGTGTGATGTATGGAAACTATTTTTATTACCGGCACCCTACTCATTGCGGTTCTTTTCTTTCTTTCTCAAACCCTTGCACGTGGTGCAGGAAACGTGGGAGGGGCGCTCCAACAAATCGGGTTATTTATTCTCAAGAAGAACCCACCCGGCCTTGTTGATATTTTCGACGACAAAGATGGTAGCGGTTCCCGTACATGGATGAACTTCGGAATGCTTTGGTTTGTCTTCGCAAGCGTCCTTGGGTTTTTGGCTGCCTGGCACAACTACGATCCTACGGCTCTCGACTCCCTAGCAAGCATCGGCTGGTCCTATGATGACGGCTCGTCCCTTCGTGATGCAACGCTGAACGTCCTCGGGTTGGCTCTTCTCTACGGCCTTATCGGCGGAGGACTCGTCGCTGTGTCCCGAAACGGAAACGGCCGTCTCGCCAGTGAAGCAAACGCTTCGATGGTCGCTTTGTTGTTGACGGTTGTTCTGATCGTGAGTGTTCTGCTCCCCTTCATCTTCGGATTCCTGGATGTTGACACCGAATCAACAGTCATCTCAACCCTCCTACTAAGTTTGGAAACGCTTGCAATTGGCCTTCTTCTCGTACCCATACTCATCAACGTTCTTCTGACAACTGCTACCCGTGGAGAACAAGAACTGTCAACCAGTTCTTGGTTCCTCATCATGGCACTTGTTTCCAAGATTTTCGCAATGGTCTACATCTTCTTGGGCGAGTTAGCTGACTCCACCCAAACCGTCTGGCTTGGTGAGCGTGTCTCAAACGGATGGGTCCCTCTTGCTCTCATGTTCTCGGTAGGATATTACACGGTCCCAATGGTTTCCAAGAAACCCATTTGGTCACCATCCATGCGCTCTGCAAGCATGCTTCTGTTGTTTGTTACGCTCCCTCCATTCTTCATGTCTTCCGCTGAGGGAGGGAATGTTCTGGTGAACTTCGGGGCCATTCTCCTTACACTAGGTTTGCTTCCAATATTCGCAGGTTCAGTGAACATCATCATGACCGCAAATGCAGGCATGGACTCGGTGGTAAAGAATCCAGGTTCAATGGCCGGCATGCTCGCCTTTGTCTTTCTACCATTCTTTGCTATCGGTGGCTATTTCACCTCAATGGACATCTTTGTTGGAACCGGAGAACTCGGCGCTATGGCACATACCATTGACATGGGAATGATGTTTACCGTTGGAGGATTACTCATTCTTTCTTCTGTATTCAACAGTTACCCAATGGCCATTGGAAAACCACTTGCTACTCCATCAACCGCCAACCTAGCAGTTTGGATGGTCCTCGTTGGAGGAGTCACCTCTACTGTTACCTTCCTCGTTGGCGATTTCACAACCAACGCCATCACAACCTCAGGAATCGAAGATGTTGTTGCACCCTCGGGTGGATTCTTCCTCACCGGATCTGGCATGTTCTACATTCTTGGAATCGGAAGTATTCTTGCAACCCTCGTGACCATCCGAACCGGTATTTCCTCATCCGGTCGCTCGGTCTCAACTGAAACCCTTTCCGATGTGAACACCTACACCCTTGTAGCAGGCTCTTCAACCACCATTCGCAAACTAATTGGCCGAGGTGTTGGAGTTGATACGGAATTGGTTGTTAGCAAAACCGAGGAAATGGAGGGTGGCTCAACCATCATCGCCGTTGACTCTTCACTCCACAACGACGAGATCACAGAATTCCCTCCAAAGGCTCCCACAGAAGCCATGATTCAACTCGTCCAATATCTTACCGACAAAGGCCAATCTGTCTTTGACCTGTTCCTTTCCATGGATTTGGATGCTTCAGGGAAAGTCGATGGCGAGGAATTCCTCACCGCCCTTCAGGCAACAGATATTGACGCCCTTTCTTCAGTTGAAGCGGGTGAATTGATGGAAATCATGGACCTTGACGGTGATGGAGAACTTAACCTTCCAGAACTTGACATTGCTATTGCTCAAATCAAGCGAGACTACGACATCATTCCCTCGGCAGGTTCCGAGGAAGAATGAGGGTCGTCACCGGGCGTGATGACGGTGCGCATTGGCCTCGTAGGCAAACCAAACGTAGGCAAATCTACGTTCTTTAGCGCAGCAACCCTCGCTCAAGTTGACATTGCGAACTATCCGTTTTGTACCATTGACCCCAATGTCGGAGTTGCCTTTGTAGAGGCGCGGCTTGCCTGTCCGTGCAAAGCCCTGCGTGAAAAATTAGAATCCGAAGGACGCCTTGAAGCCGCTTCACCTGATGACCCACGTCAAGGTAGCCTCTGTGAACCACGGACGGGCTCGTGTGTAGGTCACCGCCGCTTCGTTCCAGTAGCCCTGGTTGATGTTGCCGGTCTCGTCCCTGGGGCGAGTGAAGGGAGAGGGAGAGGCAATGCCTTTCTATCGGACTTAGCTAATTCCAATGTCTTGATTCAAGTTGTTGACGCTGCCGGAACAACCGACTTAGAAGGCCAGTTCCTCGGTGGGGCCTCCTCAAAAGAAGAGGCTCTCAGTGCAATGAAAGAAGAGATAGCTTTCCTCGAAGAAGAATTGGATGCATGGATCGCCGGCATTCTCAATGAGGGCTGGACTCGCGGTGTACGCAGAGTGCAAGCGGAAGGCGAGAAGGGGTTGGCTTCGTTTGTTCAAGAGCGATTAAGCGGGCTAGGGGCTACGACTCAACTCGTTTCCCAATGCATGTTGCAATTCCAACAAGAGCAACGCCCGGAAGGACAACCGTGGGATTGGAGTGCTGAGGTTCTCCAAGCGCTCGCTGCGACGTTGCGGCAAGGATTGTTTCCCATTGCCTACGCAGCGAACAAGTGGGACATTGCTCCGGCTGGAGTGATTGATGACCTCTCCTCGTACTCGATTGAACCGTGCATGGCCGATGTTGAACTCGCATTACGAAGAGCAGCAAACGCGAATATCATTTCGTACCATCCAGGAGAAACCACCTTCTCAATCAATGATTCCTCTGCACTAAATGACGCCCAAACCAAGGCTTTAGCACATATGCTTGCTCGGATGGAATCGTCCAATGGAACGGGCGTGGCTCGCCTATTGGACCGGGTTTTGTTTGACCTCCTGGAACAGATTGTTGTTTATCCCGTACAAGATGAAAGTCATTGGGTGGACGGTGACGGCAAAGTTTTGCCAGATGCATTTGTAGTCTCATCAGGAATCCAAGCCAAAGCCTTGGCTTACCATGTCCATACAGACTTAGGAGACGGTTTCATTCGTGGCGTTGATGGAAAAACTCGTCGTGTGGTAGGCGCAGACCACGAGTTGTCTGATGGGGACGTACTCAAAATTCACGCTAAGTCGTGATTCAGTGACCTTTCGGGCGGTCATATGCTGGACTCAAACGAGCCATGTCTCCGGAATATCGGCCACCACGATAGATGAAGATAACCGGTGCGAGAAGTGTGAGGACAATCAACAGTCCGAGGAAGAAGAGCCCCCATGGTTGGACATCCGAGAGGGTAAATCCCCAAAGAGCCCAAAGGAACGGGATGTAAAGAAAAATACTGTAGCGCCGTGCAACAGCGGAGAAACGGGCGTTAGCGAGTTGCTTTTCAAAGAGAATAGGAACTTCTTCCCTGGTGACCAAGCCTTGGTCTAACCCGCATTGTGCACATACTTGTGCACGGGGTCCATTTCCATGAATGAAGAATTCACGGGGGTAGGTGCTTCCACAGTGTCGGCATGCTGGCATGGCGTTCCCTCAAGTTGTCCAACGGCAAGGGATTCTTCAACCATCCGATGGATTCTGAAGAAATTCTTGAATGATTGCTCGCCCTTCGGGAGAGCCAATGGACTCTGGATGGAACTGAACTCCATGAATAGGGTGCGAGGAATGACGGATGCCCATCACCAGCCCAGTTTCAGATTCTCTCCCGTTGATGATGAACGAATGTCCTTCGTTCTCGTTGACGACGAGTGAGTTGTATCGCGTGAATGCTTCTGGCGAAGTTGAGGTTGCGAAGACGCCCGTCCCATCGTGCTCAATTCGAACAGGAACACCATGGACAGGCCCATGCGGAGAGGGGATGACTTCCATTCCATCGGCAAGTGCGAGGGCTTGATGGCCGAGGCAAACCCCCAAGACTGGAGTTGACAATTGTCCAGCGAGAGCGTGATGAGCAAGTGCCATGGTCAACGGAGCATCATCCGGAGCCCCAGGCCCGGGGCCGAGAACAATGTGAGTAGGTTTTAGACGGTCTAGAAGGTCAAACAGGGCCGTGGGGTCCGCCAATAGTTCTGCTTTCTTATTACGCCCCGCTAAGACCGTAACATCATGTCCAGATTGAGCGATAGCGTCTGCAACATTGAGTGAAAATGAATCCAAATTATCGATGAAGAGCACACCACAATCCCCATTGCTCTCAATGCACTGTTCAAGCGTCTGAACCGAGGCAGGAGTTCCTTTTGCCGCTGTTAGATTTTGATAACCGATTGGATGAATTTCAAGTTCGCCCCGTGGGATTGGGTTTTCATCGGCTTCCATCCATCCCGATGCAACTCGCAATGCAGCACCTTTCCATACAGCTTCTGAAACCTCTTTTGCGGCGTCTGAAGCAATAGTAATTCCACCACCGGCTCCGATGCTTCCTGCCCAACCAGATGTAGTTCTGTGAGCCTCCAGCGTCCGAATCAATATATTCCAAGACGAAGAACCCGTGTGGACGTCAACCCAGCCTGCTGAACCGGTCCAGAACGAACGTGGATGCTGTTCAAGTTCATCAATTACGGCGCAAACCATGGTTCTGGGACAGCCCGTGATAGAGCCTCCTGGAAAGATAGACTGGAAGGCAGTTTTCCCGTTGTGTTCCGGCCTGAACGTTCCGGTAATATGGCTGACAAGATGCTGAACATTTGAGTAAACTTCAACATCAAAACGGTCGATATCAACCGAGCCCACTTCACATACACTAGAGAGGTCATTTCGCATGAGGTCGGCAAGCATGCGATGCTCGGCTCGTTCCTTTTCATCTCCAATCATTGCATTTCTAAGAGCTGCTGCTTCTTCTGGGGTTGAACCTTGTAGGCATGTACCTTTGATTGGGGATGAACGGATGTGTTCTTCATTGCAATCGAGGAGAGATTCTGGAGAAGAACTGGCTAATGCAAATCCAACATCGTCGGCTTCAAGGTAGACTGAATACGGTGCAGGATTGCTCTGCGTGAGGTGTTTAAACACCTCAAAGGGATGTTCAATAGGCCCCTGCCAGTGTTTTCCAACATTGACCTGATAGACTTGTCCTGCAATGATCCCTTGGCGAACCCGTTCAATGTTTTCAATATGGGTTTCATCATCGTGGGTTGTTGTTTCCACATGTCGTAGGAGGGACGTCTCGACGGGTTCAGTGGGTATCGCTTTGAGCGCCTCTTGAGCGGCATCAGCCCAGGGTGAATCTGCACCAAAAATACCGAGTTCATCGCTGTGGCGGTCGTGGAAAACCCCCCCTTCAATGAGCCACATGACGCTCAAAAGCGTCCCTTCTTTCGGAGGGTTCTGAAGGAGAAGCGGTTGGGTCCATTGCATCATATCGTAAGCCATTGCTCCAGACCAAAAAGGGCCTGAAGCCATGCCGTTGCATCCTGGTTTGTCAAACGGTTCAGGAGATGTAATCGGTTGTAGTTTGTTCAGCAAGTCACCTACACTTGAGGCGATAAGGGTGACGCTGTGATACCAACTGCCGTGCTTCCATTCTTCTACCTCGGCTCTTAACTCACACTTTTCTTCAATCAATTGTATGGTTCCAGAAATTGGAGAATGTGGTTTTGCCGCTGGCATTTCTAACCGAGATGGTTGACGGATGATAGCACGTTTCTTTGGAGGGGCCGCAAGCATCGACCAGTTCGCTAAATGAGACGCTGGACCGCCTGAAACTAACATCACTCTGTCTGAAGAACCGTGGCGAAACGCTTCTTGTCCGAGCAACTTACACTGGCTGAGATGGGTAGAAAGTTCGGTCATATTCACCGACATACTCTCGCCCCGTCTACGACCAGGTGGCCTCTTGGGTAAAATGTTGGTTGATAATTTTTTGACATTGTTTGGATAAAACCGTGGACTGCCCAACGCGTTCACCATCAATTGAGTCCACTCGGCAAGCACCCAGGCCAGACCCTACAACCACCAGTTCATGGCATCGGGCAACGAGACGTTCATTCAAGCGGCCCCGAACTACTGGTAGTCCAAAATCAGGGAGTTTTGCTTCAAGAAGCGAAGAAGTGATTCCATCCACACCTCCATCTTCGTCAGTAGGTATCCAAACCGTTCCGTCTTCATCAAGCAGCATCGGCGTACCTCGGTCAGCATCAACCAGTGCGTGTTCATGAACGAAAAGAGCAACATCACAACCGGCTTTTTCTGCTCTCACTCGGGCTTCGTTGTACGGCGTCCAATCTCCGTGCTTACAGCCGTTTGTCTTTGGATTCCACCGTGGGGCGGGAACCGATATCGCGTCCAATGACTCGTTACGGACGGTGAACGGTCGGTGCTGAACCTTCCAGCCTTGTTCGGCTGAATAGGACAGTCGAACGAGTCCCATTTCACTGACCTCAACGTCCATTGAAGGAAATGTGTCGGGAAGTGAAATTCTCAACCTTTTAGCATGGTCTTTCATCCGTATCAAATGCGCCGGGCCATCAGCGATTTGTCCCTTTGAGTTGACTACAGCGGTGGTAAAGACCTCGTCTCGGGGCCCACTCGTTTGACTCATTCCCTCGCCTCAGAGAAGATCATCAAGGAACGATGTGTCAATTTGCGGCGAAGGTGGTGGAGTTTGCGCACCCAAGAGGTCATTCACAACATCCGCACGAACTTGCGGCTGCAATACCGGCTGGGCTGGTTGATATTCTGTCCGACCATAATTGGCTGATTGGATTTGGTTTGCGGCGGCGTAGATGTCTGTCGCTTGTTGTTGAGAAACACCTTGCGGTGGAGCAGGCGGAGGGGATGCAGGAGGGGCCTGGCCGGGAGCATCTCCCCAACCTTGGTCTTGGATGCCCCACGTTGCTTCTTGTAGTTCCCAATTCTTTGAGCGGCGATTACTGCCTCCTCTCGAGCGGACAACAAGTACGGCCAAGAGCACCACGATGATGAGCATACCAGCGGCAATCAAATTCGGACCAGTAAGAAGTGATTCAAGCGACAATTGTCCAGAATCATCTCCATCTACAGGTGCTTTTCCGTCATCTCCGAATGCATTCAGTTTGACCGAGGTGACGGTCTCCTTACTGAGGCTTTCATCATACGGAGTTACAGCGACATACCATGCACTTCCGTTGTCAAGCTCTTCAAACAGGCTTGGCGTAATCAGGAACGAATTGGATGCTTTGACATCACCAACCATTGTTGCATCTGTAATGTCTTCAAAGGCGGAATCAGAGATGTAGACATGGTATCCACGAACTTGCGCATCGGTGGAGTGGTCCCATTCAACGAAGATATTGGTCTCCATATCCCACGTGGCGGTTACGGATTCAATGTCTGGGAGATAGTTTCCAGGATCTGTGACTCCGTCGTCAATAGATTGTGCTTTGACCACGGTGAGGTCAGTTGTATGTGCATTGCCCGAGGTATCAACAGCCACGACAGCGACCCAGATATCTTGGCCAGGTATGACAGGAGTGTCTCCAGCAACGATATCAATGGTGAGTGGAAGTGAAGGATTTCGGTCCAAGGATGCAATGGGTGTCAAGGCTTGGCCGTTTGGATTTGCAGCATT
>CALKGM010000012.1 GCA_938084675.1 Candidatus Poseidoniaceae archaeon
TTCATGTCGCCGAGTGACATTTCAGCCCTTGCAGGTTCATTGGTGGTGTAGTTTCCGGCCTCTGTTTGAGCGGTCTTTCTATAATTATCATTTACGATGTGGAGGGCGAGTGAGAAGTTATCGTGTGGAGGTGCAATATCCTGGTCAAGTTCCAATAAAGCATCAAAGGCGAGGATGCGGCCATTTTCTCCCGGGGTCAAGTTGCCTTCCCAAGTCTGGCCCTGCTCAAGATACTCTTGCCAGGAGGTTTCAATGGTTTCTGTAACCCAGACAACTTTGAACGTACGTGTGGTAATATTCAACTCGAAGGTTTCGGTTGCAAATGCTCCGTCACTGTCATCAATTCGGAGAATGCCATGAATCATGCCCGAGGCGCTGGTATCAAAGAGAACTTCAGGGGTTAGGGCGTCCAAATCGTTTAGGGGATCTCCGTCCCCATTAGCGTCTACCTTGGTATCAAAGTCCCAAGAGAATGCCATTTGTCCACCCTCTGGGTCGTAGGAGTTTGATGCGTCAAACAATGCTGAATCACCGGCACGAACAGATGTGGGCATGCTGAGGTTGATGATCGGGGCTCCGTTAACCAAAATCGTAGCAACCGCATCGTCGGTTCCACCTTGGTCGTTAGTTACGGTCAAGCGGACGGTGTATTGTCCATGGCTTGGAAATGCATGAGAAGTAAAGCCTACGACCGTATCAGCGGTTGTCCCATCGCCAAAATCCCAACTATAACCGGTGATAATTCCTTCAACTGCGGAGGAATCACGGGCGTCCAACGTCACTATTTCGCCCTCTTGAATCAAGGTCGGATAGGCTTCCAATGTAGCGCGAGGAGATACCGTTGTGTCCAATGCTTCCAAGCAACCCGATAACAACGAAATGAGAACAAAGCCTACGGCAAAGACGGTGGACGTCTTTGTTCGCTTTACGGATTGCTTCATGTTAGAAACGAGCGCCCCATCCTTTCTAACTGTTCGGTTGAAGTGATTAAACAGAAGCACTGTTTTCGTCCACTTCAAAAACAACCGCCTCGGAGATATCGCCCTCAATCGTTGCATGTTCATATGGGTCTTCAACCTCAGATACATCGTTGATTTGAACTTCATCTTGATAAGTAAACGATGGGGATGCTTCATCACTGAGCAAGTCTTCAAGTTGAGCTTGACTGGCATCGTATGGAGCCGGGACGCTTTCAGGCAAAGGCTCCCCAACCGGGTCGTCTTGTTCAAACAGAGCAAGCGCTTCTGATGCCCGAGTTTCTTGAGTTTGGAGAAACGATGTCGTTTCTTCCTCTGAGTTCATAGGCTCACTGACCTGCAGGTCACGAACTCTCTCATTTCTGCCAAGGGCTTGATTCAACCAACTTCGAAGCCCCATATTCCTTCCAGGGGCTCATCGGGTTTGAGAGTGATGTTCAAAGAGGAGCAGTTGCGGTGAATTCTCATGGGGCAAGACCTTTTCCAAGGCGAAAAAGTGTTGGCCTTCGACCTTGAGACAACTGGAGTGTCAACACACCAGGACAAAATTGTCCAACTGGCCCTCATTGGCAGTGCTCCAGATGGTACAGCCGTCAACTACGAGCGCTTGGTTAATCCAAAACGCTCCATACCGTACGATGCGAGTAGTATCCATGGGATTTACGACCGAGATGTTCGCAGTTTGGGCGGATTTGAAACCGTTGCAGATGAGGTAGCAGATTTGATTGAGGGAGCAATCCTCGTTGGGCATAACGTCCGCAAATTTGACTTCGCCATGCTCGAGAAAGAATATCTACGACTCGGCAGACTTTGCCCACAGCCGAAAGCGATTATGGATACGCTTGAATTGGTACGCCGACTCAAAATTCCACGGCCTCACAACCTGGGTTCACTTTGCAGCCGACATGGCATTCGCTTGGAAGCGGCGCATACTGCTGCTGCTGACGCCGCTGCGACGCTCTTGCTGTTTTGGCGATTGTCGGTGGAACATTCACCGTCCTTCCGTAGGTCAATCCCCGAACTTGAGAGATGGATTGTTCACGGAGAGGGGAACTCAGATGCTTCAGAACTGGGGAGAGGGTTGAATGATTTGGAGACGGTAGACTCGTTAGGAAAAATTCGCCGTGATGGCGCCCATTACGTTGTTTCATTTGGCCGCCATAAAGGAAAACATATTTCTGAGATCCAAACCGTAGACCCGAGTTATGTTGGTTGGTTGCTTTCTCCCAAGGGGATTGAATGTGAAGAAACGCGGAACCTCATGCGCGAACATCTACGCTGAAGGTGGCTCATACGGTTCACCGTCAGGGAGGGGATTCCACGGTAAAACATCGCACCAAGGACCAACTCTCCAAGAACGTCGTGCTGTCATAATTGAGCCAAGGAACAGTGGCCCTTGATATCCTTGAGTGCGTAATTCTTCGAGTGCATCTTTTCCACGACCGTCGAATTTTGCTGAAACGCGGTTACCTGTTGGAATCGCTCGTCCAGTCTCATCCAACGGCTCACAGAGTTCTACCACGCCTACGCCACTCGCTTCGTCGTATTGATGAAGGAGAACTACTGCATCACTGAAATCCTCTTTGTGAAGCGTGCCTGACTCTTTGCGCCAAGTCCACCAGTGTGGGCACCAAGCCTTCCAGTCGCAGAATCCCCCACAACTGTCTGGGCCAGGCGTTGGTTCCATGGGAATCGGGGTCGCTTGGGTTGCTTCCCAGGCAGCGTATGCGTCTTCAAGCACACTCGGCCCTAGAGCAGCCCATTTGCTGGCCGTTTTGGTGTACCAGCCTTCAGTACGAACCGGAGGCGCACTTGGATTGTTAGCGAGAAGGATGTCTCTGTACATCCGAAGTTGACGGTTTACTTCGGTTTTCAATTCCTTCGTCGGGGCATTTCCTGTTTTCAAATCTGCAACGAGCCAGCCCTTCATTGTCCCATCTTCCGCCATATCTGCAAACAGTAAGTCCAAGCGGCCCATAAGGCGCCCATCGCTGGTTCTAAGTTCGCCTTCCACAGCGATGGTCAGTTGTTGCAATCGTTTCCAAAGTGCAACGGTGATTTGTTCATGTGGCAGTTCCCGAGCACCTAAGTGGTCAAGCAAGAGAATCACTCCACCTCGTTGTTGTTTGAGCGCTTCCTTCCATTTGTCTTCTTTCCAGTTAGGGCGCCTGGGTGTAGCCAAGAAAACAGCTTTTTCTTCTTCCCATCGCGCTTTCAGAACTCGCTCTGCCTCTCCGGGCAACCACCCTATATCTCCATCCTTCCGGCTTGAAAGATCCAAGTTGAGCAAATCTTCAATCGAGGCGTGAACAGCGGTCCCAAGCGAAGCGGCCATCCCTGCTTTCCGCGGGAGACGTTGTCGGCTCAACCAATACATCCTCGGGCACGTCTCGTACCGATTCCATGCAGAAGGTGAGAGGCTGTGTGGGCGTGGCGAAGGGGTTTCGTCTTCGCTCATGCCCGTTGGTGGACCTTGTCAATGATGAAGCCTTTGATGACATGGAGCCAAAGCGTTGAAGGCGCACGGTCCGCTAGGGGTAATCATGGATGGGCCAAGTCTTCGAATCAATACAATCATTGAACAAGAGAATACCATGGTTATCGCTTGTTTTCCAAGCGTTGGAATGGTTTCCAGCATCGTAGCCCACTACCTCATTGACCATCTGGAACTGGAGTTTGTCGGCGGCCTCGTCGATGACCGTCTGCCTACTCTTTCCTTGATTCAAGAAGGAGTCCCTTTGCCCCCCATTCGTGCATACGCTGGAAAACCTCAGTGCAGCATTGATGGTTGCGACCAAGTGATTCTGCTCATGAGTGAAATGGTTGTTCCAGAACCTCTGGTCCACAAGATTGTATGGGCCCTGTTTGAATGGTCAAAGGAGCACCAAGTTTTGGCCGGCATCGTGATCGACGCATTCGCAAAGGCAGGCATGAAGAGCAACATGGACGGTGTTGAACCCGTTGTTGAGTATGAAGATACAGACGGTATTGATGTCGTCGGCATTGGATGCAACGAAACCGTTCGAGACATGCTCAAGGAGATGGACATTCCATTGCTCCAGCAGGGCGTCATTCGTGGCATGAATGCCGGTATTCTAAGCGAGGCAACTCGCCGAGGTCTCGGAACCATGTCCATCATGGTCGAAGCTGACCCACGATGGCCCGATGCCCGTGCTGCAGCAGTTCTCATTGAGAAATTGAACACGCTCCTGCCAAGTATTGACCTACCAAATCAACCGCTGATTGAAGAGGCTGAGAAACTCGAAGCACAACTCAAAGCACTCATGGACAGTGCCGGCAAAAGTGAAGACAGTTCTCCAAGCACCAACGCTATGCTTTACGGTTGAGTTCTTCAGAAATCAAAAAGCGAAGGTTGTCCCTTCTTTTCTGAAGGGCTTGAGGGCGGGTCCGACAGCGTCACCTCTGAATCCAGTTCAGCCAAAAGGTCTGCTTCATTCCAAACCGTAACGCCCAAGGATTCTGCCTTTGCTTTCTTTGACCCAGCCTGTTCGCCCGCTACGAGGACACTCAGTTTTGCAGAAACACTTCCAACCACCCTGCCCCCTGCTTCTTGTATACGTTGTTGAATCTCTTTGCGAGGCTTACTAAGCGTGCCTGTCACGCAAAATGTTCGCCCTTCAAACGGGCCTCCCGAAGCCAAAAGCGGTTGTTCTTGGACGTCGATGAGAGAGAGTAAATCTTGAAGCATTTCTTTTCGTTGGTGTAATCCATCTCTAAAATGTAAAGCAACAACAGAGCCAACACCATCAATCTCCATGAGGGTACGTAATGCCAAGTTGTGAGCGTATGGCTTCCCTGTATCCGTGACATTTGGGCCGAAACTGTCATCGTCAACGGTAGCGTGAGCGGCTTCCAACCACTGCATTAAGCCTGAAGAATGTTTGAGTTTTTGGGCAATTGAGGTTGCAAGTTCAGGACCAATACCAGGAAGCCCTAACGCGTGAAGGAAGCGCCCCAAAATCATGCTTTTTGATTTCGAAATTTCATGAAGAACATTGTTTGCAGTTTTTTCTCCGGTTCGTTCAAGTTCCATGAGTTCGTCAAAAGTTAATCGGTAGAGGTCGGCAATCGTTGTAATAATGCGGTCATCAAGAAGTTGTTCAACCAATTTCTCCCCAATCCCGTCCATTTCTAAAGAACGACACCAGTAGAGAATAGCCCTGCTGGTTCTGGCTTCACAGAATAACTCGGGGCACTTGAGAAATGCTCCCTCTTGCTCAATCTCGCCTCCGCAGGCTGGACAAATTTCAGGGGCAGAAATAGAGGCTTGCTCTGGCAGCGTTGCTTCATAGGGTTCACCCGATGCATGGACGCGCCCGAGAAGGTCTGCCTCACTTGCCCTCCCCAGCCCCTTTTCGATCTTTGGAATCACATCTCCCCGACGCACAATGAGAACCTTATCGCCAATGTTTACGCTCAATCGTTGGACCTCTCCGAGATTGTGTAGAGTTGTATTTTCAACCGTAACTCCGCCAACTCTTTGGGGAGCGATTCGGGCAACTGGAGTGATGTTTCCTGTTCTTCCTGTCTGCCATTCCACCCCCATGAGCACCGATGTCGCTTCTTCGGGCGGGAATTTCCATGCTAGGGCCCAACGAGGATGATGTGCGGTCATTCCTAAGATTTCACGCTGGGCCAAATCGTCCAGTTTGAAGACCACTCCATCGATTTCAAACCGGTAACCGCTACGCTGGTTCAGCCAATCTAGAGACTGGTCAAACAGAATTGTTCCGGTGGCGGAAGGGGATTTTGCTTCATGAAGCGCCCATTTAGCCGGTTGGATTCCGAGAGATGCCTCCATCCAAGCGAGAATTTCAGTGTCAAAGGCGAAGGGCGGGACATCCATACTGTCAGGATGGCGGTCGTTCCCCTGTGGGAATTGAGCATCGTAAGCCTGAAACACCAAATCTGATGCATCGGCCTTACCGTCATCGTGCTTCTGCCGCAAGGCTCCTGCCGCCAAGTTACGGGGATTAGGGGATACGTCGCGATACGTTGATTCAAATGTGGATAAAGGCATAACAACCTCACCGCGAACATGAACATCAACCGGCAGTGGAAGAGTTTCGGGAACGTTAGCAATTTTCCGAGCGTTTCTGGTTACGTCTTCTCCTCGCTCTCCACTTCCCCTTGTGGCTGCCCTCACCAACCGGCCAACGCGATACTCCAATGATAGCGCTGACCCGTCGAGTTTCGGCTGGGACAGAAAGCGTGTCGCACCTTGTGTTGTAGCATTGACAAAGTGAAGGAGTTCTTCCTCCTTGTTCGCCTTGTCAAGACTCCTCATTGGAAACAAATGCTCGACTTTTACACTGCCTGGGGCGATGTCTGCTCCGACGCGCCCGAGTTGTGGATGGTCGGGGTCCAAGTGCTGCAGTTCATCCCAAAGTTGGTCAAATTCAGCATCTGAAAGTTCGGGAGTAGCGAGGTTGTAGTAGAGGTGCGAATGGTATGCAATTTGCTCGGCAAGCCAGTCGACTCGCTGCGGCGAATCGTCCGGATTTGGTACCCCGCCGCTCATGGTGTTAACACGCACGCGACAGGATAAGAAGCATCGCTTTTGAATGCCTCAATCAAACTTCAAAGCCACAAATTCACTGTTCTCCAACGGGCAACGCGTCATGACGGCTTCAGTGAGTAAACGCATGTGAAGTTCTACAACCACATGGACTGTTGCTTCAAACATATGACCTGCATGAGGTGTGAGGTTATCGTCTGAAAACGTGGCATGTAAATGAGTGAATGCATCTCCGTTCTCACGTCTTGCAAGGTTGCCTTGAAGCGTTACAAGTTCGCTACCGCCGTTGATGGTTCGGCGATGGTAATGGTGGTCGTCGTCCATGTATCCATACGTGCTGTCTCGGGTTCGCCCGATACCGCTGGTAATTGCTGCTGCATCAAATCCAATTTCATCGGCAAGACCTTGCAGTGAGGCATGAATTTCTTCACCGGGGTCCAGTCGTACAAATACATCATCGCCACTTCGCGTCCATTCCATAACGGTGCTAAGGCTCGGCACTCCAAGAGAATAACGCATCATTCTTCTTGATCGCTCACTAAGGAATTCGGCCGAAGAGCCTGTTCCATGGCCCGAATATACTCTTTTGCAGTTTTCAGTGAAGTTGGATCCCCTCCAAGAGGAAGAGGCCCAAAAGGCCCCCATCCATTTCTAAGAAGCATGATTCTGCGTTTCGGTTGACGCTTAGCGAGTCTAAGTCGCTCCCATGCATAGCTTTGGCCGTCTGCGAAAAGGTGGGTTGAGGTGATAGCATACCGTTTAGGAACGGTGAGAGAAATAAGATGGAGACAGAGGAGAATATCCCAAACAATGGCGTAGATGACCGGGGTGTTGCTTGCCTCAAGTAACCCCCATGGCAAGACCATCATCGCAGCCATTGAACCAAGGTTTCCCCATTGCCGAATCAATTCATGGCTGCCTTCACTTTTCCAAGCGAAACCTCCGTTAGCAAGCATTCCTAATTCGGGAATGTCTCGCCGTTGCCGAGTCAGCCAAAACGCATCCCAAGCAAGAATAACTGCGAGAACACTGACCGCAACAAACGCCATCTGTTCAGGCGTTGGAAGAAAGGACGTCAAGCGTTCCACTCCTCAAAGATGCGTTTCGTCAAGGGGGGTAAATTCGCCTGGCCCACCTTTTCGGAGTCGTGCAACGAACAACAGTACAACAACAACGAACAGTGTAACAACGAGCATGATTGCATTGATGTTGTCGTCGCCTGAATCTGCCTTAACGCCTTCAAGACTGTCAGGAATGCCGTCACCGTCATCATCCATGTCGACCGTCAACCAAGTGGTGACTCCCTCCGGACAGTTGATGTCATCTGGCTGAGTATCTCCATCTGTGTCCAAATAAGCGCATACATCTAACGGGAAAGCATCTTTTACATCTGTAAATTCGTCGTTGTCATCATCTAAATCATAAATATCTGGCCCACAAGGTCGTCCAAGTGTTGAATCAAACCAGGTGTCTGACTGACACGTACTCAACCAGTCACGGTCGGTATCAAGAAGGGTATATTCAATGTCAACTGAGGCAGAGGATGACAACCCATAGGAGTCGGTAGCAGTAACTTCAACCACATAGAATCCTGCCTGCAAGTCGGTAATGTTGTACATCGGCTCGTTTCCACCTTGGAGAACAACATTGCCAGAAACATCGTAGATTTTCCACGAGATGATGATGTTCTCTTCGCTGTCAATATCATCTTGAACGCGAACTGCTGCTCGTATTGAATCGCCTTCCATCACACGTTCACCAGCAGGTGGTTCGGTAATTTCGGCAGTTGGTGCTTGGTTGACAACGAGTGAAATCACAACATTTGGGTCAGCAGTTGCAAGCGATTCAACAAGGACCGAAGCGGAGGGGGAGCCCGGAGAGGTAGCGGTGAACTGGGCAGCCGAGGCGGTAGAGTCGGATGAATCCGTTATCATTTGAACGAGGATTTCTGCATCAATCGTGGTCCCCATAAGGTGCATCTCAGGAAGTGATGAATTTGGGAATTGAACTGAGAACTCTGCGTTCACTGGGGTTCCGCTACGTTGTGCGTCTAAGACGAAGGTGCGGTAAGCGTTGAAACTGCCCCCTTCCGATGCCTCGATTCCATGATGACTTCCATCGACCAAATCAACATGAGCTCCGTAATTCTCAACAAGCCCAAGAAGTGTTGTGTCTTCCAGTCGGACATCATAGCCCTCTGTCGCAAGTGAAGTGCTCGCGTCAACAGTACTGGCTCGTATGATGAGGGGTGTTGCTTGTTCACCGGCATCAAGGTGCAAACCAATCCCTACTGCAAACTGTTCAATCGTCAGGTTGGTGAGGTACAACGTATCCAGGGAACGGCCGTGATGGAACACCATAGCAGTTCCAGAACCATCACCTGAAAGATGGACGTTTGTGATTGATCCAGCGCTTCGGTCAATATCAATTCCTGGTGCGCCTGTAAGGCTAATATCTTGGAGATTCAGAGCTTTGTTTTCTGAACCAATGATCCCACCAAGGCCCCCCACTAGTCCGTTAACATCGGAAAGTATGAAGATTCCATCAATTGAATTGAGAGAAATCAAAGCTCCTGTTCCGTTGAAATCATGGGCATGGACTCCGTCAACTTGGCCTGTGACGCCTGTTAAATCCAAACCTTGTTCAATACCATCTCCTAGGGTTATTCCTGAAACGGAGAGTGTTGATTGACGAGCCCACATTCCGGGGCCTCCACAATCTGAAAGCGTTACGTTAGACATCGATAAGATGCCGGTGGATTGGAAAACTCTGAGGCAACCGTTTCCAGCGTCTTGAAGGTGGGAATCTCTCAATTGGATTGCTGCATTACTTCCTGTTTCAACGGTGATAAGGCTCTCCGATGCGGAGCGGGCAAAGAACACGCCATTCGCACTGAAAGAACCATCACCGTCAATACGAACCGCAGGGGCGGATTCAACAAGTGTTGTACCAGCGAGGTCAATTGATGCTCCAGCGGAATCTCCGAGGATGAGGCCGCCCCAACGTGCACCTGAGCCAGTGGAGGCAAGCGTGGCTTCATCCACATCCAATGTGCCGTTCACGGTAATAGTTGCACCATTGGACACTCGAAGCGATACGCCGTCTTGGACCGTCATGGTAGCGTCTTTTGAGAGTATGAGCGACGATGCAAGTGTGTATGGGCTCCACTGTTTCTCAAGGACCAGCCAATCGTTAACCGTTCCAGATGGAAGAGTTGAGGCCATGAACGTGTGCTCAAACGAAGTGTTTGTATCCCAAGAGATGAAATCCAAAAGGCCGTTTGCTGAAATCGTTAGCATCACTGTTCCATACCAGGTCTCGCCTGAACTATCAACAACAAGCGATGGATGGGAAACGAAGCCATATCCGTCGCTGTTGGTCTGAGTGGTTGCTCCAGACACAGAAATCAACGCTCCTTCTAGAGGGGAGCCTTTGTCCAAAACCGTCACGTATGCCTGCGAAAAGGATTCAAATTTAGCATCGTTAAGAACGGATACTTGCAGAGGTACTCTTCCTTCGTTCTGACGGACCTCGCAGAACGGTTGTAGCGCCAGGTTACCGTCAAAGTGAACCCCATTGACCTGTTGTTGAACGGCACAGTTCCACGATACATTGCTGTCAATTGTCAAAAATGACGCTTCATCAATGACGCTTGCAACTGCCCCAAGGCGTCCTTGAGGGGACACGGAGAGTGATGGCGCTTGAATCAGACTTCCTTCGCCCTCTAACACGCCATTGCCGAGGAGCGAGATAGATTCTGAAGCAGGGACGATGAGGTTGGTATGAACGAGCGTCAATTGAGCCCCGTCTGAAATCGTGAGACTGCCAGTTAGTTGATGGGATGCTCCGTCAGGACGTGCACCTAAGATGACCACTTTGTTTGACGGAATGGTCCAATCCCCAGTTGGAATAATCGGAACCTGAACGGATTGTCCAATGTAACCGCCCGTAAGTACAACACGAACGCCGGCTCCTTGGTAGGTAGCATCGATGAGGGAGCCTGAAGATGAAAGCGGGAGGGTTAGCGCCCCGTTTTCGTTTGCTACAAATTCAAACCCGTGCACAATGACATTCGCTTCGAGGGGTTGGCCGTCCAAATCGGTGAACGTCACGGGGGTTTCTTCCAAGAAGTAAGATTCCAATGTGTTGACTGTTGGGGAACTCTCGCTCCCGTAATAGAGCACTCCTTGGCCAGAAGCATCGCCTGCTCCTTGTGCCGTATTGGTCGGTTCAAAGAAACGGACTGTGGCTGTAGATGAAACCTCCATGAGAAGGGCTACATCGTGAAGTGTTCCCGTCAAGTTGGTAACTTGAAGATGCGATTGGCCGACCAAGTGGACGCCATGGTTCTGTGCAAGTGTAGAGATGTCCTCGCCAGTGAAATCACTGCTAATGAGATGGAGGCCTGCGGTTGTGCCTTGGTGAGCATTGAATGTAGCAACTCTAGCAGTGCTTCGCTCCAATCGCATTCCGATAGAGGTGTTCTCAGAGCTAAGTTCGCCTAAAATGAGGTCGGCATACCATGCGTTCACACCAATGGAAGACGTGTCTCCAGATTGGAAGGACTTGTGAATGGAGATGCCGTCCCAATCATGTACTCCACCCAACACATCAATTCCCGTCGTTTGAGCGCCGCCTAGGGCCACACTAACCGTTGAAAGGAACGATGTAGGCGTTTGTATGTTGAGTCCAACTCCGTCGCTGATGATATTCGAATCTGTAATCTCCAAATGTCCAGCGCCTGATGCAAAGATTGCTTGCTGGCTGGCCATAATATGACTGTTTGTTAATTCATGAATCCCGCTACCGGAGAGTGACATTCCTCGGGAGGTATTGAGGAGTGTTAGTTCATCATACACGCACTGGCCTGAACATTTGACATCCATGGCGTAGCGAGTATCTGGAAGAGTGGCGTTAAACTCAACGTCGTGAAGTTCCAACCCCGATACTGAGACTCCCACCAGCATTCGCTGTCCGGAAAGAACAGCCTGGTGAATCTTGAGGTTGTCCGAGTTTGCCGCATCAATTGCGATGGATAGATCGTGCCCAATAACATTTGAGATGTTGATGTCGGCTCCTGGAGCAGCCGCAATTCCAACGGCTGCATGGTCAATGTCAAGCCCGTCGATATGGAGAGCGCCTGCGAATGCCCGCACACCAATGCCGGATTGAGAAACGTCAAAGTTAGTCACGCTTGCAGTACCTGAGGACTCTAGGCCAACAGCAGTATCAGTCACTACGGCATTGTCCAAAGTCAGCGAGCCCGAATCAAGATAGACGGCTTCATAATCCATGGCTCGGGCAGTGAGGTCGTCAACAATGGCAGTACCGCCATGGATAGCAATGCCCCGGTATGCATCGTTGAGAGTGAGGCCGTTCGCATTCAAGGTCCCTTCAACACGAAGAGCTGCTGAGGCATTTGAAATCATTACATCATCAAGGGTGGCGGTTCCTGTTGGCGTGATAACGAGACCGACCCACAATCCTTGGCCGTGTGAGCCTTGAGTGAGTGGGGGCGTTGAGGAGAAGAATGACGCCTGGTCTGCGTTCAATGTACCCTCAACCGTTAACGAATATGTCTTAGCGTCAACGGTTGTTCCAGGCTCGATGGTCAGTGTAACTCCTTGGTCAACAGTAACGTTTCCATCAAGAACTACAATTCCAGACCAAGTCGTATTCACTGTGACGGTACTGTCTGCAGCAGGCACCATCGGGACCCAAGCCATGGTGACCATCAAGGAGATGAGGAGAAAGGCGGGTAGGCTTCGCATGAGTCTGCGTTAACTCTCCGCCATATCAAACCAAAGGCTTCGCGTCAATGACTATGCGTCATTCAACGGATGGGCCCGCCCGGATTTGAACCGGGGTCTGACGGCCCCCAGCCGCCAAGTATAGGCCAAGCTAACCCACGGGCCCGTTGTGAATTCAGTTTCGCGCTGCACTGAACGGTATGATCTCTTGGATGAGATCAAGGTGGCCTACATACATGCGTCGGCAACAGTAACGGTCGAGGCCCACTTCATCAAGGGCTTCTGCGTCGGTTTTGCCTTCGCTCAACAAAAGTTTGAATTCTTCCCACTTGTGGGCAACAACGGCTCCACAGCTGAAACATCGTACTGGAATAATCATAATATCACTTCAACGGTAAGACTTCTGCTTCTTGCGGCGAGCACCTCGGCCGAGTTGATGTTTAGGCTCCTTACGACGTGGGTCGTTAACGAGAAGACTGCGGTCGAAGCGCAGGTACTCATCGCGAAGTTCCTCATCAATGCCTTCTGCTCCGCCATTGTAGTGGACAAGGCCACGGGCGATAGCGGTTCGGATAGCGTCGGTTTGTCCCATGATTCCCCCACCGTTGGTGGTGATGGAAATGTCAACCTTGCTCAAGCGGTTCATGGCGTCGGCGATGACCAACGGCTCCATGGACTTGCGGCGAGCAAGTGAAGGTTGAAGAATTTCAATAGGTTCTGAGTTGACGCGAACACGGCCTTTTCCGGCCTTTACCGATGCACGTGCAACGGCTGTCTTGCGCTTTCCTGAGGATTCAACTGATTTTTTCTTTCGTGCTGCCATCATTGTTCACCTCCGGTCCATCGATGCGTTGGAGCACCCAAATCTGCGCTAATGTCGCCCAGACGGATGAAACGCTCAGGAAGGTCTCGTCGGAATTTGCTGTCGTCACCGTGTTGGTGTCCTTCAGGTAGGTCGCCGGCCAAATGGCTTGGGCATCCAATTTCAACCCGTAGGTTACGAAGGGCACGACGGCCACTGCTCTTCTTTTGGTACGGTAGCATACCTCGGACAGAGCGCTTGAGGATCATGTCTGGCATACGTGGGTAGAACGGCCCCTTACGGGCGTGGTTCAACGCATACTTTTCGTGATAGTTGTCAAGAACAGATCGTGGTCGTCCAGAGACGATTGCTTTCTCTGCGTTGATGATGATAACTTTGTCATCACGGTGCTCTCGTGCTGCTTTGAGCAAGAGTTCTGCAGAGGCGGAAGCCAGACGACCCAAAATGAGTCCATCGGCGTCGAATACGTAGGTTGTTTCATCCAAGGATAACAACCCCCGTGCCTGTTGGGTTTTCGTTCATCAGCTCGCCGTAGGTCATAAAACGACCTCCAGCGGCTTCTATTTTCTCACGTGCGCCGTTGCTGACACTGTAGGCGGCGATGGTATGACCATTGGTCAACTCACCTGAGCCAAGCAGCTTACCCGGTACGAGGATGGTTGCACCCTCGGGGGCGTAGCGGCTTACACGGCTAAGGTTAGGTTGGGCCCAATTCTTACGGCTCTTTGAGAGTCGCAAGGCCACATCTCGCCAAACAGCTACTCCGGTGTCGCGAGACTGGGCTTTCAACTGGCCAATCATGTTGACCAGTCGGGCGTTTGTCTTACGTTCTGGGTTACTCATTTGACTCCCTCGATGCTTTGAAGCAAGTCGCCGACCGTCCCTCCCATTATGAAGGCACCGACGCGAGTATAATCCTGGTCGCGTCGCTGTCCAGCGGTTTAAGCCCTAGCAGTGAGGCGATTTTATGGTTTCAGATTCACTCGAGGAGGATTTCGCCTTTCGCGTCCAGAAGCTCAACCGTAAGGCCAGAAGCGCGGGCTTGAATGATGATTTCGTCGTGAAGTGTATCCGAGAAATCGTCAAGAGCACCAAGCGCAGTAATTCCCGCTACATCTGTCAAGCGATCAATGAGGTGATTCAGGATACAACTGACTCCGTAAGCTTGTCCAGCGCGGAATGCATGGTCTGGGCTTCCAACTTCAGGGTCTTCGGCCTTCATTCGTAGCATAACGGTTTGAGAGTAAGCAACGAGAGCGCCATAAATGGACTCAATAATCTGAGCAGCCTCAAGGTCACCAAGGAGCATCTGTGACTGTGCAAGGGCTGCGCGTACAGCTTTTTCGTACAGTCCGTGAGCACCAATGGTGTCTGAGGTTTCAATTTGCATGGCTTGGTCAATGAGAGCTTTCCAGTCTTCCATGAATCGTCACAGGACCGCCACCATTTGAAGGTTAAGGCGGATTTGCTCTGGCTCTCGCTCAAATGCATCCTACAAGGGGAGGCTTTCTAGCGGTCTCAAATCTTGAAATCTGAGCCTTCGCCTTCAACAATTCCTGCTTGACGAACGGTACCATCGGCTGCGACAAATTGCCCAGCCTTGGTTTGGTTCTCATACAAACTTGCCACGTCGACACGCTTCACGACCGATTCTTCTCCTAGAGACATCGTCAAGGAATTGGTGATGCCGTTGAGGGTCTGAATGGCTCGGTCACGGTGTGTTGCGTCAATCGTATGTTCGGAATAGCGGGCTTCTTCAAAGATTGACAAGAAGTCGTCCATTTGGTCGGTTGGGACCATGCTGAATGCCGTTCGGACTGCAGCCTCGAATTCACGGGCTGTTTCGTAGACCTTCTTCATGAAGCCGTATTTCTTGAAGTGCTTGACGAGGCTCTTGTAGCAGTCAAAGATTGCTGCAATGTATTCGTTGCTTGCTTCAAGTTGCATCATTGCATCGGTCAGGATACCACGTAGAGCCTGTACCTGTCGGCGCTCTTGGACACGTCGGTAGTAAACCGCACCTGCAATCAAGAGGGACATCAGTACAATAGCAAAGGCTACGAGGTTTCCAGGAGACAGCAAACTGTTGGCTCCCAAGTTATCGCTACCTTCCAAGTAAGTGATTTCGTGCGTGATGTTATCCGTTGAGGCTGCAAAGTACGTTGAGCCGTCGTAATAGGCGGTAATTCTCCACTCACCGCTGCATCCAGGGACACCGTCACACGTTGGCCCGGTGAATTTCCAGCTAAAGGAAGCGATTCCTTGTTCATTGGTTCGCGATTTGTTGTTCAAATCTGAAAGCACCCATTCGCTGGAATTTGTGTCAAAGTACTGGTAGGCGAAGATGACTTCTTCGTTTTCTACAGCCAAATCAAGACGGTTTCGCAGCAAGGCGACTTCTCCGTAGATCGTATCTCCAACATCTGCACCGTTTTCACCCGAGTTGCTCCAAGTGGTCTTAACTTGAATATCAACACGTGAGCGAACGAGGACTTCAATGTCCATAGCCGACCCGTTCAAGGCTCCCGAGTTGTCTTTGTCACAACCACCAGGGACGTTTCTATCTGGTTCAAACGCAACTCGGAGCGTGCGGAAACCTTCCAGCTTACCACCGGTAGTTTCTACGCCTTTGAGAGTTGGATTCTGGTCCGGATTTGCACTGAACCACTCAATGCTTCCATCGATGTTGCTCGTTCGGATGGTCGCCAAAGGACGAACTTGCTCGTTCGGGTCAAGGTAGATGTTGAGGCACTTTCCACCAACATACTGTCCGTTGGACTGTGCCAAGAACGCATCTATGTGGAAGGATTCCTTCAGGTAAAGAACTGGGTATCGTGAACCGTTAGGAGCGACGAACTGGTCGACACTTGACATGAACGGTCCAACTTCGGTGATTTGAAGCGTAGAGTTCGAGAAGACCTCAAATTCGGTCTGAACCGACTTGTTCTCGTATCGGTATGCATCGTTGTTATCGTAAGCAGAGTAGGTTACTGTAACCTTAGCCTTTCCAGCCATCACGTCAGAGAGAGGGCAGGTGATTCCAAAGTATCCATCGCTGTCAGTCGTTCCAGATTGACAGGCAACTGGCCCAGTCTGTCCGTTGACCATCTCGTAATTGACACGGATAGAACGGTCTGTAAGATTCACGCCGAGTTCATCGGTGAGTTGTCCTGTGACAATCATTGGTTTTGGAATGACTTCACCCGTCATTGAGTCAATTTCACTCGTGTAAACGATTTGATCGTCGACGGTCATCACTGTGCGGCCAATCAAGGAGAAGCCGTTTGCATTGTTGGTCATCACAAGCCGGAAATGGTCGTTTCCAGGAATTTGGAGACATGGGTCCCATGCTCCCTGTATGCCCAGGTAACTAACGTCCAATTCTTGACATCCTTCGTTTGGTAGAGTTTCGTGGAATCGCAGAATCACGTTGACCGGCCCAAATCCATCCGGGAGGAAGGATTCAGGGTCGTCGCGAAGGAGTTGCGGATTGAGTGGGCTCACGTTGGATTTCAAACATCCAATGGTTTCCTCGGCCTCCAAACCATCACCATCAATATCTCGGTCTGGTATGTTATCGCCGTTTCCGTCATAGAAACAGAGGTGAGAGCCGTCTGATTCAATTTCTGGCAGCGAGACAACACCCGCACTTGGGGCAACTGTTGCGACAACTTGGCGATGGAGTGTTCCTTCGAAGTCAGTTCCTTCAAAGATCACATCAACAAGTCCGCCGTTCGGTGCGCTTGAGCCAGTAAGGGCTGAACCGCCTGTATCGCGAATGAGCGTCTTGTTATCATCGGTTAGTTGTGCCGTGAAGTCCCATTTATCTCCCGAACGCCGTATGTTATCCTCTGCAGAGAGCACCTGCATGTAGGTACGAGATACCACCCAAACAGATTGTGATGCTGTGTTGCCCTTCATGAGCGACGTTCCGGGATATTCAAACTGCAACGTGAAGTTGCCCAAATCGTCCTGAGCAGAGATGTTGAATGGGATTTCAAAGAATCCATTGCTGTCCGTGTAGTTGATTCCGGTTCTCCCATCAAATGACCACGTGTAGTTAACCGGTGCATTTCGTACAGGCTGCAGTGAGTTGTCAACAAGTTTCGCCTGGATGGTTGTGTTGGTGTTACGATACAAACGAGGCACAGAGGTCGTGATGAAGTCTGTTGTTCCAACAACGGTGACGTTGATGTATGCGCCTGTGGTTGCGAGCGTGGAAGAGTTTCCAGTGAAGTAGTAAGCAGAGTTGGCAAAGTCAACTCGCACACCGTAGGTCCCAGCAGCGTATTGACTGAACCAAGACCAGTTGTAGTCGAAGGTTGCGTCGCCATCCTTCATGATAGGGCGTTGCGTAAATGCAGTTTCACCGGCACCGATGAACTGACCATTCTTATCAACGTCAACCTGAAGCGAAACTGCATCTTGGTCCCATGCATCGTTGGTACGGTTCGTAACCGTTCCAATAATTTGGAGGGATTCTCCAGTGTTCATCTCTGGAACGATTTCACAACGCACAGGGCTGTTTGGATCGTTACGGTCAACTGGGCCGCACGGAGGAAGGTTTCCATCTCCACCGTTCACCAAATTGATGAACCAATGAGTTCCATTAGCTGACAAGAACGGACGAAGGCTTGCTGCTTGGCCTGTGAGGCTGCTTGGAGTTCCGTCCCAAGAGGTTGGGTAAGGCTTGAACGAGGACACGTCGTTGTAATCAACGCCTGCTAAATCCAGAGCTGGTTGGTGGAACAGTGTTGCCCAGTCACCAAAGGTACCATCGCCGTTGTTAACCGTTGCGTCGTAGTAATAAATCGGGCTAAGACCGTCAATGATCATGGTTCCTTCGATGTTCATGCGATGCATGACACGGACTGAGAACGGATCTGCTTCATCACCGTTTAAGAACGGGAATGGCCACTCGGATGCGAGTTCAGGAGATACACGAGCGATGATTTCAATGTCCCCGGCAGGGAGGCTTGTGTTGGTGTAGTTGTAACGCACAGCTTCACCTACAGAATCCAAAACGATGTCGTGTTGGGCAGTTTGAGCATTCCATACGATTTCTTCGTATGCTCCAAGCGTTTGTCCGACTCCATTATCGGCGCTTGAATTGAATTGTACCTGCTTCCAAGTTCCGCTGATACCTAGGTCTTGAACGAAGGTAAGAGAGGCCCATCCAGTGGCGTCTGTTCGGTAACCGTTATTGCCCAATCCGGTAAAGTTTGTAGGCGCAGTGAGGTTTCCAAAGAGCCCTCCGAAGATGGAGAAGGTAATCGGTGAGTTCTTGATTCGGTTATCGAACAATCCCCGGTCCCAATCCGCTTCGTAATGGGCCTTGAAGTCAAGCCAGAACGGTTGTTCATCGCTTCTGAAATAGGTCCATGCTGAATAATCAACCGTCATGTTTGCTTCTGCTCCGATGTAGTAAGATTGAGATTGATTTCCGTTGAATACGAACATCTCAGTTACTTCGGCGTAGACCCTGTAAGTGGTGTTATCTCCGACCGTTAGGTCTTCAGGGTATAGGAACTGTCCAACGCTGAAGTTTCCGCCTGCGTCGGTAAGGACGTTGGTGGTTTCAATGGCAGTTGTGTTGTTAGCGGTCCACTCAATGTGAACCTGAACGGGGAGTTCCGGTGCTGGTTCCACCTGATTGGAAACTGGGCTCAACCAATCAACGTGACCCGAGAAAATTGATGGGGTTTGTGCGTCCAACCAAAGGTTGTCTGGGAGATCAAGTGTGATGTAAGTTGGTAGTTTATCTTCATCATCAAGAATTCCGTTGTTATTGCTGTCCCAATCGGAAGAGAGTTCAACATCCTCGATTTGATCCCAATCAGCGTCAATGCGTGAGTCGTTATCGTCGTCGTTGTCAATTGCGTCTGGGCCGGTTCCGGCATCCAATGGGTTAGCCATAGCCTCGCCATTACCAAAGTCATCGTGGTCCCAAGGGTTGGTTGAGTTGCGGTCAAAGCGTGTAGGCCAGAGGAGAACTTCGTCTTCATCTTTCATACCGTCTTGGTCGTCATCTTCGTCAATATCGTCACGGGCGCCGTCGTTATCATGGTCAAATGGAGCGGTAATGCTTTCAAGCAATTCTGCTGCGTTGGTCAAGCCATCACCGTCCCAATCATCGTCAGCCCAGTTTATGATGCCGTCGTTGTCATTGTCAAAGGTGGATTGTTCTTCACCCCAGAAACATCCTGGAAGAAGTTCCTGGTCTACGTCCATTCGGCCGTCGTTGTCGTCATCTGGGTCTTCCCCGTCGGGGATACCGTCGTTGTCATTGTCAACGTCGTAAATACTTGGGCTGCGGAGACCTTGCGATAGAATACCTCGGTCCCATACCGACTGGAAGAATCCGTCGTCATCTGCGTCCGCATCGTTACCGTCATCATCGTTATCATCGCAGTTTGTTCCTTGGAAGAAATTGCCGTTGTTTTGACCGGTATCGTCATCCAGGTCAAAGTTAGTATCAATTTCAAAGAAATCCCAGATACCGTCGTTATCATCGTCAACATCGTACCAGTCGTAGATGGCGTCGTAATCGTCGTCCAAGTCTACTGTTGAATTTGTGAAGTCACCATCGACGTCACCATCAACATCGTTCTTGAGTAAATCTGCCCCCAATTCATCGGGGAAATCTGCTTCTGGGCCATTATCTGTATTCCACTGCCAAAGACCAGTTGCCAGACCAATCCATGTGACATAGGCGTCACGGTTGTTGTTCATTTGCACGTAGGTTAGGCCTGAGTCAATATTTCCATCGCCGCCGAAGTCATAATGGTAACATCCACCTTGTGCGCCAGGGGTACAGCTCCAGTTTCCTGAAGGTCCACCTGCTGTTGCACCTTGGTCAAAGTTAGCATCTGCACGAGTTGAGTAAGGAGAGCCGAATTGTGCGTTGACTCCGTTCAGAGGCATCTTGTAGGCTAGAGCATAGGAGTATCCGCAGACATATCCTTGGGCCAAGTTACCAGCGGTCCATCCACAAACAGAGAGGTTGTAACTTCCTCCCATCTTGATGTCGTTGATATCGAGTACTCCGTCGTTACCTTCGTCTTGGTCCCACCAATCGGGCATCCCATCTGCATCTTGGTCAACGTCCAATCCGTTGATGAGAGAGTCGCCGTCTGAATCGATATCCCACTCGTTAGCTCCGTTATATGGAGACCAGCGGGCGAAGAAGAACCAGTAAAATTCTGGGACGGTTCCAGGGGTCACTGGAGTGGTGGTTGCGTCATATCCGTTGTAATCAAGAACAACGTCGGCGAAAGGATAGTGTTGGAAAACCATGTTCCAGTGGTCCGACGAGTTGGTTCCGTAGAGTTGCCCATCTGAACTTCCGTCAATGTTGCCTCCGTCGTTGACGGGGTAATATGGAGTCCCGAATGAGTCGGTTGCATCGTAATCAAGAACACCGCAGTTTCCGTCGTCTGGGTCAAACAGGTCCGATACACCATCGTTATCGTCGTCCCAATCTATGCTGTTTTCTAGCCCATCGCCGTCAATATCAGAATCTACGTCGTTGGGTCCATCGTCACGATAGAGAGCACCGTTAATGACGTGCAAATCGTTGTCGTTGTCCAAGTCGCAGTCCCAATCAATGTCAAGCAAATCAATGATACCGTCGTTATCGTCGTCCACGTCATCCCAGTTGTCAACTCCGTCACCGTCCCAATCATTGAATTGGGAAAAGGATGCTCGGCGTGTTTGACACTTTGGATCTGGATTTACAGGGTTGGGATTTGCTTGTGTTGGACAGTTCCAGGTAGCAACGATTGCATTGTCGTCCAATGGGAACGAGTCGTTTTCGTTGTCAATGTTGTCGTTATCCGTATCGTAAGGGATATCGGCGCCGCCAACGGCAAAGTTTCCAAGATTGTCTGGGGATCCTGTGCCTCCCATGTCGGTATCAAGCCAGTCATAAATTCCGTTGTAATTTTGGTCAAACGGTCGGCGAAGATCATCGTCAAGGTCGCTGTCGTAGTCAATTTCACAATCAATTACGTTGTCTCCGTTGCTGTCAGCACCAGGAATTTGGAAGATTGCCGTCGAGACGGTTGCGACATCAATTCTCGCTCCCGAGTTTCCACCAGAAATGATGATGCTGTCTCCTGCAGAGAACCCTCGTCCACCGTCACTGATGGTCACCGAAGTTACTGCGCCTCCTATTGCAACGATGTCAACAAGAAGGTCCATTCCAGACCCGCTTGCAGGTACGTTAGTTGCTGTGACATAACCAGCGCCGCCTTGAAGGGAAGCGCTGCTAAATCCAGTCACAACACCGTTCTTTGTTCGAGTGTAATCGCTCATCTCATCCCCATTTGTGTCGATTTCAACACATGTATCGGGGATTCCGTCGTTGTCATCGTCTGGGTCAACCATGTCGAGGATACCGTCGTTATCGTCGTCAGTATCTGCACTGTCAGGCGTACCGTCATTGTCGTTGTCGGGGTCAAGGAAGTTAGGTGATCCGTCACCATCCAAGTCACCGTCAACAATGGTGCTGAAGGAAGGAGTTCCTTGCGCACCTTGTGCTTGGAATCCTGATGCTGTTGCACCAGCTCCATTGACGCGGTTTCGCTCCCATTCAACGTAATCTACGCCGCCTGAGAAGCTACGGTATTCATTGAATACCCATGTGCGTGCTGCGGAATAATTCAGGTCGTCAGTTGTGCTGGCCATTGCAGCCCCCATCATTGTATTAGTGATCGTAGCGTCGTACGGGTGAGCGTCCTCGACGTCAAGAACGCCGTCATTATCGTCGTCGTTGTCAAAATAATCGGGTATGCCATCGGAGTCAAGGTCGCAAGGCCATGTAAATTGGTCAATTCGTCCGTCGTTATCGTCGTCTTCATCGTAACGTCCTGGGCCTGCGCCGTCAGTGTCTTCGTCAGTCACGCCGTCGTTATCGTGATCCATTGGGTTTTGGTCGGCGAGGTAAAAGTCTCCGACGGCTCCAATGTTGGGATAATAGTGGACGACGCTTGGGTCCAGGTAACGGTCTGTTGAAACATTGCGTGGGTCAAGTCCAAGGGCTTCAAGAGCCTCGTAATCAATGGGCCCCTCAAGGATTCCATCGTTGTCATCGTCCCAGTCGTCTATGTCTGGAATTCCATCGTTGTCATGGTCGTATGGGTCCGTTCCATAGCAACCATCGAATCGCTCGAGGAGGTCGTATATTCCATCGTTATCATCGTCCAAGTCATTCAAATCGTCTACACCATCGTTATCGTGGTCGCCGAGGTTTGTTTCTTCAAGCATGGGCGCATACAATGGAATAACGGATTCAAGAACTGAAAGGTCGGTGATGATTCCAGATGAGATTCCAGGGTCGGACCACATCATGTTGGAAAGCGCTTCATGGGCGAGGGCGTCTACGCCATCTTGAGGGCCGTTCCAACTGCCTTGACCGGCTTGATAGGTAGATTGGGCGAGTGATTGCCCAATGGTATCTCCTTCAATCAAGCGAGTTTCGGTTGTTGGTTCATCCCCATCATTGATGCCCTGAACAAAGGCCAACAAAGTGCTTGTAAGCATTAGGAATACAATTATCATCGCCATGGAAAATTGTTGGCGTTCTTCAATCTGTTTTGTTTCTAGTCTTGAGAGCATGCGGACACCTCGTAATCAATCTCCCACCGAAATACCCTATTTGAAAGGCGTGGCCCGATTGAGCGCTTGCGTATCACAGAATGACATTCGTATCATTTCCAGTGATGAAAGAAAAAAAGGGGGGAGGCGCCATGGGGCCGAAGCCCCAAAGCGCCTGCTGTACCCGACTCTGATGAGTCGGTTCTTTGACAGACCGTTGGTTCACGTCAGCTTCAGAGTTCGAAGATGTCAAGGATGCCGTCGTTATCGTCGTCGTCATCCTCGTGGTCTTCAATTCCGTCGTTGTCGTGGTCAAATTGACCCGTAAGGGAGTTTCCGTCGTTAACTTCAAACCAGTCCATGAGGCCATCGTTGTCGTCATCGTTGTCGGTAAGATCCCAGATACCATCGTTGTCATGGTCGTAGCGGTATTGACCGGATGCACCGTCGGCTTCGTCAACATCCAGGATGTCGTCGTTGTCGTCGTCAGTGTCATCGGCGTCGTTGAGACCATCGTTGTCGTGGTCTCGTGACATGTCTTCGCCCATATCGTTGATATCGTTTCGGTTGTCAATGCCATCGTTGTCGATGTCGAGGTCGACTGAATCTGAGATTCCGTCGTTGTCGTGGTCGTAGATGTTGGTGTTCGGGTCGCCATCGTTGACTTCCAAGCTGTCGTCGATTCCATCGCCGTCATCATCGTCATCTTCAGCGTCATCGACGCCGTCGTTGTCGTGATCCATTGGGGAATCATCGATAGAATCGGGGATTCCGTCATTGTCGTCGTCGTTGTCCACATCGTTAGGGATTCCGTCGCCGTCGTTGTCGTTTTCTCCGTTCTGAGCTTGGTTGTCGAGCTGCTGGCCTTGTTGCTGGTCGGATTGCTGGCCTTGTTGACCTTGCTGTCCGTTTTGCGTTTGACCTTGCTGCTGCTGGTTTTGTCCGTTCTGGTTTTGTCCGTTCTGGTCTTGGCTGGTTTGGTCACCTTGTTGGCCGCCTTGTTGGCCGCCTTGTTGTTGTTGACCTTGGCCGTTGTCTTGTTGCTGGCCTTGTTGGCCTTGTTGGCCTTGTTGGCCTTGTTGACCTTGTTGGCCTTGTTGGCCTTGTTGGCCTTGTTGGCCTTGTTGGCCTTGTTGACCTTGTTGACCTTGTTGACCTTGTTGACCTTGTTGACCTTGTTGACCTTGTTGACCTTGTTGACCTTGTCCTTGACCTTGTCCTTGACCTTGTCCCTGACCTTGTCCCTGACCTTGTCCTTGACCTTGTCCTTGACCTTGTCCTTGACCTTGTCCTTGACCTTGTCCTTGACCTTGTCCCTGACCTTGTCCTTGACCTTGTCCTTGACCTTGTCCTTGACCTTGTCCCTGACCTTGTCCCTGACCTTGTCCTTGACCTTGTCCTTGACCTTCGCCTTCTCCTTGACCACCAGCTTCGGATTCGCCACCGCCTTCGGTGCCGCCGTTACCTGTGCCTGCGCCTGACTCGGTAAAGTCAGGATCGTAAGCATCAGGAATACCGTCACCATCAGAGTCGGAGTATTCACCGTCGTTGGGGTCAGTCGGGAATTGATCGGTTGCATCGGACTTGCCGTCACCGTCAGTGTCGGAGTTGTTAGGGTTGGTACCCTTAGCATACTCTTGGGAGTTGGACAAGCCATCTCCATCAGGGTCTGCGTTTCCGTCACCGCCGTTTGTGGGGTTCAATCCGTTAGCAACCTCCCAACCATCGGGGAGACCGTCGCCATCGCTGTCTGCATTGTTCATATTGGTGCCTTGTGTTTGCTCCTCTGCATTCGTCAAACCATCGCCATCCCAGTCGGCGCCGCCGTCTGAGGGGTTTAGGGGATCTGAACCGTCGCCTGAAACTGCTGAAACAGCAGATAGGGCAAGGAACAAAGATATTAGCACGCTCATCATTTTCGTTTTCATGTTTTTCACTTTCCTTTTATTTTGGTTGTTTTTACACAGAGAACCCGCTGTTCTCTCTATCCAAATCGAAAGCGCACGTTGTGGGCAAGTCAATTTGGGATGTGCACGATGCTACGCACTGGTTGGATAAAATTTCCAAGAAAAATGTAAGAGATGAGTCTTGCGCTGGCTCGCAGGCAAGCGAAAACCGTGTTTCGGTTTTCTGTGTGATTCTCTTACATTGTTGCTTGTTCAAATCCTCCGTATTCATCGTTTTTCACGGGTCGTTCATAGGGAACCCAATGTTCCCTCTAACCGATAGAACGGCCCAACCCTATATGAAAGGCGCGATGGGATGTGTCTTCTCAACGATGATGGCAATCAATAATTCGACGGCATCTCAGGTGCAGAAGGCAAGAGCAACGAGGCCTGATGATGGAGGACATAGCGTAGGACGGTTTCTGCTAAATCTACGTCGGAAAACGAGTGAAGTCGTTCACCGCCATGGCCAGTTGCAGGAGCGAAGAGTTTGATCCCGTAGGGGTTGGCAAGTCTTGAAAGTGCTATTTTTGCAGCACGAACGGTATTTGAACCTTTGACGCCTTCTTCTGAAAGCCCCATTCCAAGGGAATGAATCAGTTTACCTTGGCGGACTCCGCCGCCACCAGCCATAGCAAGTAGACCCAGGATGATGAACTGGTCCCGAGTTGTAGCATCCCATCGATGAGGGTCGCCATAAAACCGCTCGGATAAGTCGCCGAGGAAGTCTTGTTGGGCTTTGCTAAGCGTGTCAGGGTTCAAAGGAAGGATGTCACTTTGGTCCGTATGGGTTGGTTCGTTTGGTAAAATCTCATTGAACGGCGTCCATTGATAGTCTCCTAGAATCCAATTATTGAATTTTTTAGATAAAAGCGGGTCGGCACCTCTCCAACTCCAAATACTTCGTTGAAGCATTTCCGGGGCGATCGAATCAAAAACTTCGGGGGCTTCTTCAGAAAGCGTTCGAAATGCGTCCAACAATTTTTCAAAGTAAAGCTGTTTATCGGCATTCCTTCTGTATTTATTGCTCAGATAATACTCAAAATCTGATTCTGGAATCTCGGCGTCTTGTGATGAACGAGAACCTTTCATGTTACTGATGGGGGTGCTCGTTGCTTTTCTTTGTTTTGTCAGTGTGTTTTGTTTAAATTTCATTTTTGTCCCTCTTTTCGGGGCAAATCCGTTTTTATTTTACGTTTTTACTCTTTTTTTATTTTATTATGAGCCGTTCATGGAACATTGCCTGTAAAAATAAAAGTAAGTAAGCATATATGAACTCTCAATCATGCAAAATCCTTACTCATAGAGTAATGTGGACCGATTCCCAGAATCTCATACGGTTCATCAATAACTGTCCAACCTTGTGACGTGTAGAACGGCACGGCATGTGCTCTTGCTTGAAGAAACCCTGTTCGGGCAGCGTAAGATTCCACCATGATTCGCTCAAGTTCGGCCAAAACTTGGCCGGCAAAACCGTTGCGCTGGTGCTGTGGAAGCGTTCCCATCTGACGAATTTGAAATGCGGGACGAGCAGCAGAACGGTCTGCAAGAGGCCCAAACGCTGGGATTTGAGGCGCCCCCGGGCCCTTGTGGTCGGCTCCTGAACCGTCCGACGCCGGGGGGATGATATGAGCCCGGCCAACACAAACTACTCCCTCCTCTACTTCGACCCAAGCGTGGGCTGCCTCATCGTCATCGGCCAAGCGCTCACTCCCGACGGGCATACCTAATGGTTCACGTAACACCGCGTAGCGAGTTGAAAAATAGGGCTCATCGGGTAGACCGATGCAGTTTTTGACGGAAGCAGGCACCATACATCTCCCTCAAAAGCCAAACATGAGAAGAAGCAAGACAAAGAGGAGGGGCGCGAACAATAATGCTGCGGGGATCGCACAAAGAAGACCAATTCCAAGAGCATTTTTGCCTTTAACGAAGGCCGCAACAAGGCCTACGACGTAGGCAATCGGTAAAGAACAGAACAACATATCCATAGAATTTTGGTTGTTTGAATAATATTCCTCGTCGGCTTCATAGTCAAAAAACCTAACATCGATTGTAATTTCCTCTGCAGTAAATTGGGATGACTTGAACCAAAAAGTTTGGTTTTGCGAAGAATAGGCGCCAATATCATTCTCTTCGTAATTATTGGTCGATGCGTCTACATATTCTTCCACTATGAGCCGCGATTGGCCATCATAGTACCAACCTAGTCTAATATCTGCCTCGGTTGTGTTATCTTCCAAACAACATCCTGACAGATAGTCCATGGACTCTCCATTGTTCATAGAAACCGTTTGAACGAACCACCCGTCTTCATCTGGACTGATCGCATACGATTCTATTCGAGAAAAGTTGGGATAGTCTTGATTATCGAAAAAGAGTCCGCTCAGAAAAGTTGTTCCGAAGATGACGAGCCACGGAACGGTGATTCCCAGCAAAAATTGCCCCCATCGGAATCCCACTTTTTGGGGTTGAATTTGAGCAAACTGCTGGCCGCCATAAGATAACGTGTTGACCTGACCTGTGAGTTGATTCGGTGCTAAAGAGGCTTGAGAAGGAGCAAACTGCGTTGTTGATTGTGTTGGTGCTTGAGAGGCGACTTGCCCCATCACCATGCCGGAAGGAGGAGGGGGGGTGGAATGAACTTCGGTTGTCGGACCTTCATCAATTTCGAAAAACGGTTTGTTTTCCACTGGAGAGTTGTCACCTTGGTCTTCGTTCATAATGTTCGCAATCAAAATGAGGGTTTAAACAAATCTCCTGCCGTTAACACCCAAAGACACCCAAGAACCTCAAAAATAAGATACGACCGAGGAACGAAGACGCGTTGAAATAGGTCATGTCGCTGGCGTGAATCAAGCACGGGTGTCGGAGCGGTTACGTCGGGGATTGCAAATCCTCTTACCTGGGTTCAAATCCCAGCCTGTGCTCCAAAAACAATCAAAACGCCTTCTTTCCATGCGAGAGTTGAAAGCCAAACGGACGACCCGAAGCAATACAGACCGGACTACGGGGGACAAGGATTATGCCTGAACTCAATCCGAAATTGGACCTGGTTGGATCAGGTTTTGCAGCATTTCTTGCGCCCCCTGGCCCTGAAGTTGTTCGCTTCACCGTTGGACAACCAGATTTTGACACTCCTGCTCCAGTGGTTGATGCTGCTAAGGCCGCCCTTGACCGAGGGGAAACCGCTTACACGCGCCCTCAGGGAAGTGAATCGTTGTGCCGAGCCGTTGCTGACCACCTCAAGAAATTCAGTATCAACGCAGACCCTCATGATGTTGTAGTGACTCCGGGGTGCAAACAAGCCCTACTCTACGGAATGATGGCTACGATTAGCGAAGGAGACGAAGTGCTCCTCCTTTCTCCCGCATGGCCATCATATGATGGTATGATTCGACTCGTAGGTGGCGTTCCCATTCATGTGCCCGTGAAACGGGAAGATTATCACCCCGACCTTGCCGCCCTTCAGGCCCACATTACTCCAAAAACGAAGGCCATCGTTCTCAACTCTCCAAACAATCCAACGGGTGCTGTTTACACACGAGAGGAAACTGAAGCCATTGTCAAGATGGCCGTGGAGCATGACTTGTGGATTCTTGATGACATGATATACTCAACGTTAGTCTGGAGCGATGGAGGATATACATCGCCCTGTGAATTTGATGGCGGGTCAGAACGAACCGTAACAATCGGAGGGTGGTCAAAAGGTTGGGCTATGACTGGATGGCGCCTTGGATGGATTACTGCATCGCCTGAAATTATGGACGGCGTAAAGAAAATCAATGTCAGTTCGGCAACCCACGTCCCTACCTTCCTCATGCCTGCGGCAGAAATCGCATTGGGGTTAACTGAGGAAATTGATATGATGAACGATTCCTTTAGAGCTCGGAGAACGATGGCGCACGAGGCTTTTTCATCCCTACCAGGGATTGTTGTCCCAAAACCAGAAGGGGCGTTTTACATTCTTTGTGACATCACAGGTACAGGTATGACAGACATGGAATTTGCAACCAGGGCTTTGGAAGAAGCAAAGGTTCAGGTCATACCTGGTTCGTTAATGGAAGGCGGAGAGGGGCTGATTCGAGTCAGTTATGCAACATCCATTGATACGATTCACGAAGGCGTAGAACGTCTGAAGAATTGGCTTGAGAGTAGGGCTTGAACTCGCCTCATACCAGTTCAACCTGGACGTAGCCTTCGTGTTCGCGAATTGGATATATCTTCAGTTCCTTTTGTTTGGAAAGTTTACCAATAAGTCTGCCGTAAGCGGGTAAAAGAGGGAAAGGTGACCATTCTTCAATGGCTCCGTCTTCAAGGCGGTGTGTTGTTTGGTGGAGGGGGCAGCGAATACACCCGTCCTTTATTTTGCCTCCATACGCAAGTGGCCATCTCATATGACGGCACAATGCTTCTGTTGCATGAAGTCCTTCGGGTTGTCGCGTGACCATGAGCAAGGTTCCTTTCACGGTCAGCATTTTTTTCTTTCCTTCTTTCAGCCGTTTTGATTTTATTGCGTTATGCCATGTCATGGTATCACCGTCTTGGTAAGGGGATTTCAAATCGTTCAAGGAGGCGCTCTGCACTTGCAAGCGCGCCTTGGACTGAAGGATGAGCACGATGGTCTCCAATAAGGAACACCCCGTCAATTTCCACATCGGGAAGAAAACGAGCATGGTGGTTTGGGTCCATATGAGGGAGTGCATGTCGTACAGTCGTTGTCAAGACGTGTTTCCATCCTTGAACGCCTGGTCCAAACCATGAGATGAGTTCCCTTTGAATTTCTTCGACCTGTGGGTTAATACCGTCTTCACCAACCAACGTAGCCGTTACAAAATGTTGACCCGTTGGAGATGGATGCAAATTCGTAGGAACATGAACATGCAGAACTTTCTGATGTTGTTCACCCCACCGCTCATTGAGCAGCAATCGTGCTTGACGGAACGGAGGTGCTCCTGCGGAAAACACAAGGGTACTTGTTAGCCGCTCTACGGATTGGTGTTTGGGTGAATACCCAGGTAGGAGTTCAGCGGCAACATGTTGAGGAGTGGCTAAGATCACCCGGTCAAATTCCAGACGCTCCCCGTTAGCCTCAACCGTATGTTGAGAAACTGAATCTACCTTCGCGTTGAGATGGAGTGTTGCTGATTTGAGTCGTTGAGCAAGTTGCTGAGGTACAGCGGCAATACCTTTCTTCGGAACAACCATCATCCCATGAGCCATTGCACCCCACGTGAAATCTGCAAAAGAAAAGCGTTCAGAAAGTGATGGGTCGAGGGTAATTCCTGCGAAGAGAGGTTTGAGTACGCGCTGAGTGGAGGGGCGGAATCGTCGTTGTTGAAGACCTGCCGAAATGGTTGGGGCTGCATGGTCCATGGAACGCTCGAGGTCGTTCGATGAGGTTTGCATTCTCCATTTGAAAAACCTCAAGCCGTCACGGATTCCAACTGCTTTCAGCGTTGGCAGGAGGTACCGAGGGGCCTTTAGGGCGTCGCCCATGATTCGCTTTCGGCCAGACCGAGGATCGATGGAAACCGTACAGGGGTCCATTGGTTTTGCATCTAATTTGTCAAGGTCAATCCATCGTTTAACCGTAGGATACGCCGTGTGTAGGACGTGAAAACCGACGTCGATGGGGTAGTCGCCGCAGGCAACAGTACTCATTCGCCCGCCGACGCCATCTGAGGCTTCGTAAACGGTTACTTCGTGTCCTGCGTTTTCAAGGCCAATGGCAACAGCGAGTCCTGCAATTCCAGCACCGACCACTGCAACTTTCATGCCATCATCCCCTTAGGTTCGACATCCCGCCATCCAAATGAATGATTTGGCCAGTTATGTTGTCGGGAGCGTTTGTGAGCAACCAGAACATGGTTTGAGCAACCTCGTCGGGCTCGTTGATGCGCTTCAGTGGAATCATTCCAACAGATGCTTCTCTGATCGCATCCGAACGCAGAACCGATGCCCCGAGGCGGGTTTCTGTGAGCCCGGGGGCGACTGTATTAACCCGAATACCGCGCTGAGCATAGGTAGATGCTGCCGAACGTACCATCGCTTCAAGACCTCCTTTGGCTGCTGAAATCGCTTCGTGATTGGTTAGGCCGTAGCTTCCTGCGACACTGGAGGTAAACACCATTCTGCCTGTTCCATTTCTGAGCATGGCTTTACCGACTAATTTTAGCATAAGAAACGCAGAAACAAGGTTGGTCTGAATTACAGCCTCAAAATCTTCCAACTTCGTAGCATGGGGGGGTCGCAAAGCAATGGAGCCAACAAGATGTGCTGCCCCAGATAATCCGTCTTCTGAGCGCCCTTTGGCGTGTTCTACCGCAGATGAAACAACGGCTTCGTCAAGAGCATCGCCTTCAATGATGTCTGCACCCATATCTTTGAGGTGAGAAATACGGCCTACATCGCGAGCCAAGAGGGTGACGAGGTGGCCGGAATCCAGCAATTCCTTCGCTAAGATTTGTGCAATATCGCTGCTTCCACCGATCAACAAAAATGACTTTGCCATGTGCCTTTATTTCCGCTATTTGCTTTTATATCCCTGTTTTCTAAGCCGGTGAACATTCATTCAAAAGGACGAGGCATAAGAGCGGCATGTGCTAAGAGATTCTCATCCGGCGATTTATGAAACCGTTCGGGACGCGCAAAGCATCCATATTCTAGGTGCTGGAATGAACCCTCAGCGACCTGCTCATCAGGCAATTCACGATTTGGATGGGAAGGGTTGGAGGCTTGTTCCAATCCACCCCAACGACGCCGGTGGTTCCATTCTTGGCAGACCAATACGACCGCTGATTGAAAAAGGAATTGCTCCCCAAGTTGTTGTTTTCTTCCTAGCCCCAGAGCGCGCCAAGAAAGCCGTCTTAGAACTCATGATCCGTTTCCCCCTGGCTGAAATGCCGCTCCTTTGGTTTCAACCAGGTTCAGAGCATGAAGAAGTTCTTGAAATGTTGAACGAAGCGGACATCACACACATTGTTGACGATTGTATCGTTCGGTTTGTACAACGCCATCACTTGAAATCGGCTGAACCATACCTCAACGAAGAATGGTACCTCCAGACAGCTTCCTCAGAAGGAGATGGGTGTTCTGTATGGGAAGTTCATGGACACAACTCGGCAGTTAGCCCACCGGCAGAAGCGCTTGAATGGGTTGGAGACCTTGATGATTTGAGGGTGTCCGAGCACACAATCCCTCGGTACATACGGTCACTAAAACGCTCTAATGAGTCTTTGAAAGAAGCCGCACAGCGTCTCGCTGGCGTCGTAAACTGACCGTTACACACCTGATGTTTGTCAAGATTCTATGATTTTGTACAATGCACCATTGTTCCCAAACGTAGCATAATACAATGTTCCATCGGGGTGAAATACCAACGGAAGAGGAGTCCCTGCATCCCATGCAAATCGTGTAATATCTGACGTGTAGGCGCCGTCATCTCCAACCGTTACGTCGATACGGACTATCTCGTGCCCCTGAGGTAGGATTGTATTCCAGGAGCCGTAAACGGTTGAATATAGCGTGAATCCAACTGATGGTTCAAGCCCAGGAAGGGATGAGTGAACCGGTCGAACATCAATGCCATTCATCGATGTATGTGGGGCCCATGTCCCAATAGGCGCCTCGGTTCCAACCGGCACAGGATGCTCTGGGTCATCATCAGGCCAACCATAAGCGGCTCCTTCAATCAGAAAATTCAGCTCTTCAGGGGGATGGTCAAACTCCAAATCTCTTCCATTATCTGTGAAAAAATACCCATGACCGTCCACCCAAACACCGTCGAAAGAGTTTCGAACACCGCTTGCTAACACGCCGTGGTCTCCGGTAGTGGAGTTCACCCACAATAGAGCACCATTGCGCTCATCTGTTTCGTCGCAAACATTGCATGTAGAGCCGCTGTGCCAGACCAATGTTCCGTTGGAAAGGAGATTAATGGCATTGGTTTGATGATTTTTGCTCTTAATGCCTTCAACCAGCGGTTGTGGATTGACAAATTGACCGTCTTCGGCCACGGTGTATTTGGTTAGCGTGCCTGCTTCCGAAACGTAGGCTGAGCCGTTGTCAAGAAGGAGGCCGTGGGGACGGTCAAGGCCGTCAAGAAGGGTTCTTCGTTCATCGGATGTGATGTTTAGTTCAATGATTTGGCTGCCGTCCCTGTCACAAATGAGTAGATGGGTATCATCCGCCCACACCAAACACGTTGGGCCACCTAAACCCTGAGCGACCGACTCCACACTGTACCCATCCACCAAATTTGGATCGTCCCCCGAAACATACGGGTAGACTTGCCTTACAACGAGAAGCGTAACGATGAGAATCGCCATGGGCATGATGTGCTTCCGCATGGTATGACTACGCACCTGAAGTTTCGCTTTGAACAATTCGCACATTCACGCCTTCAAATGTTGCAACAAGGGATAAGTCACAATTTGCGCTACAAATATTTAGCCCGTTTTCTAGAAGTTTGATTTCTTCAATCCCGTCCCAAGATGCTCTATCGGGGTCCTCCGACACGATACGACACGGAGACGGTGAAACCAAGTCGGGGTTGTTCAGCGCAGGGAAGGATTCGGGACTAAGGGAGGAAATGAGCATGGTTGGGTAACGGGCTTCGTCCTCGTCGTTATAGTACGTCAAAAATTGAATTTTGAAGAATTGCCCTTCCTGTTCAACGATATAAACGCCATCATTTGGAGTGACCCGATGTACTGCGAGGTCGTAAGTGTACCAATCCAGCCGTTCTTCGGTTGCGTTTACGAATTGTGTTTCGTCAATTGTGAAATCATTCTCAATTGACTCGCCTTCAACAAACTGCCAGCGTAGTCCGTCATTCATGTGAATGTCGGTCTTGGAGAAGCGAAGTGTGTAATCGCTCTCGTTTGAGGAGGCTTGATTTGGTACGTCAACATAGGTGAACTGTTCTTCTCTGGTCGCATCGACTTGTGTCAAGAACGTCAAGCCATCTGCCCCGAGAGAGGGTTGTACCCTTGACGCTTCGTCCACTTCTGTGGACTGGCTACCAAAGGTACAACCGTATGTTTCTCCATCGATCTCCAATTGAAGTTGGAGGGATGACCACGGCAAATCTTCCGCACCTTCTTCAAAAGAGAGGCTTGCAAGAACATCGTCTGAACCGTTCGTGGCTAAAGCATTGTATTGTGTCACGGTGATGCCATTTTCAGTCCCTAGGTCGCTCTCGTACGAGACAACCATCACCGACCAAACGCCGGCGATGACAGCCACCGCTAAGGCCAATCCAAGGAATGCGCGGCTCCATGACACGATACTCAGCTTCACTCGCCCTTGGAACGGCGCTCTATCAACACGAGGGCCCCAATCATTGAGACGAGTACCGTGGTGATGAGGAAGCCTGGTGTGTCTTCGCTGTCGTCATCGGACATGTCTGTCGAGGATTCTTCTTCCCCGCCGTCTCCAACAACAATTTCACCGAACATGTTGAGGGCCACGTGTGGCTCACAAGCATAGTAGAAGGTTGAATCTTCAGTGAACGTGTGCGAGAAAGCAACGGTTGTGGCTGCTTCGCCAGATGTAATTCCATTTTCAACAAAGGTGGTAGACTTGCTACCTGTAATCTCTTTGACGTTGTGAGGCATGCTTTCGTCCTCCCAAGACCAACAGACGGTCTGTCCAACGTTGATGTTAATCACTGCTGGAGAATATGCATATCCGGTTGAACCGATACCAACAGTAACATCACAGGTCACGCCTTCAAACGGATCTACACTCGCTGGAGGTGTGAGCACTTGGTCAATGACGTGGATAACACCGTTTGATGCTGGTACATCAGCAAGTGTGACATTCGCCATTGATGAGCCAACCATGACCGACCCGTTCTCGACATGAATCAACAATTCATCTCCGTTTGCAGCGTTAACGGTAGTCATTCCCTCTGCGAGGTCGGTTGACATGGTCGTTCCTGCTACAACGTGGTAGAGAAGGATGTCTGCAAGGACCGCAATTTCTTCGTCTGTCGTGAAATCATCAAGATTGATTCCAGCCGCTTCAAAGGCTGCGTCAGACGGTGCAAACACCGTGTAGTCTGTTGTTCCACTGACCGTGGCGACCAGATTTGCCTTGGTCAGTGCTGCAACGAGAGATGTGTGAATGGTGGTTGCTGATGCCGTCATGGCGATGTCAACGGCTGGAGTCCAGACGTAGGCTTGACATTCGGCAGCGCTGACATCGGTCACAGCGTGTGTAACCGAGTTGTAACAGCCCGTAATGGTTTGACCACCCATTGAAAAGTTCTCGAGGTACATGTAAGCATTGCATGCAACCTTGCTTGAGCCAGGGGCAATCGTGTGAGACACCATGGTGTAGCAGATGTCACCTGATGGTGGCGTCAATACTTGGTCTATCACGTGTACGACTCCGTTGGATGCAGCTACATCCGCAATCGTAACGTTAGCATTACCGCTTCCAACAGTAACTCCTGAGGTGGCAACATTTAGAGCAAGACTGTCTCCGTTGACGGCTCGGACGGTTGTTGTTCCATCCGCCAAGTCGGTGGATAGGGTGGTTCCAGCCACAACGTGATACAGGAGAATGTCGGTCAGCGTAACAATCTCTTCGGGGGTGTCAAATGTAGCGAGGTCGATTCCTGCTGCTGCAAATGCGGCGTCAGTAGGGGCGAACACTGTGAACGGTCCCGTTCCTTGAAGCGTAGTAACGAGATCGGCTTGGATGAGGGCCTCAACGAGTGCTGTGTGGATTCCTGTAGATGTTGCAACGCTTGGGATGTCAACCAGTTCTACTGTAGGAGGCATGAGGACTTTGTCAATGATGTGGATAACACCGTTTGATGACATAACGTCCGGGGTGGTGACATTGGCCCCCTCAATCATGACCGCTCCGTCTACGACGCTGAACGTGGCATCGTCTCCGTTGAGCATTTCAACGGTTAAACCGTCAGTGACGGCGGAGGATTCTACTTGGCCGGAATAGACGTGGTAGAGGAGAATGTCCTGCAGAGTGGCATTTTCTTCGTCGGTATCGAAGTCAGCGAGATCAATGCCCGCCTCAGCAAATGCTGTGTCGGTGGGGGCAAAGACCGTGAACGGCCCGTCGGCTTGGAGCGCTGACACCAGGTCTGCGTGTGCAAGAGCAGCTACCAGCGAGTCGTGTACTCCGCTGTTTGTTGCATTTGTTGGAATGTCATCAGTTGCATCCGCCGTCACGTTGAACGGTAATGTTGCAAGTAATAGGCTGGCTGTCAAAATGAAGACTCTTAGGCGCATCATGACTGAATTGCCGATTTTCCCCCCATATATAGGCCCGTATTTTTTCGTCAAACAAAGGGGGAACGGTATTCGTGGACATCCTCTGCAATTCGTAATAATTGGTTATATTTTGCGACTCGATCTGAACGTGCAGGTGCTCCGGTTTTGATTTGTCCTGCACGAGTACCAACTGCAAAGTCGGCAATGGTCACATCTTCTGACTCTCCGCTGCGATGGGAAACAACATTGTTGAATCCATGAGTTGTAGCCATGTCCATCGCTTCTAGCGTTTCTGTAACCGTGCCTACTTGATTTAATTTTACCAACATTGCGTTAGCAGCCCCTAATTCAATTCCCTGGGAAAGGCGTTGTGATTGGGTCACAAACAAATCGTCTCCAACGGATTGGACCCGGTGGCCGTTTGCTTTGGTAAAAGCCGCCCATCCAGCCCAATCGTCTTCGCCAAATCCATCTTCAATCGATAATATTGGATATTCGTCAATCCAACCAGCGTACATCTCTGAAAGTTCCTCGCTTGAAAGTACGCGTCCTTCCATATGGTAGCCATCGTCCTTGAGGAATTCTGTAGATGCCACGTCAAGAGCGATGCCGATTTCTTCTGTCGAATAACCTGCGCCCTCAATGGCTCGGACCATGTATTTGAGGCCCTCTTCGTTTGAAGGGAGATTGGGGGCGAACCCCCCTTCGTCGCCAATACCGCCGAGCAGTCCGTCTTTCTTGAGTTCTTTTTTGAGGGCGTGGTATGTTTCAACGCCGGCACGAAGACCTTCTTTGAAATCGTCAAAACCGTGTGGCATAACCATGAACTCTTGCACGTCAACATTTGATGCTGCATGTGCTCCTCCGTTGAGAATGTTAAGCATCGGTACCGGCATCAATCCGCCTGCGACACCGCCCACATACTTCCATAGAGGTAGTTCGTGATAGGCAGCACCAGCATGAAGGCAGGCCATAGAGGCTCCAAGCATTGCGTTTGCACCAATATTGGATTTGTTTGGAGTTCCGTCAAGTTCAAGCATCACTTCGTCAATAATACGTTGCTCATCTACCGGGAGGCCAACAAGGGCTTCCTCGAGAAGTTCCTTCACGTTGAGTACCGCTTGTTCTACGCCTTTCCCCATGTAACGACTTGTGTCGCCGTCTCGGAGTTCAAGTGATTCATATGCCCCAGTGGAAGCCCCTGATGGGACGATTGCTCTACCCATCAACGCGCCTTCAACATAACAATCCACTTCAACAGTCGGTTGTCCCCGACTGTCCAATACCATTCGTGAGTCCAAACCGGTAATGTGACCTGACACAATGCTCCCTCAACCCGTCCAAGGGTAGGGGGGACTTGAATCAAACGGGGGTTATTGGTTCGTACGATTTAACCAAGCCATCCACCGCGCCACATGGGCTTGGATTTGTGGAACTTCTACTTCTGATTGGGCTTGGACCATCCAACAGAGCTGTTCCTCAAGCGGGGAGATCGAGAATAATTCTGCCTTGAAGACTGGTTCGTTATCGATGAGAATGTGTCGGCGACGATCTTCTACAAAGCAATGTATCAATTGTCGTGGAAAATGGTGAATGATGGACTGTTGCGGGCACATGAGGACTAATGATTCGTTGAGGAAGAGCAGCGCTTCGCCGGTGAGAGGGTTAAGTTCGTGGAAATGGATGGGGGTATCTCCGAACATGGCCGCAATATCAATCTGAAACCAATCTTGTTGACTAACAGAAAGGTCACATTGCGAGAGGTGATCCAAGAATGCCTGAAGCCCGGCTTCTTCGCTGTAACCCTTGGCCCGCATAGTAAGTTTGTAGAGAGGCTTCCTTTTGAACCCCACGAAGTGCTTGTTTTTACAGAATGGGTGGTTTTTTTCCGCTAAATGTAGAATTTATACCTATATTTGACATAAGATGCTTCATTTGCCCCACATAATGCCCGTAAAAGGGTTGAAATAGGTACGGGCCAACCGGAAACCATGCCCCGAATTGCAGAAATTGATCGCGCCATCCTCGCCGAACTTAGGAAAAATGGGCGTATGTCCTATGTTGACCTCGCAGCACAAGTCGAAGCAAGTGAGCGAACCGTCCGAACTCACATCCGTAATATGGAAGAAAACGGGACCATCCGGGGCTATACTATTCGCGAAGGAGGAGTCGGACTTACCGCACTCGTCCGAATAAAGGTTGCACCTGGTTCCGAAATCGGTTCGTTTGCCTCCGAAGTTACTGGGTGGGATGGAATTGAAATTATCTACGAGGTCTCAGGCGAAGCGGACTTGGTTGCGCTTGTCCACGTTGACGACACCATGGCACTTCGCAAATTGTTGGATAAAATGTGGCTCGCTGCCCCAAATGAAATCGCCAGCACAACCACTGAGTTGGTTCTGGAACAATACTGATTATTCCTGTTCTTCTTCGTCATCATCTTTTGATGGTTTTGGAGGCGAATAGTCAATCCCGCAGGACCTGCAGACCATTTCATCGTCCCAATCGCATTGCCGCTTACATCCAGTCATCGAACTCACCTTGATTTCCACTTGACTGAGCATCCAATCGATTGAGTGACTGCAACGTCCGGCGCAGTGCCGTTAAGCATCGCAGTTATTGCTTGGTCTAAATCTCGCACCATAACATCGCTAGGGTCACGTGGACTATCATCCATCCTTCCTTTGTAGACCAATTGATGCTGAGAATTAAACAAGAAAAATTCAGGAGTTCGTTCAGCGCCGTAAGCGTGGGCAACGTCCTGCTCTGAATCGTGAAGATAGGCATAAGGCATACCCTTTAACGCTCTTTTTTCCATATTTGCAAACGAGTCGTTTTCGTACACAAGAGGATCGTTAGAATTAATTCCAACATAACCGATTTCGTTCTGTTGACAGAACTCAGCCATTGCGTTCATTCGAGAGACGCTTGCAACAACATACGGGCAGTGATTGCACTCAAAAGCAACTACCAGGCCGTTCCTGCTGAATGCTTGCTCAAGAGACATTTGGCTACCGCCAACAGCCGTATTTGCATTAGCCAGATGAAAAGCGGGTGGTGCATCACCGATGTTAAGAGACATATGTACCGCTGGGAGTTCACACTCAAAATGCCTTGCTTTAAGCCGTCACAGTGTCAAGAAGTATGCAGCTGCGCCTAAACCTGCTACAAGGCCGGTAATGATGAGGATTTTCACGAGCGGTGTATTGGGCCCTTCGGCCTCAAGGGGACTTGCTTGGGATGGGAGGTCGGGTACGATTTTTTGTTCTTCAACAGGATCTTCATGCGAATCCCAGTAAGCCTGCTTTTCTGCTTCACCCGCAGCCAGTTCTGCTTCAATTCGTGCTTGTTCGGCAAGGCGAGCTTCCTCAGCAAGGCGGGCTTCCTCGGCAAGGCGGGCTTCCTCGGCGGCCAATCGTGCTTCCTCGGCGAGACGGGCTTCCTCGGCAAGACGGGCTTCCTCAGCAAGGCGGGCCTCCTCGGCAAGGCGGGCTTCTTCGGCAAGACGGGCTTCCTCAGCGAGACGAGCTTCTTCGGCAAGACGTGCCTCCTCTGCAGATTGTGCTTCCGCAGCCAAACGTGCTTCTTCTGCAAGACGTGCTTCTTCTGCAAGACGTGCCTCTTCTGCAAGGCGAGCTTCTTCTGCAAGACGTTCCTCTTCTGCAAGACGTTCCTCTTCGGCGAGGCGGGCTTCTTCGGCGAGACGTTCTTCTTCGGCGAGGCGTTCTTCCTCGGCCCTACGAGCTTCCTCTTCCTTGCGAATGGCTTCTGCAGCGGCTCGTTTTGCTGCTTCTTCCTCAGCGAGGCGTCTGATTCGTTCATTGATTGCATCTTCGTTCTTATTGGTATACCGAGTGAGAATCGCCTGTCCCATCTTCCCGAAGTCTTCGTCGGAAATTGATTCAACCTCTGCCCGCGTTGCAACCAATAATCGTTCTACATCCTCGATAAGAAATTCGCCTTCGTGGCTGTTGAGCGCTGTACGAAAGGATTGGTAGAATTCCCTTTGTTCAACCGAAATTGCCCCGTCTCGGGTCATAAAATCTTGGAGAGCAGTCAGGATTTCTGTCAAATTAAGTTGCTCTATTTCCACTTAAGTCCCCTCGTATATGTCGCTGGAGTCAGGGAGTTGTCATCAATGTTCGTTCGCATTCTGCTAGGCGAGTTTTAGCAACAGTATGATCTGGATCTATGGCAAGAACCGCTCGCCATGCAGCCTCTGCTTCATCAAGGCGTTCTGCATTGTGAAGAAGTGCTGCGATGTGTAATCGAGCATCCAAATGTTGTCCATCGCAGCGAACCGCTGCTTCAAAGTCAGAAAGAGCGTTGTCAATCTTAGACCATTCCAGGTAAAGAAGACCTCGCTGATGCCATGCTGGTGCATGTTCAGGTGAATGGCGGAGGGCTTCATTTAGCGGTGATTCTGCTCGCTCGGGCCGGTCCATGCTCATGTAGCACGCTGCGAGCTGTGTCAGGGCGTGAGTATGGTGAGGGGCGGTTTCAAGGACGTGTCGAAGTTGCTTGCTTGCAAGTTCCCATTCTCCGAGCATCATGTGGCCTTCAGCCTTCCGAACGCGAGCGAGGCCAAGCATTGGAGCCATGTCCAAAAGAATCTCTGCGTCATCCAGCACACTCCTGCCTTCATTCATTGCCATTGAGATGGAACTACGATTCAACCGTGCACGAATGTGCCCTGGGTCAATGCTTAGGCACTCGGTGAATTTTTTGTGAGCCATTTCGAGACGTCCTGTTCGGGCTGCTATGTTGCCGCGAACATAGGCCACTGTAGCACTGGCCCCGTGGACATCTGCCGCGTCGATGAAACTTGAGGCCGCGTTAACGTCATTGGTATCTAAGGCTAGGAGAGCGGATTCCGTGGCGACAGAAGCGTCGTTTTCATCCATCAGGCGGCGGGCACGAGCAAGTGATTCGCTCGCAACCTCAACATCGCCGAGCATTCGTTGAGTACGAGCAAGTCCAAGCCATCCAACGCCCAATTCTCGGTCAAGAGACAACGCGCCGTTAAACGACTTGAGAGACGCATCCAAAAGGGCGGTATCTGTTTGTCCCGTTCCATCACGATGCCGGTCAGCATGGGCGAGATGAAGCCGACCCTCAACGGTGTGAAGAAGGGCGTGGTCAATGCCTTCTGGCGTTCCTGAAAGAAGTTCTTGAGCCTCATCAATTCTGTGATTAAGAAGGAACTTTCCGGCGATTCGAGCACGAAGTTCTCCGTTCATTGGTTGTGCTTCGAGAGCGCCCAAGAGCGTTTCTTCCGCAGCAACTCCTGACCCTTCCAACTCCAAGAGTTCGGATTTTAGGAAAATGGTATTGACTCCCCCGGCACTCAATGCAACTGCATGGGTTGCAGCTTTCAATGCATTGCGCTCATTGCCTTTTACACCAGCAAGCAAGCGAGCTTTGAGAGCCCATGCTTCCCCGCATTGTCGCTCAAGCGTCAAGCAGCGTTCGTTGGCCTCTAGAGCAAGTGGAAGTTCACCCTCCGCCTCAAGTAAAAGAGCATAGGAAAGCCAATCTTCATGGCGACTCGGATCTTCCGCGAGGGCTTGTTCAATCGCTTCAAGGGCCTCTGAACGAGCTCCGGCACGGGCCCGTAGCCCCGATAACAAGGAACGGTCTGCAGCAGTATCAACTCCAAGGGCTTCGAGCCGGCGGACCGCACGTTCTGCTTCTTCATCTCCCATTGAGGCGAGGAGATGGGCGTGTGACCGCAGCAACGCTGGATCGTCGGGTGTAATTTTCATGCGGGCTTCTAGCCAATGGCGTTGCAATGCTTCATCGCCCCGAAGTCGCGCAATGTATTCAAGACCCTCGACAATGCTCGCATGGCCTGGTGAGCGTTGATAGGCAATGCCTAGAGCACTTTCTGCCCAAACATGGTGTTGAATGTTGAGCGCTGCAAGCCCGAGACGATGTGCCGTATCAGAATCCACTCGGAGGTCAGCCATCGTATGGTGGTGTGAGTCCAGCAGAGCAAGGAGCCGTTTCAACATGGATTGGTGTGTTGGCGTTAGTGAAGAAATACCTACGGCTTCAACGGTCTGATGTTGGACGATACTCGCCAAAGCGTGGCATGTTTCTGAGATGTCCATCGTCGTCTCAGTTGAATGTTCATGTCGATTCAAAAAGGCATGAACTGTGAGGGATGCATCAATTTCTGGATGGATGGCTCGCAGTGAATCCATGGTCTCTTGCAGGTCATTGACCTGATGGTGAGTATCTTCAGCAGAACGGTTGAGTTGGTGGAAGTGAGTTGCCTGTGATTCCCTCAGAAGAGTTTGCATATCAAGGAGGCGAATGACCCGTTTACTGGTGCTTAGCATCCAATATCCAACTGCACCAGCAGCACTGAGTGTGGTCAATCCTACAACGACGGCAAAAGCGCTCATTGACCCTCACCCGTCCGGTGTGCCTTTATGGTCTGCGGCTAAAAGATAGGGTAATATGCCTATTTAGGCGGTCTTTTTTCATCCCCGAATTGGACGATTTAAAGGAAATTAAGCATTTTTCCATTCCACCTTTGCTCACATTCAAAGGCTCCCTGTAACGAAGCAGGTTTGGTGAGGTCAGTTGACAGATGAGACCGAGGGGGGCGTTTGGTACTCAGAACGTCTTGAATCCCTGGTTCGGTTCGGGTTTCAGCGAGAGCGTGTAGAGACTTTTCTACATGAAGATGAAGCCCACATTGTAGACCGACTTGCGTGGCTAGAAGCACGACGGGAACAAGCCTCTCAAATCGAAGACCGAATCGTATCATTCGGGGCAGAACACTCCAATCATGGTGTTGATTTTTCACTGATTACCGAAGCACTCGCCGATCCTTTTGCTGTAGATGATATGTTTTCATCGTTTGAACGGATGATGGCTCAACACGCACCTTGGGAGCCGGCTTTGGAACGGGGAAAGGTGGCCTGGCATGAATTCGGATTAGGAGAGGATTGGAAACGCCTCTATCAACGGCTAGCCAACCTGGACGCCTCAAGTGCCGCATCGATTCAAATCCTATATCCATTATTTGGGCAACCAGAGCGCTTTGATGAACTGTTTCGCCATCTGGACATCATAGAAATGGATGAAGACCGTCAACGAAGCGTCATGAGACAAGGTTATGATTCCTTGAAAGCGATGGGTTACCATCTTCCTGACATTGAACATCATTCGCTGATGGACGCCTTCGCAGTGATTGAAAAATGGCAAGGTTTCCATCATGTATCTGAGCAACTCAAACTATCAATCGCTCAACTTATCACTCCCTTTGATGAAGAATTGAGTCAAGATTTGGAACATCGTCGCTCTTCGATAAATAGTATTGAGCAGGTTGATGAACTCCACGAGGTCGAAAGAGAAGTCAGCCGTTTGGGTCAGACTTTTGAAGACCGGCGATTGGAAGTCTCAACGATTATCCAAGAGTGGAGAGGATTGGGGATTGTATTTCCTCACGAGGGAGATTTACATCCGAGTGAGTTAATGGAATGGGAAGCCAACTTGGAATCCATCAAAGATTCAATCGACCAACATTTGGCCTTAGTAGAGCGGTGGAATCGCTTTGAACGGTATTGGCCAAGCCGTGTTGAAACGAGTAGGAAATGGGTCGGTTTGATTGAACACAGCGAAGAGTTACAAGACGCTGTGGACGCTTTAGACCAACTTTGGAAACAATTGGAACTTGACGGCCTCTCTCTTTTAGATCACTTTGAGGGCGCAGGGCTGGTTCTGGATGAGTGGCGCCAACGATTGTTTGAAGACCCGTTGAGAACAGTGGAAATGTTAACCCATGCACGGCCGAAATGGGATAGGGCGGTTTCTCTTATCGGGAAGTTGGAAGCTGTTGACGTGTCTTTTGAAGGGGAAGACGGGGTAACAGGACGCGTTAGATTGTTGCGCGAAACTGAACTTAGTGTTGAGTTGATGGATGAGGTGGAGCGCTTTATCAATGAACGAACGCGAAGAAATAACCGCCACCGAGACATGCTCAACAGAGAACTTGCTGACCTAAGAATCGCCGATAAGATCGGTACTGAACGGGACACTTTTGCTATGAACCTCAATGAGTTTGAACGTTATGTTGCTGCACTACAGCGCTCGGATTCAACGGCGATTTTGGGGGCTACATCGTCACTCCCAACCCGATTTATTTCTCAGTTGAACAGAGAGGTTGAGCAGCTTAAGGAGATGGGTTGGGATGTTGAAGACTGGATTTCATCTTTACCTGACCATCCAGGAGATGTCGCTCGACAACTCAATTTAGCGCGACAGCATATCCAACATCATGAAGTGTTGAGGCGCCGACTTCAGAACCTTCCGTGGAATAAAGATGTCAATTTAGCATTGCAACTGGAATTGGATTTGAGGCGCCCCTCCCGCTTGCCTTCGCTCAGCGATAGGATTCCTGCATTATCTGCACATCTTGCACAGCGAGCCGTGGAAGACGAATCGTTTGAACTCAAATTATGGAAACCAAGAGTTGCTCGTCCAACCTTGGTCCCACTCCACGAAAGAGAACGGCCCGTTCAAGCACCTGCAGACACACTTGAGGACGCCCATGAGGCCATGCTTGAAGCTATGGAGCCTCATGATAGCGAGAAGAACTTTGACGATGCAGAAGAACCCACACTTCCAATTTCAGAGCAACCATCAAGCCTGAAAACAGATTACAAAGCAGTTGATACGGTACCGGAGGTACAACGAGTTGAAGCCTCAACCGCTAGCGAAGAGGATGTCGTTGTGGAACTGGATGAGCAACTGGACGAAGACATGCCGAGTGAGCCAATAATGCCCTTGCGTGAGGACCCATTGCCTGTTCGCCAGGATGCAAATGTAGAGGATACTTCTGCCGCTTTGAACGCTCTTACAACTTTGCTCTCCCAACTCGGATTGACCGATGCCGCTCATTCAACTGAGCACAGTGGTCTTGACGCAATGGGGGACGTGCGAAGGGTACTCGCTGGACATGTGAATGTCACTCCTCGCGATGTCCGCATTGCCCGCTTGCTACGAATTGCATTGAGATGTTTACCTGATGGTACGGGAGACGACAAGCAGCGAGCCGATGTGTTGCAGGTACTCTCAAATTCAATTAAGCCCCTAAAAAAGTGGATGCGCCATCGATTGGAATCACGTCACTCGGGTGCAAGTGGCGACCTCTTGAAAGATGCTGCTGAACTCGGAACTGCCCTCACCCGAATACCAGGTCCAGGCCGAAGGGTTCCCCTGATGCAGGACGAATATGTTCTGCCGCACGCTCTTAATGACATTAAGAAGGAAGCTCAACGCCTCTATGATGCGATTGTTTTGCCTTCTGCAGGCGGCGTTGCAGCCTAATTCAATCCCACAATGGGTCCAGGGCTGGCGCCCCGGCTTGCGGCACAGGAGGGGGAAGCGGCGGCGGCGGGAGCGAATTGAATGGAACCATTGCTGGGGCCGCGGGTGCTGGCGGTAACGGAAGGGGTTGTGGAATCGGTGCTGCTACAGGTGGAGGAACCTCCCGTTGAGGCGCCGTAACAGGAGGCCCTGCTAGAGGAATCGGTTGAAGCGCAGGTGGAGCTGGAATTTGGGACGGTATGGGCGGTTGTGGGGATATGTTTTGGAGCGGTTGTGTGGCCGGAACAGGTGATGGCTTAACGTGTTCAATCACGGTTGGCTGTATTGGTTGCTTCATGGACTCTACGATAACATCAATGTGTTGCGTATCAAGTTCCCCATCCCGCAAGAAACCTACGAATGCCGGCCCGAGAAGGGCGGTACTGTTGTAGATCAAAAACGGGTTTTGCCTCCACCCCGAGAGGTAAAAGTCATGGCGTCCCCCGTGGTCAGAAAAGGAAATCCGATGCAGGTCCAATTTAGCCAATAGTATTCCTGCGAGTCCAGCCAAAATGAATGCTCCTCCGCCGATCATGGGTAGGCTAGTAAACATCATCAGCCAAACAAACAGGCCAAAAACCATCGAGCACGCCCAAATCGGCATGAGGCGTTGAAAAATGTCGAGGTGCGTGTGGGAATATCCAGAAATGTGCTCCTTAACAAGAGCCATGCGCACGTTGAGGCGGCGAATACCGTCTGTGTCGTACCGAGACTCTACAATCCTCATCAGCTTTTCATCAACAATAAGTGAGGTTGACTGGTGCCCCGTTACATGTTGACTCAAAGGAAACTCCGTTACCGTTTCACCTTGGAGAGCCAATATAGGGGCTGCTCGAACCGGAAATGACCATTCTGTTGACGGGGTATCCTCTTCATTATCAGCCTCAGAATCGGAATCATCTCCCTCTTCCGTACCGTTATTGTGAGCCTTGGTTGGTTGAGTTACCTCTCCGAGAGTGACGTCCTCCAAAGAAGAGGTTTCTTCTTCCTCTTGCGCGGGCCAGTCCGTAGCAATGTCTTCGTCCATATACCGCCAAAGGCGATGTTGCTTTTCAACGAACCGCTCACTCAGCGGTGGACTTCAGAAAGCCAGATCTTCACGCCCTCGGGGGCCTTGAAATCCTTGCCTTCTTTGGTACCAATCAGTGTGGATGCGGTGGATTGGTTGATGTAATCCAGTACCTTTCCAGTTACAGGTCCGTTGAAGATTACAGCTTCGGCCTCTTCTGATTCTGTCATTGCTGATTCAAGTTTTGAGGGTCCGATTTGTTCGGAAAATGTACCGTCAGCAAATCGAATAACGGCTTTGTTCTTACCGATGTCTTCCGCCATGTCAAACAATTCTTGGATGTCTGCTGGAGCGAGTTCAACTTCTTCAGAAGTGAATTCTTCATCCATGTCCTTATCCCAATCCTTATCATTTTCACCACCGAATTTTTCGTTATCCTTGGCTTCCTTGTTGTCAAGTTGGTGCTTGAATTTAGCAGCGTCTACCTTCTTTTGAAGGCGCATGGTGACCGTCTTTTGAGGCAACAACTCCCACTCTTGTCCAACCGGTGCTTGAGCAACATGATCGACCTTCATCATGTCATAGAGTTGTAAGAATAGCATTTCACCGCCACGGTCACCATCAATAGCAACGGTAACGCTTTCCTTGCTGTTTGCCAAATCGATCAGTTCTTGCTTGATGTTGCCCGAGCCATCGGCACTGATAGCGTTCTTTAGGCCACAGTTCAGCAGGTTTCGAACGTCGTTTCGACCTTCCACGATGATCAAGGAAGATGAGGATTCAACGTTTGGCCCACATGTTAGTCCATGGAAGGAGGTTGCAGTTCCAGTTGTGAGTACTGAACGAACTTCTTCAATTACAGTCTTTGATGCAGCTTCTCCAGAGTTGACAAGAGAGAGGAGGAGTTCCTTTGCTCGGTCAACAACTGCAGTTCTCTTCGTAGCACGAATGTCGCTAATTTCAACAACTTTGATGATGGAGTTGCAGGGTCCAATTCGGTCAATTGTTTCTAACGCACTACCAATGATGGCAGTTTCAACGTTATCCATGCTGCTTGGAATGATGATTGTTCCGTGCACTTTTCCGTTCTTGGTTTCCATTTCAACATCAACGTGCCCGATACGAGCGGTGCGTTGGAGTTTTCGAAGTTCAAGTTCATCGCCAAGAAGCCCTTCGGTTTGGCCCATTATGGCCCCGATGATGTCCTTGCGTTGGACCGTTCCGTTCACTTTAATATCGGCTCGAATTTGATATTTCATAGCCTTGCCTTTTGAATTTCCGCCGCCACTGCGACTGTTGTTTCTTCCCATGAGAATTCCTCTTTTTCTTACGAACACATGAACCTTGCAAATCAGTGCCGAATAATCTATCCGGTGCTGTTATTTGCAGCCATCCTCGGAAGGATGAAGTGAGTGTGAACAAATCTCCCAGCGGCCAACCCTTTTTGAAACCTCTCCACGAACGAAACCCCAATGTTATGTTTTTTTGGAACGGATTCTTCAAGTGGATGAAGTTCTTGGGTGAACATGTGTCATCGCCGGAACTCGGGAGTTTGGATGTTTTCCGTTCCACCGTTGAGGTCATGCTTATTGATGGCGTCCTTACGAGGGAAGAGAAGCGCTTAATCATCAAACTCGCCAACGTTTTGGAATTAACTCCTGACGAGCCTGCCTACATTTACGAGGCCATTCAAACCAAACGTGACTCTCGGCCAGGTCCTTCGGTATCCCATGAGGTTATGCGCTCAATTTACACCAAGGTGTTTGAGGTCGCTATCGTCAATGCCTCACTTTCTCGTGATGAATTTCGCGTGCTTGCCCACCTACGATCACAATTTGACATCGACGACGAACAGCACAAAGAAATTGAAGCTGAGTTACGCGAAATGGTCAAAGAAAAATATGAAGATGAAGCCGTCATCGACACCCTGATGAATACCTTGCGGGATTCGGTGGGAATGGTGGGGGACCTCTTTGATACGTTCAGAAAACGAATCAATGAGGGTGAAACCCGTTGAATCCTCATCTTGATGACTGGTTGGAGTCCCAGCCCACTTCGTTGCTGAAATCCAAGCGTAAGATGATGAAGTTCCTCAAGCAGGCCTACGGGGTTTGTGTTGGTAATTTTGCGAATAAACCGAGAACTGACATCACCACTCAGGACGGGACTTTTTCGTTTCATATGGGGAGCCCTTTACCGGATTTACGCCAAATTAGTTCTTGGATGTTGACCCATTCTCCAAACCAGCGAACATTGGCAAAACTCATCCCGGCCCTTTGGAAACGGCACGGGCGAGAAGATGTTTCTATGGCTGGATTATTTCTCGCAAATCTAGCGTTAGAAGACCTTGCTCAAGATCCGTGGATGGCGTTCATTCACCTTTTACAAAAAAAAGAGCCACTATCGGCGGTCCTTGAAGTCGCAGAAGAGATCGTTCGTGGAGGCCATACTTCTCCAAACGATGAATGGTTGATTGCTGCAAGTGAGCAAAGCCCTCACTGGCATCAATACTGTGTGCTTTTCTTATCGCTTAGAAAGGAGCAAACTGGCGCATCGCGCCATCTTATTTCGACCGCTCCAAAAGGTGGAGAACTGTTCGAACGAATCCGTGAACGCCTGCTCATAGCGGAGCATTGATGGACATCTTACAAGGTGTAGTGACCATGACGGAACGGTTTCTTCCAGCAGAAGACCCAGTTCTTGAGAGTGTTTTACGTTGGACTGTGGACCGAGATGCGCGCGACGTCAGGCGACTCCTTGAATGGTTACCAGAAGCTCGTTCCAGTCGAGAAAGAAAGGCACTTCTCGATCGTGTTCGGGGATTACTCAAAGAATTAGAAGAGGCGTTAAATCAGCTTGACGGTATGCACTGAGGGGCTTTCATGTCGTTTACTGGACTACTGTTGGCAGGCGGAGAAAGTCTGCGGATGGGTCAAGATAAGGCGCTGATGTATGGGGGAGTAGCACGACTCAAAGAGGTCTTGTTACGTTGCGGGGCACACCGTGTCATTGTGCTTTGCGGAGCAGAGGCGCGGGTTGATTTCTTCAAAGGGGAAACCTGGGCTGACCCTCCGCATTGCAACGGCGTTCATCAGGTGGTTGAGTGGGCTCTGAGCCAAATTAAAGGAGATGTCATGTTGGTGCCCTGCGATGCATTCCTCTTTGAAGAAAGAGCGTGCAGGGCCTTTTTGGAAATGGCACAACAGGGAGGTGTTCCTGCTGACTTGAACGGTCGGAGACAACCTTTGTTCTCATTCATTCCAGAATTCTTTGAGCCGCCCTCATCTGTTATATCGATGCGAACCATGACCGATTCTCTTCCAACCCTTAGCATACAGGGCTTTGGGCAATGTTTCACGAATTTCAATCGTTCTGAGGAGATTGAGGAACATCAACATGAACTCTCCCAGATTTCATGGTAACATAGCCTTGAGCAATCCAATTAAGCACTTTGGGATAGAGACGATGCTCCTCAACCTTTACTCGGTTGCTCAAGGAAATCTCGTCATCACCGTTGAGCACCGGTACGGTTTCTTGGGCAAGCACGGCCCCAGTATCCATTCCTTCATCGACCATGTGAACCGTACAACCAGTTAATTTAGCCCCTGATGCAATAACATCTCTGTGAGCGTGAGCTCCTGGGAAATGAGGAAGATAGGACGGGTGAATGTTAACGATTCTACCGCCCCATGTGCTAAGGAAATTGGGGGAGAGAAGACGCATATAGCCTGAAAGAACGACGAATTCAATGTCATGCCGTTCTAGAACTTCCATGATCGCTTGTTCGTGAGCAACCCGCGTATTCTCAGCGCCCTTGGGAGGGAGGACCACTTCAACCTCTACGCCGAGTTGATGAGCGAGTTGAATTCCTCCTGCTTCCGAGCGATTGGAAAGAACGACAACCGTCTGGTGAAGGAGGTTATCTTGTTGTTGTGCTTTGACCAGGGCTTGCATTCCCGAACCTGCCCCGGAGATCAAAATCGCACAACGAAGTGGATTGTCGGCCTTCGCCACTCTTCCACCCACTGGCGTTCCTGTCATGATTTTCCCAAAACTCACCTTCATTTGATTACTTCGTTCATATCGGAGGGGTTTTTGAAGGCTCAGCGTGCCGCAAGGTTTGAGGGGTCCCGTGACTGAAATCGCCACGAAGTCTTTTGTTAGGGCCCAGGCTTCACAAGAGATTGCCTCAAACTACGCTCAGTTAGAAGATGCGGAAGTTGTTGCATTGGTGCTGGCCGAACATAAACCAAGTGCGAATGCCTTTATTCGTGGAGTTTGGATCACTGCCGGCAGTTTGTTTGTTGCGTTTGCTGGAATTGGTATATTCCTCCCTGGCTTCCCAACCACTTCATGGCTCGTAGCAGCGGCTTATTGTTACGGGCGTTCGTCCCAGAAGTTGTTTCAATGGCTACTCACCAATCGGTACTTTGGAGGCCCCCTACTCGGATATTACCGGTCGGGTAAAGCCCTACCATTTCACTCAAAAATTGTGATTTGTGGGTTAATCGGATTTGTGTCTATTTCATCTATTTGGCTCGTTACAAAGGCAGGAGATCCCGGTTTCGGGCAAGCTACCATCTTCATCGTTGCTGTGCTTGGCATATGGTGGGTTGGATGGCGTGTTCCAACAACCACATAATCACTCGACTTGGAAATCATCATACCGCTTTGCGGCATTCTTGCCCGCATCTATGAAGAACATCGGGAAGATTCCATGAATGATCAGTTGCACTGAACTCAGGCCAAAGCGAAATGACAGGCGAAACGCTCTCAATAAATGTTCAAAATATGTCATTCCAACGTCGTCTAAATGTCCCAAAAAAATTCACCGCTCCACAAATGGTCAATGCCTGAATAGGCGGTGTCCTGTGAATATCATTGCTATGTTACGATTGTTAGCTTCATCAATGACTTCTTGGTCACGGATTGAGCCTCCGGGTTGAACTACGACGGCCGCACCTGCTTCCGCAGCTTGCTCCAAGCCATCTTTGAACGGGAAAAACGCATCGGACGCAAGGACGCAATCTTTGGCTTTGTCACCAGCGCGCCGTGCGGCGATTCGTACTGCTTCAACCCTGCTCGTTTGGCCCGGGCCAATTCCAACGGTCGCTGTGCCTTGTACCATGACAATCGCATTTGATTTCACTTGCTCACAAACGCGTACTGCAAATTTCATACTGTCAATTTGTGACTGAGTAGGTTCTCGGTCAGTAACCGTTTTTGCTTCAGCCCAGTCGATGATAGGTGGCTCTTCGGTTTGAACTAACATTCCCCCTTCGACTGGTTTGCGAACAAGGATTCGCTCCAGTGGAGCCAAGCGGTCTTGGGGTGAATCAATGGTAAGGAGGCGGCGGTTTTTCTTTTCCATCAAGAGAGTTTTTGCTTCAGGTAAAAACGCGGGTGCCATCAAGACTTCCACGAAGAGGTTACCAATCGACTCGGCCGTTTCAAACTCAACCGGTTCGTTGAAGCAAATAATGGAGCCAAATGCAGATTCTGGGTCGCTGGCTAGTGCCATATCAAACGCTTCTTTCTGAGTTGCTGCTAGAGCAGCCCCGCACGGATTATTGTGTTTCACGATAACGCATGCGTGGGGAGTTTGTGGCCATTCATCTGTTGAGAGTGAGCGGCAAAGGCGGAGCGTTGCATCAGCGTCAGAATAATTGTTGTACGACATCGCCTTACCCCCTTCAACCCGTGCTGTCACCAGCGTAGAGTGTTGGCCTGAGTTCAACGGGTCAACATACAAGCCAGCAGCCTGATGTGCATTTTCACCGTATCTGAGAGTATGCATGAGGTGTGCTGACGATAGCATAGTGGAGGGTAGGCGTTGACGTTGCTCGTTAACATCAGAGTAGGCAGAAGGATCTCCAATGAAGCGTTGATGGAGTTCATTGGCGATCGCTGAATCGTATGCTGCTGTATGTTGAAAGGCTTCAAGGGCAAGTTCTCGGCGTAGTTCCATGCTGACCTCTGTCACTTCTTTGGCTTCTCCGATTGCTTTCAGAAGGCTTTGGTATCGCTTTGGATTTGTTGCAATCAAGACATGTTGATGGTTTTTTGCGGATGCTCTGACCATCGTAGGGCCGCCAATATCAATCATTTCCAAGAGAGGATTGTCTTCCATGGGCGGATCTTGTGCTGCAGCATTTGAGAAGGGGTAGAGGTTGCATGCTACAACGCGAATAGGCGAATATCCAAGCCGTTCAAGTTCTGCTCTATCATCATCATTATGAAGACGTGCAAGAAGGGGCCCGTGAATTGCTGGATGAAGGGATTTGACTCTCCCGTCAAAAATTTCTGGGTGGTTGGTAAGGTCAGAAACATGGAGAACTTCAAGGCCTGAATCCCTGAGCATTTTTGCGGTCCCACCTGTGGAAACCAATTCAAAACCGAGTTTTGCTAATCCTGTAGCAAATTCAACGATTCCTGTCTTGTCCCAAACACTGAGTAATGCACGGGGTCGGGATGATTCTGTACCGTTCATGCAGGAGGCCCGTTATCGTATTGGCCCCGTCCAATGCTCTTGAACATAGCGCAAGGCCACATTGGCTGAGTAGGAGGTCAATCACCGCGGGCCGAAATCACTTGGTCGACTCGCAGTAGCCCACAGGCGGTTTCAGTAGCGGCCTCGATTCCGTGCAGAAGTGTCTCCGTTGGCGCCCATGCCTGTTCAACAACTTCAACTGAGCCAGAAGGGCCAATACCGGATTCGTAATTTCCGTTTCGATGTGCTGAACGAAGAGCAAGTAGGGTGTCCAATTGGTCAACGCCCGCATTAGTTGCGAGGGTGGAGGGAATTGATTCAAGCGCGCGAGCAAAGGCTTCCATTGCTAATCGTTGACGCCCAGATTCTTGCTCAGCTGCTTCCTTGACCGCAAGAGCAGCGGCCATTTCCGCACTTCCCCCTCCGCGCACAAGGGCATGCGTTTCCATCACTTGGGCGGTTGACCTAAGGGCGTCATACAAGCCACGAATGACCTCTTCTGCCGCCACTCCATCGCCACCTCCAACGTCAATCGTTGCCAGGCCCGCAGAGTCTCCAAACCTCATGCAAAGTCGTTCTCTCCGACCGTCTAAACTTTCGCTTGTTTCAATTGTCAAATGTTCAAAGGTACCGAGAGATGCTTCTGTAAGGTCGTCAAGGTGGTCGCACATTGAAGCGCCGGATGCTTGGGCAATATCTTCAATGCCTGCTCGCTCAAGCCCGCCCAAAACAAAACATCCTGCATCGGTGAGGGCGTGGAAGATGCTGGGTTCAATGGTTTCCGCTGAGAAAATAGCAGAAGCCCCGGTGTCTATTATTTGCTGAATTTTTTTCTTTAAAATAGCATCCTTAGCATCAACGAATGCCATCCATTCGTCGGCTGTTTCAACCTCGATATCAGCGTCCCTCGAAGATGTTTCATAATCGAGAGGGCAAGTGAGGGCGACTAACGTCCCTGCACCAAGGCGGCGAGGTAAACGGTCTAGAATCAGTGCCGTGTCCAAAATTAAACCGTCAAGAAGTCGAGAGTTCAGCAAATTGCCCTGGGTCCGCTTTGCCATCCGAATGTCTTCGTAATTGACTCCACCATCACTATCGGACACCGTTTGGAGCCCGTCTACAACCAATTCTGCAAGGAATGTCCCCTCAATATCCGCAGCGGTACCGTTCATTGATGTCTTGGCAACATGGACAAGTTGCTCACGAGACAGGTCCCATTCACTTGAGCTGGCCTCTATGGATTTGCGTGTCACTGCCACTGCTTTGAGGTAGCCATCATTTAGAATCAGCGGATGCAAGCCACGTCCAAGCAATCGTCCGGCTTCTCTCATAAGTTCACTAGCAAAGATCATGCAACCTGTGACTCCGTCCCCACAAGCATGTTCTTGGGCTTCTGCAAGCTGAACGAAGGCTTTTGCAGCCGGGTGTTTGACAAGCAACTCTGAAACGATTTTTGCTCCGTCATTGGTTACAGCCGTCGTCCCGTTTGTTTTGTAAAGCATCTTGTCCAGGCCTTGTGGGCCAAATGTTCCACGCATCAAATCGCCAAAGGCTACTGCGGCTGTTACGAGTTTTTGTGTTACTCCCACGCCGCTGGTGACGGTGGTTGTTGGCCGCACAATTGTAACGGGCGCGCGCCCGCTGCCGTCATTGTTCGCTTGAGCCATTAGAGCACCCCTGGCGGCTCAACTTCTTGAACCCTTTATTGCCTGGAGTTTCACTTCTTCTTTGCCTTGTTGGCAGTGCCTGACTTCCTAGGAGCAGCTTTCTTTGCGTGTTTGCCAAGTTTGTGCATCTTCTGTGACTCATTGTGGGACCAATGGTAGGCCATCTTCAACAACTTGAGGTAATGTTCATTGCCGTCCTTTACCATCTTGTCATGAAGGACTTCGTTGGTCATGAACACGTCGCCCCAAAGTTGTGCAGCGGTACCTTTGTCGCCCTTGGGCATGTCGAAAACTTCCTTGACTGTTGGGTCAAGGTATGCTCGCCAAACACGTGCTGGGTTGACCGCCATGGTAACTTCAACGATAATTTCGTTCTCGTTGATTCCAGTACCGGTTTGCCATGTGTCTTCACCGAGGTCAGCGAGGAATGGTAGACATAGGTCCTGAATCGAGAGGCTCGTCATTGGGTCAGCATTGGTTAGTGCGGCATATGCCTCACGCATGCGTCCACGGTCAGCGCCACGGGAGGCGGTTTGGAAGCGGAGCTTGTCAATGGATGTTGGGACCAGGAAACGAACATCGGTATAGTAGACCAGTGGGTTATCATCGGACGAATTGAAGATGTGTTCAAACGGCGCAGGTCCTGCAGATTCTCCAAGTAAATCCATCGGATAAACGGTCTTCAAGGCGTTGGTGGCAACGGATTGAATGATACGGCGCATAAGGCGCTCGGGTGCTGCGGAAACATCGTTGAACGTATCGAGGTATTCTTGCATGTTGAGGATGTCATATCCACGGACGGAAAGAATAGAGTGAACGTTTGGTCCAATCACCTTCTCTCCATCGACTTCAGCTTGGCTAATCCATCGGGAACCTTTGGCTACATCTGAAGCAGCAACAAGGTCAGCGTAGGCCTTGAAACGTCGGGTGACTCGGTTCATGAAGTCGGCTTGGTCGAGTTTTGTGAACACGGTTGAGCCATAGTTTGACTTGAGTGCATGGTCAGCAACTTGGCTGGCGTTAGCACACGTCAAGAGGTTGCCTTGGTCGCTCGGATACATGATCAAGCGGCGACGCTTGGCTGCCCCACCAAGTGTTCCCACTTGCGGGTCAGTCAATATGTAACCAAGAGTTGCACAAACCTCGAAGAGGCGACTGTACTTGTCTTCATCGCTTGAGTTTCCAATCCATTCGTCGAGGCCAGGCTCAATGCAGTGGAATTCCAGGGGAACCATCTCCGAACCGGCGCCAAATGCTTGGCGAACGGTAGAGGATTGCATCATTCCCATCATGGTGTAAAGAGAAGTTTTTCCTGTTGTCAGGTAAACGTCTGAAATTCCTTCTTCCCCAAAGGAAGAGCGACGGTCTGGTAGATTGACGAGGAGGTTGAACGCAGTTGCTGTTTCACGGTTTCCGTTAACAGCAGGCCAAATCCAAGTGTTTGGACGGGTCATGAGGTAGCCGGAAGCGTCTTTTCCGAAACCAGCAGGTGAGTATCGAATCCATCCCAGTCGGTTGTTGAACGACACATTGCGGTGCATGAGCGAAGGATAGTAAACTCGGTCAAGAGGGTCGGAGTCAGGTACCACTCCACGGTGTCCGAGTCCCCAAAGGATAACTTCCCACTCTGGGAAATCTTGTCCTTCCTTAGTGCCAAGAAGAAGGTGGTTATCGTTTCGCGTGTCGCCTTCAAGAATAGCTCCACCCATTCGCTCTTCGTCGCCTGTTGAGCAAAAGAAGAAGGTCTGGGTCGTGAACAATTGCTTTGGAGTCCACATGTTTGCGTTAATCACTGTTTTTTGCTTGAGATAGTCTGAGATGTTCTCAATTCGTCGTTCAAACTTGAAACGGTCGGAGTCAATCCAGGAAGATCCGAGAACGATATTTGTGTTCAGGAGTTTCGCTGATGCTGGTCCAATGTACCGAGTTCGTGCATCTGCGCGACTGTGGTCAGAAGCAGGGATTTCTTCCCAAGGACCTCTGCGAGGAATGTATGTCATGAACGTTACATCATCGAACTTATTGTCCTCTGCTTTTGCAACTACGGCTTCAACTTCATCCATGAGCTTGACGTATGTCTCGCTCGGAAGGATGCGTTGTGTTTCTTTGTATGCTTTATCTGATACGCTACGATGTTCCCACATTTTTCTTCACCTCAAAATTTCTTTCTGTCTTCGGGGACCTCTTCGGCCTCCTCTGCGACTGCTTCTTCAACCTCGACTTCCGCCTCCGGTTGTTCTTGGACTGTTTCTTCTTCAACCGCAGCTTCCGCCTCTGGTTCTTCTTCAACCGCAGCTTCCGCCTCATCATCTTCGTCGTTGCTAGCATCGGGGTCTAGCATTTCAATCACGGTGTCTTCAGCTGTTTCCTTAGCGACCTCTGCGGCTGCAACGGTGGCTGCTTCCTCAGCCTTTGAAATCAAATCTGCTTCATCAACTCGTCCCGCAGTAGCCTGGTCAAGGATCATTGCTGCAGTGGCGACCATGGACGAATCAACCATGGGAGCGCCTTTGTAGATGTACTGGACGGCCAATCCGAGAAGGCCGAAAACGGCGCCTGAAGCCATAACCCATCCGCTGTTATTGCGCTGGGTGTCAGTGACGTCAATATTGGTCTCAACTCCGGTAACCGGAGGAATTTGCATATCTGTGAAGTAGGTATTTGTGAGGACTTCGATGACGGCCCAAACAGCGTAGAGAATCATGATAAGTGAAAGCCCATTGAGCCATGAACGGTTTTCAAGAAGGAAGGCAATTGCTCCGCTTTCGCTGTTTTCCTGTGGCGTTTCGTTGTCGGACATGAGGAATCCTCTATCCGCAAAGGCCCGGTTATTCACTATTAAAGATGGCCCCGATATTTATCTTGTGCGCCCCCGAAGTGGCCTCTTTTCACTCTGTGGTCAACGTCTTGATTTCTTTCCTTTGTTCCCGCCTTTACGACGTGAGTTATCCCAGGCAGAATTGCCCTTTCCTTTGGCCCTCTTATCGCTCCTAAATGCATTTGGACGCGCAAGTGAATCAGGCATCTCATCAAACGATTCGATGCTGAGGCGAATCCCCCCGAGTTCGTCCTGAAGTTGTTTGACATTGTCTCCCCCGCGGCCAACAAGTGTTGCAATCATGTTTTGAGGGGCATAAACTGTAGCGGCACTTTCACTGCTGAATTCTACTTGGCAGTCCACTCCTACCCACTGGCGTATGTGTGAAGCAATCTGTTCTTTGGCTAGAGCCTTCAATGGCGACATGCCCTTCTTCGTTCCGTCGATGGGTACAACGGCAATTTCGGAGCCGAAAGCGAACATTTCATGGGTGATTTTCCCACTTGGAAATTCGATAACTTCAATGACGGGGCGTGCAAGCTCCTCTTGCATCCCTGTTGGGGGTTTTACTGTCATTCGCAGTTCGAGCACTTGTTGAATTGCCCCTGCCTCAACGTGGATGATGGTGTCAAGAACTTGGCTTACGAGCCCCAGTTCTACCTTTCCAATCAATCGCTGGATGGCTTCCAATGCAGAATTTGCGTGGGTGACGCCCAACAGGCCAACTCCTGCGAGGCGAACATCGGAAAAAATTTCGAAATCTCGTGCACGGCGAACTTCGTCAAAGATGACAAAGTCGGGTCTCACGAGGAAGAGGATCTCAGCGGTTTTTTCAAGGTCGCCTTCCAACGGCGCATATTGTGTAATTCGGTCTGCAAGTTGCAGGTCTCTAGGAGCCTCCATTGTCTTGACCAAGGCGCCGACATCCGTGTCAAGATATTCTGCAATCGCTTGTGCAAGAGTTGTTTTTCCAGACCCTGGGCGTCCACAAATGAAGACTCCGCGATGGTGATTACTCAAACGGGTAATGAGGCGTTCATCGAGATTGTAATCTGAAATACTCAGTTTGGCAACAGGTCGAACCACTGTAATTTCACGTGCGTCTGAAAACGGTGGCCAAGCGCAAGCAATACGTAAATCGCCGAGCTGAATAACTCTGCATCCCTTTCGGTCTATTTCCAAAAAGCAGTCACTGCGGTGTCGGTTATCTTCTACTAACTCTGCTAATTCGTCGCTTAACGCTTCAACTCGTAGCGTATCCCAGTCGGTCCCGCTATCTTCTACTTCGACCAATTTGAGTTGTCCAATTGTTCCTCGTTTCACACGTGGCGGGCACTCGGCTTTGAGAAAGACCGTGTGTACATCGTCTTCCAAAAGGGCCTCAAGAGCGTCGGGTAATGTTGGGTGATCGCCGAATGTAGCCATGATACTCGTGTTTAGGCCATCGGCCTCTGCCTTTGACACTTCGCATGAAAGACAACAGGAATATGCAGTTAGCGATACAACGTTTTCAGTTGCCGTTGGGTTGAATCATAAACCCTGTGAGCCAGAATGAGCCGACAAAAGCGAGAGACAAGATATAGGCGCCAACGGTTGGAAAGGCCCACATTGAAACTGAAACTTGTGCGAAAACAACGATGCTGGCAACAACGGCAATCATCTGCCACGGTCCGTTTCCTTGCAGGTGAAGTGTTGAAGTCATGACTTCACGCTCAGAGAGCCCCCATATCAATCCGGTAAGAGCAGATAGGGCAATGAGTGATTGCATGCCTGCTGTAACGGTTCCTTCAAGGTACCAAACACCCAATGAAGCAACCAAGGTTGCGGCAAACATGCGCTGGACGGTTGTAAAAGCAAGTCCCATGATGAAGGGCAAGTGCTGTTGATTTTTGAATACTCGCAACACCTTGAATGGTTTTGAGGTGGTTCAATACTGATTCAAATCTCGGAACCATTGATTCAATGTAAGAAGGTCTTCTGCATTGGGATAAATCGTGGGGGTTCCTGATTTCACGCCTTCAAGGAAGAACATCCACTCGTGGTAGAGTGGGGAGTTGATGTTGGAAAATTCAACCTTTTTCAGCAGACCAGATTGGTCCAGATGCATCTCTGGGTTTGACCCGAACGTTAACTTAAGGCGTCCATTTTGGCCAATTAATATCAGTTCACGGAGTTCAGACTCTGCATTCCAAGAAACATCGATAACGAGGCGCTTCTGTTCCGCACCTCTTGTATCAAGGAGCATTTCATCCGGTAGATGCTCAAAGACTTCGGGGGCGGCCTTTGCCATTTCCTTCATTCCGAAAAAAAGTGAAAGATCAAAGCCGTGGATCGCCAGTGTTTTCATCGCTTCAGCGCCATCAGGGCGGTCTCGTTTTGTCCGGCGCCGGTAGTGAAGTTCGCGCAGTACCCCAATAACTCCGTCGTCCAATTGTTGTTTCATCGCCATCACGCCCTGATGATGGCGTAGGAGAAAACCCGTAACCAGCGTATTGTCCGAGTTTAAAGAATTTAGAAATTCATGTTCATCTTCCAAGCGATCGCTCAGGGGCTTTTCTACGAAAATTGGAATCGTTCTTGCAATGCCCTTTGATGCAAGTTCAAGGTGAGAGGTTGGCGGGGTGACGATAGCGATGCAGTTCACCACTTCAGCTCCAAGCATATGCTCAAATTCGGTGAAGGATGCATCGACGTGTTCCGATAAATCTGTGAGTTGGTTGGAGTCAAGGTCGCAAACTGAAATATGATTCACATGACCTTCTTTTTTCAATTGAATAAGGGTTTCAAGGTGGCGTTTGCCCCATCTGCCGTTGCCTACTAATCCCACATTTACCTCCATGGAATCACCTCACTCGTAACTACAGGGCTCAAACGATTGGCCTTGAAGGTTCGTTTTCACTAATTTAATGGAAGTGGGCATTGAAGTGAGAGATGGTTACTCAGGGGGTGTTGATGTTCTTCTTCATGCGGATGATGCGGTCTCTTCGTCACTCAGTGGTTTGTCTTCTTCGGCTTCTGTTGATGTTTCAGAAAGGGTGGTGTCATCAGGCTGTGTGTCTTCCGAAATCAAAACTCGGGCGGTTTCTTCTAGCGTAGTGAGGTTGGTAGCAGTGATTCCTGCGGAAGATATTGCGTAAACATAGTCGCCCATGAAGATGGAACGGCGTATGTTGTATTCGTTCCACCATCGATTGTTTTCATCTTGAGTGTAAAGGTCTGAATGGTCAACTGTCCCGTAAACGCTGAGGTTTCCGGTCGTTTCATTAACATCAACGAGCATCAACTTTGAGACATACTCATACGACCAATAGTAACGGTTGTTAATTTGATAATCAATATATCTGTATGTAGAAAGCGGTACGGCGAGGAGTTTCTTCGGTGCCCAATATTGGAACGCCTTGGATTCGTAGGTTGCCTCCGACCACGACCAAACCCAATCGCTTTCGTTGGTGTTCACCGGTGAAAGTCTGAGGGCAGCATCTTGAGATGGTGCTGTCGGATCTGTGATGTTAAACAGAGAAATTTGCGTTCCCGACCAGTCAAGACCAGTGCCGTCCTCATTGGCTGGGCCTAGCCCGATGGTCAACAGGTGATTGCGTGATAACGGGTGGATATAAGTGGAAACTCCTGGGACCTTGAGTTCGCCCAAAATAGTGGGCTGGGTCTCATCTGAGACATCGATAACCCAAAGCGGGTCAATTTGTTCAAAGGTTACAATATAGGCTCGGTCGCCATCAAACCGTGCACTCCAAATGCGTTCTCCTGGAGCGATTCCATCAACTCGGCCCGCTTCAACTAAAATCTGCTCTTGGGTTTCTACATCCATCGAGCGAACAAGCGTCACAAGTTGTGATGACATGGGTTCGGGGTCCTCCATCCACCATCGGGCCCACTGTCCTGACGTGCTAGCGACGCGAAGCACACCTTCGTGCTCCGACAGTGCGAATTGGTTGACAACTGTCCCATTGATGCGCCCGGAGCCAGTGTAGAGAGTCGCCTCTCCGCTGATATCAAACGTGTGAAGGTTGGTCATCTCGTTGGCTTCATCATTGCCCCAGAACCACCACCAGTCAAAGGCGCTTTCAGCCAATACGAGGAGGTTTTGAGAGGCGTAGACTTGTGGATAGGTGCCTACAATGTGGTCAACTTCAAAGTCAAACTCCGCCGATGACAAATCCAAAGCAAAAATGCTGGATATCCCCCGATTGAATCCCTCGGATGGAGCGACGAAGTCGGCGCATTGACCATCGGTCATCGTATGGGTTGTCACACTACCATTGCTGTATTCATACACCTGTGGGAGGAGTTCCTCAAGAGTGAGTGTAGAAAGAACTTCGCGATTTTCCTGTATGGCCTCCCAAGCAACTTTTTGACGTATTTCGGTGCGAAGAGAATCGTCGTAATCTAGATTCCAATAGCCGGCTGGAAGGTCTAACCATGTTCGGAGCCCTTGCACGTCCATCCAGGCATGACTAACGGTTCGGACGGTTCCATTGACCTCTCTAGCAGTAATGTAACTTCCTTCGATGTACAGTTCCCGCTCCACATCAGGGTCGGTGCGGTCAGCCACATCATAAACTGTAAATTTGGTCAGGCTTGAAGTTCTCCAATTGCCATATTCTCCATCCCATCCCATTTCATCAATCACCGGACTGCTTCGTGAAAGACTCCACGGACTTAACGTTGAAATTACAACCAATTGGTCGCCGTCCAGCATCATGGCTTGAGGGGTTCCTTCTACGGTTGTGTTTGAGAGGTCGGTGATTTGTCCAAATTCAGGGACTCCAAAGATGTGCAGTTTTTGACCTTGAAGATAGTAAATGTTGTAGCCGTCGGTTTTGACAAAGTCTGCCTCATCGACGCCTGACTCTTGGTTATTCGTTCCTGAGAAATCCTCCCCCTCAACCAACTTTGGAGCAGTGCGGGGTTGGGCTGCAGCGCCTCCTTCAGCACCGCTTGCAGTGTCTGAAACCATTTCCATGTCATCTTCCAACCACATGCCGCCGCCATAGTAGTATTCCTCGGCTGCCGCTTGCAAAAGTTGTATTCTGTATTCTTCTTCAAGCGAAGATTTCAGAGATTGTTCAAGGTCCTCACAGTCGTCATAACCTTGCAATTGCGGCGAACCAATGCTCCGGGCTGGGATGTCAGACCAATCATTAGGAAGCTCAACATCCGGAACTTCTACACTTGGTTCAATAGCATTGAGACAACCTGCCCCGAAGAACAGCAGCAGCATCATTACGGCAAGCATTTGCTTTGAGTGCATGTCTACAACCAGGGACCGGCTGGTTATCAAAGACTTGGTGAGTTGATTTGACAAATATGTATTAATTGCTAATCGGCGAGGTTTTGCTACTCGCTAGAGCCTCAGAACCCAATGTAGAAATGGCCCATGGGGCCCGTTTACGAGAGGTGATTGGGAAAATATATTCTGATCGTTTTAGTTCGGTTATATGGTGATGAAGGAGTTGTCGGGATATGCCCAACTGTGAGGTGATTTCCTTGTTTGACAGTCCTAACGAACCTGCATTTGATAGTACTTCTAGTACTGCCAGTCGGGTCCCTACTACAGTGGTTTTTATTTTCAGGATGCTGTCTTCTGGAGTGCCTTTTGATGCATATCGGCGGAGTTTTCCATCGCGCCATGAAATGATTTTTTCCGAAGATTCAAGAGATTGAAGATGGTGTGCTGTCACTCCATTTGCTAAATCTAATGCATCGCGTAAAGCAGAGAAGTGAATTCCAGCATTCGCTTCAATAAATCCTAGAATCCGACCCTTTGTCATGTCATTTGTCGAATGCCTACGGGCAAGAAGTGGAGTCACGAAAGCCATTAAGAGAAGAATATGAATTGACTCGGAGAATAACGAACCTATGATGAGCGTGGACAGAAATGTTGCCCCGGCGTAAAGAGTGGTTCGCCCCTGGTTCGGTGCTGGGTCAAAATCAGCTTCATTTGTATCAGGGTCAGGAGGCAGGCGTACGTATGCGTCCTCCTCTGTATTTTTGACGGCTTCCTCATCAGCCGCTTCCTCATCGGACGTTTCTTCATTTGACGCCCCTTCATCCGCGTCAGCGAGACTGTCGGATGAGTTTGGGGGTTCTTCATGATTCGTTGACGAGGCGTATTGTACAGATTGGACGGTCCCGTGAACGATAAGCGCCAGGGCGAAAAACGTCAACAGGCGGACAAATTGAACCGATTTCACGCCATCCTCATCATACGCGTGGATATGAATGAAATGGTAAATTGATTTTACAAGCCGGTCACAATAGGGTCATAGCGGCATAACCAGCTGTTCCCAAAATGATGAGAATGAGAATGCTGCGTTTCAACCAACTCTTCTTTTTCTTAGACGGGGCTGATTCCGCGATGAGAATTTCAGGCAACAAAAGGTCGGGAAGTGCCGCTCCCGGCAAGGGGAGAGTTAGTTCTGGAAGGGCGGGCATTAATGCTCCCTCATCCGCTTCAACCTTAACACGGTCTTCGGGATAGAGGGCGTCCAGGTCTTCTAAGCCCGGTGCGTCGGGGATGGTTCCGATGATTTTATTCCATGATGATTCCAATGTCCCGCTGGATATCGGCTTTTGGAGCCACGTAACTGCTCCAGCAGAAAACGATGCATTGCGGGCAAGTTCGGCCATCCGGCTCGGAGCGACGAAAACAATGCGCTGTTCTCCTCCATGCTCCCGCATTTCTAATGCTGCGAGATGGCCGTCAAGCGAGGGGAGGTCAAGTGAGAGAACTACAAGTTCAGGGTCAAGGCGAATGTATTCATCAACGGCTTTATCGCCGTCTTCACAAACTTCAATCTTGAAATTTTTGGCCTTGAAAAGGTTGGTGAGGCGCATTGATGACATCGGATTGTTGTCAACAATGAGGACGGTTGGGGCCGCATCATCGTTAGCGTCGGTAACAAGGCCCATACCAATCAAAGCATCGCACAGAGTTCTTCCACATCAAACAACCGCTATTCTTCTTCTCCAGAGGCTGATGTTGACAGATCCTCAACAGGGCCGTCTTGTGGTTGGCTAAATGTTTCTCGGATGACTTCGCTCTGTGCTTGTTCTTCTTGCCGCTTGCGATGAAGTTGTGGTGCTTTAGTAAAGTGCATTTGTAAATCGCTGATGACCGTCCGAAGCATTTGTGTTTCTTGTGATGTCAAATTCCCTTCTGTCTTTTTCTGAAACATTCGTAGAACTTCGATTCCTTCTTTGGCCTCAAGAAGGTTGTAGTGAAAGGCATGGTCTTGGTCGGGTAAATAGCCCATATGAAGCATGGTTGAGCGTTGTAACATCTGTACGATTTGGAAAAAGCGAGCCGAGTCTTCGTCTGCAAACATATCCGCCATGGGCTAACCAAGGGTTGGGGGTTTTTCTCCTTCTCGCTCATTCAAACAACTGGTCGAGCAGCCATTGCGGTTCGAATTGAAGGAGGTCGTCGTAGCCTTGACCAACACCTGCAAAGACGATTGGTCGGCCAGTAGCGTAGGCGATTGAGAGTCCCGCGCCCCCTTTTGCATCGGTATCCATTTTGGTTAATACTGCCCCGTCAAAGCGCATGATTTCTTGAAACATCTTAGCTTGCTCAACCGCATCATTGCCTGCAAGTGAATCGCCAACAAAGAGGGTTAAGTGAGGATTGGTCACCTTGCGGACCTTGTTGAGTTCGTTCATCAGGTTTGTTTTGTTCTGCATTCGCCCGGCTGTATCAACCAAGACAACGTCGATGTCTCTGGCTTTAGCGGAATCGATGGCATCACGAGCAATCGCAGCAGAGTCGCCGCCTCGCTGACTCGAAATACACCGAATACCCAGGTTATCACAGTGAGATTCCAATTGCTGGATGGCTCCAGCCCTGAATGTATCACCTGCTGCTGCAATCACACTGATGTTGTTGTTCAAGAGGCGTTGTGCAATTTTCGCAGCGGTTGTTGTCTTACCGGTCCCGTTTACGCCGACCATCATGATGACGACGGGGGTGTCTCCGGCCTCGATAAACGCTTTGACCGAGGCGTCAAAATCCCAATAGCCGGCTTCCAAGAGGCCATGGAGGGTACGTTTGAGGGCAGCCTCGAGAACCTTTGGCAGTTCTGCACCTTTTCTCAAACGTGATCCGATGAGGGCAGTGCGTAGACTGGAGATGAGGGCGGATGTTGCATGCTGGGAAATATCGGATTCAAGAAGAACCCATTCTAATTCTTCAAGAAGGTTGTCAAGTGCAGCACTTGGCTTGATAATACGCCCTCCTTCATTGACTACACCACCACCGAGTTCAATGTCAAGAGTGGTGCCGGCTTCCGTTTCCAATTTTGCCGTTTTTGATGAGCCCTTTGGGTCTTGTTTAACCTTGACAAGTTGGCGGCCGGTTGTGGTTCTCATCATGGTCAAATCAACTTTGGAACCTCTTGGCCGTGCGACATCAACGGCACCTCGCTTTTTCATGTCTTTAGCAACCTTCGCTGCTATCTTTTTACGCTCTTTTTCTTGGCGTTCAAGGAATTTGCGTTCTTTCTTCGTTAACACGATTGGAGCGGTAGGTTCGTCGTCGTCCCATTCATCCCAATCCTCGTCCGAAGAAGATGTGGTTTGGGCTACTTCCTCGGTTTCTTCAATCGCCTCCAAATCATCCCAATCTTCTGTTGGCGTGGATGGTTCTGTTGGCGTGTTGAGAAGTTCTTTGGCTTCTACTGAGTTTGCATCAGCAGACAGAGCTTGCTCGTCAACATCACTGGCAACTTCACGAACTCGACGTCGAAATTTATCAAACAATCCCATCCAATCACCTCAGTCGTCCAATGTTAAATCGCTTCCAAACATTCCCCGTTTCCGACCCTTGCGAGCAGGCTTAGCCGGTTCCGGCTCTGGTTCAGATGCTGTTTGTTGTGGAAGGGTTTTGGCTTCCGCTTGTGGAGCGGTGAGGGATTGGAGTTGTTCGGCTGCAGTATTGAATGCCTGAGCAACTTGAGCGAGATTGGTTTCTGTTTGTTCGGCTTGACCTTGAAGTTCGTCCCGCAGGTGTTGGATGTCGCTTTCTCGCTCGAGAGTTATAGCGTGAGCATCTGACCAGTGGCGCTCACCAAAAACACCAGCTCCCAAATCAACGAGGGCGATGCCTTCTTCGCTTCCTTGATGGCGGTAATGGAGACTCACGCCCGAACCGATTGATACATGACTTGATGCGTTATTTGGGTCTTCGTGAGCCATTAATGCCTGGAGGGCCCCGGCTGTAATCTTATGCTCGGACAACACCGCATCCACTTGTTCTATGCGAAGATGAATTTCATCGAGGCGTTTGCGCAAGGCCTCAACGTCTCTCGCCATACGCTGTAATTGGGTGCGGTCTACCATCGGGCTCAACCCTTCCATTCACTAGGAGTTGAAGAAGGCGACGACCGGAGAATTCACTCTTCTTCTCTAACGGCAGTAATGAGGCCGCCTTGAGCTGCAATTTGCTCTCGGAATGCATGAAGGACATGAGGCTCAGTAGAGGTTCTTGGGTCTATTTCTGACACATCAGCAATAGCGATTGTTCGTCGCTTTGCACGGTGGCGTGAACCAAGAATGGAGTATGTTTTGTCGGTTGCTTGTTCGGCATTTTCTGCGGTAAAGTCGTAAGAAAACTCTTGTCGTTGGCTACCAAAAGGTGCCGTCCCTGTCACTCGATAGGCCTTCATCGGGCCGTCCGACTTGCCATCCATCCTTAAACGCGCTGGCGCGAATTGAGCAAACGAGCAACCGCAAGATTGAGACAAAAAGGAATGCTCGGGGTGTTATGTCGAAGGCCTGGGCGATGATTGTTCTGGCCTTCATGCCGCTGGTTTCGGGGATATATGCCCCCCCAGCGGAACCCGAATTACCAGCGGCTATGATGGGGAACGAGCGGTTGTTGGTGCTTGAGAGCGGCGTGTGGGATTCCGACGGCTGGCTGGAGTTAACTGAATACGGTTTGACTCCCCTCCGAGTTGTGGATCAGCAATCGCTTCTTGTATGGGCCCCATATGGTGCTTCTTTACCGGCTAACTATGACATCAAATCCTACAGAGATGCGGTTTGGAAGCCGGGCATTGAAACACAAGCAGCACAAGTTGGAGATTGGGTTCGTGTTGTTTACGAGCCGCGGCTTCCGGTTGATGTTAAGTTGAGTATTGCTGATTCTTTTGCCGCCCAAGGTGGCTTCTTGGCAGAACGAAATGTTGGGCCGCTTCTCTCAATACCTACCTTCACCAATGTTCTCATTCAAGATATGAAGTTCATTGACGCGGCCTTGACTATTGAGGGAGTGCTGTGGATTGAACCTGTGTTAAACACAGAAGGGCGGAACGGAGTGAGTGCTTCGATTCACGAGCACGGCCTACTCACCGACCATCCCTTTTGGGAACTCGGTTTGAACGGGAGTGGAGTGACATTGGGTATCGCAGATAGCGGCCTAGATGCTGATCATGCTTGTTTCCGAAACGCCACCAGTGGGACAAGTGTGTTTGCGGAACCTTCTGCGGAATATCCCGCAGTTGGGATTTTTGGCGACCAGCATCGGAAAGTTCTACTTCTCAACACAACAATAGATGAAAACGACACTCCCGGAGATGAAGACTATCGACACGGGACACATGTCGCTGGAACGTTGGTGTGTTTTGATGTCTCTAGCGAAAGAGATGGTACGGTTCCTGCTAACGGTTCGGCTCTTGCACACGGTTCAAAACTTCTGATGCAGGATATCGTGTCTTCTGACGGTTGGGTGCCGCCAAACGTTGACGATTTGCTCTACGAATCCTCCGCCCAAGGAGCATTCATTCATTCAAATTCATGGGGAGACGCTACTACTGCTTACACTCAACGAACTGCGGCATTTGATGGATTTGCTAAAGCGATGCCTTGGTCGGTTGCATTCATCGCCCCTGGCAATTCGGGCGCAGGAATTCTTGAACCCGCCAACGGACGTAATGTGATTTCTATCAGTGCAACAACGAAGGCCGTTGACGCTGAGGTATGGGGCTCTTCTTCCTACGGCCCTACGGAAGCCGGTACAGATGGAGTGTTCATGCTGGCAACGGGCGGAAGTGTACAATCAGCCGCGGCAGATGGCGACTGGTCTTCCAACAATTTCAACCTCCGCTCATCATCGGGGACGAGCATGGCAACGCCTGCGGCGGCCGGTGCCGCTGGAATACTTCAGCAGATGTATCAAGACGGTTGGTTGACTGGTTCCTTCGAAAACCAACATGCAGTTCCCCTATCTGCCCTGCAACCACCTTGGGCTGAGGGGGGGCCAAACAACACAACACTGCTCCTTGGACCCGGCTTTACGCCGTCTGGTTCGCTCATGCGGGCTACCCTCGCACTCGCCGCAACCCCACTAAGTCAAGATGAACGAAGTGGCGGGAATGGAGGGCATGATTTGCATAATCCACACGATGGGTGGGGTCGTTTGAATCTCAGTGAAGTGTTTAATCCGTCAAGTATCATGGATGGTGGAATGGTTTCACCTCTGGACAACGTGTGGGTTCACGACAGTTATCGTCTTACAAATTCCAACCCGGTGGAATGGATGGAAGTCTACGGTGGGCAGCAAAGTAACCTCTCTGGGTTTTCAGAACTTTCGTGGGATGGAACAGGAGCTGTTGGTCCGTTTCTTAAGACCGGCGAGCGATTCCAACAACGTTTCTCTCCGCTCGCAGATACCGATGTTGCCATTCGTTTGGCCTACCCTGCTCAACCCGAACCCTCGGTAGTTGACGACCTACAAATTCGGATAACGTTCCCGGATGGCACTGTTGTGGTCCCAGATCGTTTGCACGCCGACGGAACTCCGACCGAATTCAACGGAACCGTCGCTGATTTTGACAATCTGGATTCATTTCCTGGAAGCAATGAAACAACCTTTGGAATCAACCTTCCAAAGGAATTACTTGAGCAGCATTCATACTTCGACGTAGAGGTTGTGGCACGCTATGTTGCGCCTGGTGGCGAGGCGGGGGCTGTCGGCCTCAATGGCGACCGCATCGGGTTTGGGTTGATTGTCCAAGGCGTAGACAGAGACGGAGAGGACCACCTCGATGGGGATGGGGACGGCGTGACAAACATGAACGACTTGTGTCCGAATGAAAATGCAATTGGAAACGATATTGATGGAGACGGGTGTCTCGATGATGACGATGGAGATGGAGTTGTAAGCCCGTATGACGATTGCCCTGATATTGATGCATCTGGATATGATGTAAACAACGACGGGTGTATTGATGACTCCGATGGAGACGGTGTGCTGGATGATGAAGATGAATGTTACACAGAAGAAGATTCTTGGCCGGTTATGTCAAATGGATGTTACCCTCTTGACCAGCCCCCTATCATCCAACTCATGAGCATTCCCGAAAATGGAACGGCTTGGGTTGACCTCTTCTCTATGGAATGGGGCGTGAGTGATCTGGATGGAGATGGTTATCGTTCCGGTGCCCAGCTGATTTATTCAAACAATTCAAATTACAGCATCACGGACTGTCAATACCAACATACCGCTAATCAGACCATGAAGTGTGTTTGGGATAATCCGGATGACCTTCCCTTACAGTATTTTGACGAGGGGTTATTCGTTCTCCAAATATTTGTTCAGACCACCAATAAATCTCCTGCAGCCTATGGAGAAATTATTGTTGTCAATACTACTATGAACATCACCATTGAACGCTTAATTTTGGGTGAGAAGGCGGATACGGCGCCGGTCCTAATCATTACAAAATCCTCTCCTCCATTACTTCGGTGGGCGTTGATTGGAACGTTGCTCGCTGCAATCACCAGTTTTTGGTGGGCAAAACGGCAACTGAGATACGAAGCGGAGGGAGAAGTTTCGGCACCATTTGCCCAAACAGAAAAAGGTAGAGAGATTTTCCAAGAACAAGAAGAGTAAACAAGGCACTGCTCTTCGCTTCTAACTATGAAAGGTGTTCATTCCAACCCAATTTCACAAGGTGAACCTTGAAGGTTGGTGGCATACTCGGAGGTATGTCCGCAAGTCGGAAGGTGAACAAAAATGAGCGACCGCCTATATGTTGGAATTGACCTAGGAACCTACCAATCAACCATTGCTTCAAGCGCTGGGAAAATGCACACCATTGAGACCGTCGTTGGTCGTCCAAAGGACCCTGTTGCACGTAATTTCCTTGGACGCGATGTCCTGTTTGGTGATGACGCCCTCAAAAATAAGCTCGCTTGCAATCTTTACCGCCCAATGGCCGCCGGAGTTACGCAAGACGATGAAGCCAATCTCGCAGCAGCAAAGGCATTCGTCTCCCATTTGCTTGAGACCGTTGACCCAGAAGAATTCGACGAAGTTCTTGGAGTCATCTGCTCCCCAAGCCACGTTTCCTTTACCGACAAATCCAACCTGGTAGCAACTCTACGAGGACAAGTTAACGCCATTATGGTCGTTACCGAGCCTTTTGCAACCGCATATGGAATTGATGAAATCGCAGGTTCAATCGTTGTTGACATCGGTGCTGGAACAACTGACATCGCTCGGGTCTACGGAACTTTCCCAACTGACGAGGACCAAGTAACCATCACCGAAGCCGGAGACTGGTTGGACTTGGAACTCATGACTCTTATTCGCAAGAAGTACACAGGAGCTCAAGTCACCAAGGACATGGTCCGAAAGTGGAAGGAAGCATCCTCCTACGTTGGTGGCGATGTCCGTGAAGTTACCGTTGAACTCTCTGTTGACGGAAAGCGACAAGTTGTTGACATTGGTGATTTGATTCAAGAAGCGTGTGAACTCATTATCCCAAAGATTGGGAATGCTATCAAGCGTAACGTTGCAGGCGCAGACCCTGAATACCAACCAATTCTCCGAAACAACATCATCCTCTCTGGCGGAGGCTCCCTCATCGATGGATGTGCTGAGCGAATCGCCTCAGAAATCTCTGATATTGGAGATGTTCGTGTCTGGTGTGTTGAAGACCCAATCAACTCAGTGGCTGCTGGTGCTTTGAAACTCGCCAGTGAAATGCCTGATGACATGTACACCTCCATCAACTGATTCGGCACTCTTCAAAGGGTCTCAAATCAGCACTGCTTTGCCCTGTCGTGGCGGGAAGGTTCAAGTGTGGTTAATACGCGATGAGCAACCGTATGACGGTAGATGCTTCATCTCCTGGTGGAATTCGTCGGGTTGGAACCTCGACCAACGATGAGCGAGCAGCCCTTGAGGGAATGCTGAAAGGATATCCGATTGAGCAACTCGTTGACGAGGTGCTCATCGCTTGGGATGAACTCGCAAAACGAAACGATGAACTCGTTACTGTCAAACAGCGCCTACGCGTGGTAGAATTGGATTTGGCCGAGCGTCACGACCAGGTTGCGCCTGAACTTGCCAAACTAGCTGAATCGGAACAGGCATTGCGGGAAGCAGATGCGAAAATCATTCACATTGAACGCGTACTAGCGGACACCAAGGCTGAATTATCTTCTCAACAATCTTCTCTTTCCCAACAAGAACGATCTTCAATGGAAGATGAAGTATCTCAGTTACGAGACCTCACCACCCAGCAAGACGAGGTTATCGGTGAAATGGAAGGACGCATCTCGCAAATGGTTGAAGCGCTTGAGCGAGCCGCAGATGCTGGTCTAACATCGGTTACAGCAGAAGAAGTTCGCTTGCTAAAGAATCAGGTCGACGAGAAGAAGCGTCAGCTCGAAGTTGAGAAGGCTGCTGCCGAAGCACTTGAGGAAGAGCGCCAACGATTGAGAGATATTGCTGACCGTCTTCGTGGACTCTTGGATGCTCGTGACCGCCGTCTAGGAGAACTTGAGGAGCAATTGGAGCGCGTCATGCAGGGCCCACGCTCCGTTTCCGCAGAACACGATTACCTCGTTGAGCAAATCGAAGAACTCAAGCGTCGCCTTCTTGAACGAAACCGGGAATATGAATCACTACGCCGACGAGAACGACGCCTTCACAACGATGTGTTTGAGCGTGACGAGCGTTTGCAACAGATTACACTCACCATGACCGATCTTGAAGCTGCACTTCAAGACCGAACCGCTGAATTGCGTGAATTGGAAGACCAACGAAGTTCAATGGAACATGAATTACATTCTGCGCGCCGAAGTGAGCGTACCCGGGAAGTTGTCGGACGAGTCTTTGCGGATTCCCTATCTCTCGTGCGAAGTCACGAAAGCCGCGAGTTGAAGCGAGAACTCTATGCAAATGCACCAGACGTTGAGCGTACTATTGAATCGCCCTCTACCGAAGATATGGCTCGGCTGGCAGAAGGAAGTGAATTGGAACTCAACACGAAGGAAACGGTTCTTGAGAAAGGCATGGACGTTGAGGGGGTAAGGCCTCCATCTCCCGGTGGAACCGGAGACCCTGTTCTCTTTGATGAAGAAAACGAATGAAGCCTTCAGTTGCTTGAACAAGCACCGACCAGACGTTGGAGGCGATTGCGGAGTTCTTCTATTGATGCCGCGTCTTCGGTAACGGTACCTGTAACGACCCAGTCCGCGCCGGCTTCAACTGCAGCCTCCACATCAGAAGTAGTTCGTAAGCCACCACCCACAATCAGTGTTAACCCTTCAACCTCTTTTGCTTTCTTAATCAAATCAATGTGAACGGGTGAACTCGCTCCGCTTCCTGCCTCTAAGTATAACAGAGAAAAACCGTACATCTTAGCGCAGAGCGCGTAAGCGTGAACCAATTCAACATCCGTAGGTTGGAGCAACTCCGCAGCCCCAACTTCACCAACACGACCGCCTGGGGCGCAGACGACATACCCTGTTGGTAGGGCTTCAACACCAAACTTCTCCAGGTATGGAGCTCCTCGAATTTGTTCTCCGACCAAAAATTCTCGTTTTGTTGAATTCATGAGCATCATAAATGTGATTGCATCCGCAGCCGGAGACAAGGCATGGGCGCCACCTGGAAACAGAACTACGGGGATATCCCACTGAGATTCATCGCCTTCGGGGTCTTGGCTGGATGCGAACATTCTCAACTCAAAGGCTTCTTGAATGGCCTGGCACGTTGAATGGACAATGTTGTCGGGTGTGTCGGTTGATCCTCCCACGAAAACCATTTTTGAACCGGACTCTACGGCAACCATCGCCCTTTGGGCCGCTGTATCGGGGCTTTGCTTTGCTGGATCAATCAGCGTGATGTGGCGAGCGGAGTGATGGCCTCTGCGCACTTTTTCCAAAACTGTGGTCTCTCCAACGTGCATGGCCCTCGGTTCACCGTCACGGCGGGCAGGGCATAGGACTTACGCTAGCGAGCGATTTCAACGGGAGGCTTCTCAAAGCCCCCCATCGTCCCAAGAACATGAGCGAGGAGGGGCCGTTTCGGCGATTGCTAACTTACATGAGTCCTCACAGGGCAACTATCCGACTTGCTTCGTTCTGTTCGGTATTCAACAAAATATGGGACCTCGCGCCCCCGCTATTGATTGGATTGGCGGTAGATGTTGTTGTTCTCAAGGAAGATTCCCTGCTTGCGTCGTATGGTTTAGTTGACCCTTGGCACCAACTTATTCTCCTTTCTGTGCTTACTTTTCTCATATGGGGCCTTGAATCCCTCTTCGAATATTTTTACGGCATTTTATGGAGGAACTTAGCCCAAACAGTTCAACATGAACTACGGCTTGATACCTTTGACCACGTCCAACAACAAGGCATGGGATGGTTTGATGAGCGCCAGAAAGGAGACATTCTCGCTATTCTCAACGATGACATCAACCAGCTTGAGCGGTTTTTAGACAAGGGGGCAAATGATTTGCTTCAGGTGAGTACCACCGTACTGGTTGTTGGAGCCGTTTTCTTGGTGATATCATGGGAAGTTGCTCTGTTCGCTGTGCTTCCGATCCCCCTCATCGTGTGGGGTTCCTTCCGGTATCAGCGCAGTCTTGAGCCAAGATATGCAAAGGTAAGAAGCACCGCTGGAAAGATGAACGCACTTCTTGAAAACGACTTGTCGGGAATGTCAACCATTCAGTCCTTTACCGCAGAAGAGCGCGAAATGAAGCGGGTTGAAGCGCTGAGTAACGAATACCGAGACGCTAACCGAGAAGCTATTCGCTTGTCTGCAGCATTCACGCCTCTTATTCGGATGGCCATCCTTTGTGGATTTACCGCCACGCTACTGCTTGGAGGTTGGATGGCCCTTGAGGGCACACTTGCTATCGGGGCATACTCGGTTCTGGTATTCATGACGCAGCGGCTACTTTGGCCTCTTACTCGGTTAGGTGAAACCTTCGACCTTTACCAGCGAGCCATGGCTTCTTCCACTCGCGTACTGGACGTGCTAACCTCGCCTACAGAAGTCAAGCAAGGCGTGTATGAACCTGAATTAGAAGACATAGCAACTTCAAACATCGTTCTCAATGATGTCACCTTTGCTTATCCTGAGCGTGACAATGTTTTCTCCACTCTTAATCTGGAATTGGAAGCAGGACATACAACTGGCGTTGTTGGCTCTACAGGCGCTGGAAAAACAACACTTGTTCGGCTCCTACTACGCTTTGCTGAGCCTACATCCGGGGAGATTACATGGTCGGGGGCACCCATCCCAGATTGGAAGCTAAGCCATCTACGCTCATCGATTGCAATGGTTGACCAACACATCACGCTATTTCCAACGACCATCATGGAAAACATCCGATATGGGAATCCTGACTGCACTGATGATGAAGTCAAAGAAGCCGCTGCTACTGCGGAAGCTACCGGATTTATTGGAGAACTGCCTGACGGTTGGGATACCATGGTTGGAGAAGGCGGTCACCGGCTTTCTGGTGGCCAGCGACAAAGGCTTGCAATCGCTCGTGCTGTTCTCAAAGACGCCCCACTTTTAGTCTTGGACGAAGCTACCTCCGCCGTGGATAACGAAACTGAAGCCGCACTCCAGCGTTCAATTGGCCGGATTTCAAAGGACAGGACAACCGTCATCATAGCCCACCGACTTTCTACAGTACGAAATGCGCATCGAATCTTGGTTTTTGAAAACGGAAAGGTCATTGAAGATGGAAGTCATGATGAGTTGGTTCAACTGAAAGGAACCTATGCTCGCCTTTGGGACGTGCAGACTGGAATTTCATCTCCCTCGATTCAATGAAAACAGCGTATAGCGGTCGGTTTTTCCTTTTTTTCCCGTAGTAAGAAAAAAACAGCACTTTATATCCTCGGTGAAGCCGACAATCGATTGAGAACCATGATAAAAGATAAGTTTTCTAAGACCACAAGCCTGCTGTTAATTGGAACCATTGCTCTAGCAATGGCCGGAACGGTAAGCGCCGTAGACCCAAAGCCAATTGGTGCAGATGGCCTACCTGAATTCGTAACTGCCGAAGGTGCGACCTTGGAACTGGTTACCTTCTTCCTCTTCTTCGTGGGATACATCGCAATGGGCGCGGCTTTCGTCTTCTTCATGAGTGAGCGTAGTAATGTAGCCCCTGAATACCGAACAACAATGACCATCTCGGCATTGATTGTTGGTATTGCTGCTTTCCACTACTATTACATGCGCGGAGTTTATGCAGACTACGGCACCGTTTCTATCGAATACCGATACATGGATTGGATCATTACTGTTCCATTGATGGCCCTCAAATTCCCGTCCCTCGTTGGAAAGGAAGCCATCACTGACGCAAAATTCCTCGGAATGGGCTTCACCGGTGTTTGTTTCACAGGTGCGCTCATCATGATTGGATTTGGATACCTCGGTGAATCTGGCGCCCTTGGCGGCGCAGCTGGTGGATGGGCTGGTCTCATTCTCGGTGGCGTTGGCTGGGCAATGATTGTTGTCGCCACCGGGACCCCTTGGTCTTCTGGAAAGGGCGTAGATAACAGCAAAATTGCACCTGAACTCATGTGGAGCGCAAACGCCCTCCGCTGGTTCATTGTTGTCGGATGGGTCATCTATCCTATCGGCTATCTCTTCAGTCCTGGAGCAGAACTCGGCCTCGGTGACGGCAACCAAGAACTTCTTGCTGTGTTCTACAACATTGCAGACATCATCAACAAGATCGGATTCGGTATTGTCGCATGGATGGGTGCAAAGAAAGCAACCGAAGCAATGGCAGCCTGAACATAATCATCATGTCCCCCCAATGAGGCGGGGCGGCTTTGGTCGTCCCGTTTCATGGTGACTGTTTGACTACGCTTCAACGGGAGCCACGAATGTTGCTAAGGCAGTGCTGAGTACATACATGCACGCGGTAACAACAATGCCTAATGCGAGTGATGATTCAAAACTCCAACCCCTTCGTAACAGGTAGGGTAAGAGAATGAACAAGCGCATCGATGGGAAAATGAGCCAAAGTATGCCTTCCGCATAGCGAGGTACATGTTCCGTATCTTTGGTATCGCTGTACAACCAGATGATCGAAAGAATGCTCATGAAGGGTATTGAAATAAGCAGGGCTCCGTAGAGAGTTGAATGTTTTGCAAGCTCACTTGCACTGACAATCAACACCCCGCTTAGAATGCCTTTCGCTAACAGCGACGGCCATGTCATAGTTAGACAGTTGCATACTCGCTCTATGGATCGTTTGCCCTCACTCAGTTTCATCAGAAATGATCGGTGGAGCGTCTTTTGGGACTCCATCTAGGAGCCGCATAAGGTGCTCCAATGTTGCCTTCGGTGCCGTTCTGTACCATACCGACCCTACTACTATCCACCCCACGGTATACGCGAATACCACGGTCGACGACTGTGGCAGTGACCAGTCGTTGGTTTGATCTATTGTGTGAAAGAGGGCAAGCGGAACAAAATGGGCCACATAGACTGTCAGAGAAACCCGACCTGTCTGAGCAAGCAATTTTGCTTTAGAGAGAAGACGTAATGACGTGCTCCAAAAGAGGAGGACGCCCGTCATTGCCGCAACGAGAAACGGTGCA
>CALKGM010000013.1 GCA_938084675.1 Candidatus Poseidoniaceae archaeon
CGGCAATCAACGTTGGAAGTGGCGCAAGAAGAAATTGCGACGCCGAAAGCGAGCACGCCGACAAGCGAAGGCCTGATGCTCAAGGTTGAATATACACGGGAGTATAGTATAGCTTGGTAGTATCGCGGGCTCCAGTTGCACGGGAATGACGACGAGTGGGTTTGCTGAAGGTTGATGACCAACTGGAGCGCCGACCCGTTGCAATCCTGAAAACTGCCCATCTGATGCGCAGTTTCAGAAGAAATCCGCTGGGGGGGGTTCAAATCCCTCTGCTCCCACCTTTTCACAATCAAGAGTTACCTTTTTTGAAGACGGACTCTTGCGTTAACTGAGGAATCTACATGCGTCGGATAATCGCCATGGTCATGCTTGCTGTATTGATGGGTCCCGTAACGGGCTCATTGGTGACCATCGATCCTAACAAATGGACGCCTGTAACAGAAGAAGGTCTCATGTGGATGCCCGAAGGTTACAGCGAAATTGTACCCCTGCAGGAACTTCCTTCCTGGGTCGGAGATGATACGCCGTGGTGGGAACGAACCACTCTGGACCTCAACCGAAACGCCATTCACGATTCGTTGGAAACCTACAACGGTACCACTGGAATCGGTCTCTCCTACGGCGTGGAAGTAACGTCATCCCATCTTTTTGCTCTGACCAGCCTCAACCTTACGGTTATCGATGTCATTGAATCCGTGAACGCAGTCCTTTTGGGACAAATTGACACAAATCTTGTAAGTCAACTTGCAGGAATGGATGATGTAGTTATGGTCGAGCGGTATGGAAACGTAGTGTTGTACGGTGATATCCAGACTCCAGCCGTCAAAGCCCGAAATTCTACTGCGTATCCGGTTGGTGCTTGGGACCTTGGCGTATCCGGTGTAGGAGTCAACATCGCTATGGTTGATACTGGTGTGGACAATGAACATCCAGGTTTGAATGAGAAATTCGTTGCAGGCTATGATGCCGTTTGTTATCTTACAACCGACCCTACGTGCTATGGTGACATCACTCGGCGCACCGATGGAACGTACGACCCAGACGACGGAAACCAGCATGGAACCGCCTGCATGGGTATGGCGGCAGCATCCGGAATTGACGCAAGCGGTACGCAAACCGACTTCTATGGGGCTGCTCCAGACGCCGACCTCATCGATGTCCGTATCGGAACCGACGCCGGTGCTGGACCGTTTGAAAACTATGTTCTCGAGCAGGAGTTTTACGAATCAGCCATGAACGGTATTCAATGGATCATCGACAACAAAGACACTGCATGGCAGGGTGCTGATGAGATGAATTACGGAATTGACGTTCTTTCGCTATCTTGGGGTATCACGTCTCATGAAGGCGGCGGTTCGGATGGCGAAGACATGCACAGTCGGATATTGAACCGAGCCATGGAGGCCGGAATCGTTGTTAGCGTGGCCGCCGGTAACGACGGCCCGGACAACGATGGTTTGTCCGGAATGGGTTCGTCAAACCTCGCAATCACGGTTGGCGCAACAGACGACATCAATACGGTTGAGCGGTCGGATGATACAGTTGCTTCATACTCATCTCGAGGCCCTCGTCGCGATAATGGAGACAGCAACCCGCTCAACGAGTTGAAGCCAGAAGTCTCAGCCCCTGGAACGAATATCGTGCAGGCTGAAGGGTGTGTTACATCTGGAGCCTGCATCAATCTTCTTGGCGGCTCTGCAGAAGATAACGGCTACACAGGACGTGGGTCTGGTACATCATATGCTACACCCTCAGTATCCGGAATTCTTGCACTCATGATCGAAGCGAACCCGGACCTCTCTCCTGCAGAGATGAAAGAAATTCTGAAATTAACCTCAGAGCGACGTGGAGAACCGACCTTACCTGAGGTAGACCCGTTTTGGAACCGTGATTTTGGTTGGGGGATGGTCGATGCACTTGCAGCAGTCGAACTCTCCTTTTTCATGAAGGATAACAACCTCACTGGACAAGTGGACGTAACTTCTCAAGTTCACATACTAAATTCCTCTCTCAATACCACCTCGGGGTTGTATGAAGTTCGGGGAATTGCTTGGGGTCAAGAAGGTTCGATTTCAGCGGTTGAAGGTCGCTTTGGCCAAGGCGAATGGATGCAAGCCACCTACGAAGTGGTTGATGGTGGCCTTACTGCTTTGCAACGGTTTGAGTGGGTGATGGCATTTAACCCAAACGATGTGGAACAAGGTGAACAAACCCTTGAGGTGCGTGGCCTGAACAGTGAAGGTGTCTCTTCACTACCAGTGTTTACCACGGTGCTTGGGACTGGTGATGGTACAGATGAATTAAGTGGATTCTCGTTCACGTTCTTCATGAGTATTACAGGAATTCTATGCTTCCTTATTATCGTTGGATTGCTGTTTAAGGCCCGAGCCGAAGCACCACTTCTCCTCATTGGGTCTGAATCAAAAACTGAACATGCACAAGTTCTTGACGCCGAGTTGGTGCTTGACGAACCCTCTTCTTCAGAGGAGAATGCATCTTCATAGCGATTGCATTCAAATGCGATACGGGAGTGGGATTACCATGCGGACATACAGCGATAGGGCTTTGGCCATCCAACCCACTGGGGTTCGCAAAATGTTCGATCTTGCTGGAGACGATGTAATCTCGTTCGGTTTAGGAGAGCCAGATTTCCAACCCCCTCGGGTAGCTATTGACGCTTTTTATCAGGCGATGCTCGACGGCCATAACAAATACACCACTACTGCTGGTATGCCTGCGCTTCGTCAAAAAATTGCAGAATCATGGGAGCCCTATCAAGCAGGTATGACGGATGCAAATGTTTGCATGACCATGTCGGGTACAAACGCTCTTCTTAATTTGTTCATGACGATCATCAATCCGGGTGAAAACATCCTTCTTCCCGAACCTTACTTCCCGCTCTACGGGCCTGACGCAACCCTCGTAGGGGGAGAAAGCAAATACTATCCATGCCTCTTTGAGAATGAATTTGTTCCAAAAGTTTCAGACCTTGAAACCCTTGTTGACGAAAATACCGTTGCTATTCTCTATAATTTCCCGAGCAATCCAACGGGTGGTACTCTTGACGAGCATCAACGCGATGAGTTGCTTGCTTTCGCCAAAAAACATGATTTGTGGATTATATCCGATGAAGTGTATGACCGAATCGTTTTCGAAGGAAGACATGTTTCTTTCATGGGAACGGACTACGACAAGCTAATGGTCGTCAATTCATTTTCCAAAACCTTTGCAATGACTGGGTGGAGAATCGGCTACATCATCTCTCCTAATATTGAAGCGATGAAGCAGGTCATTAAGATCCAATATTACATCTCCGCCTGCTCAAACGATGCCATGCAATATGCGGTATTGGAGGCTATGGAAAAAGCCAACGACTACCCTACAATGATGGCTGAAGAATTCAAACAGCGTTGCGACCTTATTGTTGACCGACTCAATGCCATGCCAGGTGTTGAATGTCAAAAACCCAAAGGAGCGATTTACGTATTCCCTAGGGTTACCGTTGATGGAATGAACTCTCAAGAGGTCGCCATGGAACTGCTGAAAGATGGTGTTCTTTGCTCACCTGGAAGCGCCTTTGGGCCTTCCGGTGAAGGGCACCTTCGTTTCGCTTACACCATCAGTCAGGCTGATATTTCAAGAGGAATGGACAAGGTTGAGAAGACGCTTCTTCGCCTTCAAAATGCGTGATGGTGGTTCCTGTGTCGATGATTGGTTCCATCGTTATGTTCTCCATTGGAGGTGTCATTGGACACATCGGGCCTCGTCTTCCAACGCTTTACATGACTCGTGCAAAGGGGTTCAACGTACACTTCCCACCCCATCCGCATCCGATTCCCCTTTCTCCTTACCTCACTCAGCGCGTTCTTCACATGCGTTCCTTTTACTGGTCCAGTATGGTCCTAGCAATTATTACACTTATTTTTGGTGCAGTGAGTTTGAAATGGGGTTCTGCACCATTTGGTTTTGGATTGTGGGTTGCCACAAGTTGGATGGTTCTCTCGCGACTTCAAAATGCAGTTGGCGGTACGGGCGCTCCATGGACGCGAGAGATTGCCTATGGTCTTCAAAAAATCATGGACCAAGCGGCTTCCAGTGACGCTTGCTGCGATGATGCTGAGCCTGTTTGGTTGCCCGGCGAAATAGCATGCTCTGAGTGCGGCATGATGCTTGACCCCCGTCCCCGTCCGGATTTGGGTCGGCCTCGTAAGGATGGAAAGTTGATGGGTTCACTTCGGATGTTGATCTCTGATGGCTATCCGTTGGCAGCGCCTCCTGCACTTGACACAACTTCTGAAGAATAGACATTTTTCTCATTCTTGAAGGGGAACCTTTGAGATGAAGAGGTCAGGGTTCTAACTTATGGCGAGGCAAACCACCGTTGGTCCTCTTGCGGCTCGCCTTGTTCTCACCCTTCAATTGGTGGCTCAAATTTTTCTTACACCTTTGGTCGCCTTCGCATTAACGTATCTCCTCGGGTTCAATGTCGGTGGGGGGCAGCTGTCGATTAAGGTTGATGTCAACATGATTCCTTGGATCGGTATTGCCTCTCTTTTCTATGGTATGTTAGCCCTCCTCCTCGCACTGGGGATGGGCGGATTTCTTCCAAATACAGTCATTGAACACGGTGGTTGGAGGCATGCGATGGGATTGTCTCGAAATGCTCGCAATTCAACCAACCGTTACTTGACCCGGAAAAAGTACATGTCATCTTCTCATGGCAAATTATCCCTTTTGGTCCATGACCGATATCAAGAAGGCCATACTCTATGGGCCATCCGAGGCTCCCTGGTTCTCCTTGCAGTGCCGTTTCAGGTATTGCTTGCAACGATTCCGCTGGCCTTGGTGTTGCTCTTTCCTCGGGATTTGATTCATCAAAACCGCCAATTGGAACTCGCCCTCTTGCTGTATGCAATATGTCTGTTCTGTGCAATCCGCATGTTTCCATATTTCGCTCGAAAGTACATTTCAATCGCTTCTTTGGCTCGGAAATTCCTAGGGGCAACCATGAAAATCACATGGATATTTCCAGTATTTCTCCTTTGGTCAATGGGTCAGTTTTCTACCTGGATTGTGCACCGCTGGATGGGCAAGGACCTCTCCTTGAACATACAATTCGAAAAGGAAGTGTTTGAAACCTTGATTTCAGCAGGTCCGATTCCTGAAACTTCCTTCCTCAATTTACTCACTGCTCTGGCGGTGATGCCTATGGCTGCCTTTACCACGCTTGCAGTGCTTGGTGGAGGGGCAGGTTCGCCTCCTGAATGGATGCGAGGTATTGAATCGGATGAAGAAGAAGGTCAGGAGCAAACTGCAGTTGCGAATTCGCTGGTTAACCGGCTTGCTGCGGCAACCGATGCGACAACGCATACTCCTTCAGTAGTCCAGCAAGTGGTCGTCCCCGTACCACTTCCACAAGAGACGGTTCACCATGTAGAGGTCCAATCGCCGAGTATGTATCAGGAACCTTTGTCACCGTTAGATGGTCTTGACCTCAGCCTCTTTGAATCCGACTCGGATTTGTCTGCTGATGGGGTGGAGTCTCACACACCTCCTTCTCATAACGAGGCTGTTATCCGCGGGTTTAATGCAAACAATGAGCCAAAGTGAACCTTGAAATCTTATCTTAGCATCCGGACCAAAAGAAGGCCACATTCTTATGCTCTATCCTGTTGGCTCACAATGTTGATGAATATGCGCCGAATGACTCCCTATACTCTTGTCATCTTGATGCTCCTCCAATCCTTTGCTTTGATGGTTGCACCTCCAGTAGAAGCAGCATCAGGTCGTGGCGGAACCAACGACGACTATACCGTCAAAACCATTTCTCTTGGAAACTCCTCTAAAATGTCCTCTCAATGGATTCAGTCCGATGGTACTGTCATGAATTACATTTTTGTTGATACTCCCATTGAGATCAAAGTTACAGTACAACGGTTTGGGACGGGTGCAATCGGTGAAACTGCTCCAGTTATGCTGGAAGTTGTCCACCCCATTGGATTCGTTATGGAGACCTACACTTGGAATACAGGCCCTCTCACCGGAGGCCAACAAGATGTCTATTCTATGCCGTGGACGCCTACAGCAGCCCATTCCATCCTCAACACTTCTACCAACGATTTGACTGGAGGCCTCATTCTTCGAGCGACAGTTGCCTTTGGTGATGATTCACGAAACGAGAACGACGTAAGAGAGGAAACTGTGCCCATCGCAATTACCTCTGATATTTTTGACGGTACTACGACAGGTGCTTCGACCTTCTTCTCTGGAAAATACCCATCTGCTGGTGGCGGAGCAGTCGCTGCTGGTTCATGGGTGACCGACAGCGGAGCGAGTGCCGCAGGCACGAAGCATTGGCGACATTCATCTGAAGGGAGCAACTATCCATCCAACGCAGAAGCAACCCGTTTAGTCAACGGTCATTTGATGACCGGCCAAACATGTGGTGTGGATTCAGTTCTTGACGGAGAGCTCAGCAACATATACACACAATACCTCTGCAGGTCATTGTTCTACTCAAACGAATATGTGTCCAGTCAGTATCACATCCAAGCATGGGGCAGTATGAGCACTGGCGACTCAGTTTCTCTTGAATTATGGAGAGGGTCCGGTAACATCAACGATGATTATGAATCCGTTTCTTGGGATATTTCTCAAGGCAATCCAAGTGCAGCGCCAGGACAATGGACAAACATTTCGTGGGACCCGCAAGAGTCATGGGTTCAGATCCCGAATTTGGCGAACCCAGATATTTTCCTCGGAGGCAACTCTTACTCCTTCGGACTGCTGTTCAACTCGGACTCAAGCGCAGCGAGTGAAGGGTTCCACGTAGACGACATGATTCAATTTGGTGTGAGTAAGGTTAGCGACTACACAGTTGACCTGCAATGTGACAATCCTAGCAGTGGTGGCTACACCATCGCACCAAACCAAATGGCAATACTCCAGTGTTCGTTGACTAACAACGGATATTCTCCGGCCACGATTCGGGTAGAGACCAACGTGACCAACGATTCATGGATGGTTCCGTTCCCGATTATTCGCATGGACATTGAAGGAAGCAGCAGCCACGGTACGAACGTCATCATGCCGGTACTTGGCGCAGGTGACACCATTGAATTCTGGGCTAACCTCACCGTTCCAGCCGGAGCAGATGTTCAACAACAAACATGGAACCTTTGGCTCAGCGATGCGAGCAGTGCTCAACTTGGAGAAAAGGCCCGTCTTGAGATGGACCTCGCAGTGAGCGAACAGTTTGGTGTTGCCCTTACCTCGACCGTAGGTTTGCTTGCAGCAACGTTTGGACCTGGCGAATACGGCACCGTTGACTTCCGCCTACAAAACACAGGAAACAAAGACGCTGCCTTTAATCTCGTCACCTCTTTCTCAGATACAAGTACCCCTGGTGGGTGGTCTGCTACCGTTCTTAATGAAACGGGAGTCATTATCCCGAACCCGATTACACTTGCGAAGGGTGAACGCATTGAATTGACGCTCAACATTACTGCACCCGAACTTGCTCCACCAGGGCCAGTCTCATTCAATCTACGAGCAACATGCCCTTCATGCTCAACTCCTCTCTTCGGTACGGACCAACTTGTTCGCAACATCGAAGTTCCAGTCCTGCGTGATGTTCAATTGGAAACAGAAGAATACTCATTGACCGGCTCTGCGAACGGAAACGGTCGTTCCGTTATCGTCAATATCTTCAATCTCGGAAACGACGACGAACAATATGACTTGAGCATTGTACAAAGCAACTGGAGGCTCCAAGCATCCCTTCCAGCAACTCAATCTCCAGTTCTCGATGCTTGGGATGGAGAAGGGGCTTTTGTCCTGCGACTTGCAATGCCAGTTGGTCTTACTCCAGCTCTCTACACGGTCAAGGTCATTGCAACCAACGTTGCTGACCCGACCGTGTCAACCTCTATTGACATCACTATAGACATTCTTGAAACGGCTGCAGTCTTCGTATCCGATGAAGATACGGGGCAATCATACATTCCTGGCGATCCTGCTCAAACCATGGCCTTTGAGGTGCGAAACGATGGTAACAGTGCTGACCGATTTAATATGACACTTGACATTCCAATTGGTATGCAGGCCAAATTTACCAACCTTGTTAACGGACAAACTACCGAGATTGATGTTGGATCGAGTTTCAACGTTACCGTTGAGTTTTCATTCCTCGCGGGAGCAGAAGGCGATTTAACACTCGGAGTCATTGCAACAAGTGCATCAGATGACACCGTTAGTGCAACCGGTGAGGCAACGTACCTTGTAGGGTCACAAAACTGGTTGAAGATTTACACCATCCAACCTGTTTCCATCAACGAAGAGGGTGAATATGAAGTCACTGTCCGGGTAAAGAATCAGTATACAACGGCGCAGGTCGTTGTCATTGAATTGGATGATTCAGAAACCAAATCTTGGTTCCAGACCAAAATCGACCGACTGGACCGAGACTTCTCTTTGGGCTTGAACGAAGAGCGAGAAGTAACGCTCACCCTCGAAGTGACTGAAACCACATTGAAGAACCTCAATTCAGAAGTCTTTGTTTCTAACTTGACTATATGGGCTCGTTCCGAAACTGTAAGTGATGCAGCAAACGGTCGTCTAGAGGTCACACTCATCAAGCAAGATTCTGATTCAGAAGATGTTACTGACGGCGCAGGTTCAGGCTTCCCGATCGAAGAAATCGCTCTTTGGGGTGTATTCTTGTTGATTCTCGTCGGTGGTGTTATCGTTCTTTTGACCATCATGCGTAGCGAAGAAGAAGATGATGATGAATACAAAAACTGGGGCGAGGATGGATACGAAGACAGTTTGTCTGCAAATTATGGCGCGGTTGCTTCCGCTCCTACCGTTCCCGTTGCAGGTGCACCTTCACCTGAACCAATCCCAGCAGGGGCTCCGCCAACAGCGCCAGCCCCGGCTCCTCAACCCGCCTCGGCACCTGTTGATGACGGTATGCCCCCGCTACCTGCGGGTGGTCTCCCAAACGGTTGGACCATGGAACAGTGGAAGCATTACGGACAGCAGTGGCTTGAGCAGAACGGCCAAGCTTGACCGCGAATTTCCCACGATGAGTCAAGCGTAGGGTTCAAGGCACAGTCAACCTCGCAGAGTTTGCCGGAGGCATTATCATGTACGGAAATGGACAAGCGCCTATCTTTATCCTAAAGGATGGGACACAACGAACTCGTGGACGAACTGCACAATCAAACAACATTGCTGCTGCAAAGGCGGTAGCAGATGCGGTTCGGTCTACACTCGGGCCCAAAGGTATGGATAAGATGCTTGTTGACTCAATGGGCGATGTTGTCATTACAAACGATGGAGCGACCATTCTCAAGGAAATGGACATCGAACACCCAGCGGCTAAAATGATCATTGAGGTTGCAAAAACTCAGGAACAACATTGCTATGACGGCACAACTTCCGCAGTAATCCTCTCCGGAGAACTTCTCAAGCGAAGTGAGGATTTGATTGAGCAAAATGTCCACCCAACGGTCATTTGTGAAGGGTTTCGCCTTGCAGCAGAACGAGCGATTGGACTTCTAGAAAATCATGGTATCTCCACTGATAACGATGACAACGTACTTTTGGAAGTGGCAAAGACGGCACTCACAGGAAAATCAGCAGGTGCTGTGAAGTCATTTATGGCCGATATCTGTGTGCGTGCAGTTCATGCAGTCGGTATCACGGAAGACGGAGAGCGTCTCGTTGATTTGTCTGACATTAAGGTTGAGAAGCGTCAAGGTGGATCAATCAAAGATTCAACATTGATCGATGGTATCCTTTTGGACAAAGAACGCGTCCATGCAGGAATGCCTCGGGTCATGAGCGATGCAAAGATTGCTCTTGTGAACTCGGCGATTGAAGTTAAGAAAACTGAAGTTGACGCAAAGATTCAGATTACAGACCCAAACCAACTAGCACTGTTCTTAGAAGAAGAAGAGAACTACATCCGCAACTTGGTCAATACGATTGAATCCGCAGGGGCAAATGTACTGGTATGCCAGAAAGGAATCGATGAACTGGCACAACATTACCTCTCCAAGAAAGGAATTTTCGCCATTCGCCGGGCTAAAAAGTCCGATATGGAAGCGCTATCAAAAGCAACTGGCGGCACCATCATCACCAACCTCGAAGACATGAGTGAATCCGACTTGGGTCTGGCAGCTCGTGTTGAAGAAAAGAAAATTGGCGAATCAAACATGACCTTCGTCACCGGATGTCCCGAGGCCAAATCCGTTTCCGTTCTCCTTCGTGGTGGAACCGAGCACGTTGTTGATGAAATTCGACGTGCATTTGACGATGCGGTTGGAGTTGTCTCCGTTGCATGGGAAGACGGGTCAGTACTGACTGGAGGCGGAAGCGTCCTTGCAGCACTCTCACGAGACTTGCGCACCTTTGCAGAAACCGTAGGCGGTCGTGAGCAAATGGCCATTGAAGCATTTGCTTCAGCCCTAGAAATCATTCCTCGCACCCTGGCAGAAAACGCTGGTCTCGACCCGGTCACAACGCTTATCGAATTGCGCAAAGCTCACGCAGACGGACAATCCTTTGCAGGAATCAACGTCTATGAAGGCGGCGTGGTTGATATGAACGAAGCAAATGTTGTTGAACCTCTACGTGTCGTTGAGCAAGCAATTCAGTCAGCAACCGAAACAGCAATCATGATTCTGCGTATCGATGACGTGATTTCATCCAAGGGCGTTCCTATGGAAGGCGGCATGGGTGGCATGGGCGATTTCAACATGTGATGGTGCCTTAGGCACTGCAATTTTTTGCTTAGAAAAATGAACCACAGAAGCCTTATTTTGTCACGGGCAGATAATAACCTTCAAAGGCCACTCTAGGGTGGGAAGATTGCTCACAGAGTGTGAGCAAGGGGACTTCCTATGGCAATTGTCGCAAAAGTATGGATTGACGAGGATTGCATCACCTGTGATGCATGTCAGGACATTTGTCCGGAAGTTTTCGAGGTGACCGATGATTCATCCATGATTCTAGCGGCAGTTCGTACGGACGGCTTATTCGATAGAAACGAAGGCGGCTCGCCCCTCACTGGCACGCTCGGTGCTGAACTTGGAGACATTATTCTTGAGGCCGCAGAAGCCTGCCCGGTAGAAGTAATCAAGTTCGAACTCGTTGGTGATGGTGCCGCAGTTACTGAAGTCGCAGCAGAAGCGGTGGCAGAAGTTGCTCCAGCAGCGGTGGCCGCAGTTGCGCCCGCAGCCGGGGCATCAGACGAGCTTAACGCAGTCTTCGCAGGCGACCGCACACTGAACATCTTGTTTGGTTCACAAACTGGTAACGCAGCGGGTCTCGCTGAAAAAACTGCCAAGATGGCAGGCAACTACGGCTTGGAAGCGAAAGTGGTTGATATGGACGGGCTTGATCCAGCCTCACTGGCTTCAATGAAGCGAGTGATGATCATCACCTCTACATGGGGTGAGGGTGAGATGCCGGACAACGCCGAATCAGCTTGGAATGCAATCAATGCAAACGGGCCAGGTCTTGGAAATACTCACTTTTCCATCTGTGCAATTGGCGATTCGTCCTACGATGAATTCTGTAAGGCCGGCCATGATTGGAACGGCAAACTCGCTTCGTTGGGCGGTCATGAAGCACACCCTCTGCAGGAATGTGACGTAGACTTTGACGCTCCTTGGCAACTTTGGGTGAATGAAGCACTTCCACTGTTGGCGTGTGTTGATTCATCAGGTACCCTTCAGGTAGAACTTCTTGAAGAAATGAAGGCTTACGGGTCCGGTGATGACGATGATGCGGTTGAAGGTGATTTCACACCAGGTAAGATTGCTCGTGAAGAATTGACCATCACGCTTGAATTGTTCCGATACTGCCCAGATGCAGCAGAATCCGGGTGGGATACGCTCACGTGCAGCGTCCCCGGTCATGCAACTGTCCAAGACCTCCTCATCTCCATGCAACAGGATGTTGATGGAAGTCTTGCGTTCCGAAGAGGAAACGGTGCTGGGACACCAACCACCGGTATTCGGGTAAACGGTCGTGTCACTCTTTCAGATTCAACGATGATCGCTGACCTTACCTCTGACGGAGGACGGGTTCGGGTAGAACCTCTTCCCGGTCACCCAGTCGTTAGAGACCTCATCGTTGATACCTCGCGCTACGAAAACCATCGAAGCCGAGCAGAACCATGGATGCGAACAGACCCACGTGAAGGTGAACGTCTTCCATCTGGAGCAGCACTTGGTACCATGGAGCCAGCACTCGCAACGAACCTTCACCTTGCCGGTGATGTCCAATCCTTCCAGTTAATCCAAGCAATGTCGGATACATTAGCCCATGATTCACACTACGAAGGCCCTGGCGTTCACTTCCAGCAATGGTTGCGTGCTAAGGACCCACGAACGAGTCAAGAACAACGCAGGAGCATCATGAACTCGCTCTTGCAAAGAGACGGTGTATGGTCTGAAGCAGACCATGCCAGCTTGTTGCGCTTTGGAGAAGACGGTCGCCTTGCTGCTCAAAGCCTCAACGAAGCACGAATGCAATTGCTCAACCAAACCAAGTACGCCGGTAAGCATGGCCGGCTTGTCAAGTGGTACGGACGAAGTGTCAAGTGGACCGGTAAGGTCAATGAAACGACGCTTTACCGCCAAGTTCTCGGCCCTCTTGGTCTCGTAGGCAACGTCTTCAGCGGAGTTTCTGCTCGTATGGCCCTCGCATTTACACGGAATGGTTCTCCTCCAATCCGAAGCCTCCAATCCCTTCTGCTTCCGCCGGCCGGGCTTGGACGTATACCTAATATGATCAACTCTAAGGTTCACAACTACCACGAAGTAGTCTCTCTCTTCAATGAGATTGACCAAAGATTCTGAGGTGAGATGATGGCGAAAATCACATACTATCCCGGAAACGTCGCTAGAGCGGGCGCATCTGAAATTGAAGATATGATTCAACCCCTCTGCAGAGCCTTGAACATTCAACTTGTAGAACTCCCTCGCTCAAGCAGTGATGGTGGAAACATCATCAAGCAGGCTACTCCTAAACTTCAGGACGCATTGGTTGCCCGCAACCTTGCTCTTGCCGAGGACAAAGGACTTGATGTCTTGACCACCTGTGCAAGCAGCCATGCAATCATGTGCAACACTGCACAAGACATGGCTCGCGACCCGGTTTACGCCAGTCAAATCAACAACCTTGTTGCTCGAACCTCAAACATTGAGTATTCAGGAGAATCCAAGTCGTGGCATCTGCTACACTATCTTGTAGAAGAGATTGGACTTGATAAGATCCGAGATGCTGTGAAAAACCCCCTCAAAATGAATGTGGCTGCTTACTACGGGCCAGACATGCAACGAGAAGGTGCTTGTGGAAACGACGACCCGTTCATGCCCACATACATGGAACAACTCTTTGAGGCTCTCGGCGGTCATGCAATTGACTATGAATCCAAATGTCAGAGTGTTGGCTCAACATCAGTTCTAAGTCTGGAAGACACCTCTCTTTCCATGACAGCAGCCGTACTTTCCGATGCGATTGATTCTGGTGCTGAACTCGTTGTGAGTGCTTGTACCATCTCACACGTTAACTTGGACTCGTATCAATCCAAAGCAGGCCGAGTTTCAGGGAAGAATACCATTGTCCCCGTATGTCATCTTTCCGAAATTGTTGCATTCGCTCTAGGATTTTATCCAGACCGTTTCGCTCAATTGCGAACTCGTGTTCGGCTCATTGGTTCTTGATGCTACTGTTTTCCTTCAAGATTTGAAGGACACGGTTGGCGGTATCTGACCCGCACCCAGTTTCCTTGATGAGGTTCTCTTCCGTTGCCGTGAACAATGCTCCAAGGTGGGGTGAGAACGCGTTCATCACATCCCGTTCCTCATCGTTTACTCCCGTGAGTTGGGAGAGGGCGTGCTCAAAGCATCGCTCAAGTTGTTGTTGTGCACTCTCCAGCCATGGGTGAGAGGCTTCAGGATTCGCTAAGAGTAGGTCAATCTCACATGCTGCTTGTTTCATGATCGTTTTCAACTCCGCGCCAGTCGTGGTTTCAGAATTGACCATCTCATGAAAAGATTCGAGCAAGTCCTGCTCCCTTTGGGCTGCAATCGATACAAAATGGGCGGTTTCCATGGCATCCTTTGTCATCATCACAGGGATTCCCATGTCAAGTGTGATGTGAGCCAACGCCCCCAGTACGGCATTTGGATGAAGGCCGTAGCCTGCATCCCCTCCCGTTTCAATCAGCAGCATCGGGCGAGAAGCACTCGCTCGTAAACTTCGACATTGGCTAAGGAGTCTGCCGTCCTTTATTGAAGCCAATAAATCCCTCGCTGTCTTTCGTTCTATAAGTATTCGTTCGGAGAGTCGGAGGTCTCCGTGAGGGAGGCGTGTAATTCGAGTTTTGAAACCGAGGCTCGCCAAATAGGACGGTAACGTTGAATTCATTTCTCGATGGTCAATTAGGATTTCATGGTCTTCTCCGTTGACCGAATTTAATGAAGAGATTTCTTCATCTGCTGCATTTAATACCACAGAGATACGAGGCTCGGGTATTTGTTGTTTCTTGGAATATGATTGAGGTTCTGCAGCAAAGGAATACAATCCCTTTTGCTCTTTTGGCCGACGTTGCTCTGGCGTTAGCGGGGGGGCTGTTCTTGGAATGTGTTTTTGCCTTTCCTTGATGGATACTCCTGGTTGTGGGAATGATTCGGTCTCTTCCGGTTTGTGGAGCTCCTTCTCTTGTTCTAAAAATATAGCCGCTGGCAGTTTTTTCCCATTATCGCTCACAGCAAACGGATCTAAGAGCCCATCAAGGTCTCCATATTCATCCATGAGTTTTTTCTGACGTACCATTTTATCGACCAAACGATGCATGTTCCGTTCTTGATGCTTTGATGCAGAATGGATGTAGACATCGCGAGTTTCTTTCGTGATTAACACATGAACCGAGCCGGCTCGTTGACGGGCAGTTCTTCCCCTTCGTTGAATCGCACGAATCGCACTTGGTACCGGTTCGTAAAGAATAACGAGGTCAGCTGCCGGGACGTCCAGCCCTTCTTCTCCAACTGATGTGGCGACGAGAACATTGATTTCACCTTCTCGGAATCGTTTCAGTTGCGCTAATTGTTGTTTTTGCGTCATTCCTTTCTGGGCTCCGCGTGAGGATTGACCAATGAATTTGTCAGGTTTCAGTCCCTCAAGTGTACTTAATCTCGCCACAAGGTTGCTCACAGTGTCTCTAAATTCTGTAAATACGAGTATTTTACCGTCTGGTTTTTGTCCAATCTCGTGTCTCACAAGCCGTTCAACAACAGATGTCTTGGGATGCAATTCTTCAACATCCACCAAGGATTTACGTAATTCATGAATGACGGGTAAAGACAGTAGACGGTTGGTTTTTCTTCCTTCCCGACCTTCTATCTCTGCTCGCTCTAGAAAGGAATGTGCAACATCTGTGCCTTGTGTTTTGAGGAGGTTCACGAGCATGTGCATCCGGCGAAGGTCTGCAACTCTACGAGCAGCATCATAGCCTCGGACATCACGCTGTTGGATTGCTCTACTTGCTCGCAATTGGGCCTTTTCGATATCGCCCGATGATATATGTTCTTTTGGAGCGAGGAATCCGAGTTGTTGGAGATGCTTGACTTCGGATAAAAAATGCTCCTCTAATGGTGTTATCAGCAAACCCAGTGAAGGAGGGAGTTCAATGAATTCTTCATGAATGTTCATGTCAACATCGAACGGTTTGACGAGCGGTTCATCACGTTTTGAAACATCAACCACTTGGATGCCAAGATTTTTTTGAACGTCATCAATGTGCCTTGCATTCGATCCCGGACTCGCTGTTGCTGCTAAGATGCGACCATCCGGGCGGGCTCTACGATACAACTTCCCCACCTGTGCATATGCGTGATTTCCAGTTGCATGATGTGCTTCATCAACGATGAGCAACCCAACCTCGCTGAGATTGATAGTACCGCTTTGAGCGTCATTTCGGATAACCTGAGGTGTTGCCATCAGGACTCTTGCTTGGTCCCACAAGGTCTTGCGTTTCCCAGGTGCGGTCTCACCCGTGTATGCAACGATTTCATCAGGAGGTAACTTGAGGTGTTGCTGGGCCATACTTCTTTGCTGGTCAACCAAACCAGTTGTTGGTGCTATGAGGATGATCTTCTCAACACCTCGGCGGAGGTATTCGGCCATTACCATCCACTCTACGGCGGTTTTGCCAAACCCTGTCGGCATGACCATCAACGTTGAAGCGGAAAGGCACCGTTCTAGTGAACGAATTTGGTATGCTCTGGCCTCAACACCGTCATGAAGAAACGGATGCTGGACGGTAGGCATTGCCATTACTTCCCGTCAAGGGTTCAAAAGGATGATGTGGAGAGTGGATGGTAACTGAAAGTGTCGGCGAACGGATTTTGTCAAACAAAAGGTTTGAAGACCCTCAATTCCCATGGCGTCACACGCATTCCCCTCTTCTGCTTGACCGAACCGCATATATACGGGAGGTAAGTCGGAGGGTTGCTCAAAGGTGAGTAGCCAGACACACTGGGCCATCCCCCGAGGACCCCAACTGGCCCTTTCCCCACTCGTGGGAATGGGACTCCGTGTCACGGCTTCTACGCTGTATGTGCCCTCGTACGCCCCTTCGGTGGGGCCAATTCGTTGTAGAAAATAATGGAGGAATCCAAGATGGCAAAACGAAACCACCCACGCCGTGGATCGATGGCGTTCAGCCCGCGCAAGCGAGCGAGCCGCACATTCGGACACGTCAAGTCGTGGCCCACAACCGATGCAAGCGAAGTCCGAGTGCAAGGATTTGCTGGCTGGAAAGCCGGCATGACCCACATTCTGGCTCGTGATTTAAACCCCCGAAGTACATCTGCAGGACAAGAAGTTCGAGTCCCTGTAACAGTCGTTGAGTGCCCAAAGATGCGCATTCTCGGCGTCCGTGGTTACCAAATGACTCCCTACGGCAAGCAAGCTGCGGGCGAAGTTTGGGCTGACGCAGAAAAGATTACTGAAGCATTCCCTGAACTCTTCAAGAGAGTTCCAACACGAAAGGTCCATGACGCAACCAAGCACATGGAAAACTTGGTCAATGCTGACCTTTGTGAAATTCGCCTGATCGTATCAACCCAACCTGGTTCCCTTGCTAGCGTCCCTACTAAGGTTCCTGACGTTATGGAAATGGGATTGGACGGAGGCTCGTTCGAAGACCAACTCAACTGGGCCAGCGAGCACATGGGCGAAGAATATTCCTTTGCTGATGCATTTGAAGAAGGCACTCTGACCGACATTGTCGCAGTTACCAAAGGATACGGATGGCAGGGTGTCATCAAGCGATTCGGTGGAAAACTTCAATCTCACAAGAACTCAAAGAAACGCCGACAGCACGGAAACATGGGTGCCTTCGGTGACGGATACGTCCGAAAGACCATCCGTCAAGGTGGTCAAACCGGATTCCATCAGCGAACTGAGTACAACAAGCGTATCTTGCGAGTCGCCAATCCAGAAGACCATTCCATCACTCCGTCAGGTGGCTTCCTCCACTACGGCGAAGTCAAGTCGGATTACATTCTCGTTAAGGGAAGTGTACCCGGGCCTGCAAAGCGCCTTATTCGGTTCCGAGACGCAACACGTGGCTCTGACCGAACACTTCATGATTACGAAATCACCTATGTCAGTACGGCATCAAAGCAGGGGGCCTGAAGATGAAGGTCGCTGTAAAAGATATCGTGAACACCATCACTCAAGACGAGTTGGATGCAGGAAAACTCACTGTGCGCTTCGATGTTGAAGTCTCAGAAGGTTCCAACATGACGCTCCCTGAAGTGTTCAGCACTGAAGTCCGAGAAGACTTGGTTAAACTCGCAGTAGCCTCTAGCCGAGCAAACCGCCGACAACCATACGGTTCCCGCCCTCACATCGGAAAGCGAAAGCCAATGGCCGGTATGAAACACTCCGTCGAATGGTGGGGTAAGGGTCGTGGTGTGTCTCGTATCATGCGACGCACAGGACAACGCCGTGGTGCTCAGAACCCCCACACACTGGGTGGTCGCCGAGCCCACGGACCTAAGGTCGAAAAAGACTGGTCTCGTAAACTCAATCAAAAAGAGCGCCAAGCTGCTCGTAACTCTGCTCTTGCAGCAACGGTGTCCATGGAAACCGTTTCCGCCCGAGGCCACCGATTTGACGAAGAAGTTGAACATCTACCAATCGTTCTGGGCAACTACTCTGAAATCGTTGATGGAAAGACAACTGAATACGATATTGAATCGTTCAACCATGGCTCAGCTACTCGAAAGGCAGCTGCCATCTTTGACCAACTTGGCCTAGGCCCAGATCTTGACCGTGCCCGAAACGGCCGCAAGATTCGTGCTGGAAAGGCAACAATGCGTGGACGAGTTCACAAAACTCCTAAGTCCGTTCTCTTGGTTGTCAAGGAAAAGGCTGGACTTGCAAAGGCCGTCCGCAACCTACCTGGTGTTGACGTGGTTGCAGCAAAGGATCTCTGCGCTGAAGACCTTGCTCCAGGTGGCGACCTTGGTCGTCTCACCGTCTTTACCAAATCTGCTTTGGAGGCAATGAACTGAGGTGATATCATGAACGCATACGACATTATTATTCAACCATGGCTCACTGAGAAATCCATGGAAGCTCGTACTACCGAGCAACGCCTTGAATTCATTGTTCGCCGAAGTGCAACAAAGTCTCAAATCGCACGTGCTGTTGAAACCATCTTCGATGTAGAAGTCGCTAAGGTCAACGTACGTAATTCAAAGCACGGCAAGCATGCATCTGTCAAACTTGCTGAAGGCTATGACGCAGAAGACGCTGCTATGCGTCTAGGAGCATTCTGAGGTGATTTATCATGGGTAAGAGAATTCGAGCACAACGAAAAGGTTCCTCACCACGTTACCGCGTGGCGAGCCACCGATTCCCTGGAAAGAACCGCATGCCTCGCGACAAAGACGTGGTTTGCGAAGTTACAGAACTGGTCCACAGTCCTGTTCACAGTGCACCACTCGCACGCGTGAAGACACCTGATGGCGATACAACACTGGTTGCCGCAACCGAAGGAATTGCCATCGGTAGCAAAATCGCAATCGGAGACAACGTCGCCCTCCGACCTGGAAACATTACCGAAATCGGTAACATTCCTGAAGGAACAGCAATCAACAACCTTGAACTTCGCCCTGGCGATGGTGGAAAGGTTGCTCGTTCGGCAGGTAACTCCTGTATGGTTGAGGCACGCGTCGGCGAAATGGTCCGTATTCGCATGCCCTCTGGTTCCCTCAAGGAACTTTCAACCAAGTGCCGAGCCACCATCGGTGTGCTCGCTGGCCACGGTCGAGAAGAGATGCCACTTCGAACTGCTGGTGCTGCTTACTACAAGGCTAAGGCCCGTGGTAAGCTTTACCCGCATGTCTCTGGTGTCGCAATGAACCCAGTGGACCACCCGCACGGTGGTGGAAACCACCAAGCTGTTCACGGACCAAACTCCGTCGCTCGTGGTACGCCACCGGGCGCTAAGGTTGGTTTGATCGCACCGAGCCGTACTGGCCGAGGACGAGGTAAGAAAATTTGAGGTGATGATGTATGGCACGTAAGAAGAAGTCCTTTATGACCCCCAAAGCAAGCCGACGTAAGGCACGAAAGCGCCTTTCAACCACGTCAGCCCGTGTAAAGAAAGAATTCACCTACCGTGGATTCAATCTTGAACAACTTGAAGCCATGCCCCTATGGCCCGATGAAAGCAGTGAAGACTACATTGTTGGTCTTTTGCCTTCCCGAGCCCGCCGTAGCATGGGCCGTGGAATGTCTGTTGAGAACGAGCATTTCCTTGCTCGCATGAACCGATCGGGCGCTCGTACCATGCGTACGCACCGCCGAGACATGCCCATTCTTCCACAATTTGTTGGCCGACGTATCGCAATATACAACGGACAACATTTCGTTGAGGTCGAAATCAAGCCAGAGATGATTGGACATTATCTCGGAGAATTTGCTGTGACACGCCGTGGCGTTGCACACAGTGGACCTGGTGTCGGTGCAACCAAATCGTCAAAGCACGTTCCATTGAAGTGAGGTGAAAAGATATGTCAAAGCGAAACCAAATGGACCGTCGAACCCGACGAAAACAACTTCCTCAATCTGGATACACTCAACTTCTGCAAGGCAGCCGCCTTGCTACTGCTCGCTCAGTACAAGTTGACATGCACGTGAAGCACTGCTTCGAAGTATGCCGTGCAGTCAAGAACAAGACTGCTGGCGAAGCAATTGCCTTCCTCAACCAAGTGCTCAAGATTGATTCAAACCGTGCAGATGTTCGTCGTAAGGCAGCAGCTGTCCCCTTCCGTCTCGGGAGTGGAAACAAGCGCAAGCGTCGTTCAGGACCTTCTATGGTCGGACACCGAAAAGGTGGAATCGGACCAGGTCGTTTCCCTGTAAAGGCTTCTCGTGAAATCATCAAGGTGATTGAGAGCGCAATGGAAAACGCACGTTATCAATACGAAGACATTGACGCCGAAGAAATGCTCATCACGCACATCGCTGCTCACCGTGGACGAATCCGCAAGGGATGGATCCCACGAGCCCGTGGCCGTGCTACTCCAAGCAACCACTATCAAGTGAACTTGGAGGTCTTCCTCGAAGACATGAACACCACTGTCGACGAGTTGGAGGACGAATTCTGAGGTGACTATCATGAGTAAGAAAAGTATTGTACAAACCATCATCAACCGAAACGTTGAGCGACAGCTCGTCCGTGAGTTTTTGATGAAGAACACCAAGAAATCCGGATTCGGAGGATTGGAGATTCGCCGAACACCTGCAGGTACTGACGTTACTGTTCACGCAGAACGCCCAGGTATGGTCATCGGACGCAAAGGAAAGATCATCAACGACCTACAAAGTCGTCTAAGTCAAGAATTTGAACTCTACAACCCCAAACTCAAGGTTGAAGAAGTCAAGAAACCCGTTCTTAACGCTCAAGTCATGGCTGAGAAGATTGCAGCATCCCTAGAGCGTGGCTGGTACCACCGCCGAGCATGTCACAGTGCAGCTCAGAACATCATGGACGCAGGCGCTCGTGGAGTCATTGTAACCGTTGCTGGAAAACTCACCGGTTCCCGAAACCGAACTGAAAAGTACATCCGTGGGCACGTCAAGTACTGCGGTGAAACTGCACTTCAACACATGGACAAAGGGTACTCTGTCGCAGTCAAGAAACTCGGAACGATCGGAGTTACCGTGCAAATCATGCGACCAGGTACCAAACTACCTCACGAAATCACCATCTTTTCCGAAGAGGAATTGAAGGTGCAAGCAGCTCAAGAAGAGATTGAAGGAGCGGATGCACAATGAGTTTCGTCTCCAACCGTGAAATCGCTTCGATGAGTGCGGAAGCCCGCGAGGCTCGTCTGCTGGAACTCCAAGAGGAGTTGTTGCAATTGCGAGCTGAAAAAGCGCTTGGTGGAACACCATCCAACATGGGTGCATACAAGGCTACTCGCCGAAGTATCGCCCGTTTGAAGACACACATGAGTAGTCAAAACTGAATTGAGGAGAGGTGAAGAATAACGATGGCTGCTATTTGTAACGTATGTGGACTCCCTGATGAGTTGTGCATCTGTCAAGAAATTGCAAAAGAACAGCAAAAAGCTATCCTATCCACCGACCGAAGACGCTATGGAAAAATCGTAACAAAAGTTGAGGGAATAGAGGATTCAGCAATCGATATTAATCAACTAGCAAAACTACTCAAAAATAAATGTGCAGCAGGTGGAACAGTTAAGGGACGATTGATTGAACTTCAAGGAGACCACAAAAAGAAAGCTGCTGAAGTACTCAAGAATAATGGATTTAATGTGGAGGTGAGATGAGATGGATATTTACAATCAAACATGGATCGGTCGTCAATTGACCGTACTCGCCTCAACAGATTCATCCCTTGTCAACCGACAAGGATGCGTGGTTGATGAAACCCGCAACACCCTGGCAATCCGTGAAGGAGACCGAATGGTCACACTGAACAAAGCCAGTATCACATTCACTGTTGGCGACCATCCGGTCGTCATCGAAGGGGCAATGGTGGGTCACCGCCCCGAAGACAGGATCCACCGAACATATAGGAAGGCATGATACGATGCGAGATATTGGCGTTGATGTAAAAAACCCCACCGGTGAGTGGGATGGCGATGAAAACTGTCCGTTTTACGGGACTCTACGTTTGCGTGGACAAGTTCTGGAAGGTACAGTTTCCAGCACGGGCATGCAAAGTACGATTACAATCGAACGAAACAACGTACGTTACATGAAGAAGTACGAGCGATTTGAGAAGCGAACCAGTGTCGTTTCTGCTCACTTGCCTACCTGCATCGGAGAAGTCAACATCGGTGATACGGTCAAGGTCATGGAATGCCGCCCTCTTTCTAAGACGGTTTCATTCTGCGTTATCGAGAACTCAGGAGGTGTTGTCTGATGCGAGGAATTGCAGGTAAGCAAACCCGAGGTCTACCGACCGCAGCACGCCTTCACGTTGCCGACAACACCGGTGCAAAGGTTGTTCAAATCTTGAACGTTCTCAAGCTCGGTGGTACCATGCGTCGTTACCCCGCAGCAGGTGTTGGTGACATGGCCAAGGTCTCTGTCAAGAAAGGAACTCCTGACACCCGCCGACAAATGTTCAACGCAATTATCATCCGCCAACGCCGACCTTTCCGTCGTGTTGACGGTACATGGGTGCAGTTCGAAGACAATGCTTGTGTCATTGTCAACGAAAAAGGAGACGTTCAAGGGTCCGATATCAAAGGGCCAGTATCTCGAGAAGCCGCTGAGAGGTGGCCTCGTATTGCTGCAAATGCAAAACAGATTGTGTGAGGGATGAACATGGTCAAGAGTATGAAACCAGGAAAACAACGAAAGGCGCACTTCAACGCGCCAATGCACGAAAAGCGTAAGCGAGTTGCCGCTCGTCTGCAACTTGCCAAGCCAGATGCACGATTCGCAGGTGTTCGCACCGTTACCGTCCGTGTAGGAGATATAGTCCAAACAACCCGTGGCGATCACGCCCATGGTGGAAAGCGTCACGGTGGAAAGCGCAACAATGAGCCCCTCACCGGAGCCGTTCTTCGAATTGATTCGGAGAAGGGTCGCTTGTACATTGAAGGAGTCAAGGCCAGTAAGGCCGACAACAAAGAAGAGGCGGTACCAGTTCACGCCTCGAACGTGGTAGTGGTTCAACTTGATGAATCCGACCGCATGCGAATCGCAAAATTGACTGGTAACAGGAGTTGAACAATATGAGTAGCCATCATTTGAAGCGCTTGGCCATGCCCCGTAGCTGGCCTTTGCCCCGTAAAACATCCGTTTGGGTGACCCGACCTACGCCAGGCGCACATTCGCTTGAACATTGCATGCCAGTTTCCTTAGTCATTCGTGACGTACTAGGACTTGCTAAGACCAGCCGTGAAGTGCGTTTCATTCTTCACAACGAACTTGCTAAGATCGACGGACGTATTGTGAAAGATACTCGCCGTGGTGTCGGTTTGATGGACGTATTGTCCCTCGGCGACGAGCATTACCGATGCGTCTTGGACCACAACGGTCGCTTGCGTTACCGAACCATCTCCGCTGAAGAAGCCGCTTGGAAGGTTTGCCGAATTGAAGGTAAGACGACCATTAAGGGTGGTCAAACACAACTTAACCTTCACGACGGACGAAACATCATTGTTGATGACCCAAGTCAATACAACACTGGAGATTCACTCAAACTTGGTCTTCCTGAGCAAACCATCGTTGACCACATCCGATTCGGAGAAGGAACACGATGCTACCTCATCGGTGGAGGCCACGTTGGCGAAACTGCTGATGTGAAGGAATACATCGTTAAGCGTTCAAGCATGCCTAATGAAGTACAATTCGAATCCTTTGGTACCGTTACTCGTAACGTGTTCGCAATCGGTGACGCTAAGATGCCTCTTGTGGAGGTGGCTGAATGAGTGAAGCTGTGAACCCCATGGCACAACTACGCGTCTCAAAGGTTTGCGTGAACATCGGTGTCGGAGAAGGTGGAGAACGCCTCCTCAACGCCGAAAATGTTCTGCAGTTGGTAACAGGTGTCAAGCCTCAACGTACTCTTGGACGTATCCAAAACCGTGACCTCAAAGTCCGTTTGGGCATGCCCATCGGATGCAAGGCTACCATGCGCAACAAGGAAGTAATCAACAAATTCCTGACCGATGCCTTCAACTGTCGAGACAACACTATTCCTTCATGGAACTTTGACAGCCAAGGAAACCTTTCCTTTGGCGTCCGTGATTACACGGACTTCCCCGGGCAGAAGTACGACCCAGAAATCGGAATCTACGGAATGGACATTACCGTTGTTGTTGAGCGTCCTGGCCACCGAGTCAGTCGCCGTCGCCGAGCCAAGAGTAAGGTCGGAGATCACCACCGAGTCACACCCGATGAATCACGACAGTGGTTCGTAGAACAATACAATATCAGTATCCTGGAGGAGTAAGAATGGCACGAGATCATGGAATTAGAATTGGAAGAACCCAAGGATGCCGACGCTGCAACCGCAAGCGTGGTATGATCCGTCGACACGGTCTACGACTGTGCCGTCAATGCTTCAGAGACGTAGCACCGGAAATCGGTTTTAAAAAGATGAATTGAGGAGGCGAAAAGTATGCAATTTGACCCATTAAATGACGCTCTTGTCAAGATCTACAACGCTGAACAAGCTGGAAAGTTCGATGTTGAACTATCGCCCGCTTCCAAACTTCTTGGAAACGTGCTGAACATCATGCAATCCAAAGGCTATGTTGGCGAAATTACCCGAGTTGAAAACGGCCGAGGCGATGCCTTTGTTGTTGAACTTCGTGGAACAATCAACCGCTGTGGTACGGTAAAGCCTCGCCACAGTGTCCGTCGCCAAGAATATGAGAAGTGGGAGACCCGATACCTTCCCGCTCGAGACTTCGGTCTCCTCATTATGACGACCAACTCCGGCGTGATGCATCACTACGATGCTAAGGACGCTCGAATAGGCGGCAAATTGCTGGCCTATGTGTACTGAGGTGAAGAAATATGGTAAAACTCGACAGAATCGAACACATCGTAACCATCCCTGAAGGCGTCAATGCCGAGATCAGTGAAGATGGCGTCGTGACCGTAACCGGTCCTAAAGGAAGCCTTTCCCGAACCTTCGTGAGCACATTCATTGAATTGTTCAAGGACGGTTCAGGGATTACTGTGCGTGTGGATGTTCCACGCCGCAAGCAACGTGCACTTGCAGGAACATGGAATGCCCATCTTTCCAACATGATCAAGGGAGTATCAGACGGATTCACTTACAACTTGAAAGCCTTCTACTCTCACTTTCCCATGACCCTAGCCGTAAACGGAGACACATTCAATGTCAACAATTACTTCGGAGAGCGTGTCCCACGGGCAGCAAAAATCCTCGACGGCGTGAACGTCAAGGTATCGAACAAAACAGAAATTACAGTGTCGGGCATCGACAAGGAAGCTGTTGGTCAAACAGCAGCAAACATTGAACGATGCACGACCATCAAGAACCGAGACCGACGTGTCTTCCAAGATGGTATTTACCTACTAAACAAGGAGTGATTGAGATGGCAGAAGATTATGAATCAATGACCGTTGCCCAACTGAAGGAAGTGCTCAAAGAGCAAGGCCTTCCGATTTCGGGTAAGAAAAGCGAACTGATTGCCCGTTTGGTAGATGCCAACGGAGGAGCAGACGCTGCAGATGAAACAACCGCAGATGCACCAGAAGAAGCACCTTCCGAAGACGGATGGGATGATGAAGACTGGGATGACGAGACCGAGCAAGTTTACGTCGTCAAGCAGAAGCCTGTTTTGGATGAAACCATGAAAGCCGCTCTCGCACTTCGTGCAGCACAAAAGAAGAAGACGCCTTCGTTCCGCAGAACCGAATGGTTCCGCTACAAGCGACTGTCTCGCTCTGGATGGCGAGCTCCTCACGGAATGGACAACAAGCAACGCCGCAATTACAAGTACCGTGGTTCTCTTGTCCGCATCGGTCACGGAAAAGTAGCCGAAGCACGTTTCCTTCACCCGTCTGGATTCCGTGAAATCATGGTCCACAATATCGCTGACCTTGAAACGGTCGATCCTGAAACCCAAGCAGCCCGTGTTGGCAGCACTGTGGGTGGACGCAAGAGAGAACATATCTACTCACGAGCCGATGAACTTGGGATTCGTGTGTTGAACCGAAGGAGGGATGTTTGATGCAAATCACCAACCAAAAGCGCCTCGCTGCTCGATTGCTCGGATGCGGAGTTAACCGTGTTTGGATTCACCCGTCCTTTGTGGACCAAGTGGCATCTGCGGTTCAGACCGACGATATCCGTGAATTCATTGAAGAAGGCTGGATTAAGGCCAAGCCAATGAAGGGAACCTCTCGTGTTCGTGCTCGTGCCAGACTCGCTCAAAAGCGCAAGGGTCGCCGTAAGGGACAAGGTACTCGTGCAGGTTCAGCAAACGCTCGAAATCCTCGTAAGAACCGATGGATGCGCACCATTCGCAGTCAACGCCGTACTCTCAAGGAACTACGTGACGACGAAACCATTGCACCTTCCCAATACCGCCGATACTACCTCAAGGCCAAGGGCGGTTCATACCGTTCTATTGCCCACATGCGTTCTCAGATGACGCTTGAAGGTGTTAGCTTCCCTGGAGGTGACGAGTGATGGCAGGAAACAACCGCCGCTCTATCTTCCGCCGACGTAAGGCTGGTCTCACCGACTACCGTCGCCGATTGAAGTTGCTTCGTGGTCAAAAGCCACGTGCAGTTGTCCGTGTGTCGAACACCCGTACAACCTGTCAACTCGTTACATGGGCAGCCGATGGTGACCTTGTGACCATTTCAATGACAGGCTCTGACCTCGTCAAGAAACATGGATGGCCTAACGACCACTCATTGAAATCCGTCCCTGCATCCTACTTGGTAGGCTTCGCAATGGGCAAAGCCGCAATGGCTTCGGGGTCCTCCGAAGCTGTTCTGGACATTGGATTAGCAGCCAGTACCCGAGGTGGCCGTGTTTACGCCGCACTCAAAGGAATGGTTGACGCTGGTCTTGAGATACCTCACAGCGATGAAGTCTTCCCTGATGAAGGCCGCCTCACCGGCGCCCACATCAACGATAAGATGACCAAAGCTATCGACAACACAAAGAAATCCATTGAGGGGGCATACTGATGACTGAAGAAGAACAAACAATTCCTACCATGGCACCAGGTTTGATGCAAGCCTACACCGACGAAGCACCAGAAGAAACACCTGACCGTCGCCGACGAAAGAACCAGTACGACCCAATCGCTGCTCTGCGCAAGTGGGAACCTCGCACTCGCCTCGGCGCTGCAGTCATGGCTGGAAAGATCATTTCCTACGAAGCCGCACTGGCATCTGGTCTACCTATCCGTGAAGTTCAAATCGTTGACGCACTTATTCCTGACCTCGAAGATGAAGTGATCTCCGTGAACATGGTACAACGCATGACTGACAGCGGTCGTCGTGTCCGCTTCAACGTAATGGCTTGTGTCGGAAACCGCGATGGATATGTCGGTCTCGGCATGGCCAAGGCCAAGGAAGTCGCTACGGCAATCAGCAAAGCCATCACGGCTGCAAAACTCAACCTTATCCCTGTTCAACGCGGGAACGGTTCATGGGAATCATCACCGGGCCCAGGCAGTACCGTTCCGTTCAAGGTGAACGGCCGAGCTGCTTCTACCCGTGTTACACTCATGCCTGCTGCAAAGGGCAAGGGACTGGTTATCGGTGAAACCGGTAAGCGCGTCCTTGAACTTGCAGGAGTTAAGGACGTTCTTTCCCGAACTAAGGGACAGACACGAACCACAATCAACTACGCTGCTGCTACCTTCAACGCATTGCAAAACATCAACACCACTCGTGTTCTTGATGGTCAGCGTGAGAAACTACACATCCATACTGGGAGGAAATTTGAATGACGTTTATTGTTGTACGAGCACGAAGCGATGTTAAGGTTGAGCGATCTATTCGTGAAACCATGCACCACATGAATCTGACACGTGTTAACCACGCTGTTATCATTGCAGATAACCCACAATACCGTGGAATGCTGCAAAAGGCCAAGGATTACATTACCTGGGGCGAAGCAGATGTTGGACTTGTTGAGCGCATGCTTGCAGAGCGAGGTCGAATGGCAGGTAACATTCCATTGACAGATGAAATTGTTGCAGAACATACCGATTACAAGAACATCAGCGAATTTGCAACAGCAATTGTCGCTGGTGATGCACAAGTCAAAGATATTCCAAACTTGAAGCGTGTCTTCCGCCTTCACCCTCCCCGAGGGACAAAAGGCTGGGGCGGACTCAAGCGAAGTTTCGTTGTCGGTGGGGCTCTTGGCTCCCGTGGCGAAGAAATTGGTGCGCTCGTTGAGCGAATGATTTGAGGTGATTGAAGATGGGTACAAAAGCAAACAAACATCGTGGAAGAAACCGATACCACGGACGTGGAAAGAAAGCAGGCCGTGGCGCTGGAAAGCGTGGTGGCCGTGGAAACGCTGGTATGAACAAGCATCGTGTCATGACCAGAATCAAGTACATGCCAAACCATTGGGGTATGCACGGATTCAACCGACACCCAACCCTTCGCACCGTCCATGTGACGGTCAACGTTGGTCAACTCGACGAGATGGCTAATGGCGAAAAGAGCATTGATTTGACCTCGCTGGGGATTGACAAGCTTCTCGGAAGTGGACAAATCCGCTCCAAACTCACAGTCATTGTGGGTGAAGCAAGCGCTAGGGCTATTGAAAAGATAGAAGCCGCTGGCGGTACTATTGAACAAGGCGACGACGACTGGGGCGAATTTGAAGAAGAATGACACTTTGTCATTCAATCGCACCGCAACATAAGAAAAACAACACAGGTAGGGAACGAACATGAAGCACAAGCCAATTCCATGGGCCATCCTTCTAACGGGTGTATTGTATTACGGTCTGCTCGTATACTGGCAGTCTGATGAACTTCAGATGGCCAGCGGTAGTGACCCGTACAATGCAGCGGTTTTCGGATTGTTGTTTTCTGTAGTTTACCTCGCATACTGTATGATTTGTTTCCAGCGAGATCTTCCAACTTCTTTCAAAGATATGCCCTTTGTAGGCCGTTTTGGTAAACTGACAGGATGGTTGGCGTTTGCCTCTATCGCCGTATACTATGTGCGCCCTGCTGCATGGGGTGGATACGACGAAGGCGTTGGTTTCTTTTTGGTCGGTATCATTCTTCTAGGATTTGGAGCAGCGGCCATTCTTACATGTTTCATGTGGGAAGGAGATGACAGCAGCCGTTTGTACGCACTACGCCGCTTCGTTGATGTTTACCCAACGATCACCAAGCCAGAACGTCACGTCCGCTTCAACGAAAAAATGTGGACCACTACCTTCGTCCTCATCATCTACTTCGCCATGACCAACGTCATGCTTTTCGGACTTTCCGGACAAGCTCTTGACTTGTTCAGTGGGTTCCGTTCTATCATGGCTGGTGCTTCGGGTACCATCATGCACTTGGGTATTGGTCCAATCGTTACTGGTTCCATTATCATGCAATTGTTTGCGGGTGCGAAAATTATTCGACTTGACCTGAGCAACTCCGATGACAAAGCCATGTACCAAGGTGTGCAGAAGCTGCTTGTTCTCATCATGATTCCAATTGAATCGATTCCCCAGACCTATGGTTTCCTTGACCCTAGCGAATGGCTCATCGATGCATACGGGCTTGGATGGGCTAACTTTGTGATTGTGGCTCAACTCTTTGCTGGTTCCTATCTGGTGTTCTTGCTGGATGAATTGGTCAGCAAGTGGGGAATTGGGTCTGGTATCTCGCTCTTCATTGCTGCAGGTGTTGCACAATCAACATTTGTAGGTACGCTATCTCCTCTCGCTACTACCTCAGGCATGCCTTATTCTCTCCAAAACCCACCGTCGGGAACGCTCCCAATGATCTTCTACATGTTCCGTGAATCATCAAATTATGAGATGATTCAGGCGAATGGATTCGAAGTCATGTTACTGACGCACGTCAACCCAGTTGCTGCTCTTATCTCATCGATTATCGTGTTCTTGGTGGTTGCCTATGCTGAATCGAGTAAGCTCGAACTGCCGTTAACACACGGTAAAGTGCGTGGTCACCGAGGAAAGTATCCAATTCGCCTTGTCTACGCATCTAACATTCCGGTCATTTTGATGGCGGCTCTTCTTGCGAACATCAACATGTTCACACTTCTCTTCTGGAGCCACCCAACGCTCAGTAGGACTCCGATTCTAGGTCAGAACGGTTGGGCGTCAGCCTCAGCTTATATCGGGACATACGACCCTGGTCAAACTACCGCATCGGGTGGATTTGCATGGTACGCTAGTATGGTTAACGGTGTGAACGATTGGTTGATTCCGCTACTGAATCAACAAGGAGACGTCTTCGGGCACTCCCTGACACAAATGCTGGTCCACGTCGTCTTTTATGTTGCTCTTATGACCGTTGGTTCGATGGTGTTCGCCAAGTTTTGGATTGACACAACCAACATGGGTACAAAGGATGTAGCCAAGCAAATTGAGCGAACAGGAATGCAAATACCTGGGTTCAGAAAGAACCCCAAGGTGTTGGAAAAGATTCTTGAGAACTATATTCCACCAGTCACATACTTTTCGGGGGCCTTTGTAGGACTTCTTGCCGCAGGAGCCGACTTGCTAGGTACGGTTGGTAATGCCACCGGAACGGGGTTGTTACTGGCCGTAGGTATCATTCTAAGGACCTATGAGCAGATCCAAAAGGAACAGGCAATGGAAATGCACCCAATGATTCGTCAGTTCTTCGGTGCTGACTGATACCCTCATAAGGGATACCTAAAATCAACGAACCATGGTTCGTTTCCGTGCCCCCCGTGGGACCCTTCTGTGGATTAAAGACCCTGACCATCTTGGAATGGAAAAAGAGGGTGAATTCCTTCTAGTTCGAGATGAAAACACCTCTATAGGTTCGATTCTGTTCTCAATACCCTTCTTTCTTGTTGGTTTCGGGGTCATCACTGCTTCTTTCATTTACGCAGCGTATGATGCGTACAGTCATCTGACCGATGACTCTGTCTGTGATACCAGATATTCCATGGAATTTGAATTGGGTGGCGGTGAGATATACTGCGAGGGTAACGAATGGAATGCTCTCACTTCCATAGCTACTGTAGAAATTGCAGATGAGCATTTCAGATACATACTCTCTTGGGAGGAGGGATCTTCTGAACAACAAGAATTCCGTTGGGTGGAAGTGGACGGATTGCTTACCATCGGTTTATTCCAAGAGTATGATGGTGAAGGCTATTACCAATGTGAACTTTACAAGAGAAATTCATCCTTGCCCCAAAATTGGACAGGTGACGACCTTGTTGTCCGAGGGTATTGGTCGTCAATGCCCGATTGGTGTCATGGTGGTGATGCTTCAACGGACAACATCTCCTATCTATCTGCAGAAGGCCCATTGTTTGACGGGGAACGGTTGTATCAAGTAACCGACGAAAACTTCGGGGATATCGGATACCAAATATATACGACAAAATCTCTCGAATACAACTCCTTGTACCTCCCTTACGAACCGTTTTTCCTTGAATTCCTATTTCCTGTACTTTTTGGACTCGTTTTTGGCGGCATATTCCTCACTGTAGGTGATTCAAGAGGTATCGTGCTTAAGTTGAATGCTTCCAATAGAACCATGTCTATTCGCAAAACATTTGGTGGGACTCGCCTCAGTGGTTGGACATGGAAAGAGGTTGATTTCTCAACACTTCAAATGAAACAGTATCAAAAATCAGTCGAGCATAGCAGTGGTGGTGGTGAGGATGGTCCTGTCCATACTTGGACAACGTATCACAAGGGGATTGAGGTGGCCATTACGGCTGGGGGAAGAACCGTTGACCTCCTCTTTTTAGAACACGGTGAAAACTTCAACATTTACGATATTTCACTGAAGAATTTTTGTGATTCCCTGGGTGTTGAAATGCCGGAGATTGAGAAAAAACTCAGGCAAAAGGTCTCGGTGAAAACTTCCCCTGAAGAGGTACAATTGAGCGATTTCCCCGTGGCTGAATGGGACAGCGAAAACGACGCACGTCATCTCCTCAATTGGTATGAATGTCACACATCATGGCCCGATCGTTTGACTTTAGGAGAAGCGTTAGACTTGAGTGGAATTGAAGATTTCACATCAGAGCAAGATGCGCAGAGATTACTGGACTACTTCATCGGAATTCTCGATGATGAAATGGGTGACGCTACGGGTGAAGAATCTCCTCCTGAAGGTGATAATGAAGCGGACGAGTCTGCGGGCAGTCAAGACGGCGACAAACAGGGTGGATACTCAAAAGCGTTCTGGAATGATGCTTGACGGTAAAATACCTCTTTTTTTTTGTTCATTCTGGGCCGCAGTCGCCGTTTTTTAGTGGATTTGCTCACGGGTATGTTGATATAGGGGAGGTCAGTGGGACACCTTGCTTGCGTCAATAGGGAACGGCGTTGGCGGCAGAGTCTTCGGACAATGACCGTCGCCATCCTCCCTGATGCAATGCCGAAGCGATTGCGATTCCGAGCAGATCCTCACGGATTTCGGGGTCAGGTAGGTGATCGAGATTATGACGTATTTTGTGCAAGAAGCTCAAGTGCATTATTTTCTCGCCAATTTCATTTAGGTCAGCAAATTCATTGCGAATAGCGACAAGTAACCAAAGGATCATAACAAGAGAAATCTGGTTGATCCTGCCAGAGGCGACCGCTTTTGGAGTTCGATTAAGCCATGCGAGTCGAGAGTCTTAGGGACTCGGCATACTGCTCAGTAACACGTGGATAACCTGCCCTATCGTCTGGAATAACCTCGG
>CALKGM010000014.1 GCA_938084675.1 Candidatus Poseidoniaceae archaeon
AAGGCAAGCGAGCAGTTGACTCCAGTCACGCTTGAACTTGGTGGAAAAGGCGCTAATATTGTCTTTTCAGACGCAAACCTACGCTATGCGGCCAAAGCGGTATGCTTTGGAATTTTCATGAATGCAGGGCAGATGTGCTGGGCTGGTTCTCGCTTGCTTGTCCATGAGGACGTTCATGATGACTTGGTCAAGGCCGTCTGCGATGAGATATCCAAATGGCCAGTCGGGCCAGGAATGGAAGAAGGTGTACGTATGGGTTCACTCGTTCACGTCAATCACCGTACAGAAGTCTTGGAAAAACTTGAGAAAGGACTCGCTGAGGGCGGAACACTCGTTCTTGGAGGCAAGGCCCTTGACCGTGAAGGAGCCTTCATGGAAGCAACGGTTGTCACCGGGGTTGACCGAAGCCACCTTCTTTTCCAGGATGAATTGTTTGGGCCGGTCTTGGCCGTAACTTCATTCAGTACTGACGAAGAAGCCTTGGACCTCGCGAACGATACTCCGTTTGGATTGTTAAACGGCGTATGGACCAACGACCTTGGACGGGGCCACCGAATGGCTCGTGATTTGGAATGCGGCATGGTTTCCATTAACGAATACCCAATCACGTTTCCACAAACCGCCTTCACGGGATGGAAGCACTCGGGAATCGGTATCGAGCAAAGTCAAGATGCTTTGCGATTTTACACCAAGGTCAAGAACGTCAACGTCAAGTTGTGAAGTGATACCATGGCCATTGAGATTGAAACCAACCAAGGTATTCGTTTGATACGAATGGGTGGACAGGCATCCACTCAGTCATTCTCTGAGGAGTTCTTACCGAAAATAACTCGGGCCATTGATGATGCTCTCAGTGCTTCAGATGTGAAAGGAATTGTTCTCACTGGTGAAGGGCGATTTTTCTCTGCAGGAGCCGATATCAACGCGTTCCAGAAATCCATTGATGATGGAAATGCTCCAGAGTTGATTCGTAACCTCACCGGAATACTCCACCCCCTCCTCATTCGGATGCGAACATCCCCTACGGTCGTGATCGCTGCATTAAACGGCGTATCTGCAGGCGGGGGTCTAGGTCTTGCGCTCGCGTGCGATGCGAGAATTGGAACCAAGGATGCACGCATGGCTGCATCATATGCTGGAATGGGGCTTTCTCCTGATGGAGGGACCACATGGCTTCTTCCTCGGTTCGTTGGTGAGACTGTTGCACGACGTTTTTTCTTTGAAAACCAAATTTGGTCGGGCGAAGAGGCCTGTTTTCATGGTGCTATTGATTTGATTGTTGAAGAGGATGCACTACTTGCAACCGCCCACGAATGGGCAACCACATGGTCATCATGGGGGAACCATACGAAAGAGGCGACAAAGCATTTGTTGCATGTTCAAAGTGAGAATGAATTTGAAACACACCTCAACCATGAACGTACGTTGATTGAAGCGGCTGGAACAACATCTGCATTCAAAGAAGGCGTCAAGGCATTCTTTGAGAAGCGTAAACCCAACTTCGATTAAATTCCTTATTGCATTTGATAGGTGACTTGGGCTTGTTTTCCTTTCCCAAGGCGCAATAATCCGACAATCAAGGCTATGATTCCAATACAAATTGAACAGCATCCGGCAAAACCACCGCCAAACGCAGCAATTCCAAGTCCGATAGACTCCTCAAGCAGGGGGCCAAAAAGGTCATCAAAATCAAGGAGGAACATGGATGTTGAAGCGCCGTTGGAGAGCGTATAGGTTTCTCCAATCGTGCAGTTCTGCCCGGGCTCCAATGTGCCACAAATCGTGCCTAACTGTATTTTCCCATCCAATCCGAAGTAGGTGGCTGAGTTGTTTCCTTCGTCATAATCACAAGTCTTCAGGAATGTGCCTTCGGTAACGTCAATGCCGTTGTTGGTTACCAATACTTCAATTTCTTCACATGCATCAACCAGTCCGTTTGAATCGCTATCAACATAATCTGCAATAATGAAAACCCCCGAGCCAAATTCTCCAGCGCCGTCATCGTCAGTGTGAACAATCTCAACGCTACTTCCGACATCTTTGGTATATTCATCCCCGTCTAGATTTGACCATAGTTCAACGGCTTGGCTTCCTGCAGAAGCGGCTACGATGAATGAAATTATTCCTAATACAACAAAGACACCAGCGATAATCATCGGTACCTTCGGCTTCTTTTCAGGCCCTAATGTGACGGGTACCGCAGAATACGAATTGACTCCTGCTTGTGCGCCAACAGGCTGTGCGCCGACAGGGTTTGCTCCTTGGCCCTCAGTGCCATAGATACTTGATTCCATACCTACGCCTCGTCGGGCTTACTGATGAAGGTATGGGGACGTTCAATCCATTGAGGTCTCTTCTGGACTACCTTTTGACCAATCGTAGATTCCTTTTCCACTTTTCTTTCCCAGACGACCTTGTTCAACAAGGCGATCAAGAAGAGGATGAGGTGCATATGCATCATCATCAAACGAAGCTTGTAGATTTCTAAGAATGTCTCTACGGACGTCCAACCCTACCAAATCGGTGAGTGCAAGAGGGCCCATTGGGTGTTTGTAGCCCAAAACCATTGCTGTGTCGATGTCCTTTGCACTGGCCACGCCGTCAGCAAGCATTCGGATTGCTTCATTACCAAGGACAACACCGAGTCGGCTTGTAGCAAAACCGGGTATGTCTTTGACGAGAATCGTCGTTTTCCCCATCGCTTCTCCCGCAGATTGGGCCAAATCGATGGTCGCTTCTGAGGTTGAGTCATGGCGGACAAGTTCAAGGAGTTTCATAATCGGTACTGGATTAAAGAAATGCATTCCTATCACCTGTTCCGGACGTGTTGTAGCCTTGGCTATGTCGGCAATTGAAAGTGAAGATGTATTTGTTCCCAAGACGGCATGGCTGGGAGCGTATTTGTCAATTTCTTCAAACACTTTTTGCTTGAGTTCTGGCAGTTCAGGGACCGCTTCAATGACCAAGTCAGCATTTCCAACGGCTTGAGCCATATCACTCACGGCGTGGAGATTTTTTTGCCATTCAACCTTTTGTTCCAACGATGTTTTTCCTCGGGTGATTCCTTTGTCCCAAAAGGCATCAATGCGTTCCATTCCACGCTGAAGGCCGTCGGGAAAGGCGTCATAGAGGGATGTATTCCAGCCGGCTTGGGCACAAATTTGTGCAATGCCAGCGCCCATAGTTCCTGCTCCGATGACGGCAACATTACGAATGCTCATGGAGGTGGGAGAACGCTCACCTTCATGATGCTTGCTCGTTTTCATGTTCTTGCTTTTGGGCGATGATTACCCCTGCAACGATGAGTGTAAAGGCTAAGATGAGCGTAGGTCCAAGTTGTTCTCCAAGCAATAGCCAGCCTCCGAGGATTCCAAAGGGGGGGACGAGGTAAACATAGAATGAAGCTTTACCTGCTCCAATGACAAGGATGCCGTCTGCGAACCATACGTAAGCCAATACAGTAGAAAATACCGCAAGGAAGATGATTCCAATCCAAGCATCAAGGGACGGCGAAGGCAAGCCCTCCCGTAGAACTTCAATTCCAGCCCATGGCGTCAGGAAAAGTAAGCCTACAAGTGATGCCCAAACAGTAACCAAAACAGGAGTCAACGGTTGCTGAGCATCCTCTGGAGTATCACTCATGAGTTTCTTCATGAGGATACTGGATACAGCCCAAGCAAGTGCTGCGCCAGTGATAAAGCCGTTACCAAACCATCTGTCCAACACTGGTATGTCGGTATTTGGGGAGGCGGTGAAGATCACAAGCATTCCTATCAGTGCAAGGATGAGCCCAACCACCAGATGACGAGTTAGACGCTCCCCGAGAAATATAACGGCGAGAACGGCAGTAAACAGAGGATTGAATGTAATAACGAGGGACGCATCTCCTGCAGCAGTGTACTTCATTCCATACATGAACAAGGATTGGTATAAAAATGTGGAAAAGAAGGCAATAAAAGCGATGTTTTTCCATTGAGTTGGTGATGGGTAAGACCAGTCTTCAGTTCGCTGTAAGTAGAACATGAAGAGTCCGGCTACTATGACGTAACGAATCCATGCGGCAACAATCGGCGTGACATCTGCTGCAACCGCACGCCCCGCTGGCCAACCTAATCCCCAAATTACGGCGACGATGAATAGTTTGGCATGAATTTGAGCGTTTTTCATTCAAATCGCTCCAAGCCAAGTTGTAACATGCGAGATCTCGGCAATCCGATTTCTGGCAGTCCCTTGGCTGGGGCGTGGAGCTTGAGTCCTTCAATTCTGCTGACATATAATCCATAACTGGCGATGTCATCTGGCCGATAAGGTGTTTCGAGGCCCATTTGGGTGAGGGTTTCACATGCTTTTTGTGAATAGATAGGGAACGTATTCGTTGAAAAGTGCATCCATTCTGAAATGCGCTGGGCATCAACACTATCCAGCGTTAGCAGATGCTCTAAGAGGGACACATCGGGATAGGTGGCGGTTCTCAACACCATTTCTACTTCATTGACAACGTCTTCAGGCCAGGCGTAGGGGTCTCTTTGAGCCCATTCATCAGCGACTCGTATATGTTCTACTGAGCGCTTTGAAGTAACTGAATACAGCGACTCAATGTATGAGCGGTCTTCGTATGCATTGGAAACCAACTGAGGCATTTCTTCATAGAAACGCTCGCACTTGGCCACATCAACGCCGTATAAGGCAACGGGAATCATCTTGGTCACTCGCCGTTCAAGCTTGTGTTCCGATTCCAGAAGCGATTTGCTTTGCAGACATCGGCTTTTCAGCGACCCAGTCAAGTTTGAAGAGTTCCTTGAGGTCTTCTTCATCCTTTGCGGTTGGGAGGTGCTCGTGGAGGTAGGTGGCCCATTCATCATCGGACCCTTCAAATTTCGTTCCTTCAACAGTAAACTGTTGGCGCTTGAATGCACCAATCTCACGATAGAAGTTCTCGTGGGGGACATAGAGTTTGGTAGCACCTTCCGGCAGGTATCCGTTGAGTTTTTCCACCTCAAGGGCAATTTCATCGTGGTAGTGTCCACGAGCTTCTTCATTCAATGTCTCCTTGATAACGGGGTCTCCATTTTCGAGTTTCTTGCGCTCGTCCCATCGTCCTTTGATGCCCCAAACGTAGGACCAATGTGCGGAGGAAGATGCATCGACACCAAACAGGTCGTGAGCGGTAGAAACCCACTTGTTGATGTAGCGTTGTAGCATATCTCCTGGAATGACTCCAGCCTTGATAATTCGGCGGAGACCGTTGGAACCGGTTCCAAGGTGGAACGATTCTTCTTTCAACATCGGTCCCATACTTGCGGCCAGAGGCTTGAAGGCTGAGGTTGAAAGCATGCCGAGTTGGAATTTTCCGTCACGATCAACAAACATGGTGTAGCAGAAAAAGTCCAGCCAATGGGGCATTGGTCGATTAAATGCTCCGAGCAGGCGATCGCCGTCTTGTGCGTTGCGCTCAAGCAATTTTTGTGCTTCTCTTCGTCCTTGTTGGCCAAAATATGTCATCAACAGATAGGCCATTTGCCACCCGTGGCGTTGTTCTTCAGCCATGATTCGTGCTGCTGCATAGCGGTCGTAGTCAGTCGGTGCAGTTTCAAGCAAATGTCGCTGTTGCTCAACCGATGCGAATTCAGTGTCTCCTTGAACGGTAATCATGCTGACCAAGGCGTCTCGCATGCTTTGGTGAGGTACTTGGAGCGAACGTTCCCACTTGGCTCGTCCTTCGTAATCTCCGAATTCAATGACGTCTCCGGCGCGCTCCCAATCAAACTGGATGGAGAGGTCGAAATCTCCCATCCATTCTCGCTTAAATCCAACGTTGTCTTGCCAGGTTGCAAAATTGCTAATCCAGTCGTCCCATGTCTTCGGTAGGTTGTCCATGTTATCCCGTACACTCGGGTCCGGTATATATCCTCTACGAACATATTCGTACGAACATGTTAGGGGCTTTGCCTGCGGATCTCGTCAGTGAATGCGTGAAATACCGCGGATTCAATCCGTTGAAGCTGACTTGAAAGGGTGGATTTTGCTACCCCGAGAACCTTTGCCAGTTCAGAGAGGTTAATTCGCCGAGGCACATCCCAAAAGCCCTCGCGAGTAGCGACTTCAAAGACTTCACGTTGGCGAGTAGTGAGGAGGCGAGAGCGAGAATTTCTCGTGGATAGCAGGCGATGTGGCAACTGGTCGGTGCGGAAACGGTGCATGAGTTCACGCACTTCATCTCGCCGAGCCTCTATGGTCCATTCCACCCATCCGTCTCTCACTTCAAACGGCGTTCTCGGAACGATTCCTATGTCCACAAGGGGACGAACAAATCCACCGCCACCAGCCGAGATATTAACGCTGAAATGACCGTCTTCGATACTGTTGTAATCATCAATTCCTTCGTGCAATATGAGATTATCTTCAAGGGATTCATCGCACCAACATCGAGCAGTCCCTCTTCCCCTGCTTAACGGCATATGCTGTTCAATACGAAGGGTTGCCGATGGATGTGCTCTGGTAACATCTCCAGCCCAATGCCCTTCAGGAAGGCGGACATCAATTCGGATTTGTTGAAGCATCGCGGTTTACTCCTTCAGGCAACAGTTCTCGGTCGGACGGTTTCATCTCGCGTGACCTTGGAGGTGCTAACATCTATCAATTCGCTGAAGGTTGTCGTCGTTTTGTCGTCAATACGAGCCCCTGGGAGGTAACCGTCACATACGCCAGATGCTGCGAAGATAGCATCGTCGCTCTTGCACAGGTCATGCGCTTCCCATAAGCGTGTCAAATCGTCTCCAACCATGGTCTCTGCTCGTGCTTCTTCTTCATCGGAACGGAAGACGAGGCGCCCCTCAAACACACCGCCGAGTCCTCGGATTGCCGTAGCTGAAATGACTCCTTCCGGGGCGGCTCCGATTCCTAGAAGTAAATCGTACGGGCCATCAGGTTTAGCGGCCCAAATCGCACCGGAAACATCGCCGTCACCCATGAGGTCCAATTGAGCCCCAGTGGCATGAATTTCAGAAAACAACTGCTTGTGTCGGTCTCGGTCAAGTGCAACGATACGAACCTCTTCGATTGATTTGTCTAAAACATGAGCGGCTTGCTCGATGTTGTATGCAACGCCACCGTCCAACGAGACATGGCCCTTGAGAAGCGGTCCAGCCGCTATTTTGTCCATGTAGCAATCCGGAGCGTGAAGCAGCGTGCCTCGTGGCGCTGCCGCAAGGACTGCGATTGAATTTGGTGTGTTGTCGGCACAATTGTTGGTGCATTCTAGCGGGTCGACAGCGATGTCAATTTGTGGCGCTCCGTCTACTCCAATCATGTTGCCTAACGGTTCTCCGATGTAGAGCATAGGTGCTTCATCTCGCTCTCCCTCTCCTATGGCTACACGACCATCAAAAGGAACATGGTCAAACGTGCGGCGCATCGCTTCTACAGCAGCATCGTCTGCTGCATTTTTATCTCCTTTTCCACGCCATGCAGCGCTTGCGATGGCTGCTTGGTCCACGGCTTCAAGAAAGTGGTGTGTAAGGTCCGACGTCATTCCCATGGCTGGAGGGGGGCGCGGATGAACCATGAATGAAGCGGTTCAGTTTCCTTTGAATTTCTCAACTACAGTTAGATTCGAAATTGATGTTGAGGGATACTGACCCTCCTTATTTTTCTCGAGGGATTTTACCATGTCAAAAGCACAAAGTAGACCAGCAGCAACTCCCGTTAGCGCCTCCATTTCAATACCGGTTTTGTAATGAGCAGACACATGAACTTCACACCACAACTCATTGCCTTCCCATGACCATGTGACCTTGGTGCCTTCCAATGGAATCGGGTGGCAGTGAGGAATGATCCGAGGCGTTTCTTTGACAGCCTGTATGGCTGCAATGGTGGAAGCTTCCAAGACATTACCTTTCGATATAGTTCCACCGATAATGGCCGCTTTGGTTTCTGATTGGAGGTTTAACCTTCCTCTAGCGGTCGCATTACGAGCGACAACGGGTTTTTGGCCAATTTCAACGATGCCTTGAATTTCTGTAGTTTCCTCGCTCATCCTAACCCCTCCTTCCAGGTCTCCCCAGCCGTGGTGACTTCTTTCTTCCATATGGGTGCTTGCTTCTTCAATTCATCAATGAGCCACGAGCATGCCTCAAATGCTTCCTTTCTGTGAGGGCTTGCCACATGAATAGCGACGATGGGATCCTGCGGCCCAACTGCACCAGTACGGTGAGATAGCGCAACAAACCGAACTCCAAATTTCTCAATCGCTTCGTTTCCAAGCCGACTCAATACCGGAGTCAATTTGTCTTTCCATGCGTCAAATTCCAACCGAAGGACCGTTTCAGTCCCTTCTGTTTCTCTCGTAATGCCGACGAAGCTGACGACAGCACCGCATCCATCCGTTGGTAATCGCTCCAAAAGTTTGGCAGGTTGGAGCGCATTTGGCGCTTCTTCAACCAAAACTCGGTCGGGCATGACCACACGAAGGAAACACATCATTCAAACCTCACCCCTCAATGGGTTAGCATGGCCGCCGCAGCCGAGAAACACAAACCTGTCCACATCATGGGCGCAGGATTGTCAGGGTTAGCGGCAGCAACCATCCTCGCCAAAGCGGGCAGGGAGGTCCATGTTCACGACATTCGGGAGGATTCAGGTGCTCGATTTGACGGAGATTTTCAAGCATTAGAAAACTGGAGCATGAGTGTTGATTTTTTTGACCAGTTGAAAGAATGGGGATTTGACCTCTCATCGTTCAAGGCTACAGAATTTAGTAGCGTGGATATCATTCATCCAGATGACGTTATTACACAGGCAAAAACACCGAGCGTGGCATACCGAATTGTTGAGCGAGGGACTTCAAGCCATACCATTGACCAAGGTTTCAAGCAACAAGCACTTGACGCTGGGGCTCACATTCACTACAAATCACGGGTCAAAGAAGAAGATTGTACCATCATCGCTTGCGGGCCAAAAGGAACTTCAGCGGTAGCATACGGGGAGATATTCAAAACTGACCATCCAAATCATATCGGTTTTCAACTGAATGATAAACTAGCACCAGGGTCCTATTCCTACCTTATCATCATCGACGGGATTGGCCTTATCTGTACGTGTCTGTGGAGGAAACAGAAAAAGAGCGACCGATTCCTTAACGAGACCATCGCTTGGTATGATGCGCATTATCCTGACTTAAATCGAACACCTATCAAGAGAGTTGGTGGCAAAGGAGATTTCACCATCAACCGACACTACAAGCAGAATGGCCGGTATTATGTTGGTGAATCCGGCGGTTTGCAAGATTTCATGTGGGGCTTTGGGATGAGAATGGCAGTTTGGTCAGGAGTGTTGGCTGCCCGTGATCTTCTTGGAGATGGCGATTACGAGGAGGATGTCCGCCGTTACCTCATGCCGTATGTGCGAACCAGCGTTGCTAATCGGTGGTTGATGAACCGTGTGGGTGATCGCACCTTCAAACGAATGTGTAACGCTTGGATGAAGGACCAGAAGAAGCGTGGTGACGGCCTAATTTGGATTGGTAAACTCTTCCGCCCTAGCCTTTTGAAATCCTTGCTTTATCGTTGCGTGAGTCCGTTTATGTTGGTCAAAGACCCTAAGGCAATGGGGCGCGGAGTTAGACGCATGCCCTTTAGAGCGGCATTGAAGCGAGATGTGTGGGAACCATCTGAACAAGCCAATGAAATCAAGGCGCAGTGGGACGAAATCCGTCGTGGTGGAGGTCAAGTTTCCTTTGCCGAATCTAAGGATTCCGAATCTTAAACGCAAGATTTGCATGCGATTTCTTCATAATGCCCCCCCTTGTGGCTCTTGACATGAGCGACCTTTACGGATTGAAACTCGAGCCTATGCCTAACCGCCTTGTCAACTACGGCGTGACCGAAAATGGAATCGCAGTGATTGAACTTACCTCGGACTCCGCAGGAGCTCCTCTTGAAGGGGCTAACGATCGCTCTCCAAACACCTACACCCACGGCATGATGCGAGACATTGACGAAGCAGTCGTCCGTGCCCGATTTGATGATGACGTTACGTGCATCGTCCTCACTGGAAACGGGGCTTCCTTCTTCTCAGCAGGAGCGTCCATTCAGATGTTGAACAGCGTCACACCAGGATTCAAGTACAATTTCTGTCTCCACGCAAACGAAACACTCTCTCGCTTTGAGCAAACTTCCAAACTTGTCGTTTGCGCTATCAACGGTCACGCTGTTGGCGGTGGACTCGAGATCGCTATGGCTGCAGACATTCGTATTGCACGTAAGAACTCCGGAAAGGTTGGTCTTCCTGAAATCAACTTGGGTGTTCTCGCAGGTACCGGTGGTACCGCTCGCTTGACCCGTCTTATCGGTAAGGCAAAGGCTCTAGAAATGATGGTCACCGGCGAATTGATGTCGTTTGAGGACGCACATTCTTGCAACCTCATCAACCACATTTGGGAAGGAGATGCAGATGATTTCCGCCGAGATGTTCTTGATTGGTGCAGCCAATTTACACTTCCAAACAAGGCAGTCAAGGCTGTTGGAAACATCAAGCGTTCTTGCCAGACCGGTCCAGAAATTCCCTTTGAGTACCACCTCGCCCTTGAGCGTGAACTCCAAGCATCTTTGTTCAACAGTACCGATGCTAAGGAAGGAATTGCGGCCTACGTTGAGAAGCGTGTTGCCAACTTCACCGGCCAGTGAACAACCATTAGGAGTGTTACTTCATGACTGAAATTCATGTCCCCGCAGATGTCCCTAACGAATTGATGGAAACCTACATCGATAACATGAAGGCTGCCACAGCCGGTACAGGTTTGATGAATCTGTTTGCGTGTGACCAAAAGATCGAACACTTGAACGATGATTTCTATGACGGAGGTGCAACCATCCCTCTCAGTTCAAACGACCCAGGTCACTTGTTCGAAATTGGAGCACGAACACATTCAGAACAAACGCTCGGTGTTCTTGCAGGTCAACTTGGTCTCATCTCTCAATATGCAAGAGATTACCCCGACCTACCTTACTTGGTTAAGCTCAATTCTAAATCGCACATGGTTAAGACCTCTCAACGAGACCCGATTTCGCAAGCACTTTGGGACATGGATGATGTGATGTCACTCGTCCATAATGGCGTGAACGTCGTTGGGATTGGCTACACCGTTTACATTGGAAGTGAATACGAACATGAGATGCTTACAGAAGCAGCACAGTTCATTCGTCAAGCCCACGAACAAGGAATGATTTCAGTTGTTTGGATGTACCCTCGAGGGAAGGCAGTTGCTGATGAAAAGGATCCACAACTTATCGCAGGAGCAGCCGGCGTTGCTGGCTGTCTCGGCGCAGATTTTGCCAAGGTAAACTATCCCAAGGCTTGGGACGGAATGACCGAAGCAGAATCGTTCAAAGTCGCTGTTGAAGCCGCAGGCCGTACCGCCATAATCTGTTCTGGAGGCGGGTCACTCCCTCCTCGTGACTTTTTGCAGCGTCTTCATGACCAAATCAACATCTCCGGATGCCGTGGAGCTGCAACAGGCCGCAATATTCATCAAAAATCTACCGAAGAAGCTGTTCGTATGACTGCCGCTTGTCACGCTATTATCTGTGATGGGGCATCTGTTGACGCTGCTATGAAGATTTTTGAAGGGCAATAATCTCATTGACCACTCATTCTGGCATTGGTGATTTGTCAGGTTTTGATTGATTGCATACGAGGACCGATTCTCGTTTAGGTTCCAATCTTACAAGTTCGGCTAAGGCTGGGTCAGAACTCTGGGGTTGGTGGGCTAAATTTGGTACGCATCTCGCTTAAACTGCATGTTTCTCAACATGCTAGTCGTAATTTCACGAATTGGATGGTTGGGCTAGAAGCAGAATATGAAGTCGATTCGAGATTCAGAAGTTCCACAAGAGAGTAGACTGTATTGCAGAGGCGCCAAACATCTCAATTGATGACCGTTAGAATCAATTTGAGGGAGGGCAGTTCGACGCTTGAGGAGAAGTCCTGTTGCGAACTCACAGCTTTTGATTGCTGTTTGTGGTGAAGTTCCCTTCACTGTCAATAATGATGGGTGTGCCTTCAATCCATTCGGGGCAATTGTCAGAGACCCAGGTGCGTGTGGCCCACTCGCAAATATCATATCCGCCAGAGAGGATTCCAGATCGCTTGATGTATCCAACCTTGACGATGTCTTTGTCCTTGGAGAGTACGTTACCGAGTTGCTGACTGGTCGTACCGTGTCGCATAGAGCCGTTGATGTACTCCAAAATTTCAGCGGTGTTTCGTGGGCGGTCGCCTAGGAATTTCTTGATTTTTTCACGGATGCGGGTTGTTTTCATATTCATTTCCTCCTGGTCAATATAGGGCGGTCTTTCTTAGGTAACGCCACTGTTTCCAAGGAGCGAGGCCGCTGATATAATGCTTCCTCTCTGGAATGACGATTATGTTACACTTGGTGACCAATTGGTGGTGTTTTTTTTACATCTTGAACCGGCTAAGTAAGTAATCGCACACCTTTCCAGTGGAAATCAATAACTAAATGTAACTAAATCTAACTTTTAGGAGTGAAGTTAATGAATGCCTCACTTGTAGGGTTGTTTGAGGTGAAGAAGGTTGTCCATCCGTAGGATACGTTCTGTTGCCCATCGTAGAATCATGCTCTGGCTGAGTCAAGGTCCAAGTACGGTCTCTGAAATTGCTCAACAATTCAACATGCGAATGCCTCACGCATCGCTTGCATGTCGCCAATTGCGGTCAACGGGAGATGTTTATCGCGACGATGCTGGCGGAATCCGTAACGCCCTCCTCTATCTCACCCAAGCAGGAATTGAACGGATCGAAGAGGATGGGCTTGCAAAAGCAAAACTCCATATTCATTCAATTCCGTTAGGGAAGGAAGGAATCATCCTGCAATCGGACGACCAACATGTCTTGGTTGGTTACGTTCAACCTCCTAAATCACCTCTGAATTTCATTCCAGATTCGGTAAATTCAGGTTCTGAACCTTCCAATGGAAATACAGGGGGGGCTTGGGTACTATGCCAACAACGAAACCTTCGCTGGTATGATTTAGCAACACTGACTCCTACGAATGCCCCCTCGTCCGCAGGAAGTGGAACTCTTGATGACTTTAGCGCGGGGCCCACCAAAATAGGCATCGTTAGAGGAGTTTTATTGGAGCGTTCGGACGGTTCAACTCTTCTCGAAGGTCAATGGTTCTCCACTTCCGATTCAGGAATCATGCCTTCTTCATTGCTCCAGGGTAACGCAGTGCTTGGTACAGTTGAGGGAACGACACATGGATACGCACCGCCACACGGAGCTCATGCAGATCTGCCGTCATCCTTGGACCGAACATTGGTGTTCAACGCTATTGGTTCAGGTTCTCTTGTATTGTGTGAACAGAACCATGATGGTCTTAGGAAATTGCCTTACGAAGTCCTTCGGTTTTGGTTACGTTTGCGCCATCCAAGAATGTCATCTTCCAAACTGAGTGAGCGTTTTGAAGAGATGAAATCACAATTCACCTCCGGATTGGATGGTTTGCCTCTCCCGTTAAGGCGTGACCTCATAGGTGATTTTGGTAAGGTAGAATGGGATGATTTTGATTTAGATGTAGGGGAACTCGACTTGTACGGAGTTTCTCCTATCGGACTTGGAGCATTGTGTGAATATGTTTTGAACCATGTAAACGGTCCATTTGTAGTGGAGTGGCCCTTCCCTCATCCCGAGCAATCACTCTTTGAACGAATCCTCATTCACCCCATGTGTAAAATGCTGGTCACACGGCATCTCGAAGGACTCATGTTGCCAAATGCTACGGTCCATATCACGGATTCGCCAGTCCTTGCTCAACTGAGGGTTCACCTCAACAGGTCTACCGTTCTACCACTGGACCTCGAATCCAAACCTACCCCCCCTCAACAGCGTCAGTCGCTTGAATTGTATCCGCTACAAGCGGAAGAACTGATTGCATCAAATGAGACTAAGGAATTGAATCCTATTCACTTCACAAGAGTTGTTTCTCATCCAGATGAAGCCAAAGCGATGATGAATGCTCTTGATGCATATCCAGTTGGAAACGAGAAGATGGCCAATGAATTAGAAACGAAATGGCCCATTGCAGCATGGATTGCGTCCCCTCCAGGAGAGAGGGCGAACCGTTGGATTCGACTTCAAGATAGAATTCCTAGGGGTTGGATTGACCTTCTCCCACCTCAACATGTAGACCTGCAAACACTAGCTCATTCTCTTCACAAAGGCCTTCATTCGTGGCAGGAGAAGGCCTTCCGCAGGTTGACCCAAGAATTGAGGTCCTTTCCAGAAGTGTTGCTGAGCATTTCAAATTCAATGGATGATGTTGAAAAAGGTACATGGATCTCTGCAATTGTTCTTGGGGCTTCCTCGTCCTTGGGTCAAGAATTTAATGAATTGATGAAGAAAGGAGGTTCAGTCTGGTTCAACCATCCACGTCTCCCCCATCTGGTACTTCCAATGGTCTTTCCATCGGACAGAACCATGGATCCGGAGCGCCATAATCTTCTCGAACAATGGTTGAAGGCTGCTGAGATCCATCCAGAAAAATCCTTCATTCGTTTGTGGGCGAAAGCGATTCAAACAACGCAGCGCAACGAACCGTGGATTCTCGAAGATGTTCGGACACTCATGAAAGATATTCCTCAACTATGGTGGGCACCCTATGCCAGTCAATGGCTCATCTCACAACTCAACTCCTCTTCTGGGCGAAATTGGTTGAGTGAGCAACCGATTCCATGGCCTGCACTGCTTGCACAGCCCAAAGGCCAACGAGGTGGATTACCCGGAACACAACATCATCACCCCGGGTATAATCTCTCGACGGATGACCTCATGCCGGTAAAATTACTCCAACCCGGTGAAGGTACTGATTCCTTGAATGACCTCTTTGATATGACCTACGCGCTGGAACAAGGGTTGCCAGTTCCTACATCAAACACCCACCCAGAGGCTGGTTGGTTGGTTCGACCCGTTGAATCTTGGCCGAATTTTCCTCCTGAAGTTCTAGACGAAGGAGATTCTTCAATTGGCCTATTGCTGTATTCAAGGTCGTTTGCAGCCCGCCGACAAATGACGATGGATTGAAAAGGCAACGGTCTCAGCCTTGACTACCGTACCTGCAACATCGGGCTGAGCTACTGTGAAAATTGCTATGACGTCTGACACCATGAGTACGGCCGCAATCGAAGACTGGGAGGACCCCTCGGGGAGTGAGTTCCGGTGCAAATGCGGTAAACCATCGGTAGGTTATGGGTCCTTGAATGACGACAGGATGACCTCAAGACAACCACCCTACTGGACAGCAAGCCCCGATACCGAGGGTCAGGCCTTTGAGTAACCGATGAAAAAGGCCGTTAGGTGTCGGGGCACAGCTGCTTGCTCAAATTCACTGTATTCTGCCGAGAGGAAGCGATGACCTCAAAGGCTGTTTTCACTGTCATTGATACATGGAGACCCCACAAACCTACTCCTGTTGTTTGGTTGGGGGGACTTTTGATCGCTTTCATGCAGGGCATCGTTTGCTTCTTGATGCGGCACAAAAATCTGCAAAACGCATCGAAATTCATGTCACTTCGGACCTTATGGCTGATGCTAAATCTTCGTTCATTCAATCCTTTGAGACACGTAGAGAAATTCTCCTGCAATGGGCAGAATCACATGCACCTGGGCGGGTGACGATTCACATGCTCAACGATGTGATGGGCCCTGCTCCTGTGCACGAGGAAGCGGACTGCATTGTTGCTACACCTGAAACGCGAGGGCAATGCGAATCCATCAACATCACTCGGGAATCAAATGGACTCCCAGCCCTCAATATCATTGAAGTTGCACACATGCAGGATGTTGATGGTGGCATCATCAGTTCGTCTCGGATTCGCAACGGGCACATCGATGTGCAAGGCCATCCGTGGATTGAAGACCGCTATCGTGAACAGACTCTTCAGATGCATCCACGTCTTGATGCAGAACTCAAAACTCCGATGGGAGTGCTCTTTGAAGGACCAGAGGATGCTCCGGAGGTTGCAATGTATGCAGCCCTCGATGGCCTTGATCTCAGTTCAAGTTCTCTCATCGCAGTAGGGGATGTGACGGTTGCTACTCTTCTCAATATGGATTATGTCCCTGATATTGCATTTATTGACGGCCAGACAAAACGCACTCCCTTGGCCAAAGAAAAGCAAGTTGACATCTCTCGTTTTCCATCCCTTTTGACAGCAGTAAACCCTGCTGGACAACTCACGCCAAGTCTGCTTAAAGCGATTGAACAGGCATGTGGGATGGATACTCCAGCGCTTATTGACGTTGAAGGGGAGGAAGACCTTGCCCCGCTCTACATCCACTTAGTGGCTCAAATAGGTTCACAAATCATCTATGGTCAACCAGGCAGAGGGGTTGTTCTTCAAGAAACAACGCTCAAAACCAAAGAACGTTGCAGACACTTGCTTGGATTTTTTGAGGCGATTTAATGGATCCTTTTCTTGTATCGGTTACCGTTTGTGTCCGAGATGGATACGATTGGATTTCAGGATGTTTGGAAGCCTTACGGTTGCAGACTTACCCCGCTATTGAAATTCTAATTGTGAACGATGGGTCAAGTGACGATGCGGAAACTCTGCTTGGAGAATGGAATGATCCCGAAGGCCTCAACGGCCATCCAATTCGTGTTCATAGTCAAGACCAACTTGGTTTGGCCGCCGGGCGACAATGGGCGCTCAAGCATGCTAAGGGCGAATGGGTGGCTATTACTGATATCGATGTTCGTCCTGAGCAAGATTGGATTACAAATCTCGTCGCAGAAATACAGCCAGTATCAGAGGAAGAACATGTGGTGGCGGTAACGGGTCGGACTGTATTCGAACGTGCTGAGGATCTTGTAAGTCGCTTTCGTTCTGTGGAAATCGCCTCCAAATATCGCTCACGTCCACGAAGGACGAGTCTTGCCAACGGACCTTGTTCGATGTTCCACCGTGAATCGCTCCTTGATGTGGGAGGGTTTGACCCGGAGTGGTACCATGCGGAAGACATGGAAGTGAGTTTGAGATTGATTGAAGCCGGGGGGACCATCGTCTATGCTCCTGAAGCATTAGTTCGCCACGTGCCAGAAACTGGAATCACTCGGTTCTTGAACAAGCGGAGAAGGGACGCAAGAGCCCATTTACGTATTGTTCGCCACTATCCCAAGGGAAAGCGTTCAGGACCAGGTTTTGATTTTCTAGGAAGTTCTGCAATGGTTCTCATTCTCTTTCCCCTCTGGTTTGCGATTTTCATTTCAGGGCTGCCGTTCCTTTACGAAATGTATCGCCTGGGTTCTGTTGAATGGGAGCAGATAAGGCATTTATGGGAGACCAAAATTCTCATCGGCTCATTTATTCTGCTCTTGATTCACGAAATTATCCTCTGGAAAGGGCCGTTAGGTGTTGTCAATCGGACCGTGCTACGGTCTGCGAAAAACAGTAAAATCAAAGCAATGTTCGGTGTTCGCCGATTAACCATTCTTTGGAGCATTGCCCTGTGGCACGGAATGATTCTAGGTTGCCTTGATGCATTGTTGGGAAGGCACGGGCACAAGCCCTTGCTGGGAACCAAGAAAAATTGATTCAATCTATGTTTTCGTCCCCGGGTGGGACCCGACTTGCATGGTTGAGAGCAAAGCCAGATGCAACCAAAGCAATGGTAACGGAATATACTCCAACATCCATCCATCCGCTGTGGTTAATTCCAAACCAGAAGTAGAATATGAAGCCCAAAAGGAGGCACCAAGCCGCCAGTGTGCGTTGGCCGCCACCAACTGATGGGTCGGCAAGAGCAGTCCAAGTGTCGTTGACAATCAAAGAAGTCGCCCATTGGGAAACACCGCTCGTCTCGTTAATGGCCTTCATTCCATATCCGACCATAGCAAGGCATGCCGCCATGAAGATCGTGTCTCCAAGAGGTTCGTAGTGGAATCCATCAATTGCGGCACCAAACGCTGGGTTGGTGGCTTCGAAGGTTAACAATCCTCCCCAAGAGACGTGTTGCGCTGGAGTTGCTGCAGAGAACATGTTCAAAACAGCCAACAGCAAACCCCACAATCCGAGTGTGATAACGAAATTTGCCCACACCGGAGATGGTCCAGAGGCTGAAGTTTTTGCGGCCGCATCGGAAGATTCGCCGTTGGTCATACCTACGCCGACCGGCGAGGCGGATATAAGAACACCGAAAAAGAATCTACCTTGAATTTTGATTCAGATGTTGAATCGGTGGAATCATCAAAGAGCGGATTGATGCCGATAAGATGCAGTAAATACTGCTCCCATTTCCGCTTCTGATTCGGTCATGATTTGTGGAGCATTGATGTTCTTGGGGACACAAGAAGTGATTTCCTTTGAACGACCATAACGCCCTTTGCTAACGGTTCGTGCTGTAATCAATCCGAGCATATCAAGGTTTGAAATCAAGCCAGATATTCTTCGCTGCGTGAGTGCATGCTGATTGATGTGCAAGCATGCTTGCCTGTAAATGTCGTAAACTTGTCCGGTCTGGACGTTTCTAAGTCCGTTCTTTTCGTTGATGAGCACGGCGGCCAAGACAAGTTTCTGTTGGCTTGGCAGGGATGAGATGACAGGAGTGATTTGGTCTGCTTCAATTTGACTTTGTGCCGTTCTGACATGGCCCTGTGTGACAATTGACTCACCATCTTGCTCAGCCTTTTCGGTTGAGATTCGCAGCAGGTCAAGAGCACATCGGGCATCGCCATGTTCTTGAGCGGCAAGTGCAGCGCAGAGTTCGATAACGCCGGGTTGAAGAACACTCTCTTGAAGCCCTTCTTTGGAGCGTTGTCGTAGAATATCCTGAAGCTGTTCTGCGTCGTAGGGTCGGAACAATACGTCCAATTGTCCCAAACGAGAGCGGACACGGGGGTCAAGGAAATCCGTAAACTTGAGATCGTTTGAAATTCCAATCACGCAAGCTCTTGCGTTTTTGAGAGACGAGTTCAAACTGGTGAGGTTGTACAACAAATCATCCCCTGCCTTGCGAACCAAGTGGTCAATTTCATCAAGAACGATGATGAAGACGCCGCCACGTGCATCCATTCTGCGAACAAGTTCACTGAAAACGCGGTCAGTAGGCCAGCCTGTAAAAGGAATCTCGTCTTGCTCGTAATCTTCAAGCAGGGAGTTTCCAATATGGCTTAGTACTCGATATTGAGTGTCGATTTGCCGGCAATTTACAATTACTGGGTGGACTTTTCTCCCGATTGTTTCCCCTTTTGCTTTGAGATGATGACAGACATAACTTGTCACTGCGGTCTTGCCGGCTCCGGTTACGCCATAGAGTGTCATGTTTGATGGAATGTGTCCCTTGAGTGCTTCCCAAAGGTTGTAGGAAATCTTCTCAATTTCATCGGTACGATGGGGCAGTAGGTTCGGGCGGAAATCATGCCGAAGAATTTCTTTGTTTCGGAACAATGTTTTCTGGGACATGAACTTGTCGAAGATGTTCTTCTCCATTCAATTTCTCCCCCTATTTATAGCAACATGCAAGGAGTCCGTAAATGACTCCGTGCCGTATTCGCCTTGAGTCCGAGTCCCCCTTATATGCCTGTCCACTCCAACCATTGGAAGACGCTTATTTTAGAACAAGACCACGGCGAAGTTTAGCATATAAAGATTCAATGATTTCGCAAAAAAGAACAAATTATTTCCGAACAGAATTATGCATCATCAAAATTAGAAATAACCCATTCGCCGTTGTTGTGGACAAGGCGCGTTTCGTCTGAAATGTGACTGACGTGAGGTGGGTGATTTGGAATGGAATCACTGAGAATTTTCGGATGGATTGTGATATCATCTACAAATGTGTGGGTAATGATAAGTGGAGTTGAACATTGTTGTGCTAGTGCTTCAACATCCTTGGGCTTGTGATGGTGAGTTGAAGGGACCCAATCCGGGAATCCCATTTCAAGGATCGCAATGTCTGAACGGGCGATGGCGTTGTAGAGCGCGTCACAAGGCCCCGAATCTCCACTATGAACAAAACTTACTCCATCCGTGTTTTCAAAGCGATAACCGTAAGGGTCAACAGCGTCTTCGTGGTGAACCTCAAATCGTTCCCATGACCAACCGTCATCGGTCGTACCAACCGCATCCTCGATCCATTCCACAGATTCAAGAATACTCTCAAGTGACCCGGGGAATGCAAGGTGGCAGAGTTCGGTCAATCGCACCTTGACCGTTGGCGAACCAATGACTCGCAACGGTACAGTTCCTTCGCGGTCTGAGATGTACTTTCGTTCGAGAAGAAGGAATGGAAATCCAAACACGTGGTCTCCATGAATATGGGTCACAAATACTGACTCAATGTCGGATACTGCAATCCCTGCTCGGCGTAGGCTAGCTAGGGCAGTCGGCGGTGCATCGATGATGTGCTTGCCGTCAAACACCGAAAACGAGTGATGTCGCCCATTCGGCAGAAATGCATTTCCCGTACCAAGAACATCAATACGGGGGGTCATATTCAATCCCATGCACTTTTCCTTCTTTTCCTCATCGGTTGGTTCCAGTGGATTTGAATCTGTGATGTGAGGTCACACGAATGATGATATAGCCCACTTCAGTGGGAAATTCATCGGCCTCTTTAGGCTGAGGTGAGCGCATGGGTGAGAATTGGTCAGCGAAAAATCCGTACATGACAAAAATTACTGAAAATTATATTCTCAACGGGGAAGGGTCCCGTAAAGAGACCCGTCACGTCGTTTTCGAGTTAGGCGACTCAGGGTTGGATTACAAAGTCGGAGACGCCTTGGGCGTTCTAGCGGAAAATCCACCTCACATCGTTGATGAGATCATTGAAGTCCAAGGCTGGGACCGAGACCACGCAGTTACCACACACAATGGAGACCGCTCTCTCTATGATGCACTCAAGAAAGACTTTGAAGTTCATCTTGCCAACAAGAAATTTGTTCAATCCTTAGCAACTAAGGTTGTATCGAGTGGAATGAACATTTCATTGAGCATGGTATCTCGCACGAGGAATACATCATCTTGGACCTCATCAGCCGATGAACAACTCCCCCCATCGCTACAAGCCTCGGTTCCATCTGACGACCCAAGCGATCAAGTCGCAGCAATTACCGTAGATGCCAAGGCTATCGAAGATTACCTCTGGACTCGGGATTATGTCGATATCATGCGAGAGTTTGATGTCAAATATTCCCCTGAAGAGTTTTTGGACCTTGTTGACAGGTTGAAACCCCGCCTTTATTCCATTGCCTCGTCTCATGATGCCCATCCTGGGTACGTTGAACTAACCGTTGGTATTGTTCGCTTTGAATACAATAACCGTCCTCGTGGTGGATTGTGCACGCAGTTCATGGCGGATGAAATTGATACATCTGGTGCTCCAATTGGTGTGTTTATGTCTCCAACAAAGTCCTTCATACTCCCTGAAGACAAGGACGTTGACATTATCATGGTCGGACCAGGTACAGGTATTGCTCCATTCCGTGCGTTCATGGAACAACGTGTTTTTGACGGCGGGAAGGGAAAGAACTGGCTCTTCTTCGGCGACCAGTCATCCAAGACAGAATTTTACTACAAGGATACCATTGAAACCTGGATGGACCAAGGAGACCTCTATCGCTTTACTACCGCTTGGTCACGAGACCAAGAAGAAAAAATCTACGTCCAACACCGTCTAAAGGAACATGGTGCAGAGGTTTGGGAGTGGTTTGAGCGAGGTGCATATTTCTACATCTGTGGAGATAAGAAATACATGGCAAAAGATGTCCACCGGGCACTTATTGAAATTGCAATTGAACATGGCGGCATGTCGGAAGCAGACGCTACACACTTTATCGAGAAAACCATGATGAAAGAACAGAAGCGATATCTTCGTGACGTCTATTGATTCAATTCATGGGCAAAGGAACGCTTACGACAGGTATGCCCGCACCATTGGCGATCTCTTCCATACGCTTCGTCCATACGGATTCCGGTCCTGGAAAGGCCAACATGTGCGTAGAATGGCGAATCATACGCTGGCCAAGGTCAGCAACGGCCTCAGGCCGCCCCGTATCTTCAGCTTTTGACGGGCGAGGTGCATCCCATGCTTCGGTGAATATTGCGAGAGGAATATTGTTGTTATCAGCCCATCGTTCCGCCAAATAGTCTACCCCGCTTGCCCCTCCTAGGATGACGACATCGGGATATCCGTTGTAACGAACCCAAGTGTCTAATTCGTCTTCAAGAAATCCATAGTCGTAAAATTTTGAATTGCCGCAAATCACCAAATTGATGACCTTTCCATCGTTGTTCAAATCCTTTCCAGCAAGTTGTTGGAGGACTTCGCTCCCGGTCATCGTCGTTCGGCTCATAAATTTAGATGGGGATAAGAGGATATGAATGTTCGTACAAAATTTGACGAAATATACGAAATCCGATTGAAATTTACCGGATAAGAAGCATAAAAACCTCAAAATTTCTGTGAAGTGTCCGATATGAAAATGAAAAAGAAGGTAATCCGCATAATGAGAAAACACTTGATATCATCTCCTTCCAGCCCGTTTGACCGCTTTGCTCATAGGTTACTTCGGTCGCCACGCCAACATGGGATTCAAACGCGTCTTGATTGCGAATCGCGGAGAAATTGCTCTGCGTATCCTCAGAACTCTTCGTGATATGGGTATTGAAGCGGCCATCATCCACGGCAGGGAAGACCGCTTATCTCTGCCTGTGCGTATGGCAGACATCGCCTATCCAAACTACAGAACCAACCCTTTGGATTCCTACTTGGACATTGAATCTGTTATTCAAGCAGCCAAAGAACTGGAATGTGACGCAGTCCACCCGGGATACGGGTTTCTTGCCGAAAATGCAAACTTTGTTGCTCGTCTTGAAGAAGAAGGTATTACTTTCATTGGTCCATCATCGGATGTCATCACACTTCTTGGAGATAAAATACAAGCAAGAGCGGCGATGGAAGAAGCAGGTTTGCCAACGGCAAAAGGCTCGTCTGAACCGATTGCAAGTGCGGACGTTGCTCGGGAACTCGCAGATGATATTGGTTATCCCGTAATCATCAAAGCCGCAGCAGGAGGCGGAGGAATTGGAATGCAAATTGTTGAACAAGCCGATGAGTTTGAAGGAGCCTTGAAATTATGCCAGTCGAGAGCCCGTTCTGCGTTTGGAGATGATCGGGTCTTTGTTGAAAAATACATCCTTGGCGCTCAGCACGTCGAATTTCAAGTTTTAGCAGACGGCAAAAAGGCCATACATTTTGGAGAGCGCTTTTGCTCCATTCAACGCCGCCATCAGAAATTGGTCGAAGAAGGGCCATGGCTTGATGATGAGAAACGTACTGAAATCGGAGAATTGGTTTGTCGCGGTGCAGAAGCAGTTGGCTACAAAGGTCTTGCAACGTTTGAGTTCCTACGAGATGCCAATGGAGACTTCTATTTCCTTGAAGTCAATCCACGTGTTCAAGTTGAACACACTGTTACGGAGCTGCTAACAGGCTACAACCTCGTGGAACTTGGAGTTCGGGTCGCTCAAGGGGAGGACCTACCACTTTCTCAAGAGGATATTACATGGAGAGGGCATGCTATTCAATGCCGTCTGAACGCTGAAGACCCTCGTGAGTTCATCCCAAGTCCAGGGCGACTATGGGAGTGTCATTTCCCAAGCGGCTTTGGTATTCGCTGCGACACCCATGCCCATGCCGGATACGACATGCCTGGTTGTTTTGATTCCCTGCTTGCCAAACTATTGGTTTGGGGGCATGACCGAGACGATGCTGTTCGTCGTATGCGAACAGCCCTTGATGAAACCGTCATCACTGGAGTTGAACATTTGATTCCGTTACACCGTAGGATTATGGATGAACCAGACTTCATCAGTGGAAACATTACCATTCAGTACATTGATATGCATCAAGAATTACTTGGTTGAAATGCCTGCGGTAAAATCAAGAATCTCCCCCGCTTGGGTGGGCCATGAGCGTCCTTGTTGTTGGTAGTCTTGCATACGATTCAGTTGAATCTCCAGAAGGTTCGATACAAGACGCCCTGGGTGGGTCTGCGACGTATGCAGGCCTTGCTTGTCAATTTCATTTGGACCGTCTAAACCGTTCACCAGCATCCCTTGTTGGCGTCGTTGGTGATGATTTTAGAGAAGAGGACAGGGCTACACTCAGCGATGCAGGTTTGAATCTCACGGGCATTCAAGTAGCATCTGGGAAGACATTCAGGTGGGAAGGAAGTTATCATGGTTCCATGGCTGAGGCAGTGACAAAGGCCACTTATCTCAATGTTTTTGAACACTTTAAGCCCGAAGTTCCAGCACCACTTTCTACTCCTTCGATCGTATTTTGTGCAAATCTCCATCCCGGTATTCAGGCCTCCGTAATGGACCAAACATCTCCTAAGAGACTGACTATGTTGGATTCGATGAACCTGTGGATTGAAATTGCTAAGCAGGATCTGTTGAACGTTATGAACCGTTCAGATGTGGTTATCATCAATGATGGAGAAGCAAGGATGCTAGCAGGCGATGACAATATCGTTCGAGCAATGACTCAGCTAGCCGACCAAACTTCAACAGCGACTTTGGTAGTCAAGCGAGGCGAGCACGGTGTCATTGCTCTCCACAATGGCCAGTGGATTGCACTCCCCGCATATCCAACGGCTGACCTCACTGACCCAACCGGATGCGGTGATAGTTTCGCAGGCTCACTCGCAGCCCATTTCTCACTCAGTGAAGGGCCTGTCACATTGGATGAACTCAAACAAGGACTTGCCATTGCAACAGTGACGGCAAGTTTCACACTGATGAGTTTCGGAACAGAGGCTCTTTGCAAGTTGACATCCGGCCAGTTTGAGCAAAGACTGGCGGATTATACCGGCATGATTCAATTTTCTTGAAGTCATTCGTCCAACTGTCGGACTTTTCGGTCCTCTTCATGCACGGATGCTTGAAGGTCTGCGAATGAAACATCATCTAAGTTGGTAGGCTGACGTTCAGAATCCATTTCTCCAACGGTTGCAAGCATGGTCTCTACTTTCTCTTGTAACCGTTCCATCTCATCGTGACCAAATACACCACCGTTTTCACTCGAAAGGCTCCGTAATACTTCGCCCGTTTGGTCTTCTTGAGCTTGCTGTGCCTGTTCTCTAAGAGCCGATGATGTGTTGCTCGTTCCATAAGGGGAGGGTCTTGAAGGTCCCTTTGTTCCGTAAAGAATTTCACTTGCAACCTTGCGTAGTTGTCCTAAGAAACCTCTGGGGCCTTCTATGTCCCTAGAGCGTGGTTGCGGGCGATGGCGGGGGCGGAATGAGGATTGTTCTAGGTCCCGAGCTTTTCGTGGTTGTAGAAGTGGTTTTTCCCGTTCAAGGGTAATGTTTTTTCGGGGACTGGAGGGGATGACAACTTCACCTTCAACCGGGGTTGAGTCAATGCTTGGAATAAGTTCAGCATCCAGGAGTATTGGTTCTTCATCAACTTCAACGACGTCTTGATTTCGGTGTGGTATATGCACCTCCTCTGCTCCAAAAAATGAAGGCAAGAAGGGTTGAGGTGGTCGCACGTCTGGGGGGGATTCAACAAAATCTTGATGCATTGGTGGGCGGTATTGTGGCTCTAGGACAGGAAGGTGTATTGGAGCGGGGCGATGGTCCGCAGGATAACTGGCTCGTTCTGCTGCAGCTTGTTCTGAATGCCAGGTTGAAAGAAAACTGGGAATTGCGGTGGGCTGCAACGGCTCGTGCGAATGCGTTGGCATCCATTCGGGCTCTTCCTCATCGTGATTAGATGCGGGCTGCACATTCTCTTCTTCACCAAGTGATGAGAGAAACATATCGATGGGGACTGGCGCATTGATGACGACGGGAAGTTCGGGGGCAGGAAGCATTCCTTCTCCCTCTTGATACGAGCGATTTACAGTAACCCAAGCCAAACGAGCAAAGGCCAAACTCTTGCCTTTGAGAAGTTTGTTTACAATGAAGGTGAGGTGTTTAAGGGTATGCTCGTTTCCAAAAAGAACGTGTGTGTCGTTTGATGCAGTTTGTATGGTTACCGTTGGTTGCCTGGTAAATACTCGTGCGAATATTGCCGCTCCGCCGGCTATCATAAACGACCATCGATAGATGGGCGGCACCATGAGTCTCCATCCAATCCAGATGGAGACGAATCCTACCATCAGTAACCAATTTGGTACAAGATTAGACGAATGGTGTTGGACGCTATCAATTGCTCCTACACGGACATTGATCGCAGAACTTCGTTGGCCTTGAATGGTCAGCATGCGCTCATCCAAACTGATATTGACCCGTTCCGATGGTTCCGCCAAACGTAGCGAAGTGAACATCTCAGTATCACTATCACTCGTTGGTACAGAATCCTGCCCAATTTCGTGCATCCCAATTCCACGAGCATCGGGACGCGGTTATCAATCCACCGCAGAACGCAAGGAAAGCGAAGGCAAATAGTTCACTGGAAGTTCTTCGCCGAGTTGGTGTTCAGTTTTGTTTTTCAAGCGTGGCTGAGCCCATAATTCTTGGTTTTGAATCCAGTTGAGCAATCAAGACCTGTGGAGGGTTTGTTTTGCGAATAAAGAGAGGGCTCTCCCATGTCACTTTCACGCTCGAACCTTCTGTGGCCGTTACGCGACCAACAACAAATTGCAAGTCAACACTAGCGTGGATGACATCGCCTACAGCAAGAGCTCGCTTTTGGAAGGGGGACACCGATAACTCAACAGCGGAGTTTACATGTTGTTCTACCGCTAAAGGAACTGAGGTGTTGGTTCGCTTATCTTCTACTGCTGGATGAACAATAATCGTGCCTCCAGTAAGGTGTTCCTCCTTTGCATTTCGAAGTGCTAATCCAACTCGGTCTCCGGCAGTGGCGCTGGGGACATCATCGTCCATTACTTGGAGAGATTTTGCACTGCCCCCTCCGTTAGCAGGGAGGAGAATCAGTTCGTCGTGAACGCTAACCGTCCCTGATTGAACATAGCCGATGGCAACCAATCCAATCCCCTTGACATTGAAGTGCTGGTCCACAGGGATGACGAGTGGGGCTTCAGCATTTGCAAGCAAATCTGGGATGCGCTGGTCCATTAGAGTGTAAAGACACTCCCGAAGATGTGGACCGTCATTCTTTTCAAAGGTCCAATCCGCCAAACCAGCCTGTTTGAAGAGCATAGCGACCTGGTCTTGGTCAATCCAAGAACCCTCTGGCGGGTTCAGAACCGCCACTCCATTCGTTATGCCCGAACTTGCGAAAGCGACGAGCACTTCTCCGAGGGTAGCATTGACTTCTGTGACCTCAATGATTCCAACCTGGGCCGTAGAGAGAGCGTTGAGGAAGGGAGGCAGCCGTTCTGGGTATTTGGCAGGGCGAATCAACGAGAGGATGCGTGCTCCATCGCCGTCCATCTCCTTGTGAACATAGGTATGGACGTCCCTTTGGTCTGCGGCTTTTGCAATGCTCTTAGCCAGTTCATCCGATCCAATCATAGCGATGTTGAGTACGACCATATGATGCCCACCGGAGACCTGTTCATGAAGGTGGGGGTGATTTCAAGACGACCGTTTAGCCTTTTGAGCCAACATATGTTCGCGAATGGCCTTCGCTTTCTCCCATTCGCTCTTTTCGTCATCTGTTCCCGGCGTGTATTGGGGAATCGGGATTGGCCGCATCATTGAATCAATCGCTACAAAGAAAAAGTAACCCTCGCAAATAATCTTCTTTTCCCAAGTGGCCTTGCTCATCGTGTAAGCCGTTACTTTGGTACACGCCGTATGGCTGCTGGTGAAGACGACTTCTCCAGTCACTTCCAAAAGGTCACCTTGTCGTGCAGGGGCAATAAAGGTCAACGTGTCTATCGAAATGGTGACAAACTCGCGGTGTGCAAATTTGGCACAAGCGATACCTCCTGCTTTATCCATGAGGGAAAGAAGCCGACCGCCAAAGAGGGTGTTGTAGGCATTGGTGTCTTGGGGAAACACTTCTTCAATGAGCGTGACGGGTTCAGTAGAGTAAGGGTCCATGTTTCTCCCAAGGCGTTCTCCCTCATAACTCATGTTAAACAATAGGATGTGAAATCATTCTTTATTAAAAGGCGATGACAGGAGAGCGACGAAGTTTTATGTGGATGAATCCTCCGGAGAGCGTAGGTGACACCATGCCGAATGAAACACCCCGTAGAAGTATACCATTTTTCCTCGTATTTTTGATGCTCCTTGCTCCTTTTGCTGGTGCAAGTGTTACCACCTTTGCAGACGGCTCTTCAGAAGTTGATATTGAGATTCGCGATGGTGCGCCAATGACAAACATTGTTGATGGAGCGATTGACCTTCCAGTTGGAGAAACCGTGACCGCAGCATCCATGACGATATCAACAGAAATGATTGAACATGCAGCTCATTCTAGAATTGACCTGGAAACCAGCGATCGTGTTTGGAACCCTGCTCATAACAATCAACTGACCGAATTTTCGGATGAGACCTTGTTCCAATACGAGGACAGTTCGGGAGATGCCACTCCCCTCTCGCTCAAGGCTGAAGGGTTCTTGACTGATTTTGAAGGAACTTTTGCTGGCTTCTTGGACTTGTCAAATCCCCCGCCAGGGGCCGAAGGATGGGTTCATGGCGCTCCGTCTTCAACCGATGTACCTGCGAATTGTGCCTCAGGAAATGATTGCTGGGGGACAAACCTCGGTGACAACAATTACACCGACGACAACGGTGAACTTCCCTTTGAACTCTATATGAATTCACCCGAACTGTACGTCAACCCTACACTCAAGAGCAAAACAGCGACCTTTTCATCCTGGCATAATTTTGAGGCATATGCAGGCAGTGCAACAAACTCCGTTCGATATGCTGATTGTGGGTATTTGCAAATCCGTTCTTCTCCAAACCCCGGATTCCCTCCCGATGATTCAGGATTCCAGTTTTTGCCGATTGATGCTCAAAACAGCACGGGTATTGGGTTCGGTCAAGGCTATGCTCAACGGGCACAGTATTCCTGGCAGTTAGATAACAAAATAGACACAACCTGTGGCGGATTATCCGGCCAAGGTGCGAATCAAAAATATGGGCTAGCCGGTTCTTCGACCTATGCTCAGAACCCAACTGGATGGGCAACAATTGCAGTGGACTTGAACGATTTTATTGGTGATTATGTTCAAATCCGTTTTGTCATGGAACACAATGGCGTCCAAGAAGCAGAAACCCCTCTTGATGACAACATGTCCGGGTGGCACATTGACAATTTCCGTCTTGGTGATGTCCTGCCCCAAAATGCTAGCATGACAGTTCGTGGCATTTCTCCGTCTGTTTTCGGAGGAGAGAATCATCCCAACGGCTATGGTTTGCTAAGCATCGAAGCATCGACCTCACTGACCGCCCAACTTTCAGTTGACGTTCTGGATGCAAACAACAGAATCATCAATGACACGTCGGGTGTGCCAATGGTCGGACTTACAGGGGACATCATTGAACTCTGGGACATTGACACGTCGAAATACTATTCTGTTAACCTTCGTTTCAATTTTGACTCGGGGCCAGATCGTCTTTCGACCGCAGTTATGCACGGATTTAGCATGGGCACGAGAGTTGGTACCGGATTCAATGCCTCATCTACTGCCTTTGGTTCAGTGGCAGATGGAATTTGGTCAACCCCTGGAGGGGGAATGCCGATGATGTATACTCCGTCATTGATTCAAGAAGGGTTTTCGACCAGCTTAGATCGCAGTAAATTCAGTTATCCAATTACATCGGTAACGCCCTACATACAAGATGGCTGCAGTGAATCTCCAGAGATTAGCATCGTCCCAGTTGGTCAATCCGATGCCGTGAATTTGACCGCTGATGTCAAAACCTCATTTGGGGCACCAATTCTTGGTTTCACCTCTGTAGTATCCTACATGGGCTTTTGCGAAGTGAGTGGGATTTGGTTTGACCTTGAATTTGGCCACCACGCAGAGCATCTACGAATCGATGTAGCCAATGATGGCGATGTTGACTACGGCTTCACCGAGCCCGCTTTTGGAATGTTTGGGCGCCAAACGAACTTCATTCTCAACAAGGTGAACAACATCAACTATGCAGCAGATGATGCAAGTATGACGCTCAACGTTAACGGCGATGCTGAGGGGGCGTTCTTCATGCTTCCAGCCGGTGCCGAAATCTCATCCGCAGATGTCTCGTTTGATGACAACACCATTCGCTCAAATTCGAACCCCGATGAAGGATTCGCGCTTTCTCTCATGGCTGGATCACAATCTGTGGGATTGGGCGATATGCCGAACAGAAGCATCATCATCACCGAGGCACTTCCAACTCCTCTTGGATTCAAAGATGCCCTTAACAGCCTCTTGACCAATCCATCAGTCGCTGGGAACCATCAAGATGAATTTGGTCGATATTGGGTCACCTTCCGGTTTGCAGTGAGTTCACCAAACGCCTCATCTGGAACTTCTCTAAATGTAGTTGGTCTTGATATTGTTTACAATTACTCCACAACCATCAACACGCTTGACGGGTTTGATATTGAACTCAATCAAGGTATTGCACTTTGGACGGGTGGCGGTGCAAATGCACGCGTCCCTATTGGTGTTCATTCCGATACCGGAGGGGGCGTTGAGTTCAGCGGATTGTCGGTTTCCTCAAGTACAGGTTACAGCAATACGCTTTCAGTAACAGATAACCCTGCAGGACTTTATCCAAATGGGGAAATCTATGAAGTTATTACAACACATGCGGTTGATCCATTGACTGGAACAGCATTGTCAGAGGCTTGGGTGACTTTTGAATCTCCAACAGATTACATTAAGCTCTCATGGTCCGATTTCATGCAATTCTCTGAAGCGAGTGACGAACATGACCTTATCACCCTTGAATCCACATCTTCGGTTTCAGAATATACCAATGGAAAACAAGTGAAATGGCATTTCCGTGTGAATTCAAACTGGGACGATACTGAGGCTGTACGAATGTACGCTGGACTAACAACAGCAAGCAACGTAAACGGTCTTCCAGACGCTCTTTTGTTTGATCCAAGTGTCGGCAATGCTGTAGAAAACGATGCAGGCATCACATCCTTTGAGTTGCAAAACAGCATCGGAGTCGCACAATCGCTTACGGATGCAGAATCCGGTCAGGACATCAATCTCGTGGGTGAAATCCGTCTTCAAGACCTACCTTACTCCCCAGACCCTGCTGCTTACTTCCTCGTTCTAGAACTCAAGCATGTCAACAATACGGATGGAAACATCACCACTGAATGGGAAGAAGTTGCTAACCGCTCAGGAACTATCGGTGGCGACTTCAATTGGAATATTGACCTTGGTTCAGCAGCTGGTAGCGAAACTTACCGTTTTGCTATCCGAGGATATGAAGGAGGAGATATTCTTTGCCCGCCTACCATGTACAATCCCGATGAGACATGCGCAATTCCATTCGACATCACCATTGATACTTATGAACCCAACTTGCTTGATATTGAAGTATTGAGCCCGGGAACAGACAACGATTGGCGTCTTTTGCTTGACGATACATGGGTTGTTCCTCAAGAATCCCAAGAGATTCGAATGAACAGCCAAGACTTGCCTAATCCACCAGCAACACTTGACCTGCATTACTGGGTTCAGCACGACCATGACGCTAACAGCGACGGAATACCCGACGCATCGGAATATGCAACCATTACATTGCAAGGCGACGGGGAGGCTCCTACGGCTAACTACACCGGTGTCTTCAATGACTATGCTAACGTTGGGCAAGACCCTGAAGGGAAAGTTTCGCTTTGGATTGAAGGTTACGACCTAGCGGGCAACCCGATTGATGGTGGCGCTCCTGGATTTGAGAACGACAAGGTGACCTATGTTTCTATGTCTTCTGAAAGTCCAGTCATTCGCAACTTCTTCGTTGAAGATTCAATGGGAAGCAGTTTCCTCAACTCGGCTTCAATGCAATGGGAAGGAAAATGGAATCAAACCATGTATGCCGGAAATACCTACCATCTTCTGGTAGAAGCAAACGACGATAATGGATGGAGAGATATTGACTACTTCAAGGTCGTTCTTGACAAGACCCGTGACGATATGATCGTGTGGTACTTCCCACGTAACGATACAGCATGGACTGACAGCCCTTACATCGAAATCGTCCAAGAAGACGACGATAGCGTGGGGCCATCTCTCCGCGCATTGGATGGAACAGCCCTCATCGATCCGTTCGAATCTGACTTCATTCTGGATATCCCTATCCGAATCGACTGGGGAGTTGTTGGTCTTACAGCAGAAAGTACGCCTGAATTATTTATGCAAGACTTGGATAACGCGCTCTACCGAATGCTTCCATCTCCTGGACGTTACATCCAGAAGTGGTATTACAGCGACGGAATAAGGCTCGATGTTCGTGACGATTCTGCGAATGACCTCATGATCACTCCATATTTGGAAGACATGAGTGCCCCGTACACACAAGATGTCCGTCGTGGGTTCATTTATTCCGGTGATACCATCCACTTCTCCGGTCAATATGCATACCGTGATGGAATATTCAACAGCGTATTCGTTAATCCCGAAGCAGAACTCACCATGGAAATTACCCGCTTAGAAACACTTGACACTCAAGAAAGCAGAGACAAAGGGTATGTCTTCCAATCCAGTGAAACAACATATCATAATTTCTCTGGCGGGGTGTTTGCAATCAACATCACTGCACCAGTGTTTACCAACGAATATACCTACGAATTCAAATTGGTCAATCTCCCAACAGGAGCCGAAGACTTCACTGCTGGTTTTTGTGAAGATAATCCGCTTTATGGATGCAGTACGTTCAATATCAAGGTAGACCGAACCGCACCTACAGTTCTCGCAAATTCATGGTTGGCTCAAAAAGGTGAAACGGGCGCTATTATCAGCGATGTATTGTCTACAGCGACCTTCCATTGTGTCGACCTTACAGTAACGGTTGCAGAACAGGAAGCAATGTTCTACGGAGACTTGATGGTCAATTGGAAATTCTATGACGACCCGCAAAACGATTTGGTTTGGGGCGAGTATGTCAAGGCCTTCGGGACTGCCGAACCAAAGAGTGTGGCTCTTGAATTGAAAACCACACCCGGCGGATATGTGGGTAGTTCAACCTGCCTTGATTTGTGGCCGCTGAGTGATGGACAATTTGACCCGCCTCAAAGCCAAATGGGTGGCGTTGAAATTGTTATGTGGGTTTCAGGTGTTGACTCTGCTGGCTCTGGTGTACGTCTCGGTGGTGGACCTCAAGACGATGGTTCAGTTTCACCGATTGTCTCCAGTATTGCTCAACACAAGTCGATGTATTCCTTCATTCATGAAGAGGCTACATTTGAGATCTTGAATGTCCGCCTTGACGACAATCCAAGAGTCGGGGACAAGATGAACCTTGAGGTTGAAGTTCGTAACACGGGGACAATGGCGGGTTCGACTCAACTTACAGTGAAGTCCGTTATGAACGGCTTGACTCCGGCATCTGAAGGGATCATTGAAGTGACTGAACTTGGAATTGGAGAGAAAGCTTGGTTCAAGATTGAACTGGAACCCTTCGGCGAACAAACAACCGGAATGTACTATGTTGTTTCTGTGAATGGAACAGGCGATGTGTTGTATGACGGTAATGATGCAAACGACGCATTCAATGTTAAGATTGCAGAAGATGATGACTCGTCTAATTTCCTCCTAATCGTTGGCCTCCTCGTCGTCGTTATTGGAGTTCTTGGCACCTTAGTCGTTGTTCTTGCTCGTAGAGGTGGCGGCGAATCCATGCTCGATGACGAATATGAAGACGACGATGAATACCTCGAAGAGGGAAGCGGCAAGGTTCTTGCAGAAATTCCAGCAGATGTTGACCCAACAATGGCTCAAGCAATGAAGGAGTTCCCTCAGTGGACACAATCCGAAATACAGGGTTACTTTGACCAGGGTTGGGACATTGCTGCTCTTCATGATTGGGTCAACAATCAGTGAGGCATTACATGTCCTCCCAGCATACCTGGGCCGATGAGGTCTGGACGGACCCCGATGGAGGGAAGGTTGTGATTCACGGAACACTTCCCACGGTGGTTTATCCCAATGCTATGCGTCCTCGGGGCGTATGGCATGGACTGGCGATTCTCGACGCTCCGGATGTTGTTGATTTGTGGGTTCAAGAGGAAAAAGACGAAGCAGAGTCGTACGGGATCAACATGACTTACGGTCTCATTTCTGGGGGCGCCTTCTCAAAGTATCTTGAAGGGATTGAATCTCTTGAAGACGTTCAAGGGGGAAGGTTTCCTGACCCCGAACCGAGACGATTACAACGGAATGCTGACCGTCACAAGCGAGATGTATTTTTCATTGAACCTTTGGCGGATGATGAGGATTGGAGCGACTATCTCACCAATCAAGCAAAAGCGGTTTCTCATTGGCGGAAGTTACTGGGTATGATCAGAAGCGGTAAACGGTGGAAGCGAGCGGTCAAGGAAAACCTCTTCTTGGCCCAACCACCTCCGAAAGGTCAACCCAACAATCTCTCTTCGGTTAGCGTTCTCGCATCTGCTTGGTGGGAATTGAACGAATGGCTGAGCACACCCGAACTAAACATGAGACGAGACGTCCGTTTTGCCAGTCGAATACGGGGTGCTCTGGCCTCTCTTCGTGAAGTACATGGGGACGAAGCAGTTCTTCTTGTCGTTGCTCACATGCCTCAGCGTCCGATGATTCTTGAGGCCCTCAACAACCTTCCTGAAATAGAGGAGATTTCATCAACAGTGACTCACAGCGAAGGTTCGGAGGAGGAGTGAAATGGCATCAGGTTCAGTTGACGTGCGCGTTGAAAATCAACTCGTTCGGTTCGTATGCCCTACTCCTATTGACCAAGAAAAGGTCGTCCAGATGGTTGGGGGTCAACGCAACAGCGGCGTGGTCATCAAAGTCCTGGACCGGCCTCGAGCAACGCTTGTTATTGACGAGGAAGGCAGAATCGTCGTTCATGGAACCCACCGTGTAGAGGCTGCGCGAGCTGCAGCGAAGGAACTCTTGCTTCGCCTCGGCATGGATGATGCTGGCCTCATGGCTGAGTTGGGTCCAGTCGTTACTTCGTTCAAGTATGAGCAATCCGTCAACCTGCAAGCCATCGCAGGTTCCTTCACATCAGGAACAACCGAATACGACGAGCGCCTTGGATGCACGATTCTTACTGATACACGACACAAACTCACGGTGCAAATATGGCCGAATGGGAAATGTATTGTCACGGATGCACGCCATCCTAACATGGTCGCTATGGCTGCTGTTTATTGGAAGAACCAGTTCACTGAACGTGGTTATTTCGTTGACCAAATTTGAGGGATGAGTATGACATATGACGGTCCAATTTTGGACAATCATTTTCACCTCAATCGCAAGGGTCGGTACTTGGATGCTGCGAGGGACTTTCAACGGGCAGGTGGGACCGACATCGTCCTTGTCCACTGCCCTGATTTTTCACAACCGCCCGAAACAAAAGAAGGCCATCGTACGGCTTATCAAGATACTATTGGCATGGCCGCTAAAGTTCGGAGTGAAGTTGGACTAGGCGTTCGGGTGGTTCTTGGACCGCATCCTGCGGCCTTCGCTCACCAGTTTGAGAGGTGGGTCAGCGAAGACGAATCCTCTGGTGAAGAGAAGGCCATTACAAATTACCGTCATTCCATAGATGCTGCCTTGGAATTTATCGGAGAGGGTCAAGCCCATGCAATTGGAGAGGTAGGGAGGCCTCATTGGCCTGTTGATGAGCGGATTTTAGACTTGTCAAATCAACTCTTGGACGAAACAATGCATCTGGCTGCGCAACAAGGGTTGCCGCTTCAGTTGCATGTTGAAGGAGAAAGCGATGCGACCTACCCTGACCTCGCTCAACGCGCTCAAAAGCAAGGGATGGATCTCGTCAAACTTGTACGGCATTATGCTCCAGCAAACGTCGATGTCTCTGCGACTCACGGTTTGACGCCGAGTGTCCTTGTCGGAAAAGGGGCCGTGGAGGAATTAATGCTTTCATATGAGGCGTCCAGCCACGGATTTTTCATCGAAACCGATTACATGGATGATTTACGAAGACCCGGAGCAGTTTTGGGTCCGAAAACAGTCCCAAAAAGAACCCAACAACTCGCCGCTGCGGGTCTTCCAGAAGAAGTTCTTTGGAATACCCACCAGGATCTTGCGCAACGAGTCTATGGTGCTGAATTCCCTTGACAATGATTATACGGAAATCTGCAATGTTTCGGACTTTTGCTCCATCACATTCATCAAAGGGGGAGCCTACCCGTAACTGGTGTGCACCTTGTATTCGACACGAAAGTTAACGCTTTTTGCCGTTATTATGCTCGCCATGTCCTTGCCGTTAACCGCTTCTTCACAAGTCCCTACTGCCCCAGGTGTTGAGATTGATTGCGATGAAAAGAAGCCTAAGATCGATGTCCGTCCACCCAACAGTAACCCCGAAGTTCAAATTACTTGCACGTTGACAAATCCTTCATCATTTGAAGAGCAAATTAGTGTTGACAAAGAATGGGACGGCGTGGAAATTGAAATGACTCTTGAAGATGATTCATTCACTCTTGCCCCTGGAGATGAAGAGGACTTCACCGTCACCTTTTCTGGGCAAAGCAGGCTCGCAGCAGATTTATTGTACGATTTTACCCTCGTTGCTACTGTGACAAATGTTGCCAGTTTGGATTGGCCTGAAGCACTTGCTAGCAATGCTACGGTTGAAGGTGAACTGGGTATTGAAGTGTTTGGAATGGTGGACCTCAGTGTTGCTGACAAGAGTACTCGGACGCTGAGTTCTGCCGAAGAAATACCTCTGACGTTCCAAGCACAAAATAACGGAAACAGCAACGATGATATCCGGATTGTCGTGGAGAATCAAGACGAACTCGAAGAGGCAGGATTCACATTCCCTGGCGGAGCAACCCTTACGGTATCTGTCGACAAGGGTTCAACTTCTGATACACTCGAATTCACCCTTCGTTCACCCTCAAGTATTCCTGAAGATGTCCGTTATCAAATCACACTCCAGGCTTCAAGTGTAAACGATGCCGACGCAACTCTTAGTGAAACCACTCTCAGTATTCAACTTGAAGCCAACACTGGTGCGGGCAGTCTCGGTGGAGGCCTTGAAGAGTTAAGTAAAGACGACGCAGTCCTCTATGGTGGAATCGCTGCAGCAGGACTGTTTGGCATCATTCTCATTGTGGCGCTGAGTAAAGCACTCCGAAAGCGTGCGGACTCACAACCAATGTATGTCCCACCCGTTGAGGTTGATGACGAAGAAGAAACTGAAGCAGAATTTGACTTCGGGGATTTGGATGATGATCTTGATGATCTTGACGATATGATGGATGATGTTGATGATTTGGATGATGTCTTTGCAGACTTGTAATTCTAACATCACTTTCGGCTAAATCACTAAGGTGGTCAACTGGCGCTCTAAGGGCCGTTTTCAAAGGCAACACTCAAAGGCTTGGTGTAGCGCACTACACCTATTGGTCACGGAGTGTTTTCATGCTGAGTTTAGAAGGGAAAACAGCGTTTGTCTTCGGCGTAGCTAGCGAAGACTCCATCGCTTGGGCTATTTGTCAACAACTTGCAGCAGCAGGAGTGACCCTCTACCTGGGTTATCAGAAGCGATTCATGAGCCGCGTGTTCCAATTGAAGGACCAACTTCCATCAATCGGAGGATTCTATCCTCTTGATGTTGCATCAGATGCGACCACACAGGAATTCTTCGATGCCTTCGCTCAAGACCATCCTGGCAAGAAAGCAGACATTCTCATCCACGCCATTGGATTTGCCCCAAGAGCATGCTTCGACCGCCCGATTCTCTTTGTTGAAGGAGAGGACATCAATACGGCAATGACTATTTCTGCAAATTCGTTACAGCGATGTTTGAAACACGCCCTACCTTACTTGAATCCGGGTTCATCCACGGTAACGTTGACGTATGCAGCCGCAAACCGATATGTCCCAAATTACGGTATCATGTCCATGGCTAAGGCTGCTTTGGAATGCTGGACGCGTGAACTTGCATGCCATCTCGGCCCTGAAGGTCACCGAGTGAACGCCATTTCATCTGGGCCTATACGGACCATTGCAGCGGGGGGCATACCCGGATTTGACCGAATCTTAGACCATGTTGAGGCCAATGCCCCTCTCCGGAGAAACGTCAGTCAACAGGATGTCGCTGGTGCAACACTTTGGCTCTCCAGTCCACTTTCTTCTGGAGTTACGGGCCAGTGCATTTACGTTGATGCGGGCTACTCAATTACGATGGTGCCGGAAAGTATCATGAATTAAGGTGAATAACATGACGATTACCACTCAAGACGGCAAGGCATGCGAGGGTCTCGAACAGGGCCCCTTTGAACCGATTGCGGTCGTGGGCGTGGGCGCTCTGATGCCTGATGCCCCGGATATTGACGCCTTTTGGCAGAACATCATTGAGAAAAAAATCAGTATTGCGCCCCTGCCTGAAGGGAGGTGGCCAGGGCCCGTCAATCACTTTTGGAAAGAAGGAGGTCCTGGGCAACACACCGAGGGATTCACCTACTCAAAAATCGGTGCTCTCGTCAAAGGTGATGAGTTTGATTGGCGCAGATGGCGTCAACCTCCTGGGACGCTCCCTCAGATTGACCCCTGTCAACTATGGGCGGTCACAGTTGCGGCCGACGCAATAGAGCACGCAGGTTACGGTGCTGAGACAAAAGACATCGACCGCTCCAAAACTGGAGTTGTTTTCGCGAATGCATTGGGTGGAGAAAACCGAAATCTCTCCAACATACGTGTTTGGTCAAACCACACGAAAGAAACCGCTATTTCTCACGGGATGCCTTCAGGGAATGCTGAATCCTTTGTAGCGAACATCAACGAAGGAACTCCGCGTGTTGACGAAGACACCATGCCTGGCGAACTCGCAAACGTTGTTTCGGGTCGCGTTGCAAATCTCCTTGACTTGCAAGGGCCGAATCATGCCATGGATGCGGCATGCGCATCATCAATGGCTGCTGTTTTGGATGCATGCAGATTGCTCCAAACCCGCCAAGTCGACGTGATGCTAGCCGGAGCAACAGACCGGACGATGGATCCAGCCACCTTCGCTAAATTCTCAGCCATCGGGGCGCTCTCTCCAACCCATTCATCTCCGTTTGATGCTCGTGCGAATGGATTTGTGATGGGAGAGGGTGCAGGCGTATTGGTCCTCAAGCGGTTGAACGATGCAATCGAGTCCGGCGATGAAATTTACAGTGTCATCAGAGGTATCGGCGGTTCTTCTGACGGACGCGGTAAAGGCATCACGGCACCAAGTCAAAGGGGGCAGATACAAGCTATCGCTCGGGCTTACAATCAAGCAGGTTATCCCGCATCTTCTGTAGAATTGGTCGAGGCTCATGGAACTTCAACAAAGGTTGGAGATGCAACAGAATTGTCAACACTATCTCGCCTTTGGACGGGTCTTGGTGGGACTGGGAAGGTAGCAGTTGGTTCAATTAAATCTCAAATTGGCCACCTTAAGGCTGCGGCTGGAATTGCAGGAATCATGAAAACGGTCATGGCGTTGCATCACCGCACCATACCTCCAAGTGCAAATTTTGAAACTCCCAATCCTACAGTTGATTGGTCCAACATACCGTTTTTCGTACCGACCGAGGCGCTTGAGTGGCCTAGGCCAAGCGATAATCCCCGACGTGCTGGAGTTTCCGCATTCGGGTTTGGAGGGACCAACTTCCACATCGCTCTTGAGGGATACGAACCTGATGTGCATCGCCCTCTTGCTTCAGAATGGGAGATGCGCTGGAGCGCTTATTCTCGTTCTGCACCAAAGACTATGGCGGCTTCAATCCTTGATGTCAACGCCACCCCGTCAATGAATCATGAAGCGTTGAAATCCATCGAAGGGGGTCTCCTCCTTCTTTCTTCAGCCAGTGTCGGAGGATTGAAGGATGCTCTTGCGGCCTTAGAATTTACAGGCGCACGGTTTGATGAAGATCCCCGAGGACGCAGACTGTCAGAAGCCCTTCAAACGGCGAGCCAATCCTATGATGCAAAGGCCGATGCTAGAATGGCCCTTATCGCTACATCTTGGGCCGAATTTGACAAGAGGGTAGGCTTGGCTCTCAAGGCGATGGATGATTCTGAAAAGTGGGGATTCCTTCAATCACAAGGCGTTCTTATCAGTTCTGAACCTTCATTGCCTGCTGAAGCAAAGGTTGCTCACATGTATCCCGGTCAAGGAAGCCAATATGTTGGGATGACCAACGACCTCGTCAAACGCTTTTCACCTGCTGCCTCGGTTTGGGAACAAGCCGACATAACGATGGTTGATGTGTTGGACGGAGAGTCACTCTCCAGTTTCGTTTTGAGAGATTCGTTAAGCGCTGAAGAACGAACAGAGGCTGAGCATAAACTGAAGCAAACAGAGTATACTCAACCCGCCATGCTTACTGCTGACCTCGCCATTGAACGCACTCTGAATGCGTTCGGACATCACCCTGACATGGTCGCTGGCCATTCCCTTGGAGAATATGCGGCCTTGATGTCTTCGGGAATCTTGGACATGGACGGGGCGCTCCGAGCTGCTGCTGCCCGCGGCACAGAAATGGGCTCGGTTGAAATTGACGACAAAGGGCTCATGGCAAGCGTAACAGCTCCCTATGAAGAGGTTGCAGCAATTTTGGAATCGACAGAAGGTTACGTCATCGCAGCCAACAAAAACTCGCCTAAAATGACCGTAATTGCGGGAGAAACAGAACCCGTTCGGGCAGCTATGGCTGCTTTTGAATCCAAGGGATTCAACAGTGTTGAACTCGCAACATCTCACGCCTTCCACTCTCGCATTGTCGCTCCTGCAAACGAGCCATTGCGTCGGTTCTTAGAGGGGCTAGAAATTCGCTGGCCTAGCATTCCAATTACGGCAAATGTGGACGGGAGTTTCTATCCGATGGACGGAGCAGACTCGAAGGCTGGAATTTTGAACCAACTTGCTCCTCAAATGGCCTCTGCTGTTGAATGGACCAAGCAAATTGAAACCATGTACGATGCAGGAGGGCGTGTTTTCCTTGAAGTTGGGCCAAAACGTGCTCTGACGATGTTTGCCATGCAAATTCTAGAGGGCCGCCCACACGTACCCATCATGTCCAATCACCCTAAACAAGGTGGTATTGCGACATTCCTGACGGCGTTGGGGGCGCTTGCGCTCGCCGGCCGTCCACCTCAATGGCCGGATTCCAATTCAGAAGTCTTGAGTGAAGCCTTCAGGGCTGGGCCTATTGAAGCTCACCAGGAACAGGTAACGGCGACGGGAGCATCCTCGGCTGAGCTTGAATCTCTCCGCGTTAGGGCAAGACCTCTTCCAAACGGCGGTGGCTCTGCAATTGCATCCGTTCAATCCATAGTTCAACCGCCTGCGATTGACAGCGAGTTTGCTCTTGAGCGAGCAATTCGTGCTTATGTCGGCGACCGGATTGGAACATTCAGCAATTATCCTGCATCGTTCTGTCACGGGCACGTTATGCTTCGTGAAGGCTTGGGCTTGAATGAATCTTCCATCCAACAAGTGATTTCAACACTGGCTGCAGAAGCAGAAACCGATGGGGAATACGATGCGAGCAAGGCCCAAACAGCCGGCGATCTGGCTCGTTGGGTACGCATGCCCCCTTCTTCATGGACGCCAATGTCTACCGTCACTGCTCCTGCTCAATTGCAACAACAACACATCGTTCAAACAACTTCTGCAGTGCACTCTCGTTCTGGCTCAACCAGAGATGTCGACCCGTTCGTAATCACTGGAGTCTCCCTTGGACTGCCCGGTATGGACCGAGTCTTTTCAGAAGATACATTTGAGAAACTCGTACGAGGGGAAACATGCATCAGTGAGGTCTCTGATGAGTATAAACAACGACTGTTGGATAAGAACATTGTACGCTTGATCAAAGGTCGGGACGGCTCAGTGAATATGGACCAGGCAACCGTATTCGGAGACATCCCTCAACTTGCAGGAATCAAAGGTGCGTTTGACCTCTCCGAAGAGTTCGGAATTGACCCGAAAGCAGTCTTGGCTTGGGATATCAGCACTCAGTTGTCGGTTGCTGCTGGATTGTTAGCACTTCGCGACGCAGGTATACCGCTAACTCCAGTTGAACAAGTTGGAAAAGGGGGTCTTCGGCTCATTAGAAACTGGCAGGTTCCACAAATCCAACGTGAACGAACCGGTATTGTATTTTCATCGTGTTTCCCAGGTTTGCAAATGGCTTCAAAGCATGCAAAAACCAACGGAGATGATGGCGAAGGGCGATTTGACCGTCGTTATCTCTTCCAAGCCCTCAACATGGGGCATTCACAATTTGCCCAATATACGGGAATACGTGGGCCCAACACAACAATCAATCTTGCATGTGCATCTGCTACAGCAGCTTTTGGTGTTGCTGAGGACTGGCTTGAGAACGACAGAGTGGACCGCGTTGTCATCATCAGTGGAGACGACGTAACCGGTGACGACCTTTGGGAATGGATTGCAGGTGGATTCGCAGCATCAGGAGCGGCTGCAACGAACAATGTTGTTGAGGAGACGGCTTTACCCTTTGACCGCCGCCGTAATGGACTTATTCTCGGAATGGGGGCCGCAGCGTTTGTTGTTGAACGTCATTCTGAAGCCAAGCAACGTGGTGTTCAGCCGATTGCAGAATTCCTCGGCTCCACAACTGCAAACTCTGCCTACCACGGAACTCGGCTTGACGTCGAACATGTAGGTGAAATCGTCAACGGTTTCATCACTTCAATGGAACAACGATGGGACATTAACCGACATGAAATCGCTCCCAAGACGGTCTTCTTTTCCCACGAAACCTACACTCCGGCACGTGGTGGTTCTGCTCAATCCGAAGTCAAAGCACTCCGAGAAACCTTTGGAGAATCTACGGATAAGCTCGTCATTGCCAATACTAAAGGATTCACAGGACACCCAATGGCGGTAGGTATTGAAGACGCAAGCATGTTTTATGGAATGCTCACTGGGCGTATTCCCCCGATTGCTAATCACAAAGAACAGGACCCCGAATTAGGTGATTTGAATCTTTCAAAAGGTGGCGACTACCCTGAACTTCAGTATGGTCTTCGTTTTGCAGCAGGGTTTGGTTCACAAATTGCACTTTCGCTGGTTCGTCGTTGGCCCATTGAAGGTGAGCGAATCAACGGGGCAGTCTTGTTGGCTTGGGCCAGGAACCTTGCGGGAACAGATGACGTAGTGATGCGGGTCCTTCAGAATAAACTCGTAGCATACGTCAATGGTGATGACAATCTCCATGGCGGGGTACAAGGAGATACTTGGCAACCTACAGAGGACTGGGAGGGTAAGCCATCGATTCAGCCCGAAGTGCCCGCTCCGAACCCTGTACATGAGCCCGCTCCGAGTCCAGTGGTTGCACCTTCCTCTCCATCCGCACGGGCAGTCGCTGCTCCGATTGCAACCGATGAATCCACCGTTCAAACGGTGATTGATGTCGTTGTGACTCACACTGGATATCCGTCTGACTTCATTGAGTTGGACCAAGATTTAGAGGGTGAACTCGGCATTGATACCGTTAAGCAAGCGGAAATTATGGCCGACATTAGAGAAAAATTTTCACTTCCAGTGGATGAAGATTTCATCCTATCAGACTATCCAACGTTGAATCACATGATCTCGTACATTCAACAGATGACGGGGGGGGAAGTTCCTGCACCTCTTCCTCAACCGCCCGTATCTTCCTCAGTTGCGGCTAAAGAGGTCGTTGCGGACATGAAGCCATTGGCTTCGCCCACATCGGTAGTAGACGACGCATCCATGCGAGACATCGTCGTTGAAGTTGTCGTTGAACATACAAAGTATCCAGCCGACTTCATTGAGTTGGACCAAGATTTGGAAGGAGAACTTGGTATTGATACCGTCAAACAAGCGGAAATCATGGCGGATATCCGAGAACGTTTCTCTCTTCCAATCGATGAAGACTTTGTTCTCTCGGATTATCCAACCTTGAACCACATGATGGGTTACATCCAAAAGATGCAGGGAGGGACTGTCCCAACACCAGAACCACCTGCTGCTCCAGCAGGATATGTTGAGTCCACTCCCGCTCCTGCTGAGGTTGTCACATCAGTACAACCGCCCGTAGCAACAGGGACTAATCCCGATATTGAAGCAGTTCTTATCGAAGTTGTCGTTGAGCATACTGGTTATCCTGCCGACTTTATTGAAATGGACCAAGATTTAGAGGGTGAACTCGGCATTGATACTGTCAAACAAGCGGAAATCATGGGGGATATCCGAGAACGGTTCACGCTTCCAGTCGATGAGGACTTTGTTCTCTCTGACCACCCAACCTTGAACCATTTCACTGCCTACATCATCAAAATGACGGGTGGCGTATCTTCGGATGCTCCTCTTCCGGTTGAACCAACTGAGGAGTCCCCAGCAATTCCCGATGAACACTCCGGAGTATCTTTCGGAACTCGTCGCTGGCAGGTTGAAGTTGAAGACTGCACCGGTATTCCAGCCCCACTTTCCATCGACGGCACCGTGGTTGTCACTGATGATGGATGGGGGATTGCAGAGGCCTTCTGTCAACGTATGGATGCCCGAGGGCTCCATGCAGTCCGTGTTGGGTTTGAGAGTCGTATTCGTGACCCATCCGTTCTTGACGAAGGTGGACGAACCGTCTACAGAGCAGACCCAGAGCAACCCGAGCACCTCGCATGGATATGTGAACAACTCAAGGCTACATCCATCGGGGCCCTGATTCACATGGCTCCAATAAAAATCGCATCGGCCCAATGGGAAGAAGATACGATACCATCCTCACAAATTGCTCTAGCTGGTCACGGTTGGTTTGCGTTACTCAAAGAATTGAATCACCATCTTTCTGACCAAAAGCCAGCCATCATTGCCTCTGTTACCGCTATGGACGGCCGCCATGGAAACATTGGTGAGCGTTTCAATTCCATTCAGTGTGCTGCCTCAGGCGTGACCAAATCCTATGCCTTTGAGCGACCGGACTTGCGGTGTAGAGCAATTGACCTTCATCCGGATATCCTGTTCGAAGATGGAGAGGCTGCAAAGCAAATTGAACATGATCTGTTCGAACTTGGCGGAGAAGTTGAAATTGGTTTGGACCGAGATGGGCGACGATGGGCTCTTGTTGCATTTGCCGAGAATCTCGTGGAAGACCCCAAATCCTTGACCAAGGAAGATACGTGGCTGGTTTCTGGCGGTGGCTCGGGAGTTACTGCCGCATCGGTTATCGGTGTTGCACAAGCCAGTCCAAATGCAGGGGCGCACTTCATTCTTCTCGGGCGTTCATCGTTAATTGAATCAACACAATCGTGGATTGGTTGGACCAAAGAGCAACTTTCAGACGAAAAGAATGCACTACGAGAACGCCTGGTTGAAGGTTCGGAGAATGGCAAAGTTACCATGGTTGAATGGAATTCTTCATGGCAGAAGTTTACCCGGAGCATGGATGTTTACATCACGATTGACACCATACAACAGACTGGTAATACGGCGGAATATCGTTCCGTGAATGCCATGGACCATGACGCTCTTGTATCTCTTGGAGAAGGACTTGAATCACCCATTACTGGAATTATCCACGGTGCTGGATTGGAAGACTCCAAACTTGTGAGCGACAAATCTCATGAGATCTTTGACAGAGTTGTGCGTGTCAAAGTCGATGGATGGCGAGCACTGCTTGGCGCAGTACAGGCTTCTGGCCGAGACTATCCGGAGTTTGCAGCATGTTTCACAAGTGTAGCTGGCCGTTTCGGCAATGGTGGGCAAACTGACTATGCAGCGGCGAATTCTGTTCTTGATGCAGAGATGTCACGGCTCACTGCAAGTTCCTCATGCCGAGCAGTAGCCATCGGATGGACCGGTTGGAGGGATGTCGGCATGGCCACACGTGGTTCAATTGAAGCCGTCTTTGAAGCGGCAGGAATTGAAACGCTTTCGGTTGAAGATGGCGTCAAGATCTTCGTTGATGAAGCTCTTCGCGGTGGAAAGCGAAGAGTCCTTGGTTGCGGCTCTCTCGGTCTTATGGACCGATTTGATTCGTTCAGGGAGGCTCCGTTGAAATTGCCCCCCGGTATGGCCGGAACCATTGCTGACCCTGCCCGCTTTCCTTTCATTGACAAGGTATTGAGTCTGGTAGAAGGTTCCCATATGACAACGCAATGCACGCTTTCGGTCGAAGACCATCCGTTCCTGACCGACCATGCGATTGACGGTGTCCCATACCACCCTGGTGTTATGGCGCTTGAGATGTTTGCACAAAGTTCCCTTCTTTTACGCCCATCAACCTGCTTAGCAGGCTTTGAAGGGGTCACGTTTGGCCTACCTGTTAAACTGATGAAAGGGCCAATGACGGTTCGTGTAATCGCCCAACTTGACCGTCAAGAAGATGATATGACATGGATAAAGTGTTCTTTAGTTTCGGACCTGACCAATTCCAAAGGGGAAGTGTTCGGTGAACGAGAACACCACGTTGCGACCGTAAGATTGGTAGAAAAGTGCGAAGACCTTTGTCCATTCCTACAACGAGAAGTCGATGAACTGCCGGCGATTGGAATTCCTCCTTCTGGAGAACTCGTCCAAAATCCAGCATTCATTTACATGCGCTATTTCCACGGAGCACGATTCCAATCGCATGGGGGCGTGTTGCGAGGTGTTGGTGACGAAGAAATGCCTGGGATTGACGGACTGGCTTTGATGCGACACCAGCTCCCTCTTACGGACCAATTCTCAAGTGAATCCAAAGGAGAAGCCGTTCTATTGGAGGCCCTTCCAATGCTGATTGAAGCCGGTTTCCAAAATGCAGGCTTGGTCGCAATGGAGTCTAAGGGTTTCAGCAGTCTACCGGTTGGTATTGGATGGTCTACCATGCTTCGTGTGCCAGAGAACGATGAAACCCTCCGTCTAAGAAGCATACAAACCTCCTCTGATGAAGAAGGTGTTACGGTTCATGATGTTGTCATTGTTGGTGATGATGATGCCCCGATTCTGGCGATGAAAGGCTTGAGGCTGAAGGCGATGGCTCCAGTTGCTGACGAACAGAAATTCGAATTCAATCGCTAAGCGGTGAGGCTATGGAATCCGATGTCGTTCTCCTCGATGTCCCTCCATCTTTTTCAAAACACGTACGGGTTTATTCAATGCCAATCCGACATTTTGAGTGTGATGATGTCCCGCTTGCAAATGCCGACGAGGTAGCGACCTTTGCTACTTCAAAGCGAAACGATGAGCATCTCAGTGGAAGGTGGTTGTTGGGACATTGTCTCGGGCTGTGGGGTGTTAAGGATCTCTCCGTACTCGATATTGTACGTGACGAACACAGAGCGCCTCGGGTCGTGTTTTTACAAGGAATGTGGCTCAATACCCCCCTTCCTTCGTTTTCTATCTCGCACAGTAATGGCCATGTCTTCCTCGCTTTATGTGAGTCTGAGTTTGATATTGGTTTTGATGCTGAACCTGCTGAACGCTCTCTTGCTTCAAATGCCTTTGATATGATTTCTACAGGTTTGGAATTGGAACAATTACGTATGAATCCTGATTCATCAATGATGTTGTGGACCAGCAAAGAAGCCGTGCAAAAAGCAATGCGAAAAGGCATGCATTTGAACCCGAGAGAAATCAAAATTTCAATTGGAGATTTAGAACAAAATATTTCAATTGAAAAATCAATAATTCAATTGGGAAATTGGACTCAAAAAGGGTATCAAATGGCTCTCGCCCTCCGCCAAAAACCCTCCGTGTATTTAACCGCTGAAGAGCGCTTGTTAGAGTCCACTCGCCTCGCTATGCTAGACCGACCTGATTGGGGTGTCGGCTGCAACACGAATCGGAATAACGTCTGACGCTCAATCCCAAATACGGCTTGATTCCCACGGGAGGTTCATGGCGATTCCGAGTTCGGTTAGAATCACGAAGTTGAACAGGAGATAGAGAAGGACGGTTAGGGTTCCAACGAGGAGACTTGTATTGATGACCCGTTGCCGTTGTCGCTTTGCCTCATCTAAGGTGCAGATCCCTTCGTTTCGGAAGTAAATGACGAGGCCTACCGCCACCATCAGTGCTGAAGCAACCAGTAGAAGCGGTCTAAACCACCCCATGCCGTTGTACCCCCAATAGAGGTCATCGGATAGCGCCGCCGCCGTCGAGACGCTTGCAAGGCCAAAGAAAACCAAGACTACACTTGGTAAGCAGCACAACGAGGCCATAAGAGCAGAACCACTGATGAGTTTCCACAATGAGCGCAAATCGCTTGTAGCAGTCTGCTCACTCATGGTGCTTCATGACAGGATTCGCTTTTGAAGCGTTGTTTCAAGAGCAGGAAGAAAAGCGGGCTTCAGTATTGATTGCATCAGCGTATAATGAAAGAGGTAGAACAGGCGTTCCATCGGACCACTTGCCCATTTCTGTCAACGTTTCCTCTTCCGTCATGTACTGGAACGCCCAATCAGCGGTAAAGGTGTCGTTTCGCCCATGCGCTACCAAAAAGTCAGCTTGTGCGTCAAATCGTCGATAGACACCCCAATCCGCTAGTCTGTCGTATGCAGGGTCGGTTTGCAGGTAATGGCTTGCCACCAGCCTGGGGAATCCATAGAGGTCTGAATGAACTTCTATGAGTTGATTTCGTTCATCAGGGAGTTCACTGAACATCTGCTGATGGAAAGCTCCGGGGCAAACACCCACACTCATGTCATCTTCAGTCACTGCAATTTGGACCATCGTATCTTCTGGTAAATTGGACAAATCGGGTTGCATTGACATCCCCTTTGGTCGACTCGCTGGCGATTCTAATGCTACCACGAGTGCACGAGAACCCCACCCCTTGGCCAAGACTTCATCCAAAGTGATGAACGTGTATGCCCCTCCCAAACTGTGGCCACCAACCCACAGGGAGGTCGGGTCAATGGTGATGTTTCCTAAGGTAGTATCGAGGGTTGTAGAGCGGTTTTCACCAAGCAACATCGTCTCCATATGGTCAATAGCAGCCCGAATGGCTGTGTTACGGTATTCGTGCTGCAAGAAATCTGACGTGCCTTCAAGATCTGTTGCTTCAAAGGATTCGTAACCATCAGGCCGGAGGTCTGATGGATATTGTAAGAGGGCCACAGCCATTCCTTTGGCTGCCAGATGGTCTATCCAATGTGTGTAGGCGTCAGGGTCAGGGTAACCAAAACCGTGCAAGAGGATACCAAGCGGAATGGTCTCAACGGGTTTATCTTCGGGAATGAGGGGCAGTGTCACGTGAACACTGAAGACAACATCATCTTCCAAATTGCCTTGGATTGCAGCAACATCGCTCGGCATGGGGTATGGTTCAGAAAACCTCATGATTTCATACGGGCCGGGAGTTGAACCGTAACCAATTGTTGGGGCGTCAGGAGGAGAAGGTGCGAATCCTACCAAAGCAGGGATTCCAGGCATTAACATCCATGCCGCCAAAAATACACCGAAAAGATGAGCAACTCTTGCGGATGAAATTCCCTCTGATGCAGTCGTTCTCAATCGCGGCATGCCTCCTCGGAGCAGAAGGAGCCAAAGGAAAACCCAGGCATAGAACATAGGAAGCATAAGGAAGGCTCCCCTGAGGTAAAACACATCCATTACAAAATGAATCGAGATAAGACCACTCATCAAACCCACGAGCACCAAAAGGCCTTCATTTGCTTCTCGTTCATATTTGCTTTCTGATTTCCAGCGATTGATGAAGTAGCCAAGAACGGGTACAATCATGAACAGAATCAGCGTTTGTTCTGTGGATGAACGAAGGACAACCGTCCACTCCAATGAACGAACAGCATGAGGCCAGATGGCATCGACCGCACCGGTGCCTTGTGCGAGGCGAACAATTACTTCACCTAACGCAAGAAGGAAGCCCAATGTGAAGAGGACTGGCTGCCAGAAAAACGATGTACGCCAGTACGAACTGGGTATGACGAACTCCTCTTCCATGGTGACTCAAGTCGTTTATTCTTCATCAAGATTCGTATAGAGCCTTAGACGCCTACGTTTCGTATTTCTGGAGTTTGGTCAGCAATAAGGAATTCAAGCATGGCCGCCCACATGACGAATTCAATGCTCTTTTCGAGTTCCTCTTGGCCGCCGACTTCTGTGACCATATTGTCCAATGTGTCTGTTGGCGAGTGATAGGCAGAATAGTCATCATCGTATGCGCCAAGGTGGAAGATTGTCTGAGCTCCTAAGTCGCGGAATGTGACGTGGTCGGAACGTCCGAATGTGTCCTCGTGTACATCCATGACGAGGTTGTAATGGTCGTCCCAATGTTGGTCACATCCAGAACCATAAGATCCTTCAATTCTCAAATCCATTGGTGCTTTCAATATGTTTCTGTGTACGTGGTCAAGTACGCTCGTAATGGCTACATCTTGTTCGTTAGGGTCAATATCTGGGCCGGACCATGCGTGGTAGGGGAACGGGTCACCGTTTGATTTGTGGGCGGGCCATGAGACTCCCATCATGTCCATGTTGATGTAGAACTTCAGTTCCTTATCCTTTGGCAAGCAGTAGTCGCAATCGTTTGTGGCAAAGGCGTTTGAGCCCCGCAGTCCTTCTTCCTCACTGGACCAAAGGGCCAAAAAGGTATCACATTCAAAGGTCAAATCTACAAACGCTCGGGCATAAAGCAACATTGAGACAGTACCTGCAGTGTTGTCGTATGCTCCCTCATACGTGCCTGCAAGACTTCCAGGCGGTGCAACATCCATGTGTGCGCCCATGCCTTGAACGCAGGAATCGTTACGACCTTCCTTCCAAGCAATGATGTTCAAGCTTTCAGGTTGGGTCGGATTTCCATGGTCGATAACACGCATCATGTGAGTTTCATAGCCCAGGCCTTCAAAGTGCCCTTTGAAATAGACTGCTGCACGCTCAAATTGAGGATTTCCTGAACCCATCCAGCGGTTAATGTATCCACCACATTGGGTGGAATCAGAACAAACACTTGTGATGAAATCCATTTTGTCAAACCATTCTTCTCCGTTGACGATAGGTGTCCCCTCAACCGTTGGTATCTCAAGCAGGGTGGATAATCCATCAGGATGATAGATTGTTAAATTGGCTACAGTGGTGTAAGGAGTGGTTAGAATCTTACCTCCAATCTGACCTTCATCGCCGACCTTAATTTCTCCTGTTTGAACCAATGTTCCGTTGACGATGAGGAAAACATCCACCGGTACGACGAGTCGCTGATCTTCGCCAACGAGTATGAAGTCATGATATTCGCCCGCATTTAGGCTGATTTTGGAAGGATCTTGAGCATCGATAAGGAAAACGTCCGAGACTTCAACCTCTTCCGCTTCATTCTCTCCAAAGCAACCCGCAAGAGGTGCAATGAGCATTAACAGAACGAGGCCAAAAGCCCGTAGAGAGGCTTGATTGTTCCCTAGCATGTTTTGCCGTCCCCCTCGTGCTTCATAGGGATTGGCCTTTGATGTTGTTCGGTTTGGTTCAATACGGAACGTCTTTCCATCCGATTTTGTAGCCGATGAGGTTGAAACTTCGGTGCAATATCGGGGTGATGAGGATGAGGAGAATCATTGGAAGGCGTAATTCTGATGCGGCGAGGACAGATGAGCCTAGGAACAGTTGACCGAAGAGGAATACCATGATTGCAAACGGTAGCGTGTCGAGCAAGGGGGCTTTTGAGGAAACATCGCCTTCTCGCTTTAGGCCACGTCGTCGCTTTACGAATGAGCCTGTGCTGTCGCCAAGAAGGCAGGCGAAACCTAAGAATGAGCCGAGAATAAACGCTGTAAGGTTCGTTCCACCCAATTCAAACCATGCTCCAGATGAGCCAGTTAGCGGGGATGCAAACACGGTTGACCCGTCGTTAAACACAGTCCCCATGCCTCCATTGTCTACTGCCGCTACCATGGCCATGCAGAGAAGTCCTGAGGTCATAGAGCCTCCAATGAGCCCATTCCATGTCTTGCCGTCTCCAAGAATCCGGTTTCCATCACTCCAAACTTTGCCTCCGTCAATGGGCCAAGGTCCATATCCTGTCTTTGGTAGCCACTTTCCCCACATCATTGCAAACGTATTGGCTAGGAAGCCTGGAAGGTAGAGCCACAAGGTGAGCAAGCAAAGGAATAACAAATTCATGAGGACAACCAACGCAACCGTTTAGGATACATCCAGTTGTCGTACCGGATAGCATTTGATTGTTGCGAGGTATGCAGGTCAATGGTGCTGAATCCCAACGCTTTCGCAGAATTGGAGCCAAAAGGTGCGGATAGCGGGAGTTGAACCCACGACAAAAGGTTGGAAACCTCCTATGATACCACTTCACCATATCCGCAGTGTAGCGTCCCTCCGAGCAACCCCTCCTCTTTGAGGGAATCGGTTCAGTTTTCAGCCGTTCACTTGCGTCGGTAGTCCTCAAACATCGAGCCACCACGGTCTCTTCGCACGGTTGGTTTAGGGGTTCGTACTTGCCGTTCGGAGGTCACTCGTGAGGTCGGCAAAGAGTCAATTCCACGGGCGAGCATCATTTCTTCCGCTGCTTCTCTTCGTCGCAAATCAGCCCTTGCATTCTTGCCCTGGCCTCTAAGTATCAACGCACCCATGAGGATAAACAAGACGAGGATCCCAGCCGCTGCTTGTACGACAGGTTGTTCCATTAACTGGGAAAGCGAAGAGGTCTCATCCACAGTAAGCACCTCTGGAGCATTTGAATCGATAGTTGTGAGGGTTACAGTGACGGTATCCATTGGATTTTCTGCTCCCGGTTCCCGTACCATCAATAGGATTTGATGGGTGCCTGTTGTTTGTACGTCTCCAGAAAACATCACTGTTTGGCTGTTGCCCGATGTCGGGGTGAAGGTGAGGTATTGAGTCGTTGAATCACCGATTACATTGTTCGTCCCCTGCCATTCAACACGGGCTGCAAAAGAAGTGGTCATGGTCGTAGATGCCGTACAGGTAAATGTAAACCTGGAACTCTCAGCAAGGTCAATAGAAATGCTCGTTGGTGAGCAGACCATGGTGCCTTCTGCGGAGTTCCGCTGTGCATCGTTTGGCCAGTGGTCAGGTTTGTATGCTCCGAGCGACGCATTGTCCCCCCAACCATCGTTGTCGCTATCAAAATGTTGACTCGCTTGGAGTGGGTACCAATCATCGACATCGGCCCATCCGTCTCCATCAGAGTCTAAACACCCTCTCTTTCCACCTTCTGTGGATGTTCCATTTTCCATGGGGCAGGTGTCGCCGTTGGTTCCATCAGCTTCATTTCCATATCCGTCGCCATCTGTGTCAAACCATTGAGTTGGGTCTGCTGGCCATACATCGTTCTCATCACTTACTCCATCAGCATCAGCGTCTGGACATCCATAGCGGTCAACAGTTGAAGTTCCTGCAGTACTGTTGCAGTTATCTGGGGTCGTCCCCATTTCGTTGTCACCGTATCCATCACCATCCGCATCGTACCACTGGGTGGCATCAGTGAGGAAGAGGTCATTAGCGTCGGAAGCCCCGTCGCCATCTCCATCAACACAACCGTATCGGTCAATGGTCGATGTTCCGGATGTTGTTGGGCACGCATCTGGATACAATCCTGATGCATTTTCGCCGAATCCATCGCCATCTGAATCAACGCTTTGTGTGACTTCATACGGCAATGCATCAGCACCATGGCTCGCATTCCAAGCGCTGGTATTACCCACGGCTTCGGTTGGGTCAGAAACACCGTCTGTATCACTATCCAGGCAACCGATTCGGTCGATGTGGGATGTGCCCGGAACATTTGGACAAACGTCAGCCTGCGCTCCAGTTTGATTGTCCCCGAATCCATCGCCATCAGCATCTGACCATTGAGATGGTTCGGATGGGAAAGCATCGGTTAGGTTTGATACGCCGTCACCGTCATCATCAACGCATCCAAAACGATCAACCGTTGAAGTTCCACTTTCACCGGGACAAGCATCTGGCTGTATGCCGCTAGCGTTGTCTCCGTATCCGTCACCGTCTTGGTCAAGCCATTGAGTGGGGAGGTCGGGTAGGGAGTCAAGCGTGTTGTCCCATCCGTCTCCGTCGTTGTCAAGGCAACCGTATCTGTTGCCAAGCGTTGAATTTCCTGCTGAATTTACACATGCGTCAGCAAATACTCCGCCGGGGTTGTCTCCATATCCATCGCCGTCGGCGTCAGCCCACTGCGTTTGTTCGTCTGGATGACTGTCCTGGACATCTGCCCAACCGTCTCCGTCTCCGTCAAGGCATCCATAGGTTGAATTTTGCCATGAGGCACCATACTCGGACGGGCAAGCATCTGGAAGGTTTCCTGCAAGTTCATCACCGTAACCATCTCCATCTGTGTCATTCCATTGAGTTGATTCACTCATGAATGCGTCAGCCCCGTTAGCAATTGTCCATGATGAATCTGGGTCTGAGTATCCGTCGCCGTCTTGGTCAGGGCATCCTTTTCTGTCATGAATTGATGTTCCAGGGAAATTTGGACAGTCGTCATCGATTCCATCATCGTATCCATCACCATCCGAGTCCCCCCATCGTGTGGAATCGTTTGGATAGGCGTCGGCACCGTCGTTTTCGGTCCATCCAGAATCTGGGTTAGAATATCCGTCTCCATCGGTGTCTGGGCATCCAAATCGGTCTTGGTTGGACGAGCCAGAAACGCTTGGGCAGTGGTCGCCATTTGTTCCGCTAGGATTGTCTCCGAAGGTATCACCATCCGAGTCAACCCACTGCGTTGAATCGTTCGGGTCAAGGTCTGCTCCGTTGAGAATTGTCCATCCCGAGTCCGCATCCGATGACCCGTCTCCGTCGGTATCCAAGCATCCAAATCGGTCTCGTGATGAGGCTCCTGCGGATGAAGGGCAGTCATCGCCCTGGAATCCACTTGCTTCATCTCCGTAGCCATCAGCATCGGAATCACTCCATTGGGTTACTTCATTCGGGAATGCATCATCAAGGTCAGCATATCCATCACCGTCTGTATCCGTGCATCCCAATCGGCCTGCTTCAGTTGAGGTTCCGGCTTGTACAGGACATGCATCTGGATTGGTTCCTGCGGAATTGTCTCCGTATCCGTCACCATCTCCGTCTGCCCATTGTGAGGCATCAGATGCAAATGCGTCTGCTCCGTTACCGGTAGTCCACCCTGAATCTGGGTCAGAATATCCATCCCCGTCGGTGTCGGTACAACCAAAGCGATCATTTGTTGACGTTCCGCTTACACTTGGACATCGGTCACCGTTTGTAGCCGGTGGGGGGTTGTCACCGTATCCGTCCCCGTCTCCGTCAACCCATTGTGTACTGTCGCTTGGAAAAGCGTCTGCACCATTGGATGTGGTCCATCCCGAATCGGGGTCGGAATACCCGTCAGAATCAACATCAGCACATCCGTTTCTATCCTGGGAAGATGTTCCTGAACTAGAAGCACACGAATCTGCTCCGTTGGAAGTGGTCCAGCCTGAATCAGCGTTTGAGTAACCGTCTCCATCTGCGTCTGTACATCCGTAGCGGTCCAGTGTAGAGTTTCCTGCTAGCGCCGGACACCCGTCCGCTTGGGTCCCAGCCGAGTTGTCTCCGTATCCGTCGTAATCGGTATCCTCCCATTGGGTGGTGTCTGAAGGGAAGGCGTCAGCCCCGTTGTTCACGGTCCATCCTGAATCGGGGTTTGAGTATCCATCTCCATCAGTATCCGGGCAACCTACCCGGTCTTGAGTTGAGGTGCCTGCGACATTTTCACAGTCATCATCATCGTCAATCGTACCGTCTAGGTCAGCATCTTGTGTTAGGTTTGTCAGGGTGTAATCTCCTGTCATTGCAACGGCAAAGAATTGAGGGCCAGTAGGAACACTCGTTCCGAGAATATGTACTTCCCATGTGCCTTGGGCGGGGGAACTGAATTTTTCGGCGAGAAGATTGTCAACGCTGTTGCTGACGTTGGTCCATGTGCCACTTGGGTCTTTGACAGCGAGGTCAAGATTGTTCACCAAATTTGTTGAAGCAGTCGGTGTTGAGGCCGGATCGGTCCAAGCAAGAGAGATTGTGAAATCATCAGCGCTCGATGGAACAACAAACGACCAACCGCTGTCGGCGCTGGTTGTCACTGACTCATCTTGAATCCAAGATGTGTTGATGGCCGCACTCATGTTGACTCGCCCCCAACCTTCGTGATTGTTTGGAGCAGTTTCTCCGGCCCCGTTTGTAGATGAACCGTATTGGCCGGCCATGTCGTGTGCACTTGCAGTGTAAATTGCTTTCACGAGGGCAGAAGTTGGATTAGCCTCACCAACGTTTTCAATCAAGTGTTCAAGGAGTAGAGCGGTTGCTCCAGCAGTGAGTGGAGTAGCCATGCTTGTTCCGCCCATGTAGGTGTAGGAGGCGTTGAGAGCAAGCCAACCTACATCGGTTGTACTTCGGGATTTAGTGGACAAAATAAAGGTTCCAGGTGCGGATATGTCGGGTTTGATTCGGTTGTCATCGGTGGGGCCTCGAGAAGAAAACGCAGCCATTCCTTCAGGGTTGTCAGCAAGTTTATCGGTTGAGATTGGAGAGCCGTATTTGGTGCTCCCCCAGACATAATTGAGATTTGAACGGGCGTTTTCAGACGCACCCACAGTGATGACGTTTTTTGCAGAGGCAGGTGACCCAAGCGAATCAAGGTCGATTTCACCGTTAGTGTTTGCGTCTACGCCTTCATTTGCGCCAGCAAAGAGGATGACCAATTCGTCGTAGGTTCTGGCACTACTATCGGCCTGCATAGAAGATGTTGTGTAAGCACCATTTTCCGGAGAGCCCCACGAATTGGTATGGATTCGGCTACCATTCGTCCATGCTAGCCTGAACAAATCGTCCAGATCGTTGGGGATTCCAATCAGTTCTTCTTCCCCGGCGAGGGTGGTAGCAATTGCGTGGAATAATAACTGAGATTCAGGTGCGGCTCCTTTAATTGCACCGTTGCTATGAGTTCCGTCACCAAGAACTGAGCCCGCTACATGCGTACCGTGACCGTCCAAGTCTTCAGCAGAGTCCCCACAAGGGCTCAGGCTGTAATACGTGCAGGTCGCAGCAGAAGGTGCGAAGGAAACAATACCTTTGATGTGGTCTTTGAAATCGGGGTGCATGGCTGAATTGTTGACGCCATTATCCAAGCCAGTATCTGCAACAGTGACGATGATTCCACTACCGTCAAGACCACTCCAACCGCTGTCAATATTGCTCATTGTGGTGCCGTCCCAGAGGTCATCAACGTGCATGACTTCAATGCCTTCAGCGTTGAGGATTTCAAAGACCGGCTTTGCTTCAATCCATTCAATTTCATGATGTTGAGCCAGCCATGCGAGTCCACTTGCATCAATCGCCATCGTGGAGAACCGACCGCTGTGTGTATCAACGCTAATTCCAGGTTGTTGTGCAATGTTTTCAGGAAGGCTCGTTCCTGAGAGGACAACATTGACGATGGCGCCTGCTTGATTGACGAAGGGGTTCTCGTAGGTAGCATCAAGGCCACGAAGGCCCAAAACAAGGTCGGATTGGACCTTGTCAGTTGCGTCCATAACAGCGATTCCTTGGACGTCCAAAGCTGCGAGTTGTTGTGGAGTCTTGTCGTTTACATCACAGTGGAACGCAGCAGGGGGGAGGAATGAATGGCAGGTGATTCCGGCTGCATCCAATTCTCCAAACCATGACGACGGTACGGGGTAAGAATGACTCAAAATGTGGTAACCATTCATGGTTTGGCCGCCGGTGGTATCGGTCCACTCGTCCGGAGAAATCATGGTCACGTCCCTGTAAAGAAGGTGGGTTGACGAAACACCGCTTTCAGGTGCTAACCAACCGTGTTCTGCGTCAGCAGTTGGAGATATCCCGAGTTGTTGGAGTGATTCAATTTCCGCTTCCGTCTCCACAGTAAATGATGCATTGGTGCCGACTGAGGCCCATGCAATTGGGGCGAGTACCTGCAAAAACAGGAGAGCCATAAGGAGCGTCGAGCACCGTTGAGTTCGGGTCAGCATATGTTAACCAAGGGGTGGTACCTCATGAAAGATTGCATACGCGGACTGAAACGATTTTTCCTCGGTTCCTATGGTTGCGAGGGTTCAAGAACAGCAAGCAGGGGGGCATGACTATGGCGAGAGGACGTTCACATGGGCCGAAGGTTGACGTTATGGCGCCGGAAGACATTAACGAAGACACCCAAGTCCTCGGCAAACAAATTTGGAGAGTAGTCCCGTATGCCAAGAAATACCCTAAGCGTGTGATGACCGGCATTTTCGCTAATGCAGCAGCTCGTTTCTTCGATCTGATGCCCTTCGTCGCCATCGGTTTTGCAGTTGACTATTTTACTACCGACATGCTAGCAGGTCCTCAAATCGTACAAAACACCGTCACGTTCATTCACAGCAACCCAGCGATAGGCTACGGACTTCTTGTTTTCTTTGGGTTCCTCTGCCTTGCGGTGTTCCAAGGAATCTCAGAATATGCCTGGCAGACCTTGGGATACAACATCCAGCACGATTTGCGAATGGATGCCACACGCTCACTCATCACTATGGAGGCATCGTACTATGATTTACGTCAAACCGGGCAAATTATGTCGGTATTGTCAAGCGATGTCAATCAACTGGAAGACGTCGTGTCGGACTCTTCAACCTCAATAATTCGAATTACCGTCACGTTTGCAACAGCATTCGTTATTTTGGTTCTGATGTCTTGGAAACTTGCAGCAGTCTTGTTTGCTCCACTGTTCCTCATTATCCCCGGAGTGTACTGGTTTTCAACTCGAGTCCAGCGAAAATACCGGAAGCAACGAGAATCTACCGGAGACATCAACGCCGTTCTTGAAAACCTCATTTCTGGAATTTCAGTGGTCCAAGCATACAACGCTCAGGAATGGGAAGCAGACCGTGTTTCCCGAGAATCCGGAACCTATCGTGACCAAGCCATGGGTGCAAGCAAAGACAGGAATCGCTTCGTACCAATGATTTACGCTATCGCGGGAATTGCATTCGGCCTCCTCGTTACAGCAGGTGGTTACCTTGCTGGTCAAGGTGAAATCACCACTGGACAACTTGTCACCTTCCTTCTCATCAGCACCCGCATGACCATGCCGATGTTCATCTTTGGAATTTTAGTCAACCAACTTCAGCGTGGAGAGGCAGCAGCACGCCGTGTCTTTGCAGCAGTTGACCTTGAACCAAAAATTATCGACGTTGAAGGGGCAGAGGAACTCGGAGAGCCAATTCGCACAATCGAATTCAAGGATGTATTCTTCACGTATCCCAACACCAGTATCAAAGTCTTGAATGGAATTTCCTTCAAAGTATCTGGTGGAGAGTTTTTGGGCGTCATGGGCCATACCGGCGCAGGCAAAACGACCATCCTCAAACTCCTGATGCGATATTACACCCCAGACAGCGGACAAGTGTTGGTGAACGGGCGTCCGATTGCAGACTTCACCCTTGATTCAGTTCGTGAAGCAGTTGGCTTCGTAAGCCAGGACCCATTTCTCTTTTACGGAACCGTCAGAGACAACGTTGTTTACAATCAAACAGCGAGTGATGAGGAACTTAAGGAAGCGCTTTCTTTGGCCGGAGCATGGGAATTCGTACAAGAACTTGAAGACGGACTCAATACGATGGTCGGTGACCGTGGAGCAAAGCTCAGTGGTGGGCAACGTGCTCGGATATCCCTTGCAAGGGCTCTTCTCAAAAACCCAAGCCTCTTGATTCTTGACGAAGCAAGCAGCGCTCTTGATGCGGAAACTGAACGGCGAATTCAAGAAAACCTGCTTTCCTCCGGAACCGAACGTGCAACCATTGCAGTTGCTCACCGCCTCAGTACGATTCGCAACGCAAACGAAATTCTATCGATGGTTGACGGAGCGATTGTTGAGCGTGGGCTCCATGACGACCTTGTTGATTCTGGCGGAGTTTACGCCAGTCAATGGACCATCCAAACAGGCGATATGGCCGGGCTTTGAAATTCTGGATGTTGGTTTTATAATTAAATCCGGCCAGGATGCGTCGTATGAAAACGTACATGCCGATTTACATCGTTGCCGTCGTTCTTGTATCTCAATGCCTCAATTCCTACTGGGACCCCGGTCTTGAACCGATTGGCTACGGCTGCGACCAACCAGCAGTTCGGGGGGTTGCTCTTTCATTTGATGATTCCATCAATCTTGGTGATTGGAACGATACCAGAGATTTTTTCTTGGACCATAACATCACTGCTACATTCTTCATTGACCGCTGGGGGCAACACTCCGAGGAACAACTCGACATCATTCACGAGTTACATGAAGACGGCCATGAAATTGGCTTTCACAGTAAGAGTCATAAAAAATTCTCAGACTACATAATGGGCAATGAAACACCTGAATCATACTATGAAGATCAGATTTTGCAAGGATATGCCCTCATGAATGAAGCAGGATACAATGGGACCTCGTTCGCATATCCACATGGAAGTCGAAATGCCGAGATAGACGCGCTGATTCTGCAAAAATTATCAGTCTTACGAGGCACTCGTGGGAACGTAAACGGGGTGCAACCCTGGCTGACGACATGTGAAGACGGTAGTGTCTTCCGAGCCCTTTCACTCGATGTTCTCACTACACAACCCGAGCTTATTTTTGACGTGTTACCCGTCCATGAAAAAAATCAACAAACCTTACTTTTGTACGGGCATGGGATTGGAAGTCACGCAGACGATTTGGACCTCAACGAGTTGAAACGTATTGTTGAGGTTATGGATGAGCACAACATTCCCTGGCTGAGTATGTCAGAACTCGGCGAGGCATAATCAAGCCTTTTGCAATGCTTTGCGTAGGTTTGCAAGTGCAATCACAAGGACCGTGCATGACATCCATAGCGGCATCAACGGTACAGTTTCATACGGAAGATGGAAGATGTCAAGAAGTGATTCCCCTCTTGAATAGGTCCCTCCGATTGATGCCGTAAGTAGAATTAGTCCGGATGCAGTCATTCCACCAAGGGCTTGTATGTCTCGGGTATACGCCTGCTCCCATATTTGCATGCCAGTGCTACGGCGGGTTGCAAGGACGCCTATGGCGAGTCCAAGTGATGCAGTTGAGAGCAGCATCTTGTTGACCAACAGAGGGTGGTCAATATCGCTTTGAGGGCCTGATTGGATACCGCTCAAGATAGCAAACGGCATAGCGAAAAGACCGAACAACAGTACCGCATGTGCAACAGTATCAAACGATGATAGTTTGGATTTGAGCCCAAAAATATCTCGACTAGCGAGTCCCGCTAGCAAAAAGCAGAGCCCCGCCATTGCAAAAGATCCAACGGTGAGTTCGGTGGTGACAACATGGAAGGTGTTGGACGACACCATCAGTATTCACCCCCGGGGGGAATGAGAAGTTCAGGTTGCTGTTTTGCTTTCTTCGTTCTACTCAGGGTTTTTTGTAGTGCCATGAATCCTGCCATGAGGGCAAAAAGCATCGCAATTGATTGACCGTACACCAACGTATTGTCAACCTTCCAAGACGGTTCATCGCTACGAAGTTGGAACCATGGTGTCGTCTGATTTGGCCCTTCTCCTGCTAGAGTAGCGCGCCACTCGATCATGCTTGGCTGAATAGAAGTAGGTAGTTCAAACATCCAAACATTTTCTTCCATTTCCGTGGTATTGATGGTGGTCGTTTCTCCTCCATTTATTCGCCACTCAACCTCCATGGCCGTAACGAACTCTGTCGGGGCAAGTATCGTCGTTATTTCTCCAATGTCACGTTGGTTTGGCGGGTTGAACGATTGTGCAAGACGGGGCAAGTTCTCAGGAACTTCACGAACACTGATGACGGTAGGTGCCTCACTGACGCCAAAATACGGTGCTTCATCACCGTTATCGTTTCCATGATGAACTGCTGCGAAAAGGGTATAGGTGCCCACTTCAGGTGCCCTTAACGTCCAAGTGAGGTCGATTGAAGTCGTTCCAGCAGGAACCTTTGTCTCAAGGTAATTGAACGCCTCTCCTTCGCTGTTGGACACAATGTCCCAGCCTGCATCTGCAGGGGTATCTTGTGCGCCCGTGATATCGCTGAGTAAAAAGACGCCCAAAAGACCTGCTTGGGTGGTTTGAATGGACTCTATGTGAACGGTAACACTTGTGAGCAATCCTTCGTAAACGGCATCGGGGACGGCCAGGGAAATGACAGCGCTCGAACTTCGATTCATATCGGCGTCACCGTGGCATGCACCGCCACATTGTGCATCAAATTCGCCACCTCCGACTCCACTTGGATTGGCAGAACCTATGGTTGGTGCGATCAATAAAGCAGCGAGAAGAAGGGTCAATGCAATTCGGTTCACTGCACCTCACCTCTCCTCAAATAATGCGGCGCTAAGATAGCAATGCTGGCAAAAAGGATGAGAATACCCAGTGCAGTTCCAGCAGCTTGTGATGCCTGAGGTGCTTCTATGATTGGAACCTCAACCTCAGTCGAACCTTCTGATGTACCGGCAATGAACGTGCGTTCATCATTCACGGGTTCTATGGCGTAGGCAATGGTTCCGGTAAGGGGCGGCGAATCAGTGAATTGGGTTTCGTTAACCGTATCAATTCGTTCTCCGTTCCTCAACACGTTGTACTGGACGACATCTCCGTTCCAGTTCCAGGACAGGGTTACTTTGCCTCCACTTTCGATTATTTCGAGGCTACTTACTCGGGGTCCGGCCTGAGGAATGATGTTGATTTGAGTGGTATTTTCTCCTCCGTATTCATCAATGACGGTAAGGGTGACTTGCGTGTTTCGTTCAAGGACGAACGAAAGCATGTCCCCATTTCCTGTTCCTTCAGCCCATTCCCATTGATATTGGGTGATCCTGCTGTCTGCATCAAAGGATTCGTCTGCACTGAGGTGCACTGTCTCCCCAAGCCATGTATCGGTTGAAACGAATCGTATGTCTGCCGTTGGAACTATATTTTCAACGGTGATTGAGCGCTCAACCGGAGTGCTGTTGACGGTTCCATCGCTGGCAACGATGACAAGGCTCCATTCTTGACCCGGCTCCATTCGTTGTTCGGAAAGAACTGTCATTCCGTCCATGCTGCTGTCACGGAAGCCGTTCTTGAACCAGGAATAGACGAGACTCAAGTCGTCTTGGTCGCCATCTATGGCAGTTACGATAGGCGTCAATGGGACCAGTGAATTTACTTCACTCGGCCACTCAATACTCACGGATGGAACAGCGTTCAGGACTTCAACGACAGCCGTTTGCATGACGGTTTCCTCCACTGAATCAGAAATCTTGAGTTCTGCTGAAATCTCATCGCCACGGGCAAATGTCGAAGGAGGAAGCGTTAGGCCGGTTTCTCCTTCCAGCGGAATCCCATTGCGTTTCCAAGTGACCTCAACAACCTCGATGGTATCTCCATCATCGTCCTGTGTTTCGTAAGTCAATTCAAATCCATCATCAACCGTGAAGGTGGGCGAAGTGAGATTTACTCCGATAATTGCTGGAGGGGTGTTTGCGATGGTTACCGGAGACGAAGATGCCCAAGACGACCAAGATGTGCCGTCAAACAAGCGAACTTCTCCAATCCATGATTCACCCTTCGTTGTCATGCTGCTGGGGAGGGTTACGAGTTCGTCTGCTTGCGAGTAAGCAAGACCGTCACGTAGCCAGCGAACGGAACGTTGAGTGATCGCATCTCCATTTTCGTCAAATTCATCCCACGACATGGAAAGAGCGTCCGTTGTGTAGAAGGGGTCACTGCCGGTAATTTGGACATTACTTGAAAGAGGAGGAGTATTTGTTGCCGTCCCGATGATGATGTCTTCTGAGGTCATCCATGCAGACATCCCTTCGCCATCATCTGCCCGAACACGAACCTGCCAGACATCCCCGTCTCGTGTAGCTACGGAAGGGAGTGTTGTTGCATTGTTCAGTTCAGTTACCGCAGCACCGTTGAGAATCCATTGGTTTTCAGCAGTAAAATCATCGCCATCAGCATCGCTGATTTGGGAAGTATAGGTGATGTCCATGCTGTCACTAGGCGTTTGAGTTGAGACGACTGGAGTTGACACTGAGGGCAGTGTGTTGAGAATGGTTGTGGGGGATGATGTGACGGATTGGCCGGAATCGGTACCGTCAGATGGCGTCACTTCAACGGTCCAAGATTGATGTTTAGTGGTCTGCAAAGGCGAAACTTCAGGTCCGGTGATTGAGGGTACGAGAGTTCCATTGAGTCTCCATGAAAAAGTTGAGCCGCTTTCAGTATCTCCGTCGGGGTCGTTGAAGACGTACGATGCGACTAACGTATCCGAGGTTAATGGACTCAAAGGCGAAACAGCAAGATTCGATAGAGTGGGTGGTGTATTGGTTGAGGGTACCTCCGCAATAGAATAACTTGAGGTTCCAACAGCATCACCTGCTTTGTTTTGCTGTCCATTGGCGCCTAATACGGCCAGTGAGAGGGTCACAGAACCGGTGCCGGCGGAGGGCGCAGTCCAATCCACGCCCCACAATGTATCGGTCCACGTGGTGTGAGTTGCCGATGAGCCATCCGTGATGACCTGCGTATTTGAGGCGGGATTGGAGAAGGTTCCATCTGAAGCCTCAAGTGAGAATCCTCCGCCGTTATGGGTGGTTGAAATTCCAATAGAAAGAGTATAGGTTGCGCCAGGAGTATATTCTACGGGCTGACCGGAAAGTGTTGGAGTTAAGGTGCTGGATGAGGTATGACAACTGCATCCTGACGAAGAATTGTATTTTCCAGTCTTGTATCCGTCAACCGGGGCAAAGACAGCACTGGTCAGTAAAAACACGAGGAGAAGTGCAAACCCGTGCTTACGCATGGTGACATACATCAGTCGTGATTATTTCACTGTTCGTCTCAATAGGTTAAATCTACGGCGTGTTTTCTTCTTCCTCGTCTATGTTGAAACGGTCTCCAAACAAAAGGCCGAGTGACATCAAAACAAAGAGTGGGATGCCTACAATCAGCGCCCAAATTCCAACTGTTAACCCTTTGACGTATGTGTCATCAAAAATTTCTCCTACGAGGATAATGAGGAGAACCAAGGTGATGCGAGCGAGGATCAAAATTGGGCGAACTGAGTGCCATATGGCTTCAACATCATCCCGTTCATCAGGGGTGTCAAGAGCAGAGATGCGTTCAGCGATTGATGCCCTGCCCATAGTAGCGAAACCATCTGTTCAACAAATAGAGGTTCTGCTCTCACCCAAGACCGCCGCTAAGGTTTCTCCAGCAGGTGTGTGTTGTCGTGGGGTTCACGCAGTCCGAACACGGTCATCGATTTGAGCGCCTTCGCCTGCTCGCCCGCCAGTGCGACGGATTTCACGCCATGCCTTGATGACGCCCTGGCCGTATGCCCATTGGGCGAGGAACACAAAGAGTGGAGCAAGGAAGACCGTTCCAACTGAGCGATGAGGTGAAGTGCCGATAGCGGCGCCCAGCCATGAAATTCCGATGTAGAGGCAAATTAAGCCCAGCGGGATGTGGAAGGCGACGCGAGAGATGTCCCACGCTCCACCCAAGGAAAACCACAAGTCTGCCTCTGCTCCGCCGGTGGCTGCTCCAAAGAGCATGGCGAGAAGAGCTGCTGCGACGATGGCGGGGAAGAATCCGATAGCGGTGTGTGACCAAGAAGAGATTTCCGGCCAGCGCTTGTTGGCAACCATACGAGTATAGCCGTAGTTACGCATCTGCTTCATGTACGGTTTGAATGGGCGTCGACGACGATGTGGCATAACGTTGGACGGGTCGATGAAGAGTTTGTGGCCGGCTCGCTGAATCTTTGCATCCAAGACGACATCTTCTGCTCCGATACAGCCTTCTTCAAAGAAACCAACTTCTCTTAGATTCGCCATCCGGTGAGCGCAATTGACGCCGGGATTGTGAGTGATAGGAACGAGTTCCCCTTTTGGTTGTGCTCCGTATCGGGTTCCTGCGGTCATGAATTTTGTACAGAACGCTACATCAGCACATTTTGCACCAAACGGGTCGTCATCTGGAGCAAAATTTGGGCCTCCGACCGCACCGACATCGGGATTGTCAAACCAGCGAATCAATTTCTCTACCCAATCAAGAGGCGGAACCGTGTCGTCGTCGGTGAAGAGAACCAAATCATGGTCCATCTGATTGAGTGCGAAGTTGCATGCATCTGCACGATTACGAGAAGGGTCTTCAATCCAAGTTGCACCGTGCTTTTCACACACTTCTCTGGTGTGGTCCTTTGATTTTGAATCAGAAATGATGATTTCAAAGTGCGGATAGGTCTGTTTGCCGAGTCGCCCGAGGACGATGTCAAGTTCATCTGCGTTGTTGATCGTAGGAATCAGGATTGCCGTTTTGAACGGCGTTCCGTCTTCTTTGTTCAGCACCGGAACAAGCTTGCTTGCTTCGCCCATGGTAGCCCGAGTAGCCCGTCTCATAAGAAATCAAGGGCGAAATGAACAGCCGAAATTCACGCTTGGTCTGCTTCTGCTTGAACGTTATAGATAGCGTCAATGACCATTCCTTCACGGGTGTCCGTGATGGTAACGTCAATGGTACACGAATCAGAGCAAAGGTCTTGTCCGCTCTCTTGGATGGTAACACCGTCACCAACAGACCAGAATTGGCCGCCATCACCTTCGAAAGGCACCAACACGCAAACAGCGCCAGAGTCCTGTCCTGGGTT
>CALKGM010000015.1 GCA_938084675.1 Candidatus Poseidoniaceae archaeon
TACCGTTTGCAAAGTCTTCTTGGCGGTGGTCCCTCCGCCTTTTCAAACACTAAGTTGATGAAATTAATTATCAAGTATCAATCTGGCTTACGAACAGGAGGTTTCCAATCTTGGTGTTCAACAAACGCTGCAACAGGAGCACGTTGCGAATCCTTGAATTCTATAATCCGGTCTGCTAGCCAAGTAAACCACTCAAATCGTGTGGTATCAAAACGGTCCCGCTCTCCCTGAATCAAAGGTTGACAATTTTCATGTGTTGAAAGGATCAACCCCGAATATATATCGTAAACGAGGTGAAAATCAAGGTCGCCTCGATGAACGAGGGCACCCATGCTTTCCCACGTGGTCATGACAGCCATGAGGTCAGGCCATCGCTCACCATGATATTCCTTGAATTTCTCCAACGAGTTAATATCCTTAGGTTGATACACTAATTCAACTACACCAGCCACCCACTCTGGCCTATGGAAATGCTCTGACAGAATCAAAGCAGCTGCACTGTCTCGACTTGCCTTCATCTCCCGGATTTGGAACCACGAGTAAATGGCAGCGCCAAGAATAGTCACAAGGCCAATAATTTCAGCATACGAAGCCGCAGTGCCCAAATCCATTGTTTCCCCTAACTTTCCGAGGCATTTTGTATTTCGGGTTGCTCTCGCAACATCGTAGAACTCCCCGGCATTTAGGAAGAGATGGAATGAAACTACAATTTCGGAATACGAACCTCCGGCCATGGGGTCCGAAGATAATAACGAGAATAGCGAGGCATAAGAAGTTCCATTTATGGGCCCATTTGCAACACTGTCTATGCTTATGCTAGCTGTTTTGTTCATCAACAATGAGCGAGATGATTGTTGAATAGAAGGTTGCCGACAAGGAACATTTCAACATTGATTGATTCAACTTAGGAAGACATCCCCAATTGTTCTGAAGCCTCGGATTTCTTTGCCTGAGAAATTTGGAAGAGGCCACGGGCAACCATGAATCCTGAAATAAAGATGGAACCAAGCATCATTTGTCCAATCAAATCGTAGTCAGAGTTGACAATGCCCCCGCCCAACAAAAGGAAGTCCAATGAAAGAATTGCCCCTATCGCCATGAGGGGGATAGAGCCGTTGTTGGTGAGCGTAACTTGAGAGGGAGGGGCTAATTGGCCGCTCCTGTCTGAAGTTGGGTTCATTGGGTCGTAGAAGTGAGTAAACACCACCCCTAATGCTGCACCCAGCATGTCGCTTACCAGGTCGGAGGCTGTATTGACGTATCCGCCTTGGTCAATTGTTTGGAAAAAGGTCTTGCCGAAGAACTCGTACACTTCATACACCACGCCGATTGCTACGCTAAGAGAAAAGGCGGTGAACGCTACAACTCGAGGCGATAGTTGCCAGCCGTTATGCTCTGACATTCTTCGCCAACCAAGTGCCCATGCAATAGCAATGGCTGTGCTGTTCATGCTGTGGACCAACTTATCCCACCAAGGATGGACATGGTACATTCCGTTAACGCCATCTGCACACAACCAGTCCCCGGGCGTCATTCCATCAAAACAGAAGGGCCCAGGGCCGCTGTCTGCAGCACCCAGTGAACCTCCGATGAAATGAAGCATTGTTGCTGAATAACCAATCCACAACGGCAGAGCAGGGATATGCGCACGCCCTTTCCAGAGAATCATAAGGGCAAAAAGAGCCATAATCGCTCCTCCGAAATTATATCCGGCCCAGAGATTCAGCCCACGACTGAAGTTCCAAACTGTAAGGATGGCGCATGAAATGAACCAAGCCATGAGGGGCGCTCGTTCAGGAACTTCAGTTTGCCAAATCCGTTTACCTCGGCTCCCCATATTTCTCCTGTGAAGGGGTTCTCTTATCATCATTAACCCACTAATTGTTCATTAAATGCGAAAGTGATTGAATCCTTATCCCGTCTCAGCAAGGTTCGTCAAGGTGACCAGTTAAAGTTCTCAATTGATATTATCATCTGACTGAATGAACGACCTGATGACAACTTGACTGACTGCCACAATAGCGAAGATTACCGCTGCAACTAAGGCAATCATAGAACCGCTCCCCGTATCGTATTCAGCCGACAAGTAGAGTCCTAAGATGACAGAGGAAAACCCGAACACTTGAGTCCACAACATGCATTGTCGGAAACTTCGTCCGAGCAGTTGACCGGTCGCCGCCGGAGTCACCAATAGAGCAGTAACCAGCAGGGTTCCAACAACTTGGACCATCACGACCACGACTGCGGCTGTAGTGACGCTAAACAGCAAACCGATGTTTCGAACAGGTAGTCCTTGGACGCGAGCCGCAACAGGGTCAACTGCGCATGCGAGTAATCCTTGACGAATGAATCCGAGAACAACCAGCGAAACGAGACATATCAGAGCGATTAAATCAAGGCTCTCCTCGTCAATCAAGTTGAGGTTTCCAAAAAGATAGGACTCTATGTCGGTGGTAAGCGATCCCCCTCCGAGACGTAGAATCACGAGTCCCAGAGCCAACATTCCTGTTAGGAAAATAGCAATTGAAGCATCTCCCGTAAGCATCTCTCTGGACTGCATTTCATGAATCAGAACTGCAGCAGTCACACTGAATACGAGCGCGTATGAAAGCGGTGAGGTGGCCCCTAAGACAATACCAACGGCAACACCTCCAAAGGCTACGTGTGCGAGACCATCTCCCATCAGAGCAAGATGTTGAATCAGGAGGTAGCAACCAAGAATACCGGCAATAACGGTGACCATTAGAGCAGCAAGAAGGGGGCGTTGAAGGTAGGGCGCACTGAAGTAATACGGGAAGAACTCACCCGGAAGGAAGGTGGAAATAAACTCCAAGAAAGGACCCAAAACATCAACAAGAAGTATACCAAGTCCCATCATTCTTCCTCCTTGTTGTGGTGATGGTGGTGATGATGGTGGTGGTCAGCATGGTCGGTATCGTCATGAACGGCTCCAATGCCTCGTAAGTTGGCTAGTTGTACTAAATCTGGGAATTCATCGCTGCCCCCATCAAAACGAATGGTTTGCTCGAGGAAAATCATCCGATGAGCAGTTTGCCGAATGGCAGTGAGATCGTGAGAAACCATCAAGATGGTTTTTCCTTCATCATGGCAGAGTTGATCAAGTAGTTTCAACAATGAATTCCGAGACTCACGGTCAATTCCAACCAAAGGCTCGTCCAACAGAATAAACTCAGATTCCGAAGCCAGCGCACGGGCGATGATTGCTCGTTGACGCTGACCACCAGACAAACGTGCAATGTCCCTGTGTTGAACATCCTCAAGACCGACCATCTGGATGGCTTTGTCCACGCGCTTTCGACGACCTCCGTCGGAAATTCGGAACATATTTTTCCCATTGATGGTTCCCAACCGTACCAACTCGCGGATGGTTATGCGGATGTCCTTCGGTAGATTCGCAGCCGCTTGGGCAACCCAGCCAATCTTCCCGATAAGTCTGGTGGAAAGGGGCGCATGACCGTAAAGGGTTACCGAGCCTTGATGTGACCTAAGCACTCCAAGAAGGGTCAGAAGAAGTGTTGATTTCCCACTCCCATTTGGACCGACAAGTCCTACAAACTCCCCTCGCTTGATGCTGAAGTTAATGTCCTTGAGAATCAGGTTTCCTGAGCGTTTGACGGAGAGGCCCTGCACCTCAAGAATAACTTCATCCTCAGATAGAGTTCCGACGACCAAGGGCTTCATGAGAATCCACGACCGTCTAAATGCCGTATAGCATGTTATATCAAAGGAACACCAAGAATCAGACACTTCGTGCCTTGATGTACTCGGCAACTAATCTTCCGCAAAGGCCAAAGAATATCGCCCCTACGAAAAAAATCGGTATAATGTCAATTGAATGCATCATCTCACCTCTGTGCTGGAATAACCCTCAAGTTATGTTCATATCTTGCTAATATCGTATATTCAGCATCCCATTCCTGAGATCAGGTTGGCGAGGTTGCTCTCCATCATTGACATGTAATCATCGCTTGAATCGCTTGGAGCCAATTCCATCGTGTAGAGTGTTTCAACAGACACACCGGTCTCATCGACAATACTCTTAACGGATGTTGGGTCGGTAAACTCTTCAACGAAAAGAACAGTAATGCCATCTTCCTTGATGAATTCAACTACGTTCGCAATGTCTTGAGGAGAAGGCTCACCTTCAGGGTCAAGTCCGTGAACGGTCACAAATTGAATGTCATATCGAACGGATAGATAGGAGTAAGCATTGTGGTTTGCACTTACCTTCTTTTCATGCCCACCAGTCATGCAGAGTCCACCAGTTCCGAATGCAGCTTCATAGGCTGCATCTAGGGTAACCAACTCAGCCGAGAACGCAGCACCATTGGTCTTGAAAGCATCTTCACCATCTGGGAAAGCAGCGATGAGAGCATCCATGACTACAGTGGTTTGAGCGTTGAATGCAAGAGGGTCAAGCCAGCTGTGCGGGTCGTATTTCAAGGAATCTTCATCATGTCCTTCTTCATCATGTCCATCTTCTTCATGGTCGTCGTCGGTTCCGGGTTGCACGAAGTTTTCAGGGTTAGCCCATATCAAGCCAGCATCTTCACAGGTAGCTTCTGTGGTAAGCATGTTGTCAACGGTGTGAGTGTTGATGTTGTAGCAAACCATCGAACCATGTTCATCATGATGGCCGTGGTCATCATGACCGCCATTTGCTAGAATGTGCATGGTCACTCCGTGAGGAAGTGCGAATCCGTATTCTCCTTCTGCACGAACGTGAAGCGAAGCGTATGCTGCATGATGTTCTTCTTCATCCTCAAACATACTTTCGAGTTCTTCAGCGCTCAATTTGCTGTTGTTATCGAGGTCCATTTCATCAAACATGAGTTGTAGAAGGTCGTCCATCATTCCATCTCCGTCTTCGTCGTGGTCATCGTGGCCGTCTTCGTTCGCTGAAAACATAGTTTTGTATTCATCAAATGACAATTCACCATCACCATCGAGGTCGTACATCATAATCATGTATTCAATACCCATGGAATCATCGTCTTCCATTGAGTCAATTGTTTCAATGAAACCTTCAAGTTCTACCATGGTGAGAAGTCCGTTGGAATCCAGGTCAGATTCGTTGAACATGTTCATGAAGAAGTTCATTTGGAATTCCATCTCCTCATCATGGCCATCATGCTCCTCGTCGGTGTGGTTGCCGTCGTCGGTGTGGTTGCCGTCTTCATGGCCGTCGTGGTCGTCGTCATGGTCATCATCCTGGCTCATCATCGTCCAGAATTCATCCCAAGAAAGGTTTCCATCATTGTTGGAATCGGCCATAGCCATGGCTCCTTCTGCGGTAAGCTCGTCATCGTGGCCGTCTTCGTCGTGTCCGTCTTCGTCATGGTCGTCTCCTTCCTCCCATATGTGGCCAGCCGCTTTGCATTCTTCTTCGGTCGAGTGGTTGGTGTTGGTGTTTGTTTCCATGTCGTGACAAACAGGTCCTTCTTCGTGGGAGTCGTCATCGTGGTCATCATGATCATGATGCGCATGTCCGCCGCCCATCTTGAGGATGGCAATGTTGAATGATTCCACAGAACTCTCTTCAAATTCAAGGACATAATTACCCTCTTCTAGGTGGAAGATTGAGAGGACTGCTTCCGTAGCACACTCGTTCATGTTGGTTGTTTCTTCTGCTTCAATATGGTCGTGGGTGTCGTGGGTGTCGTGGCCATCGTGTCCGTCTTCATCGTGGCCGTCTTCATCGTGGCCGTCTTCATCGTGGCCGTCTTCATCGTGTCCGTCTTCATCGTGGCCGTCTTCGTCGTGTCCGTCTTCATCGTGGCCGTCTTCGTCGTGGCCGTCTTCGTCGTGGTCATCGTGATGCATTTCTTCAGGGAAGGAAAGTTTCTGAGCAATTGGCTCTGCGTGAAGTTCTGGGAGTTCAGAGCCTTCCTCGCCGAGCATGACGTCTTCATATGGGCCCTCGGTGATGAGGTCACACAGATCGGTTTTGAGCATCGATTCGTAATCAAGTGTTGCTGAACCATCAGGCATGGTGTGGACCTGAACTGAGGTAGGTGCTTTCGAACCTAGAGAGGAAAGCGTGGACTCAACCCATGGTTCAAGACCCAGGCCGTGGTAGAAGAACACATCAGAATTTTCAAGACGGATAAGGTCTGAAATCGAGGGCTCATAGTCGTGAACTGGAATGTTGTCTTTGCTCATGAATTCCAAAACAACATCGTCCCCAGCAATAGCCTTGACCAATTCACCGATGTGATAGGTAGAGACCATTACGGTACCATATGCATCTTCATTGGCTGAATCATCAGCGTCTACATCATCTCCTAAACAGCCTGCTAAACTGGAGAAAATCAAAATCAGGCTCGTCAACATAGCGCGCTTCCACTGTGCGTTCATGCCGGTTCGGTTCACTATTATCTATTTAACAAGAACTAATAATTAGTAAATTGAAAATTATTATGAAGGGTGACCTTTTCACGAGGTACATGAGCAAAATCATTTCGTTTAGCGCAGATGGAGCCTTCGCTGACAATCTTGATGAATTAATGACTTCGTCAGGCTACCAAAACAGAAGCCGGTTTTTGAGAGATGCAGCCAATCATTTTGCTGAGATGCAGCGAAGGGGTGAACTACGTGATATGGTGGATGATGAAGTTGTTGAGGGGCATTTGGTCGTTTATTATCAGCATGGCGTAGAAGCAAAATTACTCGAAATCCGACACTCACATAATCTTGAAATTACCTCTTATAATCACAGTTGCCTCACCCACAGCCACACCTGCGTTGATGTCTTACATGCCTTAGGCAAAGCCGTCAATTTTCGAACAGCCATTGACAGTTTGAGGAATACTCCAAACGTCGACAAAGTAACCTTCATCAGCGCACCAATGCGTGAAGAGGGATGTTGCTGAGCAGATTCAAACATTCGGAAGTGTTTCTACCTCTTCGTATTGTAGAACTACGGTTTGATGTATGTTGATGTGGTCTTGTCCCTCTTCATACTGTACGGTTAATTCGTGGGCTTCGTAGGTGTTGAAATGAACAGTGTTCCAAGAAACGGTCTGTCCTTCATCCACTGAACCCTCTTGTCGCTGACACGCTGAATTTGTATCATCAATGAGCCCCCATGTAATCTCAACATCTTGGCCGCCCCCGATATTTTCAATGAGTTCAGGATTCTCAACAATGGATTCGATAAGAATTGCTGCAGGAGGAATCCCTCCGTTGTTTGGAAGAGAATTCAAAGGCATAGGTAAAGGCTCATATGTTGCTAACTCGGTCCAAATCATTCTGAGTTCTATACGAATTAGAACGGTGGTAATCACTTGTTGACCATCCTCATCAAGAGCGAAAAGAGCGATCTCATGCAAACCGTGCTCAAAAAATTCAACGGTGACCAGACTGCCTTCATCGGCTTCGATAGTTGTCCCTGGAGTTCCATCAAGAAAGTTAACTCCATACCGTGTTAGCTCGGCCTCCGAAGTTGTTTGTGAGAAATCAAAGGTCAATTCAACTCCGCTAATATCAACGCGTTCACCCTCTTCATAGGATTCTACTACCGTCCCGTTGGTGGAGGAGTACGTCACCACCAAATCAAGACCATGTTCCCCTTGGGTGTTGCCGATGCAACCTCCCATAACCATGGACATGAGCAAGGCAGAAATTAAGAAAGAGCCCTGCCGAGTCACGGTGAATACCACATGTGGGTGGAATATAAGTCAAATGGTACAGCACCTATGACAAAAAAATAATGTTGATTCACTGGTTGAAAAGGTCAGCCAACTGACGTTGAGCATCGGGCCATTCAGCGGACTCCAGGGCATCGGTCAGATGAAGTCCCGCAAGGAATTGTGCATGAACTGCGGCCCACTCGACTGCGTCATTTTGACCGCGCCAACGAAACAACGGCGCACCCTCCCTTTCAAGACGGTCAAGGAAGCCTCGCTTAGCAGCAGAAATGAGAAGTGTCGGCGTTCCCAACAAGGCGGCTTCACTCGCTAAGGTCACCGATTGGGTGATGACGCCATCATGTGCTGCAAGTTCACGGTCCAAGTCCCACGGCGACCCCTCATATTCGCCCTCATCGGCAAAGGTTGTAGCCAAACCGTCCAACGCGTCCCCAGGAAAAGGTACGATTTCATCGCCGTCGTGGATTCCATCTCCGTTCAAACGACGGACGATAATTCGTGGAGGATTGCTCACTTTACTCGGACGTCGGTGTGGTACAAGATGAACGTGGCCGTGCAACCCGTCCAATCGGTGCACTTTACCCTTGAAGGAGGCAAGAAAGCCTCCGTCCAAATCCTCCCGCCAGTGCGTGGGTACGACAACATCAGTCGCCCCTTTCAGAGCGAGATTATGAGCGGTATGGTTGACTTCTGTATCGGTGATGTACCAGCGCTCTTTGACCGAGGAGCGCCTCCACCAGCGAGGTTTTTGACCTAATAATTCGAGTGGTGCTCCAATGCTCACGACACGTTCTACTGCACCTTGACCGTCGTTGTTAGCCGCTTTGATAAAACGCTGAACACTACGAAGACGAAGCATCGCTTTGCGGTAACGTCCTTCACCAATCGGACGAGGCACCCAAAGGGTCTGACGACGAGGCAAACGGCCGTCACCCGTTTCAATCATCCTCTGAACTTCATCTCGCTGGCACGCTACAATGAGGTCCGGTGTGCCGCCTTCTCGCATCAAAGGCGCTAACAAGCGCACATGAGCCGGATGGTCGAGAACCCAACAGGTGCGCATGAACAGGCGACGAGGTGTCCTCCCTCAAATCATCGCTTGCTTGGGTGAAGTTGATGGACGGCTTCGGGGTGTGACACCATATGACAAAAGTCGGTATCAGCCCTCCAGGAACGAAAACATACGCACCTTACACACCAGCAGTCGTTGTTGGTAAGCAGGTTTGGCTTTCTGGGCAAATCAGTATTGACGCAGGTGACGATATCATCTCACAAACCAAAGGTACACTGGAAAAAGTCGACGCTCTCCTTGCAGAAGCCGGTACTTCAAAGCACGATCTTGTCTTCGTTCAAGTTCTGCTCAAGACCATGGAGTTTTATGCCCCTATGAACGAAGTCTATGCAGCCTGGCTTGAAGGCGTTGACATCAAACCTACCCGGGCAGCTTTCGCCGTAGATGCGCTTCCAGCTGATGCGCTAGTTGAAATCGTCGTTCAAGCCGTCAAGCAGGATTGATATGCCCGGCTCACCGTACATGGAAGAGCCACCGCCTGGCTTGTTGACGTGGCCAACCTTGTTGCGTTTGTTCGGCGGTCCAGCGGTTGCATTCTTGGCAGCGTGTTGGTATTCTGGCGTCTTGTTTGAAGCGCTTGTCATCTTCACACTCACGCTACTCTTCATAGCCTGGTGGCGACGATAATTCGGGTAGGCTTGAAATCCCTCCACTCGTCCCGCATAGTATGGAAGAATGGCCCGAAGCCTGTTTCAAAGCCTACGACATTCGCGGATTAGCCAACGGTGATGGCAGTGGTGAACTCACACCTGCCTTTGCATACCGACTCGGTCGTGCTATGGCAACGTATCTTGAATGCAATGCATTTGCCGTTGGTCGGGACATTCGTGATTCCTCTCCAGCCCTCACCAATGAACTGATGCGGGGCCTTGTTGAAGGCGGCGTGACCGTTATGGATTTGGGTATTGTATCAACCGGCTGCGTGTACCACGCATGCTGGACATTGGATGTTGACGGCGGCGTAATGGTAACGGCGAGTCACCTGCCTATGCCAACCCATAACGGATTCAAGATGTGCCGAGGCACCCTACCTCTTGCTGGAGAAGAAATTCAAGAACTCAAAGATGTCTTCCTCAAAGGCGAATTCTGTGAAGGTGAAGGTGAACTTGTTAGCACCCCACACTTGGACACGTACCTCGATGCTATTCTTGCTTCAACCGGGCCGTTATCGCGACCTGTCAAGGTTGCTGTGGATTGTGGAAATGCAGTCCCTGGGCCTGCTATGACCATGCTATTGGACCGACTCGGATGCGACCATGTTGACTTGTTTTGCGATTGGGATGCGAGTGAACCAAACCACGGAGCAGACCCAACCCGACCAAAAAACATGCTTGACCTCGGCAAGGCAGTTGTTGACAACGGTTGCGAATTTGGAATGGGCGCAGACGGTGACGGTGACCGAATCGGTGCGGTTGACGAAGAAGGACGTTTCATCTATCCCGACCGACTCATTGCACTCCTTGCGGAAGACTTGCTTGAAGACGTTGAAGAAAGGGCTAACGCAACCGACGATGAGCACCGACGCATCATCTACGACGTCAAATGCTCAATGAATGTTGAACAAGCAATCCTTGAGGCCGGCGGACGACCCGTCATGGCTCGTACCGGCCACTCGTTCATGAAGCGGGTTCTCGCAAGCATGCCAGAAGCAAAGATGGCTGCTGAGATGAGTGGACATATCTTCCTCGCAGACCGTGGATGGTACGGCTTTGATTGTTCCCTGTACAATGCAGCTCGTCTGATAGAACTCTGGTCACGACGTCCAGCCCCAAGCGATGGAGGCCCGTCCTTCTCCTCAGAATTGGAACGTCTTGCCCCATCCCTACCCACCACCGGCGAAGTCAAAGTGCCCTGCGCTGAAGAAGACAAACTCGAGGTTGTCGCTGGAATTACCTCTGCATATGACGACCATGAATGCTCAACGGTTGATGGCGTTCGTGTACGTTTTAACGATGATGACGGCAACTATGTCGGATGGTACCTTGCTCGGAAATCCAATACGGAAGCGGTCTTAGTGATGCGAATGGAAGCAACAACTGAAGAACAACTCACCAAAATGAA
>CALKGM010000016.1 GCA_938084675.1 Candidatus Poseidoniaceae archaeon
GGGGCCACTAGTTTACCAGTTGTCTGGCAAGGCAATGCTGGGTAGCCACGCCCTGAAGGATAAGAGCTGAAAGCATCTAAGCTCGAAGCCACCCCAAAGACGAGACACCTCAGAACGCTCGTAAAAGACGAGATGATAGACTGCGGATGTAAGTACGAAGCTTCGGCGACGTATTCAGTCCAGCAGCACTAATGTTCGAGCATCTTTTTCCGTGTACGTAACCGCACCATGAGTGCCCTTCGTCTAAAAATCATGCCAATTCATTTGCGACGCTATGTCGCACCTCAGATCCGATTCGAAAAGAGATGGGTGCACGGTCACAGCGAAGGTGTTTACCTGGTCCCATTCCGAACCCAGAAGTCAAGCCCTTCTGCGTCTCTCCCATTACTGTGGTACGAGAGTCCACGGGAAAGGAAGTCACTGTGCCCCTCTCTTTTCACCCCGGATCTATCCTCGACCCGTCAGGGCGCTTTAGGCCGGTTCTCCTCCATGGAGACCGGCCTTTTTTGCGTTCAGGCAATCATCACCACGTTTTTGAACAAACACATACACAGGAAGTTGTACCATGCCTATCGATACCGTAGACATCTTTGGAAGCGACCAAGTTGGCATCCACTTGGCCTGTGTCGGACGTGTTGTTTTTCATCCTCCAGAAATGCCAGAACCAATCCTCGAAAAAATAGAACAAGCCCTGGAGCTTGAACTGCACCCCATTTCAATAGGCGGTTCCAATTTGATTGGAGCTCTAATTTGCGGGAACCAACGTGGAATTGCTGTTGCCGATATAGCCACGGAGAGCGATATTGACCAATTGACAGCCTTTGGAGATGTCGTTGTCATGGAAGGTGGTGTCAACACTGCCGGAAACCTTCTCGTTGCAAATGAAAACGGTGCCGTAGCCTCGCCTAGCATTCCACACGATGGTCTTGAAATTCTCGCCGAAGTCCTCGGTGTTGATATTGTATCCACGACCGTCGCAGGACACGATGTTGTTGGAAGCCTTGCTGTTGCTAACGACCAAGGCGTTCTCCTTCATCCTGACGTGACTCCTGATGAAGCCATGCTCATTGAGGGTATTCTTGGCGTACCTCCAATGGTCGGTACTGTTTCATTTGGTTCTCCATACGTCGGAGCAGGGGTCTGTGCATCTAATACAGGGGCTGTTTCTGGTACCAAAACCACAGGTCCTGAACTTAATCGGATCGAAGATGCGCTCGGATTTTTGTAATATCTTTCCTTTTTTTGCAAGTGAAAGGTTCAAAGGCCGTTTTCCCAAGCAAATTACATGGGAGAAATGCTCTACCAAGGAAAAGTGAAGCAAGTATGGTCAACCGATGATCCAAGCATGTTGGAATTTCGATTCACAAATCAAATCTCAGTCTTTGATCAAATCATTCCTTCTCTCATTCCTCGAAAAGGCGAATCCTTGAACCGAACCACTGCCCACTGGTTTAATCTTGTAGAGGCCGCTGGTATCTGTAAAACTCATCTCATTGAAGTCAATGCCGCAGACCGATGCCTCGTACGTAAAGTGGAAGTTATCAAAGAACCAGGAGCCATTCCTCGTGACATGGAGTGGGTATTCGTACCCCTCGAAGTTATTGTTCGTCATTACCTCTCAGGTTCAGCTTGGAGGAGATTTGAACGAGGCGAGTTAACCGCTGAGCAGCTCGGTGTTTCACCCGATTGCGAATATGGTGTCAAGTTGAGCGAGCCCTTTGTTGAAGTTACAACCAAATTCGAAAAGTTTGACCGTAATATCGGACGTGATGAAGCGCTGCAAATTTCAAACATCACAGAAGAAGAATATGAGGCAATTGTCAAAGCAGCACTCGAGGTTGATGTGATTATTGAGCAAGAGGCAGCAAAGAACGGACTCATTCACGTTGATGGCAAGAAAGAATTTGCATTGGGTGACAACCGTGAAGTTGTTCTTGTCGACACATTTGGTACACTCGATGAGGATCGCTGGTGGGACGCTGAAGCATATGCTAATGGAGAATGTATTGAACTCTCCAAAGAATTTGTTCGTTCGCATTACATCGGTACAGGACACCAAACTGAACTCAAAATTGCTCGTGACCAAGGTGGGGAAGAGCCACCGATTCCTGCACTTCCTCAATCCGTGATTGACGAAACTGCTGCCCTTTACGCATCAATGTATGAGCGCCTAACTTCGCAATCGTTCTGAGTTCATGCATGCGTGCGGAACATCACGCCTACGTCTCTTCGCTCTGCTGATTTGAGCAATGTCATGAAATGCTTAGCAGCGTCTGCAACTCCCCCATCTAGGGGTTCATCGTATGATGCAGTCCATGTTCGACTGGATAAGTTTCTTCGTAGGAGTTTTACTTCTTCGGATGTGATGAATCCTTTGATATTCATTCCGCCAAAACCATCTTCATAATTTCGATGCCCACGGTGTTGTTCTGTACAATACGATGTCAGTTTAGTCAACAAGGATACAATTGTATCATAGATGTCTTGCCCATCATTATCCGTTATGGCACGATTTGGCCGAATGTACGTAAGGAAATATCCGAGTAGAGAACCATCTTCCCAAGGAAATCTACCAAAACGTTCCCGAGTCAATATTTCACCGAGAGGAACAGGCCTTCCATCTTTTGAAAGTTCAATTGTTGTTGTAAACAATAGTGTTGCATGGTCCCATTTGATAGAAGAAAGATCGTGCTGCGAGGAAATTCCTTGAGAATTCAGGCGTTCAAGAAGCCCTTCTTCCTGACTGACGAGGCTTTTCCAGGCCTCTCCTGAATCATCTCCGGACATCTCAATGGCAGTGATAATTTTCTCAGCCAGCAGACCATTACATGCATCAAGCGTGTAGAACGGGGAAGTAGAGGCGAGTGGAAGTTCTTCCATGTTTTCTCCCCCCTGCCGAACCGTCATAAGGGCTTGGTTCAGGTATCTTCACTTCCCAAAGAAACGATTCATTCTGTCTTCGAGGGGTTCACTTGGTTCAACGGCGTCCCCTTCATCAAGTTCGGAACGTAAGGATGCAAGACGACCACTCGGAGATTCATCAACCGATTCTGGTTCATCAAACACTTCAATGGTACTCGGCAGTACCTCATCTACCTCATCTATCTCAGCGACCTCAACAACAGCAGGCTCATTCATTTCGAAACTCAAGCCATCATCCTCTTCAACGACTTGAATTTCATCGTTTGAGGGGGTGGTGGTGGTAGTGCGTCCTTGTGTAGGTTGTGGTGTAGATGCGGTTGGAAGTTCATCATTTTGTTCCTTAGGACGTATCAGTCCACCAAACCAAGCCAAGGCTAGAACTACAGCAGCGATTCCTGCAATCCATCCAACATCACTTGATGAGACGGTAAGTATGTTTTCGGGTTGATAATAAATCGATTTTGAATCGTCGTCAGGGTTGTCATCACTATCATACGGTGTGCTGCAACCAATGGTAGCCGTCAGTTTGTCATCCTTGCTCAAAACACCAGGGTCTTCAATGATAAAGATCGGTGCGAAGTCCGAATTTGCGACATCAACAATGTATTCAATTTTCCACCCGCTTTCCGCTTCTACTGTTAGCCGGCAGAGTGATGTGTCCAGTAGTTCGTATCCAACACGGCTGATACCGACTGTGATGGCACCCTCGCTACTGAATGAACTAATTCCGACGTTCCAACCGCTTTCCCGAGCCGTGACCTCATGTTCATTTTGGGATAATATTCTTCCGTACTGATCAAGTATAGCAAACGAAATCACAAATTCGCCAGGTGCTGGGTCCCAATTCTTCAGAGTTATGTCGATACTCCGGTTACCACCAGCCGAGACAACCCATGCGTTTTCATCTAGAGGCAAGACATCTCCATTCGAGGTTATTGCAGTTAATACTGCCCGTAAGTCTTCATCATCTCCGGCGATGAGTTCACAGGTTCCTATTCCTCCATCCAAAGCCTCAATGCCGAGGTTCATCATGGATTGAACATCCACTACACAGCTTGCAGATGCGTCTGGATATGTTCGGGCAACGATGTAAAGCGAAAGAGTTCCTTCTATACTGCTGTTGGAGTATTCAACATTAATTTCTCCAGATATTGCAGGTTGAATGAACGAGAGAATGCCTTGTGTTTCCTGGATGTCTAAACTTGAAGTATAGTCCCAGTCACTAGCATCGTGTCCATAAAGGGACACAGAGCGTTCAACACCGATGTACGCATCAATCACAGGGGATTGCGAGAACGAAACATTTGCTCGTTCAATTTCTATGTCGTGTGTTGTTGTACCAAGTAGAGGGTGGTCTACGAGAAGTGCAACCAAAAAGCGCTGGCCATTCCATTCAGAGTCCGGTATGAGGTTGAGAGGGACTCCTTTGATCTCGTTTGGTGCAAGTACAAGTTGTTGGCCCTGTTGCGTAGTCCACCCCTCCGGAAGGCCACTTACGCTAAACGAGAGTAAGGCAATATCGTTTCCATTATTTTCTACCCAGGCTGTTGGGAATCCTCCTTCATCGGAAACCATCCATGAACTTCTGTGATCAACGGTCATGTTTGGTGCGGCCCCAATGCGAACGGGTACTTCCTCAATGACGAGACCTGCTAAATCATCGTCTGATATCCTGATTGATATCATGCCCACTTCACCCGCTACGGCGTCTGATGGAGGTTGGACGAAGACAACCAACGTGTCAGTGGCATACGGAGATACAACGGAGTGGTTGTCGGGAAGAGTGATGTTCCAACCTGCGGTAGCTTTACTGAAGTATGGGACTTCAAATCCATTGCCCAAATGTTCTAATTTCAACGTCATGTTTTGGCCAGCAGGGTCAATTTCAAGTTGAGCATCTGTTAGATTGAGTTTCCAACCTGATGTTTGTTGAACCGTTAGCGTGACATTGGTATGTCCAAGACTATAGCCGTTGGAGATGTGCGAAATCATGACCGTTGTTTCGGTTCCCTGCCATGCCTCATCAGGGACATGAACAGTAACGCTTCCATTTGTAGACTGGTTGATTTCTACAATCGGACTCGTCGATGGATATGCAGACCATACCGTATTGTCTGAGTCCATATGCTGGACAAACAAGAGGGGTTCAAGTGTGAGGGCGTCGGGGGCATTCCCAAGATTAACTCCGCTCAAATTGATGACAATCTCATCTCCAGGGGACACGCTAAGGTTTTCTGAACCACTGTTGGTGACCCTCCATTCTCGGCTTGGGGCTGCTTGTATCAGAACTGAGGTAGAGTGAACGACTTCCTCTCCTCCAAGAGAGGTCCAAGAAAACTCCAATACAAATGGTACCTGTGCTGGTATTTCTTGCGATAAGGACACATCAACTCTACCAATGCCAGTTGACCTTGCCCCTAGCGTTGATTCGTAGTGATTGTCATCATCGCCGAAATAGGTGAAATTGACTTCAGGTGTGAGGGGTTCCTGATGGATTTTGGCCTCGGCAGTAAGACGGAATGTATCTTGACCGTTTCCTGGATTTTCGAGATAAAGAAGGAACATATGTTCTTCAGTCACGTTAAGCGAGAGGACCTCTCCTTCCTCGGCGGGTAGGGGCTCAAGGATTGAAACGTTCGACCGGAATACCTGGAGTACCTGTAATGTAATATTCATTTCAAGAAGGTTGTCATCATCATCAGATTCGATGAATGAATGACGTTGTGGTTCAGCATTTGGTGGAAGGTACAGGGTAAGGAGGCCACCTATTGCATCTCCACTGGTCCCGGTGGCTTCTAGGAAGGTTCCGTTGATGCTCCAGTCGCCATTGGCGGACCATTGCCATTCGGATTGCAGCATCTGGGCTTGAGCCATATTCCATTGAATTATTCCTGAATCAGGAACATTACCTTCAAGTTGCCACGATAATGTAGCATCTGGGAGGGATCGATGGTGAGACGGGTTTGCAGAGATCTTCACAGCAGTAAAACCGACTTCAAGGGATTCACAAAGTGAATCTTCTCCGCTGCCTAGACAGAGCGTGAGAGTCGTTTGTGTTTGGGAACCCCATGTTGCACTCGGTGGCGTGTTTAAGTGAGCAAACAACTCTAGCGATTCCCCAGGTTGAAGTGTAATGGAAAACAACTCGTTTCCATTTGCATCATGAAGTGATGGTGAACCTCCCCATGATGGAGCCGTCCATTGAACCGAAGTGGTTGTTTCCGGAGCATTCCCTAAATTCTCTACCATGAACCAAGCCTTTGCTACAGTGTTTGGTCTTCCTTGACCCATTGTCTCATTCACTCCGGACGGTCCGGCCAAATCCAAACCTCGCGTTCGGAACACTTCGACCGGAAGCCGGTAAGTGGAATTGATTGTTGAATCACTGTCAAGCAGGAGGGTTAGGTCAACGTACCCAGACTCGTCACCTAGTGCGGTTGAAGGTAGCACAGCCGTAAAAGAAACGGTATACGGCTGGTCAGGAATAAGTTCAGGATTCAGGTTCTGACCGTTCGTAGGGGAAAATGACCAACCGTTCGGAAGCGAACTTGTGTCGTAGTCGAGTGTCCATGATGCGGTTTGCGACCCGATTGACGTCAATTCTATCTCTATGGTTTGTGATGCGCCTGGATTAATTCGGGGCGTAGTCAGGGGGCCGTCAATCCGAGCAACATAGGGTTCTACAACCGTGTAGGTCATGGTTTCTATGTTGTTATCTTCCCTGTGCTCGCTGATGTTTCCATTGATGTCAAGGACGAGCATAAATTCGTGAACTCCTAATTCTGCTATGAATTGAGCAGTAAATGTAAGAGGGCCACCTTCCCCGGAAGGTGACACTGGTTCACTGTTTGTGAATCGAACCCTTTCCAATTCTACTCCGTTTTGATAGAGGGCGGCGTCGAGGTCGTCTTCTGCCTCACCGGTTCCAATGTTTGAGAACTGGCCGGTTACAGTGACGGTATCGCCAGGGTCTGCTTGCGCAGGAGTGAAGGAGATTCCCCGGTTATCTGCTGACGGGGCAAAGTCTGGGGCACGCTGCGATACCAAGGTATCTCCGTAAAGAAGGTCGATGTGGCCGTCTCCATCAACATCTGCAGCGGCAGGCGCAGCCCACGTTCGGTGAGGCATAGTGAGTGAAGTTGACCACGCTTCATTGATGTCTGCTGAGGCGCCTGTATCTCCATCAAAGGCCCATAGTCTGCGGCCAAAGGCAACAACAATCTCATCCATTCCTTCGTCATCTATGTTCATGCTAATCGGGGGTGATACTCCGATTTCGTCATTATCATTTCCACTACCTCGTTGGAGGTCCCTGGTCCACTCAAGGACAGGATTTTCATCACTGATATCGGTGCATCCAGCCATACCCTTGCGGTTGAAACTAATCGTTGATTCTGAATACCATGTGACCCAACATAATCGGTCAGCTACATCGTCTTCATCTGTGTCGAGTGCAAGTGGTTGGGCGTCTGCGTAACCGTTTTGTGCACGGAAGTTGAACAACTCTTCAGTTGAAGTGATTTCCATTCCGATAAAACGAGCTCCACTTCCTGAAGTTCTACCGTTAGCATCGGTCGGTACGGTGAGGATCATCTCGGGAGCATCATCCGTATCCAATTGGGTGATAACTGGACCTGGGAGGCGCAATCGTGGAGCATCTGAATCGGAATCTGTTCCTTGAACAGCAACACGTTCCCAATCAAGAGAGCCTGTTTCTCCGTCAATCTGCCATATCCACATATTGCCGGACGTATCGTCAATCGTTGTCAGCAGCACGGAGGTTGTGGAATCATCCAGTTGAGCCCATACCGGGTCCGAGGGATGAGTTCCTCTGTCCAGGGTAACGCTCCAAACGGCTTCAGATGGTTGGGAGGCTGTCAGTGTGTATGCCTGTACTTTGACGACCGGATTGTTTTCTGGGTCATCAACAACTGCAAGAATTAATTCCGGTGTGCCGTCGAGTTGTAAATCGGCGAGGAGCGGTTGTGTGACCGCTTTGTGGTCACTATTTGATGTCGCAAAGTGAGGTGAGGGGGAACCAATTCGGACATCAGAATCGCTGTAAGACCACAAAAGTTCGTTTGAGTGCCCTGAAGTCTGCCAGTTTGACTCTGTACATGTTAAGCGAGGTGACCATACATCAATGCTCAGAGCCCCGCTGGTGTCGTAGACGACAATGATTTCTTGGAAACCATCACCGTCAATGTCATTGATAATCGGAGTTGAGCGGATGGCTTCAGTAGTTCCTAGGCTTGTTTTCCAAGCTATTTTCGCATCGTTTCCACTTATGATGTTTAGGAAACTCTCTCGAACCCCTCCGCTTAAGGTGCTGGAAACAATGACTGGAGATAGCGTTCCGACACCACATCGCTCTTGGGCAGCATCGGTTGCAGTGATGCTCTGTGAAAAGTCGCCGAGGACAGAACCATAGGCGTCACTACCGTCTTCCTCTCCAGAATATACCTGCCAGTTTACCACGGGGTCAACAAGGCTAGCGAGTTCAGTGACATCAGACACATTCCCTTCTCCGGGGCCACCGTCAGGGCTGTGGGTTGGCATGGAGAAGTTGTGCGTTGGAGTGTGGCCGTATTGGCTCCATGGCTGCTCGTATGGGTCCCATGGGTCGCCAGTTGAGGTTGGTAATACTTCGTGTGATTCCTGAAGTGAATGATGGTTCAAGGCCGGTGAAATGACAACCGTTAGCATCAACAATGCCATGAGCAAACTTGCCCTTGCTGGGGCGTTCGCCGGACCTTGGCTCGCTGACATCATATATGACCGCCTTCGGGGGGTTGTTATGGGTTATGGCTCTTTGAACTGCTAAAACCCCTTTTACTCAATGTTTCAAGGATGCCATTAGGGATTGCATTGATTCATCTGTGCGACGAAGTTCCTGCCGCTTCAATTAAATAGGGGTCGTCGGTGGACAGAATGACTTCGGTCGCTTTCTCTCCTGAGGTAACACCGGTGAAGGACGGATTAGTCGTTATGGCTTCCGTCTTTTTCTGTATCTCAGTGGAGTTCCACAAGAGGTGAAAAAATGTACAAAGTAGTAACCAAAGAAGACACCATCCGTATTCCTGCAGAATACATGCGAAAAGGCCAATCTTTGGACCAGCACATTGACCGCCTTTCCATGAGTGCCTTCGAGGGTCGTTTTGATGAGCAAAATCGCTTCATCCTTGTTACAAACAATCACAAGACCATCGGACGTGGACGAATCATTCACGGTGATGGAGCAATCTATCAGCGAGTTCAGTTTGACGCTGTTCTCTTCTGCATGGACGATTATGAAGTTGTTGAAGGAGCAGTCTCTGAAATCAATGAATTCGGAGCGTTCGTTCGCATCGGCCCAATGGAAGCACTTCTTCACAAGTCTCAAATCATGGAAGATACCGTTGAAGCCAACATCGGTAAGGGAATGATTGAAGGGCGAAAAACCGGAAAGCAAATTGGTGTTGGATCATTCGTCCGAGCCCGAATTGTTTCGTTGTCACCAGATACCTCTGACCCACGACGCTCCAAGATTGGATTGACCAGCAAGCAACCCGGTTTGGGATGCCCTGAGTGGAAGAGAATCGACAAGAACAACGAAGGAAGTGATTGATATGGCTAAGAATCCATTTGCATGTGGCGAATGCCATCTTGTCCTTGGCGATGGAATTGACCAGTGCCCACGTCACCCCTCCGCACCTGTATCCTCTGATTGGACAGGATACGTCATAATCATGCAACCAGAACGCTCAGAAATAGCCAAGCGTCTACAAGTAGAATTACCGGGCCGATATGCTCTCAAAGTCAACATTCGATGAGGTGAACACCATGAACATTAACGAAAGAATAGAAAACAAACTCTTGAACCGTATTGAAATCTCCTTCAGTTGGAAACACGAAGGAAAAACAACTCCATCTCGTAAGGACATCATGGATTTGGTTCGAACACTCGAGCCAGGTTCAAATCCTGAGTGGATCGTCGTCAAAAACTGTGAAACTCGATACGGGCAACCGTTGACCACAGGAACTGCTTACATCTACAACTCCCAAGAAGCAATGGCTGTAGAGCCAAGTTACATCAACAAGCGTCACGAACAATTTCGCTCTGGTTCCTCAAAATCTGATGAATCCTCTAATGGAGGTGACCAGTGATGGGAGACGGTCCTAAGTCCACTGCTAAGTGGTCAAAGTACAAGGTCGAAGACGGTAAGCTCGTTCGTGCAGAACACTGCCCTGAATGTGGGCCTGGTGTTTTCCTTGCAATCCACAAGGATCGCAAGTCGTGTGGTCGTTGCGGCCACACCGTCGCCAACGAGTGAACGGTTCACTCTTCTTCTGTGACATTGGGAACTTGTCCCTCAAATGGACTGTTTTTCCATGTTCCATCATTAAACAAAATCAAGGCTCCACCTTTCACTGGTTCAATGTGGACTGGGATCTCTTCCCATTGATGACGTTCGTTGCGAGTTGGCGTAATGAGTAATTCCTCGCGCCAACCTGCTAACCTCCAACCCTCTAGTGTTGGGTCCCACGATGCAAACTGAACTGGTCCGTTGAGTTTGAGCGTTCGAAGGAGTGTCCCTTCATGGACCCAGGTGAGTTCACCACCCGTGGAACATATGAGTTCATGGAGGCCGTATTTGAAATGGTGCTCAAGGGGTGCTTCGGGGCCAATTGCAATGAATTCCTCAAGTAAGCCCCCAGTAGTTGACGAGCGGCGTTGTATTCGCCCTCCTCGTGATGTGATGGTGAAGGTATCTTCATCAAGGTGAAGAGCGATGGTTTCGGAGTCCCTTGGGCGCTTCTTTGGATAGTTCCAAGTTGGTTCAGCCATCCTCCATAATTCATCAGCCTCCGGAGTAAGGCCATAGATTCCTTTCCTCCACAAGGCAAACACAAGGGTATCCCCTTGTGCGGCTAAGGCTAGGGGTTCGGAATTGAGAATGTGCGACCAAATGTTTCCGGCAGGGTGTTTTGCTTCTGCAACAGTACCTGTTGTTCTCAATTCTGCCCGTGGAGGTCCATCTTTAGGAGCGGAATCAAGAGGTATGCACCCCATTCTCGCCATCATGAGTTCACCATCGATCCAAGTGCAGTAGAGTCTGTTGTTTAGGACGGATGAATTGCTGATTTTCATCGGAAACGGTGTTGCATGTGGATATCGGGGTTTCAACTCATCTCCCAAGAGAAGAACCTCACCATCCATCCCCAATATCAGAATTCCTCCATCATATGAGTGGACTCGTGATGGGAGGAATGGAATTGCTGGAGGCAGACCTTCGTCCATAGGCACAAGTTGGGCCTTTCATATGTGAAACCTTGTCCTCGGTGGGGTCAAATGTAGGTACTGGGTGCGAGTTGTATGGGCGCCGTAGATATTGCTCTCATTGTCATCAATTGCTCTGATGTCGCGAGTCTCAACCAAGGTGAAGCCTTGAGAGAAATGCGGGATTGGGCTGATGGTCCAATCGTTGAGGGTCATCGCTCCTTTACATCCAATGACGTGCGTATGTGGTATCTTCCTGAAGGTGTTCTAAATCAAAATTATCTCGACCGTCGCTGGTTCAAAGCAACTGGTGAATCAGTCAGAGAAGCCATATTTCCCTCACGGCATTCAGCTGCCAGTGGCCAAGCCTCATTGACCTTGCACCCGATTGGAATTCCGCACCTGCCCGTCGGGGAATTCGGTCCGTATGGTGGGATTGGGGGCCAAGCGCCTCCTCCAAACAGCCGTCTTGCAGGATGGTGGAGGATGCTTCAACACAGATGGACTGCGGATTCAGAATTATCAAGTTTCGATCTATCTTTGGAGGTGACACATCATGGCCCTTATCTTGATGCGCCATCTCTCTTCATTGAAGTTGGTTCAACTGAAGCAACTTGGGGCCATGTGGGTGCTGCTCAACTCCTTGCGACCATCATTCACGATGGCTTGTTTGATCCATCAGTGAATGCTGCTTGGAACGAATCAGAACACCGTGAATCGTTGGTCCTCGTTACTCTTGGTGGCGGTCATTATGCTCCTCGGGCAAACGTGTTGGCGAGCTATGAGGGAGTTTGGCTGGGTCATATGCTTGCAACATATGCACTACCCTTTGTGGAACAAGATGGCATACCTGGAGGTACTTGGGCCCAATCTATTGAAGAAGCGATTCGTTCGACGAAGAAGGCATTCCCAGGTGGTTCAATTGCAGTTTACATGGATAAGAAGGCCTTCAAGGGCTGGCAGAGGCAAGCCATTCGGGATTACTTATCGGCAAACAACCTGCCACTGATGACATCAAAAACATTCATTGCCGCAATGGGCATCATTGAGAATGAAACACAAAGGGTCAAAGAGCGCCGTTGAGGAGGAATATGTATGGTCGGCTGGGTATCTCGCACAATTGTCGGTGCGACCGTCAGAATGCCCAAGTGGTTTGTGCGGTGGGTCAGCCGTCGTTATGTTGCAGGCCCCGAACTATCAGATGCGGTTGAGATCATGAAGCGTCTCTCTGGAGAGGGAACCTGTTTCACCATTGATGTATTAGGTGAAGAAATAACTTCAATGGATGAAGCTCAATTTTTTTATGATGAATATGTCCGTGTTATTGAAGCAATACATGCCGGTCATTTTGATGCGAACCTTAGCATCAAGCCAACTGCATTTGGGCTGCTTATTGATCGAGATAAAGGAATGGACAACATCCGTAAACTTGTTGAATTGGCCTCGAAGAACGACATGTTTGTACGACTTGATATGGAAGACCACCGAGTCACAACAGACACCATCCAAGTTGTCAAAGACTTACATTCTGAGGGATTAACAAACGTCGGGACCGTTATCCAGGGACGCCTTTTCCGTTCTCTTGCGGACATCTCGGATTTGGAGCGAGAACTCGGCCCTCTGGCGGATTATCGTATCTGCAAAGGAATTTATTTGGAGCCAGAGGAAATCTCATTTACTCAATACAAGGATATCGTTGACGCTACAAACAGTTGTATTGACCGAATGCTCGATGCTGGCGCTTACGTCGCGATTGCGAGTCATGATATTCCTGTTATTGAATATACGAAATCAGCGCTTGAATCATTTGGAATGGGCCCAGGGAAAGAAGATCCACGACCAAACGCCGGCCAGAGCCGTCGTCACAAAGGGCCCGGATATGAGTTTCAGATGCTTCTTGGTGTGCGTGGGCCATTGAGGCGGAAACTTGCAAGTCAGGGTCATCGAACACGAATCTATATTCCATACGGCGAAAAGTGGTACGAATACAGTATCCGACGACTCAAAGAAAATCCAACCATTGGAACACAAGTGGCCAAGGCTTTTTTGATGCCGTGGACAAACCGCCCATAATCATCGACGTGGCTTTTTCTTTCGCTTGAATGAAGGTGTAACTCCACTCTTAATCTCGTCTTTGGGGCGGATTGGGTCTGGATTATGGCCCAATTTTCCTTCCTTCCATGCTTGTCTTCGTTCACGAGGTGTCCGCGGTGCGAAGTACTCAGGCTTCGGAGGCTCATGGAGGTACATTCGTTTGATGTCAGGGGCGTGAACCGTTCCTCGTAGGGTTCGGCCAGAACCCGTGTGTATGGCTCGTATGCGCCATGTTTCACCCTCATGGTCCATGAGGTGGGATGCAGTAAACGTTGTTTCTTGGGGGACGATGATGACTTCAGAATATGACTCTTCCCCGCGAGTTAATGTCATTTTGACACGAACTTTATCGGTACGAATAGCAGTAATTCGTTCGATGTTAGTTGCAACTGCATGTTCAGGTTGCTTTCCATCAGTGGTTTCAATTTGATGAACTCTCCAAAGCTTTTCATCTTCGTCAAAGACATCATTCAGAACAAATTCTTCGTCTGCATCAATAACCAATACGATCCGATGGGAATGTGGACCATCGGTTAGGATAAATGGAATGTTCTTTGCAGGAGGTGGTCGAAATTCAACGGTGTGGACATGGGAGCAGACTTGACATCGTACCAAGAAATCTGCTCCATCGCCTACTTTTTTCTCCTTGAGAATATCATGGCCTTCGAGTTCATCACATGTAGGGCAATGCGTTGCATTGTCGAGAATCTCTTCCTCTTCTTCCCATTCATCCCCTTCTTCCACGGTAAGGCCCCAATTGACTCGCGTGGCCTCCACCGTTTGAACCCATCGTAAGCCAGCGGCAAGCGAGGCTTGAAATTAAACGGGCGAAAGGGGTGGTCATGGGGGAGCAACAACCATCGCCGCAGCGTGACGAAATACTCACACATCTGCTCGCCCAAGACACGAATCAACCCAGAGATGAACCCGAAGTTGCCGCAAATATCGGTGAACAACTCAAGCACATGGGATTGTCAACCTGGTCGATCTCAATCCACCGAAGATTACGAGACGCCATAGGAGCCCTTGCTCCAGAACGCGTCCTTGAAGTTGGAGGAGGAATTGGCCACCGAACGGCCTGGCTTTACGACTTATTTGACCGTCAGGAACGTTCTCCTTCACGATTTACTGTGGTGGAACAAGGGGCTAAATTTGGAGTGATTATTCACAGACTTATGACTCGCTATGAGGCAGATGCGTGGACTAATATCGTAGTCGGAGACCCCATTCAGCTTGCTGCGGAACATGCAGCATGGTCCCTTGCAACCACAACAACTGCCGAAATTTCGGAGACGCCTTTCGTCAAGAATTACCAAGTTATCGTTATCGATGGACCCTCTCCTCAACGGGCTAACCTTGTCAAAACATACATGCCGTTTTTGGACCAACAAGGCGTTCTCTTTACCGTTGAACCCGACATGCCGACGGGGGATGTTGCTCCAGATGATGAGCAAGGCATGGCGTTGGTAGACGGTTTCAACTCATGGATGGAACTTGTCCAAGAGACACAGAAATCTCACCATGTTGCGTTCATGCCATTGTTTGGTGGAACACTGGTCGCTTGGTTACCTCGTTTACTCTGAATCCACTTGTTCTAACAACTCTTTGATTTGTAGTAATCCGTATCCGTACCTGTCATCGTGCCCAGTCTGTCCTTCTTCTGGAGCGGATGAATCCATCAACCACGTTTTGACTTGATTGATATTGTCTGCATTACCTTGTGACCCGTTCGCTTTAAGGGATGGATTTTCTTCAAGAAGAAGTGCTAGTGCACCCGTGACATACACGGTCGCAGCACTTGTGCCATCTGCTAACCCCCAGCCTCCTTCGTTGGTTAATACGGGGACTCGTTCTCCTGGCGCCACGATTTCAGGTTTCTTGTGTGGGTCGTTTCGGGGGAGGAGGATTGGGAGCGGGAGGAAGCGACCGTTATTGTCTCCTTCTGATGACCCTGACCAAGAGGTGCCTTTCAGCGTAGAGCCTCCTACCGAGATGACTGCAGTTTCACTCGATGGATGGGCGACATCGCCATCATCCTCATCTCCACCATCGTTGCCGGCTGCAGCAACAACATAGATTCCGACGTCAATAGCCTCGTTAGCAGCATCACCCGAACTTCTACCCGTTCCTGGTAAAAATGGCAGAGCATCTGGTGCCCCTCCTAAAGAAAGGGAAATGATGTGAGCACCTTCGACAACGCACCAATCAATCGCGTCGGCAACTACAGAATCATCTCCTGAACCACTGGCTCCGAGAGCTTTTGCAATCAACAAATCAACGTCATTTGCAACGCCCTTTAGCCAGCCATTCGCCGATATGATTCCAGCCATTGAGGTGCCATGTCCATTGTCATCGTAAGGTGTTGAGCGACCGCTGATGAAATCTTTCCAACCTTTCAGTTCCATGTCATTGAAATCGCTGTGGTCGAGGTTAATGCCGGAATCAACGATGCAGACAACAACGCCACTCCCATCAATTGAGCTATCAAGATGAATCAAGTCATTGTATCCCGAATGCCGTTCTAGAGCGACCTCACTCGGACGAAGTAGAATTGCACCATCGCTGAGAATGACCGCAACAAGGTATCCCGTGGCTAAAACAAGAGTCATTCCAAGAGTGATGCTCACGATTGCTTTGATTTTCGCTAAATCATCCGAGGCAGATTCTGCGATGAGGGGAGGGGTTTTGATTTGTTGCTCTGCGATTTGTTCAGAGGGCTCCTTCCAAAAATGGACTGATTCATTGTCCTGAATATCATCCATACACTCACCCTAAGGTGTGGACTATTTCAGTTAATGTATCAACGAATCGCTTCACTTCTTCCTCTGTATTGTAAAAATAGGCAGATGCTCGCAGCGAGCCTTGTTTGTGGCCATGATGCTCAAACCAGGAGTGGACACAATGCTGGCCACTACGGACCATAACTCCAGCGGCTTCATCAAGAAGTATGGCCACATCATGCGCAGGTAGTTTGTCCATGATGATTGAACAGATACCACCACGCTTCGCAGGGTCTTCAGGTCCGATAATTTTCAATCCGGGGAGGTCTTTCACACCTTTTGTCATTATACGGTTCAGACCAATCTCATGTTCCTTGACTTGGTCCATTTCAATCTTGGAGAGGTAATCGATCGCTGCACCTGTTGCCATCATTCCAGAAAAATTTCCCAACCCGCCTTCAAATCGTGCCGGCGGTTTAGCCCATGATGCATCGTTGTAGGTCGAGGCTGTAACAGTTTGACCACCGGATTGAATCGTACGTAATCCATCAAGAAGTTCGTACTTGCCCCATAGCCCCCCCATTCCAGATGGACCACACATTTTGTGAATTGAAAATGAGAGGAAATCAATGTCAAGACCCTGTACATCAACACTCATGTGAGGGAGTGATTGTGCACCGTCAACAGAAACCAGTGCGCCGTGATCGTGAGCGATTTTGGTCACTTCTTTCATCGGGATGGTGACACCGTCAAGATTTCCAACATGACTCATTGAAACCAATCGCAATTTGTTTCCAGCCTCGGCACAAGCATGCTCAAATGATTCCAAATTGAATGAGTTATCCTCATTACTCATCACCACTCTATGGTCAATTCCTTGCTCTTGTTCCAGTTGTAACCATGGGACCAGGTTAGAATTATGTTCTCGGTCAGAGGTTAATACGACATCTCCCTTATTCCATGTAAGTCCATGTGCTATCTGGTTCAATGAATGTGTTGCGTTTCGTGTGAATACAACTTCATTTGAATCGCTGGCATTCAGGAACGAACCAAGGGCGGTACGTGCGTCTCGCACAGACTTAGACACTGCAGTTCCGTATCGGTGGACGGAGCGGCCACCGCACCCAGGCGTTTCAGTGTAGTACCGATGAATTGCATCAATAACCGGCTGAGGTTTGAGGGTGACACATGCATTGTCGAGATAAGTTGGAACGGCGTCGCCACAAAGCGTCGGGAAATCATTTCGTAGTTCTTTAAAATCCATCACCATGCCTCCTGGTCGGGAAAATAATCCATCGCTGGTGCGTTAACTCCACATGATGAGCACAGAATACGGCTCGACATCTTCTCTTTACATGTTGGGCATGATTCACCGATAATAACCTGCGTGGTGCATCCCGTTGACATGCAGGGATGAGCCAGCGAGCCAGTATCAAGCCGATGGAGCGAAGCCTTAGCCCCACATTCAGGACATTTTGAATCGGTTTCTATTGGAAGTACTCCTGGGCCCTCCATCTCCAAAGATGCAGCCAACGCTGCCTTTGTTCTGACGTTGGCATCGTTTCCTAGCATTCGCTGTGGATACCATAGGACGACGAAGAATATCGGCAAAGAAAGTATTCCTGTGATGAGGTGGACGGCAAGGAAAATGACTTGGGAATCTCCAAGTGTTGCAATATGATGGACGCCAGCCCACGATGAGATGAGAACCAAAACGATCCACGATGCAAAGAGTGCAGTCCAGCCAGCGAGAGAATGTTCGGCTAATTCTGTTTCCATCACACGGACATCTTCGTGCAAATGATGGATTTCCACATGGAGGTCACGTGTTTCAATTACAGCTTTCCAGAAAAAGAACACAAAGAAAAGAACAACAAGTACGATGAGGGTACCTTCCATCATATCAGAAAGTTGGGCTCCGATTGGAAATGAACCGTTGTCGCTGTGAAAAAAAACTTGAGCAAAAACCAATCCATTCCACATGACGAGAAGAGAGATGGCGTGGACTCTCATGACAGGAAACAGATTCCATGCTTGGAATGCAAACCATGCCCAGAACAAAACTGAAATTAGTATTTGGAAAAACTGAAAGCCACTAATGGCCAAAACTCCGTCAACACCAGTGATGGTTGCGTCTCCTCCCTGAAATAATTCTGAGGAAACAGAACCTAAGATGAATGCAATAAATCCGAAGACGAGTGTTCCGTAGTGAGATTTATTCCATTCTGATGTTAAAAGTCGCAATTGGAACATCCATTCTATGAGCAATTTGTTCAGCATCTCTGCCCCGGGAAATGAATCCGGAACCGGGTGCGTCAGGGTCAGGTCGCCCATGCGAAACGGCAAGGACATGTGCTCTCGCTCGGTTGATTTGACCGGGCTGATACCCTCGCTCATGAACCTCGGTGTATGTCGTACCTTTGAGTTCTTTCGCCGTTTCATTCTCTTTCTCGACCGTCTCTCGCAAGGGTGACGGTTAAACGAGGAAGGCGGTTCGCCCGATGCATAGCCGAGATCGCATAGCCTGGTAGTGCGCGCGACTGGAAATCGCGTGGGCCTGTCCCTCGGGAGTTCAAATCTCTCTCTCGGCGCCACTTACACGAACGAGTGTTCCACTTGCTTTGCAAGGGAAAGTATGTTATCAGCAGTTTTTCTCGGAGGTGTGTGAACCTTCAGTTTCTCAACGAGCGGCGCTGGTGGTTGGTGTTCTTGGGTATGGGCCTAATTCTCAACGGGCTAGCAGTGCTCAACAGCGACATAGGCCTGGATGTGCATGTTAGGCTCAATGTTGCAAACGATGAATCAACTTCAGGTGCTGATTACCCTTGGGGTCCTACTCGGTGGGTAGAGGGGGATGTTCAAACCCCCGTTTCGTCAGGTGAATACGACGGCTACATAGGTCCATGGTACACATCCCAGTTTGCGGTAGGGGTGACATCCTTCATCGGAATCGTCGTTTTATCCCTCCTTGCGGGGTATGTCCCATCTTGGAGGAGGGACGAATTTAACGGCACGTTCAATCCTATGTGGAGTGGGCTGGTTGCTTGGAGCCCATGCCTCATGTTTGCTACTGGCCGCGGCTATGACGAAGCCATTCTCGCTATCATTCTCGGACTATCGACCTCTTGGTTATGGTTTGTTGACGGAACGAAAATGAGACAACTACGATTTGGAATTTTGATGATGGCGACATCCGTTATGTGTGTTCTTGGATGGAAGGGTTTCGGTCCCGTTACATCCCTGCTCGCTTGGCTCTTGGTACTGGGATGTGGGATGCTTTGGTTGATGATTGATGAATACTTATCTCGTTCATACGAATCACCCGTAACTCAGCAACCGTGGCTCATGAGTTTTGCATTTTTCACGGGCACACTCCTTGGTATTTCCATAGTTGGAGGGCTTGGTTACGGGGGAACTTTTTCAATAATTAAAGGAAATTTAATGACATTCCTACTTAGCCTTGTATTTGCATTTCTTGACGGTATTGTCCTTTTCTTGCTGGTTGGATTTTGCCTTTGGCCGTTTTTCTCTTCAAAATCCGCATTCTTGAATGTGCGTGGAAGAGTTGTGACAATGGTTGCGGTGTTTTGTTCAGTCATTGCAGCAGGGATTGTGGCCTACATCGGTGCATTGTGGACCCTTGAATCCAATCTTTGGGATATTTCTCTCTTCCAAATCATGTTGATTCTTGGAAACAATGGGAGGTATGCCACACTTCTTGTCTTACCAGTGTTGATGCTCATTCATCTGTGTCAGCATGTAGGGGAGGAACCACTACGGCCTGAACTAACTCCTCGGGAAATTCCGGCTAAACCTCTTTTCGTAACCATGCTCCTTCTCCTGCCTTTAGTTATGTTCACTGGATTTCACGGTCAACAACTCTGGCAGGAAGATGCAGGGAATGCTTTGGCGGCCGTAACGAGCGAGGAAAATTCTAGTTTTCTTCTCATTGCAGACAGTTCATTGGCTATGCATTCGCTTTATGTCTTGAAAACCGAGGCTGACCTATCGGGAGAACTCAATATTAGCGGTTATTGGCGAACACCGAGTGATGCGGTGAGCTTTCTGAATACGACTTCTGTTGATGCGGTGATCGTTGCCCCAGGGGTCGTCTTCGAGATGAAAGATGGTTTGTGGGAGTCCTATGAGGCCCAAGTCTCTCCTTTCACGTTGTCATCATGGGGTTCCTCGGATGAATGGGTACTTTACCTGCCCTCCTAGATTGAAACCGATTGTCGCGAAGCGATTATATCCATTTGGCCGGTCGCTCGGTTCACTGCCACCGTGGCTAAGGGGTATAGCACCTCATTGGTAATGAGGAGGTCGCGAGTTCAAATCTCGCCGGTGGCTCCATTCTTCTCTCTCCCCCTGCATTTGGAGATGTCACAAAACAGACCTTTTTTCTAGTTCCTTACCTCAATGTATAAGTGGTGATTTTCAAAATTGCGACATGAGAAGGCAACTTCTCAGATGGGATGCACATGGAGCGTAAGCAGGAGACAGCCAAAGAAATGAACGAAAGAGTTCGTGACTTGCAAGATCAAGTCGATGAATTGAAAGAACTCGTGAACACATTACTCAGCGTTATCGTTGAGGAACCCGATGGGGTTCATACCGGCGATGCGCCAACACTTCCCGGGCAAGGTATGGCTCAGGTCTGCATGTGATCATCCTTTGATGACCGCTAACGGATTCAACCTAACAACAGGTCGTGCTAGGCCTGCTTCGCTGGTAAGTCTGATGACTTCATCAACGTCTTTGTATGCAGCCGGTGCCTCTTCTGAGAGCACATTAGGTGTTGAGGCATGAACTCTAATTCCTCTTGATTCGAGTTCTCTTTTCAAGGCCTTTCCATCTATGGATTTCTTTGCAGCAGCACGAGATAGCGCTCTTCCTGCTCCATGGCACGATGAACCAAAGGCTTGATTCTGTCCGTCCATTGGTCCGGCCAACATCCAAGAACCAGTCCCCATGTCACCTGGGACAATTACGGGTTGCCCAGTTTTGGAGAAACGTGAACTGACATCGTCATGGGATGCAGAGAATGCTCGGGTTGCTCCCTTCCTGTGGACACAGCAAGCGCATGATGAACCATGAATCTGATGGGTTTCCATTTTAGCGATATTATGTGCAACATCATACAGCGTGCGTGCTTCACCAAAATCGCCCATCTCTAATTCAAGAACCGTTCGTAAACGAGATGCCAAAACAGCACGATTAGCAAATGCGAAATTTGCTGCTGCATTCATGGAATCAAGATAGGATTGCCCTTCGGCTGAATGTATTGGTGCGGACGCAAGTTGTCTGTCGGGAAGTGAAAAGTCCCAGTCTTCATTGACCCACATGCCTTCAGTCAATTTGTATTTACTTTCCAAAAGACGAACATGGTCGGTGCAGACTTGGTGTCCTAGGCCTCGGCTGCCTGAGTGGATCATTGCGACGATTTGGTCTTCATACAGACCCCACTCTTTCGCAGTGTGTTCATCAACCACTGAACCAACGGTTTGAAGTTCAAGGAAATGGTTCCCGCTACCAAGGGTTCCAAGAGATTTCATTCCCCTCTCAAGGGCACGTTGGGATATTTCCGCATTTACGGTTTCTAATACGCCTCCAGATTCCAATGCAGCCAAGTCATTTTGATGTCCATAGCCCAGCTCTAATGCTGCTTGCGCACCGCCTTGAAGGAGTTCTTTTAGTTGACTTTTGGTGATGTCAACGCCTCCTTTTCCAGATCCTCCGGCAGGAATGCGACCAGCCAACCTTCCGGCTAATTTCTTGAGGTTTGGAATGTCGTTTGCTGTGGCGTCAAGAGCCAGGAATCGTACGCCACAATTGATGTCAAATCCAACCCCACCGGGGGATATTGCTCCACCCAATTCTCCAGCATTTTCATCCGTTGCAACAACGCCACCAATAGGGAATCCGTATCCGTAATGCCAGTCAGCCATTGCCCACGCTTCGCCAACAATACCCGGCATGGAAGCAATATTCACCAATTGTTCTGGGCCTCTATCATCCTGATGGGCCAACATATGATTCGCGTCCGCAACAATGCGTGCATCGGCAAGCATGGAGCCATGGGCTTTGATTCGCATGGTGCCTTGGCCCTCGTCGACCAAGTGCTCTCGCCATGACTCACCCATGGACGAACCTCATGTCTGCTGGTTTTGAGACTTTTCACAAAATGGGTTCCAATCCAAAAGGATAGCATAGCCTTGAAGGGGGAAGTCGTTTTGGAGGAAGCGTTCACACTTGGACGGTGATTACCGCATGGCCCTTCCACCGATAGATTTAGCAGTTTTTCATGAAAACGGCTACGTCCGAAGACAATGCAGAGTGACCTCATTGTGGTTTTGGACTACGGACCCGAATCGGGATACTTGTGGAGACACATCTGAAGATGAGTATTCCTTCATTGGTGCCCCTCTTATCGATGGGTTTGAACAACGTGGGAAGGCGCTGAAAGACGCCATGCGAGAGGCTTTCCTGGGCTTCTTTGAAGCATCGGAGCATACCAGGATACAACCCTATCCAGTCCTTGCCCGCTGGCGAGATGATATCCATTTGACCATTGCTTCAATTGCAGATTTCCAACCACATGTTACCTCTGGAGAAGTACTACCTCCCGCAAATCCACTGACCATCTCACAACCCTGCATCCGTCTCACTGATGTTGACGCTGTAGGAAGGTCAGGTCGCCATTTGACCACCTTTGAAATGATGGCTCACCATGTTTTCAATCGGGCAGACGATGGTGAATTCCTTTACTGGATGGAAGAATGTGTACATTACTGTCATGAGATGCTCACCGTAACCTTTGGAATCGACTCAGGCGAAATAACCTACGTTGAGAACCCTTGGTGCGGGGGTGGGAACGCTGGTGCGGCAGTAGAAGTCATCGTAGGCGGGCTTGAACTCGCCACTCTTGTTTTCATGGATATGGAAGAACATCCCGATGGGGATGTAGAACTAAAGGGCGACCGCTACAGAACAATGCCCCTGCAGATAATCGACACGGGCTACGGGCTTGAACGGTTTTGTTGGGCAGCAGCTGGAACACCAACCATTTACGAAGCGATTTATCCAGAAACAGTGGCATGGCTGAAAACACTTGCTGGTTTTGATGATGTGACTCAACAATGGCCATCCTTAGACCTCAACCGCCTGCTTGGCGAGATGAGTCGGCTGAACGGCATTATGAACATTGAAGCTGGAGTTGATGGAGACGAACTCGTCCAAATATTCCTCTCGCGATTGGCTGAACGAGGAATCGAGGTCACATCAGAGCAATTTTCCGCAGTGACTGAACCGCTTGCAAACATCTACGCCATCCCCGATCATCTTCATGCTCTGTGCAACATGCTCGGCGACGGGCTCGTTCCATCAAATGCAAAGGCAGGTTATCTTGCCCGTATGTTAGCACGTAGGGTACTGCGAATGCGGGATGAATTATCCGTTGAGGTCTCGCTTGCGGACCTTGCTGCACATCATTTGGATGTAAATCTTGGAAACCATCTCAACAAACAGACTCGGGAAGGATTGTTGACCATCCTGCAACTTGAAGAGGAGCGTTACGAGGAAATGTTGAGAAAGGGAAAGAATGTCATTCAAACCCAACTGAAGGATGTTAGCAAAGACGCTGCATCCATTCCCGATGAGTCTCTATTTACCATGAATGATTCGCATGGATTAGCACCTGATATGGCCATTGCCCTTGCTCGGGCAGCGGGCTGGACTGAGGTTCAATTGCGAACCGGATTTTCAGCTGAGATGGCTGAAAGGCATGCAAAATTAGCAAAGGAAGCAGCCAAAACGGATGACGATAAAGCCTTAGGTTTTCCTCTTGATGATTACACTCCAACTCAGGCATTGTATTACGACGATGTTTCAATGAAGACCTTTGACGCAGAAGTGATTGGGATCATTCCGCTTTCCAAAGACCAAGGTCCATCCGATGCATCACATGCAGTCATACTCAATGCGTCTGCATTCTATCCTGAAGGTGGAGGCCAAGAAGGTGATTATGGGCGTGTTGTACAGGGTTCAACATCGGTTCAAGTTCTTGACACTCAAGTTATTCGTGGTGTTATTTTGCATATGTGTGATGGTCCTCTTGAAATTGGTCAATCAGTAATTGGGCACTTGGATTGGAAACGGAGAAAACAACTCATGGACCACCACACAGCAGTCCACATTGTAGGAGGTGCCGCACGGCGAATACTTGGGCCACACGTGTATCAAGCAGGAGCCAATAAATCCGTAGAAAGTGGACGATTGGATATTACCCATTTCAACCGACTTAGTCGTGGTGATTTAGACGCCATAGAGGCCTTAGCGAATTCCGTTCTTGGCGATGTTTCTCGGACGGAAAAAACCGAACTCAATCGGAAAGATGCAGACGAAATTCATGGTTTTGACCTCTATCAAGGAGGCGCTCCAAAAGGAAATACGATTCGAGTGCTTAAGATTGCAGAACACGATATTCAAGCATGTGGAGGAACTCACCACGATGAACCAGGACAGATCGGTTCCATCCGAGTCGTTCGGTCTAATGCAGTCCAAGATGGGGTAGAGCGACTTCACATTGTAGCGGGAGAGGCCGCACTTGAATACGCCCGTGACCAGGATGAATTACTTCGGGCTTCGAGTGAAATCTTTGGAGTCCCATCAAGTGACCTTCCAAAGGCGGCAGAACGGTTTTTCTCAGAGTGGAAAGAGCAACGAAAGACCATCCAACAATTGGAAGCAGAAATTGTTCGCCTGCGGACTTCTGGTGGAGGAAGCGATTCCACTGAGGTCGACGGTGTTCGAATCGTAGTCATGGAGGTCGATGGCGACTTGAAAACAATGACAAAGATGCTGAAAGAATTGACTTTGGACAAAGAGGTCCCCACACTTGCAGTGCTTGGTTCCCGTGACGGAGGTGGGAAATTGATGATTGCTGTTACAGATGATACCGTAGCAAGCGAGCGCTACAATGCGGTTACGTTGCTGCGTTCAATATCACACCACATCAAGGGAGGTGGCGGTGGCCGTCCAACTCTTGCTCAGGGTGGCGGTTCTCATCCTGAAGGACTTGAAGATGCTCTAGCAGCAGCTAAAGTCGAAATTGGTGTATGACCTCAGTTGAGGATGCTTCGAAGAGCTTCCTTGTCAAAATACGATACTGCTTGGGCGTGGGCTTCCCGAGGAGAGAACCATTTTGCCTCGGATATTTCTTCCGTTTGTAATTTCAACTCAGATAGGTTTCCGTCCCAAGTTGATTTGTAAGTGAAAGAAACGAATGATATACCTTCATCATTGAATATATTTTGAGTTACAACAGGTTCGGTAGGTTCAAGAATAATTTCTAACCCAAGTTCTTCCAATGTTTCGCGAACGCATCCGATTGCAGGATGCTCGTCATGGTCCATGTACCCACCAGGCAAGGTCCAAAAACCGTGAAAGTGGCCTCTCTCAACTTTTGCCATGAGGACGTCACCGTTTGAGTTTTGAACCATGACTTTGGATACGAGACGATGTAGGGAACGATATATTGCTTCCCTTGCAACAGGATGGACACAATTGTCTGCAATGCAATTGTCCTTCCATGCCCAGTTCTTGGGCCAGTCAATTTTCGGATAGCCCTTCAGAACTTCGAATGATTCTTCACCAAACCGTAGCACTGTCGTTCCTTTTTGTTGGACGGGAAGACCCAACGATTCCACTTCGGAAAGGGTAGGGAATCGTAGGTTTGGCCCCTCCCCATTTCGCCCTTGGACGGGCTTCATCGGTCCATTTCCTTCATCGTCTACAAGAAGCACCTTACCGTCATGTTCGAGATGAATGACTTGTTTCGGGTGCATGGTTCACCGAAACCTTTGGTAGTCATGAATGCTCGTATGCTACGTTGATCATTCTTCTCCGAAGTCCAATACAATTGGTAGCCTTAGGTCTTGTGTAATGACCTTAGGTTCAATCAGAGTTTTAGTCTGGTTCACATTAATGTCCAATTCTTCTAATTTTTTGCCTTGAGGAAGAACATTTTTGTCCCATGAACCAACAGCTTTGTTGTAAAATTCTGTTGCCTTCTCAAGTCGCTTTCCAACCTCGGAAAAGTGTTGACTCCACGTTGCCATTCTTTTGTAAAATTCTTGCGAAACGCTGACGACTTGAGCCGCCTCCTCCGCGAACCGAACTTGTTGCCAATAGAGCGCTGCCGTTTTGAGAAGAGCAATCATTGATGCAGGCCCAGATATGATGACTCCCCTGTCCATTGCATCAGAATGCAACGATGGGTCGATTTCGAACGCAGATGAGATCAGGGCTTCGGATGGGACAAACATGACCACAAATTCGGCCCGTCCACTTACACCGGAAAGGTAGTCCTTCCGAGTAAGTTCTGTAACCCGCCCTCGCATGGATTTTGCGTGGAGAGCAATTTTGGCTGTTCTTGCGTCAGGGTCGTCTTCATCCAATGATTCAAGGTAGTGCTTTGCAGTGGTTTTTGCATCAATCGGTATGGCTCCATTTCCAGGGAGATTCACTACAAAGTCAGGGCGCTTCCCTTGTTCATCCCCTTTCTGCTCAAAGAAATCTGTATTTTTAGTCATTCCAGCCATTTCTAGGAGGTTGCGGAGAGCTACCTCACCCCAATCACCCCGCACACTGGAACTCTTTCGCAATGCGGTGGACAAGGCATTCGCTTCTTTGCCCAGTCGATTTGTATTTTCCTCAAGAAGTTGCATGTGTCGTTTCATTCCCTGATATGCGGCAGCGCGTTCTTTCTCCAGATCTTGTGACATTTTGTCAAGATTTGAGAGGGATTCAGTCATAGGCTTAATCAGGTCAATCATTTCCTTTTTACGTGCCTCATGGTCTTTCTCAGCGGAGGTACTTACTTTGCCAAGCCGTTCTTCGGCCAATTGTAAAAAGACCTCAGAATTTTGTTGAGATACCCGATTCGCTACGTTTTCCATTTGAGCCTCTAGCAGTTTGGATTTCTCTTCAAAGGCAGTTTCATTCGCCGATAGTTGTGCTTCCAGCATTCTTGATTTTTCTTGAAAAGCCTGTTCTTTAGCTTCTGCTTGGGCTTCAGCACGAACAGCATCTGAACCAAATCTATTTTTCGCTAGAAGCCAACCAAGTGCGATTCCGATAGAGCACCCTACGAGTAGAAAACCATACTCTGCAATTCCCGCCATAGAAACCCATGCTTGTCAACGGTATTTGAAGGAAATGTTTGGCTCAAAGTTCAAATCCTTCCTCCTCTTCAAGAGGTTCATGCTCTTTGAACAGTTGAACGAAACCGGTTGGGCAATGACCTATCTTGTTGTTGATGAAGGTACAAATGAGGCCGCGTTAATTGACCCAGTTTACGATTTCCTTCCGGTATATTTGGATCGGCTCAAAACAAGCGGGTTGGTGCTCAAGTACGCCATTGCAACTCACATGCATGCCGATCACATCACTGCATGCTTTTCGTTGAGCGAGCAGGTTGGTTGCCGTTATGTCATGTGGAAAACGACTGCAAGTCTTGGCGTAAACCAATATGTAGATGATGAAGAAAAAGTGATGCTTGGTGGAATTCCGATCCAGTTCCACCATTGCCCCGGGCACACCTCTGATTCAATGATCGTTCAAATTCCTGGTCGCATCATGACGGGAGATTTTCTGTTCAATGGCGAGGGTGGAGTTGGCAGAGATGACCTTCCTGGAGGGCGTTTAGAAGTTCATTGGGACTCACTAGCGGTCTTGGAACGATTTTCAGGGGATACCCTTGTTTGCTCAGGGCATGAGCCCCCAGGAACTGAAATGAAGTCTTTGGACTGGAATCGTATCCATAATCCAATTTTGAACATGGATACTTTTGAGGCTTTCAAAGAATGGCAGGAATCAACAGCCGAACGACTTGGGAGTGTCTCTAAAATTAAAATCGCAGTTCCTGCAAACCTCTTTGCCGAACTACCCGACATCATTCCATGGATGCAGTGAAATTTACTTTAGCGGGTTTGAAGGAGTTTTGACCTTTTTCAGTTTTGATGGTAAGTTTTGTAAGTCTTCAAATGACATTTGTTCGGTGTTGGTTTCTTCGATTGCGTTGAGTCTCTCTTCCATCCCCATTCGAACGTTAAAGTCAATCCGCCCTTTACTTCGTGTCAAATCGTATGAAAGCGGGTTGAGTGTATCAATAACCTGTTCTTGAAATTCCTTTCGAACTCGCTTACCCCTCCAGGATGAATACCCCCATCTGTATGAGATACCAACGATTGCTGCTCCATACATCAAGGATAAAACGACCGCAGCGAATAACACCGCATTGCCCCCAACATCTCTTGATTCTTCCAAGAGGTTTCGTCCAAGTAAGAACACCAGTCCGATTCCCACAATTGGATTAAGCACACCTTCAAGCCACTGGTCAACGGGAACGAGTCTCCCTTTTGCAGGGTCAACAAAGACCAGGTCTGCTTCAAATGCAGTATTTAGAACAGAGAGAATAGAAAGCAACACCATGTACAAAAGAGAGGACACAATCAATTCTATCGTCCAAGAATCAAGGTTCAACACCCAATGAACAATCAACCAGGCAAATAACCCCAAAAATGCCGCTTGGGGGACGTAGTTAAAATGCTCAATATGTTGTGAGAATTCAGTAATTGAGGTTTCGTTTTCCTTAGAACCCCGATGTGGTTTTGGTATGTGGATGACTTGCCAGTGCATTACCCGTTCAATATACCTCAGCCCAGATATCAAAAATCTTCTCCGAATGAGGACGAATTCAATGAAGAGCATGAAGGGAAAACCGATGAGGACAACGGGCAAGGCCATAATAGCCGTTAGCGGCAGAATGAGCAATGCAGGCAGGAGTAAAAAGTGGGAAAGCGTGAGCGGGTGGAGCATTTCTGCCTCAATTAAGCGCTGTTTTGCAGGACTAATTCGTAAATTACGGGCGATGTCATCGAGGGTCTGCGAAAATGAGGAAACCTGATGCCCAGAGTCCACTATTTGACGAACAATGGTTCGATATTCTGAGACTTCATGCCCAATTCCAACCCAAATCTGCCAGGCAAGACGCATTGGTAGAGCCATAATCAAAGGGAGTGCAAGTATTCCCGCACCCCACAGCAAGGCTTGAACATCGGTCGCCATACTTCAGCCTCAAACCGTCCACGCGCTTGGGGTTGTTGAAAGCCATGGTTCGTTTTCGTGAGAAGCGAAGGTTCATCCACCTTATGCAGAAACACGTGCCATGGCGAGAATTGCTGTTACCGATGGGATGGACAAAAAGGCTGTTGCCCTCTTAGAGAAGGCTGGTCATGAAGCCATCGTGGAATCCATTTCCGCTGAGGATTTATTGAACGGTGCGCTCAAAGATTTTGACGCAATTATTGTTCGTAGTGCTACTAAATTGACGGGTCCAGTTCTTTCTGCATCTGGTGACCGACTCAAAGTTATCGGCCGTGCCGGAGTTGGAGTTGACAATATTGATCTCGAAGTGGCCGGGAAGGCAGGCATTGTTGTTGTCAATGCACCAAGAGCGAGTACGCAATCGGTTGTTGAACTAACATTGGGGCATCTTCTGTCATCAATCCGTCACATCCCAAGGGCAGACAGGGGACTTCGAGCCGGGCTTTGGGAAAAGAAAGCACTCAAAGGTTCGGAACTTTCAGGCAAGGCCCTTGGTTTGATTGGTTTTGGACGCATTGCTCAATCAGTTGGGAACGTTGCCCAAGCACTTGGAATGGAAGTCCATGCTTACGACCCGTATCTGCCACCAAAGATTGCCAAGGCACAAAATACTCGTCTTCACAAGACTGTTGACGCATTATTTTCAAATTGTACCCATGTGTCAATACATTGTAATTTGACAGAAGAGACACATCATTTGGTCAACCTTGAGCGCATCTTCTTGATGCCCAAGTTCGGTAAAGATGGGGCTGAATGTGGTAACCACATCATCAATTGTGCAAGAGGTGGAATTGTAGATGAGGAGGCAGTTCTTCAAGCATTGGAATCGGGTGAGTTGTCCTCGGCAGCCCTTGATGTGTTTGAGAATGAGCCGGTCCCTGCTGACCATCCATTGCTACAGGTCGCCACCTTCCATGGCACACCACATATCGGTGCTGCAACGATAGAAGCTCAAGCTCGAGTCGGTGCAGATATAGTTGCAAATGTAATGACTGTTCTCGACGGTAATGATTCGGATTGTACCGTTAACAGCAAGTATCTCTGATCTCCATGCACAAGTTCAAACACGGTCGACATGAACAAACGGTTGTGAACGATGTGGTTGCTAAGGCTACAGCAAACAATCGTATCCTAATTCATTGCGACTTGGACGCCTTTTTTGCGGCAGTCGAAGTTCTCCATCATGGATTTGATGATGAGACTCCTCTCATCATTGGTTCTGACCCGAAGCAAGGTCGAGGAAGAGGTATTGTCTCCACATGTAATTATGCTGCTCGTGTGTTTGGAATCCGGTCCGCAATGCCAATTTCTGAAGCTTGGCGACGTTGCCCCGGGCATCCTTACGGTCCTGCTAGATTCATTTCAGGTACTCGAGGGCTTTACTCCCGTGCAAGTAGGAAAGTAATGTCCATCCTCAAAGAAGCGTGTTCTGTTTTTGAACAGGCCAGTATCGATGAGGCCTATCTTGATGTTACCGATGAGGTTGGAGGCGATTGGGATAAGGCCCTTGCACTGGCCCGTGACCTTCAGCGGTCCATTCAGGAGCAATTAGACTTGTCCGCATCATTTGGGATTGGTCCTACGAGGATCTTAGCTAAAATGGGCAGTGAGGAGCGTAAGCCAAAAGGTATCTTTCGAATTATGCCCGATGAGATTCAAGAGTTTTTTACTGGCCGCTCCATGCGGGAGGTTCCTGGCATCGGACCAAAACGGGCAACGCAATTGGCGGAATGGGGCCTCACCACCGTTGATGAGGCAAATGAACTCGGAGAATTAGCATTAGGCAGAATATCTGGTGAGCGATTTGCAACTTGGTTACATAGCGTTGCTGAAGGGGAGAGCAGTAACGAAATTAGTCCAATTCGTAGTCGGAAGTCAATCGGTAAAGAGCACACGTTTGAAATGGACCAGACGGATCATGAATCTGTTCTTCAGCATCTGGAAGTATTGGTGAATCTTGTGATGAAGCGCGCCCAAGAATTGGGTGTGTCTGGACGGTTAGGAGAAGTCAAAATTCGGTATACGGGATTTGAAACTCATACGTCTGGGAGGAGTATTCCTGTGGCGATGGATGATGAAAGCGTGTTTTTACGACTTGCCAAACAACTTTTTGCAACCAATGTGGATGCATCTGCCGCAGTTCGCCTTGTTGGATTTCGTTTGGGCCAATTGGAAATTCCACTCACAAAACAAACCTTGCTGTTTGATGAAGATGAATAGTCACTCCAACTTGTGCATTCTTGTTAGAGTTCCTTCAAATTCAACGAGTGATTCTGGTACTACAATGCCCTGTATCGGTTGATTGAGTGAGGTCCCCGATTCTTTCTTAGCACCCCAAACCTGACTGTTAAAATCCTGGAGTTCGGTTGAAAGTTTACAAAGCCGCAGTCCTTCTTCAGTTCCTGCTGCAACTTCACTAAAGGCTTGAACGGGGAACGAATCAATATCTACAGAGGAATGGCCGTATACGGTTTGTGATATATGGTGGGTGAAAAAGGGACAAACCGGACTAAATGCAGCCATAAAGTCTCTTACAATGCGATGCAGTGTCCATGCGGCGGCGATATCCTCGTCATAAAGTCTGGACTTCACCATTTCCAAATAATGGCTTGGAAGCAATCCTGTTCCAAACGTCTTGAGGCCTTGAGTCGCAGTGTAAATATCAAGGTCACTCCATGCAGCCTCTACACTGTTCATTGTACGCTGGAATTCTGCAAGAATCCATCGATCCTCTGGTTCAAGATGCTTTGGTTCTTCATCAAGATTCGTAGGTACATCAAACTGGGATGCAAAGCGAGCAACATTGAACAATTTGGTGAGCACTCCAAAATATTTCTTTTCAATTTCTTCAGGATTGATGTGGAAATCATCTCCTACTTGTGCATCACAAGCTTTCCAAAGACGGAAGCATTCACTTCCGATTTTATTTGCACGAAGACTGACCGTCTTATCTGGCCCCTTGACCTTCCAAGAACCAGTTCGCCCTCCGGCTCCACATTCAAGGACAGAATCTGCATCAATTCCGTTTCCTAGAGATTTACTCATCTTGCGACCCCATGGGTCCATTCCGAGACCATCAATCCACACATGTTTGAATCCTGGTTGATCTAAAACAAGTGTCGATTTCAAGAGGGTATAATACAACCATGTCCTCACAATCTCCTTTCCTTGAGGTCTAAACGCTGTAGGGAATGCTTTCTCAAAAACCTCTGGATGATTGAGGTATCCACTAACAAACAAGTTTGAGTTGGACGAATCCATCCACGTGTCGAACACTTTTTCTTCTCCTGTGACCAAACCTAGGTCTGCTTCAAGGTCATCGTACGAACCGAGGTCTTCACGGGTTACCCTGTCGAGCACACGACTCCCCGATGGAGGTGATTCCCGCCAAGGTTGAACATAAGTTCCGGAAGGTGGAACGATGACTTTTGAGTTGTCTTCGCTGTACCAAATTGGAATTTCTGTGTGGTACCAACGACGTCGGCTTATGGGCCAATCGATACTGATGTTATCCATCCAATCCAAGAGGAATTGACGGTTTCGTGGAGGGTGGAATTCGATTTCGTCTACATGCTCTTTCATTTTTTCCTGAATATGTGTTTGGCGCACATACCATTCTTTCAGAAGGATAATTTCAACGGGATTCTTTCCTCGCTCAGACACCGGAATGTCTTGATTTCGTTCTACAGCTTGGACAAGGTCTCCTTGTATTTCCAGGGCTTCGATGGCTGCGTTTCGAGCCTCGATGACTTTCATACCTGCAAACGGACCGGCTACATCGGTCATTTTTCCATCCAAATCAATAGCCTGGAACGGAGTGAGGCCGAGTTCACGAAACACTGCAACGTCGTTTTGGTCACCAAATGAACATACCATCAAAATCCCAGTCCCAAAGTCGGATTTAACGGACGGGTGGGTCATGATATTGACGGTCTTTTCTCTACCATTCGTTTCAAGTGGAAGTGCGACCTTTTGCCCAACAAGGTGAGTATACCGTTCATCCTCTGGGTGAACGACGACAACACCACATGCGCAAATCATTTCCGGGCGTGTTGTTGATATGACTAATTCAGTTCCGTCTTCACATGTCCATCGCACATCTACAAGTTTGGTTTTTCTTGGAAGTCGTTCTACTTCTGCGTCTGCGATGGTAGTTCCTTCTACTGGGTCGTAAATATTCGGCCGCAGGTCCTCAATAACATCACCTTTCTTGAAGAGTTCAACGAAAATAGACTGAGTGACGCTCCGGTAATCTGGTGCATCGGTAAGGTATTCACGGTCATAATCGCATGAAAGACCAACTCTTTTTCCGGTGTGCCTCATTGCCTCTGTGAATTCTTCAATCGTAGTGCGGCAAAGTTCTAAAAATTCAGCCCGGTCATAGGTTTTCATCTTTCTTTTTGTGTTTCTTTCTACCACAAATTCGATATTGATTCCGTTACGGTCGACTCCCCACGGGAAATACACCTCTTTGCCAAGAAGTCGCTGACTTCTAGCGATGACATCAATCATTGAGTATTGTGCAACGGCACCAATGTGCCATGTACCAGACGGGTAGGGTGGAGGTGTGTCAATGACGAAGATCTCTTTTCCTGAATCGGGATTGAATGCATAACGTTGGGTGTACAACGCATTGTCTGCATAGTGGGCCTCTTGGATGCTTTTTTCAAGGTCAATTGACCATCGTTTTTCTGGTAATGCTGGAGATGGCATGTGCCTCACCTGGCCCCGTCTCGGTGAATAAGTGGGTCCATTCGGCGCTGTGGTGACCCTCATTTGAACCCCTCGCATCATTTTCAAAGGAGATATATTGGTTGAAGTATCATCAATTGGAGGTTAAGGCTTTCAATGAAGGACGCTTCGGTTGACCGAGGGGTGAATACAATGGCTAAGAATGACGATTCTCCCCCTCTTTCCAATGGAGGTAAATCCAGCGGTGAAAAGATGCGAAATTTGCGCAATCAAGTCGTAGGTCAACTCAAAACCATGGATTCCAAACGTGGCATAGACGCCGTTCTTGATGCTCCTAAGAGAATGAAACGTGAATGGCAGAAATCAGGAGCAACCGGTGCAATCACTCGCTTCCCTATTCCAACTGTTCTCGTATTTTTACTACTGACCGTTTATTTTGTTACGCAATCAGGTTTTCTCGATGACACACGCTTCGATGATGACCCGAACAACCCTGCACTGAATGTTAACGGAGATATGGAAGTTTACCTTCCCGAGGGCAGTCAGGTGGCTGAATTACTGGGTAAGGTGGAAGAAGATTGGTCCACCAATGTCATGGTTGTTTACATTGAGTCAGATAACCAAAACATCACCGATCGAAGAATTTTACAGGAAATCAGTTATGTTGAAACTATCTTGAATCCGTATCTTTCGGATGATTCCGATGACGTTATTTACATTCTTTCGCTTTCAACCGTTCTAAAGGAAGTCAATTCCAGTGCTCCGAGAATTCGTGAAGCGCTGGTAACCGAAGCCGGAAACTTAGGTTGTGCAACTGGGCAAGAGGACTGCGCAACGGCTGGGTTGGCCGAACAACTCAATGATGCTCTTGAACTCACTGACGAACAACTGGGCGGATCTTACGAAATACCAAGTCAAACCACGATTGACCTTGTAGTTGAAGAGATGTATGAGGAAGACGGCTCTCCAAGCTCAGGATTGAACAAACTCGCACGAGACATCACCGGTGGAGCAAATGGAACACAGGATGGATTGCTTGATAGGGCGATTATGGCCATTGCAGTTACAGAGGAACGGCCAGCAAAGGACATTATCGCAGACACTCAATTTATTCTTGATAATATCTCATCAAAAGACCGTCCTTGTTTGTTTGCAGACGATGGAACTCCGGCAGACAACAGCCTTTGCAATTGGGATGACCTCGGCCTCTCTATGGTATTGACAGGACCAGTCCCTATCACCAATGCCGTGACGGAATTCTCATTCCGTTTGTTTTGGGAAATTTTCCCGATGGCGGTCGTATTGGTTGCTATTGGTTTGTTTCTATTCCACTCTGACTTGTTGCAAGCAGGCTTGACGGGTATGCGTCCTATACAGGGATTGAAAGTTCTCATTATTGCGGGCTTGCCGACGTTATGTGCAGTCTTTTGGACGCTAGGTTTGATTGGAGCGACGAATTATGAAGTCACGATGACAGTGATTATCGTAGGTCCCATTTTACTCGCGTTGGGGGTCTCTTACGGTCTCCACATTACCAATCGATATGCGGAGGAAGAGGGTACTCGTTCCGAGAAAATGCAGGCCTCATTAAATTCAACTGGAAAGGCTGTATTTTTATCAGCGGTCACGACTGTGATAGGATTCATATCCCTTGTATTTACGCCAATGGCTCCAATCCAAACCGTTGGTATTGCTCTTTCATTAGGGATTGTTATTGTGTACATTTTGACCATGTTTATGGTACCTAATCTTACATTAATTCTCGACCTTAAGAAACCTAAACATCCTCCTTTGAGAGCATTTGACGTTCTTGTTGAAGTTCCAGTGAAGTACAACAAAGGCGTCATTGGAGTGTTCCTCTTGCTCATGCTCCTTTCAGCAACTGTTGGCCGAGCCAATGTCGAGGAGAACATTGACCTCCTTGGAATGGCCCCTGAGGGGGAATCTCCTGTTGTCAAGATGAAACAATACAGCAAGGAGTTTGAAGCAGGTCAAGTCGGGATGGTTCTCATCAACGCCAACGTCAGCGGTGATATTCGGGACGGTGATCCTTCTAACGATGACCCTGCAGCGATGCTAAAGAAGATTGACAATCTTGAATCTAAACTGAATGGAATTGAAAATACCACTGCCGTTTCCGTTGTGTTTCTGATGAAATCATCCGGTGTTAAAGCAAGTGTTTCAGGCGAACAAGCGAACGCTTTTATTCAAGAGACACCGTGTATTGTCGCCCAAGAGCAGTGCGATGATTTCAAGGATTTGTCAGAGGTCCTTCTCGGTAACCGTCTGTCAATAAATACCTCATTCTGGGACCTCTTGACGGACCCGAGTGAATACGGTCTTCCGGGGTCCCGTCAAACACAAATTTTCCTCTTGGATGTGTTCTATGCATCGCTTACCAAGGAAACACGTGAGATTTTCGTAAGTGAAGATTTCAGCCGTTCCCTTATCTATGTGGATATGCCGTTTATTCCAGTAGCAGACACGGCTCGTAGCGTTGAAGTTGTTAATCAAAACACAGATTCGTTCAGAGGTGATTTTGGTGAAACTGCAGAAGACCTTACTGGGGTTGCAGCAACTGCGATTGAAGTGAATAGATTAATCGTAGGCTCTCAATGGACATCTCTTGGTTTTGCTATCATTCTCACCCTCATTACACTCGCTATTGTCTTCCGTGATGTGAGATATTCCATATGGACGACGTCGCCCGTTATCGCCACGGTAGCATTGCAATGGCTCGTCATGTGGCGCATGGATGTTCCGTTATCGCTTGTAACGGTAATGATCGGTTCAATTCTTGTCGGCGTTGGTGTTGACTTTTCAATTCACATTGCGAATCGGATACGTGAATTGGGCGGCGGTATTCAAGCCATACGTAGTGCTGCAGTAGGGACAGGAATGTCACTCTTTGAAGCAGCGGTGGTCACCTCATTGGGGATGTTTGCGGCCTATGACATTCCCATTCCGGAAATCCGACCGTTCATCACCGTCATTCTGATTCTTCTTTGGGTTGCTGCTGCAAGCGCTCTCATTCTCTTACCTGCGATTTTTGTTACCCTGGAAAAGATGGGTATTGGTGCGGTTGGTGGTGCTAACGGTATGGCGAGGCGGCTCGGATTAGTTCAAGACGGAGCATATGTATTCGATGACGTTATGGACGCATCCCTTATCGATGATGTCGTTGATGTCTGGTGAGCGAGCAATCCATAGACCTCCTGTTCCACGGAATGTCATGAACTACTGGCTGATGAAGTCCGAGCCTGATGTTTATCCCTTTGAACAACTCGTTAAAGACGGGAAAACCCATTGGGATGGTGTCCGTAATTATCAAGCACGAAACATGATGAGAGATACGATGAAAGAGAATGATTTGGTTCTCTTCTACCATTCGAATACCAAACCTCCGCATGTTGCTGGAATCGCCAAAGTCGTGAACGAAGGGTATCCCGATTTCACTTCATGGGATGCCGATGGGCATTATTTTGACCCTAAATCGACTCCTGAGAATCCCCGATGGTTTATGGTTGACCTTGCACCTGTTCATGGGTTTGAAACGATAGTTAGTCTACCGGATATGAAAGCGAATCCGAGACTGGATGGCATGCCACTACTGCGCAAAGGGCAGCGGTTATCGGTTCAGCCTGTTGATGAGCCTTATTTTGATGAAGTTCTCACCATGGCGGGAGTATCTCGATCCGAACTCAACGGATGAACACTGAAAGTTGAAAGAACGGAATCGTTTAGGAAGGTTGAGTCCCATGTCCAACCAAGTGCCTGTATCAAAGCGAGCGGCCAATATTGAATATGCCATTCGCGACGTGGTGGTACCCGCAACCAAACTTGAACAGGAAGGACATAGCATTCTAAAATTGAACATCGGTGATCCGATTGCATATCCAGGGCTGCCCACACCTCAACATATGGTAGATGCATATGCCCAAGCACTTCACGAGGGTAGAAATGGATATTCTCCATCATACGGACTTCCTGAACTACGAGATGCGATTGCAATAGATGAACAAAAGAAGGGCTGGGATGCTCGTAGTGATGACATCTATGTCTGTCACGGCGTGACTGAGGCTCTACAGATTATTTTTGCAGCAGTTTTGGAAGAAGGGACAAAAGTGCTTGCTCCAGGTCCACATTACCCGCCTTATATGGCCTACCCCCAAATGTATGGAGCGACCACCGTTGAGTACAAATTGCAGCACACAAACGGGTGGAATTTGGACTTTGACGATATCGAATCTAAAATGGATGATGATGTCCGATTGTTGGTCCTCATCAACCCAAACAATCCATGTGGAACGGTATCGGGTGCTGACGACATTGACCGTTTGATGTCCATTGCTGTAAATTATCCAAACTGCGTTATTGTCGCAGATGAAATTTACGACGGTCTAGATTTCACTGGACAACACGTCTCTGTTGCGAGCAGAAACACCGACCTCCCCGTTATCGTTCTCAACGGCGTCTCCAAAGTATACTACGCACCAGGTTGGCGTATTGGGTATATGGCCCTCCACGACCCCAAAGGCCGAATGAACGACCTTCGTGATGGCTTAGAACGACTTCTTCGCTCTCGGCTGTGTGCCTCAACACCAGCCCAAATGGGGTATTTGGCTGGATTGACAGGTGATAAATCATGGATGCTGAATTACCGCTTGAAGGTCGAGGCTCAACGGGATTATTGTATTCAGCGGATTGAATCCATTCAGGGTCTAGAAGTAGAATCACCCGGTGGCGCATTTTACATGTTTGTTCGTCTTACTGACCCGAAGTGGTCGGCTTCAGACAAAGACTTCGTCTTGGATTTACTGCACGAAGAACATGTTCTTCTCGTCCATGGCAGTGGTTTTTCACCAAAACTAGGAAAAGGCCACTTCAGATTGGTTTATTTGCCCGAGATTGATGTGCTTCGCGAAGCTTTTGACCGTATTGAGCGTTTTTTGAAAAACTCACGAAATTAGGATACTCGTAGCGGAAGAGTTGATGAGGCAACTCTCAACCCGTTAACTATGAGAGGGCGCAGTTTTCAGATGAGTTGGGTCCTTTCGGTGGGACTTGCTTTTTTGTTCATTCCCCCAGCTTCTGCTGTTTCTGTTACTCAAACTGAAGGATTTTCCACTGGGTTGATTTGGCCACTTTTAGCGGCCATTTCCGTTGCATTCCTTGTCCGACGATGGTTTATTCCACAACAACTCAAAAATCTTCAAGTCGCATTTGAGATTGATGATGACTTGTATGAAGTTCACCGAATTACACGTACGTTGAAGGATTCACGACGCCTCCTCAAAGAAGGACTCGTCGGATATGGTGTTCTTCTGTATATGATGGGTTTGACGGGTGTGCTCCTCCTTATTGCAGAACTCCTGTTTGACCCTTCTAATTTTTACAAGGTAAATCTCTATGTTATCGGAGTTCTCATTCTCATTCCAGTTTTTATCTCCCCTTGGGAAACCCTAAACGGACAGATTCTTGGTAGAAGGACGAGGGAAGTAAAATCTTCGAAAACAAATGACTTGATACGCAGAATCTTCACGATGGCCCTCTTGGTTATTGTTACTCTTATCGTAGTTGTTTACGGATACAGTATCAACGGCTCCATCACACCAACATGGCTTGCATTTGCAATGTTGACTTTCATGGCTCCCACCATTTTTGCATACGGCAGGATTATGGGGGCCTCTTGGAACATGCTCCTCATCAGTAAATGGAGAACATTTCGGGGCAGGGCGAATCCGATTGACCCAATTATTCCATCCTTTGTCGGGCGTACATTTTCACTCATACTTGTCCTGTTCTTGCTTACCATGCCGGTCACCGCTCTAAATGGAATTGTTACGGTGCTTCATATTATGATCAACAAGCCTGCAAACGCAGAAGAGGTATTGAATTATGGTGGTATCATTGGGCATTCAATATTCGTACGTATCGACTTGATTTCAGAAATTCTATTCCATTGGGAATTTATCAAAGCCCTCCCTCAATTCTTATCGCTTTACCTCACCATGAATATTGCAATTGTTGGGCTCGCCTTCATCTTTGAACTCACCCGTAACCTGATTCTTGGTGGGCAAACGTTTGGTGGCCTGTTTGGGGTTACTTTGGATACGCCTCGCGAAATCAGAACCGAAAAATCGGCGCAAGCTCGTCAATTGATATTCGCTTTCGCTGGTTTTTCAGGATATACAGTCCTGTTACTTGTCCTTGTATGTTACAAAGAATTCGGTTCCCTGATGCCCATGACAACTTGGCTTGAAGGGAGAGGCTTTGATGAAGAAATGCGTCTACTCACCGTTTGGTTGTTTATTGCAGTCGGACAAGCAGTCTTTATGTTGACATGGATTTTATCAATTATTCGCTTCGGCCCCCTCCGAAAACTTCGTTTTGACCTCAATCCCGATGAACGTCGTGAAGGTGCAGTGAAAGTTGAAGGTGGAGACCGACTACAGTTGATGGTTGAAACCGCAGCCTACAACGAAGATATTGATTTATTGATTCGCGTTCAGACCCACGATTTCCCCGGTGACCAAGCATTGATTCGACAAGAGCAATCAAGAGCATCAATGTGGGAAAAAGCTCTACGTGGCCTCTGGCCACAGGCCATTGAAGAAAGCCGTAAACTTCTCGCTCAGGCCGGTGGAGATGATGATGAGGCGAGAATGATTATTGCGACCGGTTATATGGCGCTGAGGCGACTTGATGCTGCACGTGAGGCCTTACATGGTCTTCAACAGCCAGAAGGCTACGACGAACCTGAGCTCCTTTCATTCGTTTGTGAATGGCTCGACCCATGGAACGGAACGGTGACTGAGGATGACTTATGGGACTGGGAAAATAATTCTGTCATTGACCACCTGCAAATGTTGCAGAATATGATGCGTTATTGGAATCCTCAACCAAAGGAACTGAGTATGCACAAAGACCGTGTGTCCCTCGTTGGTCAATTGTCAATGGTTGCCTTGTTACGTGCTCAAAGGAAATATGACGAAGCACTAGAATTATCCTTGAGCCTTGTTCGACAAGACCCGATTGGTGTGCGTCCTCGTATCGCAGTATCATTGTGTCTTTTGGATACAGGGGAGTGGCACGATGCCAAATCTGTCCTCGATGAACTCATCAAGAGCGACGCCAAAGACCCGAGAGTCATGGCCTTAGCTGTAATTTTTGGATACGGTAAGAAAGGAAAAGAACATCTTGAAGTCTCTCTCCTTCTTGATGATGAAAAGGATAAGAGGCGATGGGTTGATGCTGCTCCTGTCAATGCTTTCGCTGGCTTGGCTGTCAAGGGTGGTTTGGATGAAGCGATTACTGCAAACGTGATGGTTGCAGCACACGAAGCTACACGCCACGTAATGCCGGCTCGATACTCTTCAAGCCCCCTTTCTATTATCTTCACGTTCTTTGTACTGGTCCCGCTTTGGTTCGTTCTCAGTATTCTTGCTTACCAAGAGGTCGGTAAGAACGAAGGCTCAGCCCTCCTTGTAGTATTGCTCTTTTTGCACTTTAGTTACAGGAGATTCATGAAGCAACAAGAGCATTTGATAAAGCATCGTGATCAACGAGGGATGATGAAATATGTCCGTAGAATGAAGCGATTCAAGGCTACACCAAATCAAAGCAACATCCCCATTGGAAATCACCTGCTCCTGTCTGGTATTCTCGTATCCGTAAACGGAGTTGTATTGGACATTGGAATGCCTGCATGGTTGCAAGATAGGCTACCAAAAGAATCAGAAAAGAAAGTTAAGGGACGATTGAAACGGAGAGCAGTTTCAATGGCCAAAGGCCGCCCACCACGAGTCCAACCTCTTGGTAAGGCCTGGTGGCTTAAGCGTCCGAAAGAACATGATGAATCTGGTCCACTGCTGGAACGATTTATCGGTCCAGTCGCTTACCGTGGCCGTGCGAATTACATCAAGAAAAAGGGAGGCCCGTACCTCAATGCAGTCGCACAAGGTAAAGAGCAGGATTCCATCAGTGACAGAATCATTCCAAGGAACACCATTCGTAGCGAACACCGTCCCGGTGGCCCTCCAAACCGACGGCCAGGGCAAATGTGAGCGAGATATTTCTAATGTTCTCGTAGCAATCAATTCAAAGACCGTATTTACTGTGTCTTCATTATGGGCAAATCTCAGGGTGCATGGACTCCTTCTGAAGAAAACTGGGCCAACGGGAAAACCGTCATGGATGCTGTAAAGTCGAGCGGGCGATTGTACCGAGATGGGTTGGGCATGATTGCCTCTGAAAATATCGTATCTCCTATGGTTCAGGATATTGTTTCAAGTGACCTTCACGGCCGATATGCAGAAGGTCTTCCAGGGAAGCGTTACTATCAGGGTTGCGACGATTTTGACACCATTGAATCATTAGGTATTCGCTTGGCCAAATCTGTTTTTAATGCCCCATTTGCGAACATTCAATCCGTTTCCGGAACAGTAAGCAACATTGGCGCACTCAAAGCATTAGCTAAGCCTGGTGATGCAATTACTGCCGTTTCAACAGCTGACGGTGGCCACATTTCCCATGCGCGAATGGGTGCGGTTGGATTGCGAGATTTGAATTTAACAACATATCCATGGGATGAAGAGCGTATGGAGCCAGATGTTGATGCAGCATGCAAGGTGATTCGCGAGGTAAAACCGAAAATCGCTTTGTTTGGCCAGTCAGTTTTCCTATTCCCAACCCCGCTGAAGGAGATGGCTGATGCTGCCAAAGAAGTTGATGCCAAAGTAATGTACGACGGTGCACACGTTCTTGGCCTGATTGCAGGGGGTGAATTCCAAGATCCACTCCGAGAAGGGGCCGACGTCATGACTGGTTCAAGTCACAAGACATTCCCTGGTCCTCAAGGGGGATTCTTGCTCTCCTCTTCAGAAGATGAGGTATTCCAGAAACGACTTAACAATGCTATGTTTCCAGGGGTTTGCTCATCGTATCACCTTCACCATGTTGCTGGTAAAGTCATGGCCCTTTCTGAGTTCCAAGAATATGGGGCAGCATACGCAAAGGATACCGTTCAAAACGCGAAAGCATTTGCACAAGCTCTTGCCGCTGAAGGATTTGATGTCTTGGCTGAAAGTCGCGGCTACACTGCATCTCACCAAGTCCTGACGCGTCATGGAGGTACAGACTCTGGAGCCGGTGCTAAGGCGGCTCAGTTGCTAGAAGACGGTGGAATTGTGACAAACATGAACATGTTGCCCGGGGATACCAAAGCATTGACTCCGTCTGGATTGCGATTAGGGGTTCAAGAACTTACACGAGTTGGTTTTACTCCTGATGAAATGCAAGATGTGGCCCGGTTGTATGCCAGAATTCTAATTCACGGCGAGGATCCATCCAAGGTCCGAACCGACGTAAAAGAATTAAAATCTCAATTTCAAACCATTCGTTATTGCTATAATGAAGAAGGACGAAGCGGTTATCCACTTTGAGGTGCAGTTGAATGATTGACGAAGCTTCTTCTCGTCATTCCGAATTTCTTCAAACTCAATTTGGAATAATCATCGAACCAAGTGGTGCTAAAGTTATCCTCTTCGGAGTCAATGAATTCAATGAATGGTGGAGTTCCTTTGAATCGTATTTTGAGGCTCCAATTGGTAGAAAATTGATTTATGCCGCGAGCGATGACGAGGAACACCATTTAGGGACAGACACAACCTACGAGATTCCGAAGTGGTTCGGTAAAAAAACGGTTTTTCGAAGAATGAATCAGCGCTGGATTACCATGGGTTGGGGCGTAAACTCTCCTTTTGATGCTCGGATTCAATCGCCTTGTCACGATTTATTGGGTGCTGGTTTTGCTCTGGCACATTATGAACACCAAAACGGTAAGCGGTACCAAATGGAATGGAGACAACTCAATTCTGAATTTATTCAACTGGATTTCACAGAAAAGTTAGATGAGATTCCCCTCGCCCCCAAGGCTCTCATACCTGCTTGGGTGCTCAATCGAGAACATTCAGATGTCACTACGACCACCCTAGAACACGAACTTGACCTTCGTTCATTTGGGTTCTTCATGGGTCAAGAACGGGCTATGTTTCTACCAATTTCTGTATTTTATCGCCTTTATTATAGCATATTAGGCAGACCATTTCAAGCGGGATTGAAATGGTCCAACACCTTACATATTGAGGGTCTAGATCACTCCTCAACGTCCTTGATCGAGGCTCTTACTGAATCATCTGCACTAATGTTCAAGTCCTCTGATTATACGATCTTCGTTCAAACTCAATCCGATTGGGAAGCTCACATAAAAACTCGGATATCGTCTCGCGGATTAGGCGCCGTAACAGTTGAAGAATTCGTCGCAGGATCATCCCCTTATGTCCGAATGAGCCTTAATTCGCCACTACCTGGTTTAGCCCTTGGTTTACTTATTTCAATGTGGGAAAGAGCGCACGGGGCGCCCTGTACTACCGAAGTAATTTTTAACCCTGAATCTGCGTTGATATACTTACATCCTCGCATGGTAGAATATATTTAGAAAACCTAACGCACAGTCCTTTTGGCGTCCAGTTCTCTGCCCATCTTTGGTCAAGGACTATAACCGATACAGCGACTCGGAAGAGTTGCACAGATGTGCGGGGTATGTCAAATGAGCTTAACACACAATCAAATGGCCTATGTTGCAATCGTATCAACATTGATTTTCGGTTCGCTTTTCGTTGGTGTATCCGGTTTCTTTCAAACAAGTGAAGATATTGGTGGATTCGAATCCGCGGTTGAAGATGATTTGCGCGGAGAAACCGATGCTATCGCTGATTCAACGGACTCGGATGATGATGGACTCTCTGACCGTCTTGAGGAGACTCAATACGGTACCGACCCTCAAGATAAGGATACGGATAACGACGGTATGGAAGACGGTTGGGAAGTACAACACGGTCTCAATCCCCTTGATAATGGAGATTCAGAAGATTTAGAAGTGGATCCTACTCAAAGCGATGAAACAGAAGATGCTTCCATTGAAAACGAAAGTGATTCGTGGCCGGACCCTAACCAAGGACCGAATGGAGACCCTGACCAAGACGGATTGACAAATCAAGCTGAACAGGATTTGGGTACAGACCCACAACGTGCAGATACAGACAATGACGGTTTGAACGACCGATGGGAGTCCCAATACACCATGGTTGTGCAATCTCCTGCCGGTGAAGTCACACTGTTCAACCCACTTGATGGAAATTGGGATTGTGTCCTCCTTGACCAAGCAATGCAAGATGTTTTGGAGAGTCGTTTTAATGGTGAAAACGGATTGCCAGAGTGGGATTCACTCGCTTCTAATGGACGCCATTCTTGTGATATGGTTCTTGACAGCGATGATGATGGACTTGCCAACTTTGAGGAAGAATCTTACGGAACAAATCCAACGGAAAGAGATTCAGATATGGACCTCATTGATGATATCATTGAGGTGGAAAACGCGACCATTCTAATGTTCACCGACCTCGGTGAGAACTGCAACGCTGGGCTTGAAGTTGCTAACGAGCATGTCGGCCCATTCTTTGGAAAAGAACGCAGTTGGTTCCTTTTGGATATGGATGGAGATGGATTGCTCAACGGCCCCTCTGATTGGGATACTGACGGAGACGGCATGCCCGATGGTTTCGAATTTTGTTATTCGGACCCCTTGATGGGTGCCCCGAATCCTGCCTACGTAATGGACCCTGCCAACGCCTCAGACGGTTACCATGACTGGGACGAAGATGGTATGAACAACGTCGAAGAATACGAAGTAGCACAAATTTTTGGGCCGACAAACTTCACATCGCCTTGGAGACTTGATACTGACCTTGACGATATGCCTGATGGGTGGGAGGCAACTAACGGCCTCAATCCTAGAGACGGTAACAACAGAGACGACGACCCAGACCGAGATGGATGGGACGTTGACCAAGACGGAAACGTTGTATATGCAACGCTGGAAAACACAGCCGTCGTTCACGCCATTTATGTTGAACTCAATGAACAAGTACTTGCAAATCAAACGGTAATCAGTGCTCGTATCACACTTGGCGGTGGAAACCAACAGATCGTCACCTTAGCCGCTCCAGTCGATGGATACGTTTACTCAATTAACGTAGAAGTTGGCCAGTCCATTGATTCAAGAATCTTCTCATGGGCATCAATCGTTGAGGAAGAAGAACGATTTACCAACGTGATGGAATATATGGCCAATGACCGTGACGGTGATGGCATAATTGACGGGCGCAGTACTGACCCTCTTAATTCCGACACAGATGCTGATGGTCTTATTGATGGGATTGAAGTGATGGGATGGGAAATTCTTGTCGTTAATCGTGGAGTTCAGCCCACCTGGGTTACTTCAGATCCTGGCTTGTACGATACAGATGCTGACGGTTTGAGTGACTTCGCTGAATTCTCGTCCGTATGCAACGGTGGTGGATCGAATGCATCCAATCCGGATACGGATTCCGATGGACTTAGCGATCTCCAAGAAGCAGGAGACAACTTCATGTGGGATGGAGAATATTACTCCACAAGCCCTTGCATGTTTGATACCGATAACGATGGTCTTGAAGATGGAGAAGAAGTCATTGCAGGCGAAGATAATTTCCTCACCCACGCTAATAACTCCGACACAGATAACGACGGACTGATTGACGGACATGAAGTCCTCTTCGTACCTCGTCCGTTCCAGAATCCAACGAACCCACTTCTCAACGATACAGATTCCGATGGAATGCTTGATGGATGGGAAATGCAAGTCAAATCTGCTGAAGATAATACCAACTCTCACAGCCTTTGGGTTGCTACTTCCTCATGGGAGCGTCCGGGATGCGATGCGTCTCAAGGTAATTCATGCACCATGCAACCAGGCGGCTATGTCTGGCAGAATTGGCTTGGTGGATTCGCTTTGGAGCCTAAATTCCAAGTTAATGAGATGAACATCACAGGATTCCTCATGCCAGGGAATTCTCTCTGCGACGGATGCAATGGACGATGGGCGCTTGACCCGTCACTTGATTCGCTCAAGGATGATACCTTCGATATTGATAATGATACACTAGCAAATGCCCAAGAAGCACCTGACCGATGGAATACAAACCCTGTTGATGATGATTCTGACGGTGACCGACTTCCCGATGGATGGGAAGTTTACTACTCGCGCCTCGCCCTAGAACTTGGCCTGGTGGACAATGAAACGATTGGAGCCTATGGTGCACGTGGTGTAATGGATCCTTCTATGCCGGACAGTGACCTTGACGGAATTGAAGACGGTTTTGAAGACCCCGATATGGATGGTTTGAACCGGTCCGGACTCATCAAACGATATTGTCCAGGATACAACGATACTTCGAACTCTGAATGTAATATTGACCCTGATTCTCCCGACGGACAGCGCTTCTACGGTAATCTAGAAAACTACACGAATTTTGAGGAGATGCAAAACGGTACAAATCCAATCACCAATGATACCGATGGCGATGACTGGAATGATGGTCCTGAGGTTTACTATCAAGACCATGACGATGATGGTATGGCTACTGGATGGGAATATCACTTCCAATTTGATCCGTTTGATGGTAATGACAGAATGGTTGACACCGACGGTGATGGCCACGTGAACTTCTGTGAGTACAAGTGGGATTCCAACCCAAGAAACCCAGTGTCCTATCCTGGACAGGGTGAGTTGTGTGACCCGTTCTCTGATTGAACCGCTTAGTGAGAATGCATGATTCGAACACCAAAACATGCTTTACAAACACAATGTTGTTTGATGCTTGTACTGCTGTTCTGTCTTCCCATCGCACCACTTTCTTCAGCCGGTCATGGCAACAATCACGGAAGCAATAGCGATGCTAATGTCCCATTTTCTTTTGATCAAGAACAGGGAATCAACATTTTGGGGATGCTTGAACTTTCGGGCGAATCTCAATTTCAACTACGTGATGCAACGTGGTCCCTGTATGACATTACCCGAATCAATGAACCATTGCTCGAAGGTGATTACCTCACCGCTGTATTCCCAATGTCTGAAGGATATTTTTGGGAATTATCAGTAAATGTATCCGATTATGAATGCACATGTATGATTGAAATATCGTTCCCCGGGCCAAATGAAGCGTTGCATGTTCATCCATTGTTTGTGTACATTGGTTCAACCAATCATCAACCCATACTTCTTCCAACTGACTTTGAGCATAACTTTGGGCACATGAGAAATGGTTCATCTCAAGATAACGGACAAGCTGGCGGTATGATTCAAGTAGATGAGCAATTGGATTTACAACTGAATCCTTTGAACGGGAAACTTGTTGAATTCAATCTCATTACTCCAAACGGTGACCTCAACGGCTCAATGCTGAAAGCAGATGTTTGTCAAGCACCATACGATGTTTGCTTGGACGAAGGAAAGACCATAACTTTGAATTCAGAATTACAGGACAATACCCTCTCTGTTCAATTGAATTCATCTCTCGTGAATGATGAAGAGGGCATCTGGAAATTTTCATTTTTTGCTCAAGATAATCTATTGAGGACCTCTTTCCAACAGGATATGTTGTTTATTTACGACATAACTTCACCATCTCTCATAATTAATATGGGTTCTTCAGCAGGGGAGCATGAACAACTATCTGTCTTTTCAGAAGTAACGGACGGATATACAGGTTCCTTCATTCAAGAAACCTGGAAAATAACCCTCCCAAATGGGTCCGTCCGAGCACCTCTTTCCGGTGAATTGATTGACGCGAGCCACTTGGTGTTTAATTTCAGCCAATCTGGGGAATACGCTCTTGAGTTGACTGGAAGAGATAAAGCCGGTAACATGAATTCTACCAGTGTTCAATTCAACATCATCAATCAGATTCCAGTTGCAGTTATCTCCATCGACGGTTTGACCACCAAAAACGACCAAACCGTTCAAATGAATCTGGGTGGGAATTGGAGTATCCTAGCAACGGATAGTTATGATAATGAGGCAATTGATTACTTGTGGATCATCGGTTCTTCAACTTCTATCCGAGGTGTAGAATCGCTATCTTTTGATGATTTCAAATCAGCAGGTACCTATTCTGTTGAACTCATTGTTTTCGATGATGATGGTTCAACAAATTCAACGAGCATCCAACTGGAAATTCAAGTAAACGATGACGTTGGTTCCTCGGGTCCAAATATCGGGGTGGTAGCATTCGTTGGCCTTGTACTGTTTGTGGCGATTTCCTCAATTTCTTATCTAATATTTAACAAAAAAGATACGGTTTCACTGCCAAAATGGTCTGCTACTAATCCAATGGTTTCTCCGCCTTCGGAATCGGCTGATGAAGATTTGAATGATGCAACGATTGAAGAAGCCTCGGCTCTTGGATGAGTTATGTTCGCTGATGCTTTGGCTCGGTTGCCCCCGCAGCCCGCTCCAACTCCCGTTGTTGAATACAAGCAACGGCAAGACCGCCTGACATCACAATTCAAGAACGACGACCTGTTTATCCTAGCGGCGCCAGGGGAGGCTGTACACTCGAATGATGTCCACTACAGATTCCGAACCGCAAGTGATATTCTCTACCTTACCGGATGGTCAGACCCAGAATCATCTGTTGTCCTTCGATTTGATGAAGGGTGCTGGAAAACATGTCTGTTCGTGCAACCCAAAGACACACTGAAGGAAATTTGGGAAGGACGCCGTCCCGGAGTAGAGGGTGCGCTCGCAGATTATGCTGTGGACGAGGCATACCCCAGTTCTGAGTTAGAAGATTGCCTCGATGAATGGTTTCCAAAATGCAAACGTGTATTTCACCGAGGAGGAGTAAATGTTCACCTTGATGGGATGGTGGATTCTGCAGTTCTTCGAAGAGACCGTCCCCGCCAGCATTTTGGAACCGGTCCCTTTGTCGTCCAAGACCCTACATCACTTCTTGCTGAATTACGACTGCGAAAATCAGCATCTGAAATTGAACAGATGAAATATGCAAGCGATGTCGCGAGCCTCGCTCATGAACTTGCAATGCGCCACAGCAAAGACGGTGTTAACGAAGGGCAATTGCAGGCTATCATCGAAGGTTTCTTTTCCTATGCAGGGGCTTCAGGATGGTCTTATCCATCCATCGTTGGATGTGGCGAAAATGCAACGATCCTTCATTACACTGTCAATAATGATGATTGTCATGACGGAGAGGTTATTCTCATTGATGCAGGCGCAGAATATCGTGGATATGCCAGTGATATTACCCGTTCATGGCCGATTTCCGGGAAGTTTACAGAGGCTCAACAAGAAATATACAGCCTTGTATTGAAGTCCCAAGAAGCAGCCATAGCAGCGTGTAAGGTTGGAAACCCTTACACAGCACCTCACGACGAAGCACGCCGTGTACTTGCTGAGGGATTGATTGAACTTGGGGTCATCTCCCAAACACTTGATGATGCGCTGGACCCGATGAATGGTGAACTTAGAAACTGGTACATGCATAACACAAGTCATTGGATTGGGTTGGACGTTCACGATGTTGGAGTCTACAAGCCAGGTGGGACGCCTCGAATGCTTGAATCCGGTATGTGTCTAACAGTTGAACCTGGATTGTATTTTGGGGCTTGGAGGCCAGATGTCAATTGTCCTGAACGGTATGCAAACATTGGTATTCGTATTGAAGACGATGTATTGGTGACCGAGAACGGTCCCGTTGTGTTAACAAGTGCTTGCCCAAAATCAGTAGAGGATATACAATCCATCGTCGGCCAACCTTTGTCTTGAGGGAGTTCTATGAGTTGGTCAAAGGTACTGGAGCGACAGCGGGAATGGAATTCTGCAAACGCTTCACAACTGCGCTTAACCGAAGAAGAAGCAACGTTGCTCTACAATGATGCTCCACTGCACGCACTCATGCAGGCAGCTCACGCTAGAAGGCTAGCAATGCATCCTGACGGGAAGGTAACGTATCTCATTGACCGGAACATCAACTACACAAATATCTGCACCATCAACTGTCAGTTTTGTTCATTCTATCGTCCTCCTGGACACGCAGAGACGTATACTCAAACATTTGAAGAAATCTCAAACCGTATCATTGAACTTGAAGCCATTGGGGGTGTTCGCATTTTGATGCAAGGAGGGGTGAACCCCGAATTGCCCATCGAATGGTACACCGATTTGATTGCCCATTTATGCAAACAACACCCCACCATCCACTTGGATTGCTTTAGCCCGATTGAAATTGAAGGAATTGCTGAGGTTTCAGGCTTGTCAACACTTGAGGTTCTCACACTCTTCCAAAACGCAGGCATGCACGGACTTCCAGGGGGAGGGGCTGAGATGCTCGTTGAGGATGTGCGCACCGATGTCTCGCCCAAGAAAGGTCATCCTTCAAACTGGCTAAGAGTTATGGAAGAAGCTCAATCTTTGGGTCTCACAACGAGCGCAACCAACGTGATTGGATTTGGAGAGTCAATGGCGCAGCGAGTTGAACACATGGCTCGCATAAGGGAGCTACAGGATGCATCATTACAACAGCACGGTAAAGGATTCACATCGTTTATTGCATGGCCGGTTCAATTGGAAACAAACACCTTTGGTAAACGAAACAAAGGACAAAACAAACACACTCTAGGTGCTGGTTCCTCTGAATATCTCCGACACATTGCAATTTCCCGGCTCTATTTAGACAGTATTGAACACATACAAGCATCATGGCCAACAATGGGCCTTGCAATCTCGCAGATGGCCCTCTTGGGAGGGGCAGATGATGCAGGCTCAACAATGATGGAAGAGAATGTTGTATCCGCATCTGGTACGAAGAAATTGGAAGCCTCTGAGATAGAACTCCAGGATTCGATTCGAAGAGCAGGTTTCAAACCACAGCGGAGAAACAGCGACTACGAGGAATTAGACACACCTCTCGTATCGCAAGATCCGAGCTTGATGGCTGCTCCTACACCGAACGCATCTAAGATGTCGTAGGGCCGTAGTAAACCACCCATATCACAGCCCGAATATTTCGTTGGCCGTTTCCAACACCGTCCGAAGGGACATATTCCTGTCCGTTGTAATATCCACGGTAGACCATGTGATTGTTGTTATCGGTACCATTGTCAACCCAATCTGTGATGTCGTAAGTCCATTGCTTCACATCCTGGCCAGCACACCATCCTGCCCTTCCAAATGGCCATGAACCAAATTGATTAGCAACAACGCCGTTACGAACTTCATTTTCACAACCCTCGTTATTATAAACGATTGGATGCCATTCGTAAATTTGGTTAGATCCCATTGTGTAGTAATGTTGGTGATCGCAGAATTCAGCGCAATTTGCATTATCCTTCCCAAATCCATGGCCGGTAATCGTTGCTACAATTTCGACCTTAGTTGCCCATGATGGTGTCGTGAAATTGAGTTGTCTGTTGTACAATGATTCGTTGTTATAGGTGCCATCAAACTGGCCTCCGCTGAAAGCGTAGGTTGCATCAATGGCTCGTTCGCCACTGCCCCAATTACTGAACAGGAAGGTGACGGTTAAGTCCCCCTTGTTTGCTCCTCCGTACTTGAAGCGCCGTTCTTCACCATCGTCAAGCATAAACAAATATGGAGAGATATCAGTCAGCCACTGGCCTTCTCGACCGTAGGTTGTGATCCAACGCATAATCTCAGTACTACACTTTGAAGAATCATTTGAATCACAAATGTAGAGGTTGGCTAAATAATCCCATTCGTGACATCCCCCATAACTCTGGTCAGAGTTTTGATATCTGTTTTTACGCTCGTAACAAGCATGTTCATGGTACACTTCTAAGGTGTCATATGTAGAAAGGTCATTTGGTAAATCAAATGTGGAATTTGCGAATGATGAGAATCCTCCACCCCAACCACCCGTATGGCGCTGGAAATCAAGAATATCAATTGCATGTACGCCTGGATCTTGTTCACGAATTTTTACTGGAAATTCTGCAACCCATTGATTTGGCTCATGTGATAAATGGTACGGGTCATTTGATTGAGTGGTCCATGCGTACAATGAACCTGTTTCTCGGGATAGTTGGAATCTGTCGATTCCCATAAAGAATGGATTATTGAACGAAGAAATCATTGAACCAAGGCCACCCCCAAGGTTACTCGCGTCAACATCAATGTAGTGGATTCGGTTTCCCCATTTCGTTTCTTCAGAGGTGGTTAAACCCGCAAGGACACTGTTACGTTGCTGAATGACATCGTTGTGATATGAATTATCAAACGAACCATAGAATAAGTGCATGTTCTCAGGGAGATTACGAATAAATTTACCTGGATTTTGCCCCCAAGTTGCTGAATTCGAAGAACCACTTGAATCGGTATACTTGAACATAAACATGTAAACATCATTTCCTGTCCATTCATTCTGGAAATTATAAGTCCCACTGAGTGTGGGGAATGAAAAGTTGGGGACAGTTTGCATTGGTCCATTCAAGGTTGAGGCACTCGTCCAATTCACAGGAACTTGAACAACCGCACATCCTACAGCATCAACAGTCCATCGTTCTGGTGATTCTGGACATACATCCACATTGGCGAAAACTCCGTCTCCATCAAGGTCAGCGCATCCAACTGTGTTGACGGTAAGGCCGGCAGGAGTTCCCTCGCACTGATCGAGTGAATCGTTAATGCCGTCTTGGTCGGTATCACGTTGGACCGCAGAACATCCGACATCGTTGACAGTTGTAGAATTGAGTGGGGTTTCTGGGCACAAATCTAATGGCGCACCCGTTGAGTTGACATCATTCACACCGTCGTTATCGTCATCATCATCTTCAGTGGAATCCTTGCACCCATCTTGGTCCCAATCTGTTGTTGAATTGGTCTGCCAGAGGATAGTCCCTTTTGGACACTGGTCACTTAAATCATCAAAATCATCATTGTCATCATTGGCATCTTCGTCGAGGTCAGAACAACCATCGCTATCCCAATCGCTGTAATCATTAGAAGTCCAACCGAGTAGGCCTACTGGACACATATCATCAACATCCAAAACCCCATCCCCATCATCATCTTCATCTTCGTTCGTGTCATGGCATCCATCAGAATCATAATCAGCGGATGGAGTACTCACCCATCCGTAGGAACCAGGGCATAGGTCAAGAGCGTCAGTAATGCCATCATTGTCGTCGTCATTATCTTCGCTACTGTCTTTACAACCATCTCTATCACCATCGGTAGCCTCATTTGAGACCCATCCTTCTTCTTTTCCAATTCCTTGTGGACAAGCGTCGTCAACAGTTGGTATTCCATCTCCATCCTCGTCTAGACCAGCGCCTTCTATCACAATTTGAGTTACAAATGTGTCACTTAATTGATTAAATTGGCCACAGATTGCATGGGTTGTGAGGGAGACTGTGTCAGTTGAATCCGTAAAATCCATGAGTTTCCTCCACGTGGATTCAGGGGTTAAACCAAGAGTTCCGGATGTTCCATCGCTGATTGTGTACGTCAGTGAACAAGTCGTAGGACTCGCATGCTCAACTGAACCCTCAAACCAAATCACTCCCGGTTGTTCTAATGTGATACGAGATGGCGCAGTAATAATTGGTGCATCTTCCACGGGCTCAACCACTTCAATAAGATGGAGCAACGGCTCTAACGATGGCTCCATTATGCTCGAACCTGCGTTGGTGAACGTCAAGCGAACAATGTATTCTCCAATCAATTCTGTGGTAAACGACAATTTGTATCCATCTGTTTGCTTCACCCAAGTGAGCTCCTGTAACGATGAAAACGTGGGCGTTAGAACGGAAGGGGTGACATCATATTCTCCGACACCGATTTGTTCAACATTTACAAGAAGAGTTGCCTCCTCTCCCATAATAATAGTATTCGGTGCAAGAGCCCAAGATGCTTTGATTTCGTATGTTTTGATAGCCTCTTCCTCAATAATCGGTTCGGGCTCGGCACCACTAAGACAACCCGAAATCAGCATGAGCGATACAAAAAAGAGAGCGGATAGACGATGCTTGTCCATGACACTTGGAGTACCTTTCCGTCCATCAATGTGTTGATGGAATGACATCCGACTCAGAACGACCATCGTGCAATGGAAGAGTCTCTAAATTTAGTTCAGTTGAGGAGTAGTGGGCGACTTTTAGTGGTTGCACCCATAACAATGCTCCACCCTTTTCTCGTTCAATTCGAACGATACATTCCCAATGTATTCTCAGTAGCTCACTACTAACAGTACCTGGCCAGTACGGTTCAGGGGGTGCTAATTCAATGGCCTCACCCGAGGTCCAACGCTGAACAGACCCTTGAGCCATGATTCGCATAGGTCGCAAGTAAAGCCCACCTTTGACTTGTTGTAACTCCATAGGTGCATCTTCTCCACCAGCTGTACCATCATCCAATCCAGCCTCCCAATGGTGGGGGAGTTCCGTAGAAAGTCCAGGTGGTGGTTGTCGGAGTGTGGTGCGTCCTAGCGCTTCAAGCAACGATTCCCTGGCTGGCGGGAGAATCCCTACCCGCCAAGTAACATCTGCATGTTTCCATCCCTCATCCCATTCCGGGAACTTCATGTCAATTGTGAGATGTTGATTGGAAACGCTATCTTTCATGAAATCGATATGGGGAGGTTCTAGATTACGCTGGAGAAAGATATTCTGCCTGCGGAGTTCGATCAAGTTTGCAATGACACGGATCAGGAGGGGAGCAAAAATAAGAGGTACAACAACGGTGGCGAGGATTGGATAATCAAGAAGTCCCCAACGAACACTATCTAATCCATACACCGGTATTCCAAGGAATGTTAAGATTGGGGATACAGCAAGATAGGCTAGACTGATGAGAAGAACAATCACAACACCGTTGATGAATTTCCTCAAGATGTTGTGAATTGGATTTGGAATCAAATACCATCCCCTTCTTTGACGATTGACGACCCGAGGGAATGTATTGGATTCAAGCCAATGCTCTTGTTCTTCCGGACTAAGAATCTCATCATTATACCTATAACGTCGCTCAATCATCCAAGAATTCTCTTCACCCAGTTTGAAAGGTGGACAGTGTGATTGAAGTTGTTCTAACGCAAGGTCCTTTGATTCATAAGAACCGATTATCACGTGATTTTCCGCAATTGGAAGGGCTTCAGGCCTCCAACGATTGGGTTCAAACGGAGGGTATCTAATACGTTGCTCTTCAATCAAATCCGACACAACATCACCTCAAGAGAGCAATAATTTAACACCAGCACGCAGTGCTAATTTGCGGAATGCAGGTACATTTTTGAGAAGAGCCATTCCAAGGGGCACAGGTTTTTCGATATCCCCGATCTCATTGATGAGTTGCAGTGTATCAGGGTGCGAAAAGTTAGCGAAGTGTTTGTCTAATGCAGTATCGGTACAATCGCTTACCAACAGATTACGAAGGGCCCTGGCGCGGTCTTGCTCTTTTTTCATAGCATCCCAGGACTTCTTTGTAATGTTTCTAAGATTCGACTGTGAGAGATTATCCTCACGTATTGCATTCGTGAGGGGATCCAGTATTGATTGTATTTGATGAAATCCTGGGCCAATACCCCCACCAGTCGTTGGTTTTGCCATGCCTGCTGCATCGCCAAGAAGCATCACTCGGTCTTTGACAGGCTTCTTTACCATTCCAGAAGGGACTGGGCCGCAGTATCTAGCAACCTCTTTTACATGTTCAAACCGATTCCTCCACAAGGGGTGATGGAGTAAATCATCATAGCATGATTCAATACTACGGCCTGCAAGGTGTTGAGCAGTTGACCATACGCCAATTCGGTGTGTTCCAAATCCTGAAGGAATGACCCATGCAAAAAATCCTGGGGCGATTTCTGAACCGCTGTACATTTCTAACCATCTGTCGCGTCCCTGATAGCCGACAACTTCAGTTTGGAAACCTATCATCAATTCTTTTGGATGCCCCATCTTGAATGTTCTACGGGTCCAACTATGGGCGCCGTCTGCGCCAATCAGTAATTTTGTTTGAATCTGATGAAGTATCCCATTCCTTCTCACTTGAAGCCTGCAGTGGGATGGAAGAACCTCCACATCCGTCGGAACCGTATTGACCCAAATATGTGCTCCGGCTTCAATTCCTTGCTGAACAACGGCTTGATCAAATCGTTTGCGGCATACAACATAGGTCCGCAGGGTTCCTTCAGTACCGACTGGAACCAATGTACCACTTGGCCCGTGAATTAACGCCCCATCAACCTCTTCAAGTACGGTTTCATGTACGCCAACTGCATTCATAGCGGACGGAGTTACAAGGCCGGCACACTGGAATGGTCGTCCGATTTCATTATGCTCTTCAATCATGAGAACATCTAATCCTTCACGAGCAAGTAGGGTTGCTGCTCTTCCCCCAATTGGACCAGCACCAACGATGACAACATCGTACTGGTGCTCTTCCATGGTTAATTGTCACCGCGCCCCTCGCTTGAATCTTACCACCTTATTGGGTGGAATGACTCACTTTTTAGCGAATTTGTAGGCAACGGTTTCATTTTTTCTCAGATAGAGGATGGACGTGAATGGGTTCCCGGTTTTCTTTGAAATAAAATCCTCAAAGGGCCCGACCTCTTTTGATTCAACAAGTGTTTTTGCCTCTTCTCGTGAGATATCTCGTTTCGACATGGCCCGTAGGATGTGAATTTTGCACTGCGTACTCGAATCTTCAGTGGTATAGTGGGTTTCAGTTTCAATGATGTTGGCTTTGTGTTTAGGACATATGCCAACCACGCCGGGTACAACTTCAAATTTCTTCGCATCTGCAGGAGCCCCCCGTGGAGGGAAATCAAACGCTACTCTATTCTTTTGCAGAACCAGGAAGGCACTGAATGGACGATTGCGTTTTGATGTGAAGTCATCCAGAAGTTCCGATTTACCGTTTTTGAATATTGAAAGCGCTTCTTCTTGAGAGATTGGGCGCTTGCACATTTCTTTTTGAAGCCCTCTAAAGGAGCATTCATCATGGTCACATGCATAATTGAGTTCGGTCACTCGTATGGTCCCGTGGTCACATACAGGGCAAGCACAAAGTTCTGCATCCTTTGAACTGGAAGTAGATTCTCCACTGCCTTTGGACGCTACTTTTCCATCATCTTTGAGTTCAACAGTTGTATCGTACCCCTCTCCTCTTTGGCTGAAAAAGCCGTGCAAGTCTTCCAATTTTCTTTCAGAAATGAGTCTTGACGCTGTTGTTCTGTCAAACCAACGACCCGATGTGTCCTTCCAAAATACAAACGGACATCCCTTGTCTCGACCTTCATTCTTTTCGCATTGGTACGCTAGGGTATTTTCCAAAACATTGCTCTGGCATGCAGGGCATGAACCAACCGGATCATCACTGAGGTAAAGTGTTGAACGATCGTGGTCTCGTATCTTTTCAACCATTTCTCGGGTTCGGTCAACGATTTTGTCCATGTAAATTGTCATCGGTTCCTGCCCCCGTTGAACTGCAATGAGTGAGGCTTCCATCTCACCAGTTAGTTCAGGCGAGGTAATCCATTCAACGGGTATTCTTCTCAGGACATCAATCATGCGAATTCCATGTGATGCTGCACTGATGGTACCGTTACGGGAGCGACGAATGTAATTCCTATCAATCAGCTTCTCGATTGTATCTGCCCGAGTAGCAGGCGTCCCTAGTCCCTTTTCTTTCATTGCGTCAGCGAGTTCATCATCTTCAATATGCTTCCCTGCATGCTCCATTAGTTGGAGTAGGCTTGCTTCCTTGAGTCTATTCTTGGGCTTAGATTTTTCTTCTGAAAATTCGTGGGAATCCAGTGAGGATACACACGGATTACTCGGGAGTTTACCCCATCCATCCGGTACGTTATTCTTCTTTGAAACAACATTTCTCCAACCTGGAACTTCAAGGGTCTCAACTTCCTTATGGAATAAATGTCCTGCAAGGTCTGCTGTACGCTTGGTAACCTTCCATTCTGATGGAGGGTGCCAGGAAGCTAGGAAGTTCCTCACGATCAAATCGTACAGTTTTTGATGGTCCCCCGACAACGATGCTGAGGGTTCTTGGCCTGTCGGTATGATGGCATAGTGGTCGCTTACCTTGCTATTGTTGAAGTTCCTTGCAGCATTCTTCAGTCCATCTTTTGCGAGTCGCTTTGTATGAGGAGCGTATGATGATTGGACCGAAAGTTTGTCCAAAGTTTTGGCAACTGTTTCATGCATGTCTTCTGGGAGGTAGCGAGAGTCAGTTCTTGGGTAAGTCGTCAATTTGAACTTATCATACAGATCTTGGGCTACGCCTAACGTGCGTTTTGCCGACCACGACCAGAGGCCATTAGCCCGCTTTTGCAGGTTCGTCAGGTCAAAGTTGAGAGGAGGTTGTTCTTTCTTCGTTCGGTCCTTTTCAGAAGTGTTTACAGGAGCCCCAGATGCTAGTACTGCTTCTATTTCGGCCTTTTCAGATGCTTCTGTGATTCGATGTGCTTTCTTTTCGGGTTGGAGTGGGTCATCTTTGTGGCCGTTACGCTCCCATCGGGCAGTCCATGTCGCATCACCAGCACTGAACGTTCCGCTAAGTTGCCAGAACGGCATGGGGATGTGCGATAGTACCATGAGTTCATGGTCGACGATAAGCGCAAGTGTTGCTGTTTGAACACGCCCAAGGGAGTTAGGCGCTTTCTCGCTTTTCTTTCGCGGAAGATAGGTATTAGCGACACGGGAGCCGTTCATTCCAATGATCCAATCCGCATAACTGCGGGAATATGCTGCATCACTGAGTGCTTGGTATTCAGCACCTGGCTTTCGGTTTTCAAACGCCGTGTGCATGGCATCATAGGTCATCGATTGCATCCACATTCGGGACACTGGAGTCTTGACTTTGGAATGCTGTACAATGGTTCGGAAAATCAATTCGCCTTCTCGCGCAGCGTCACATGCATTCACAATTTCTGTGACCGACTTGTTTTTGATGAGTTTCATAATTGCTGAAAGCTGAGACCGGCTTCTTCCACCGATTGGTTTGTATTCAAACGATTCAGGAACATATGGGAGTCTATCAATGGTTTTGCGCCAATCTTTGAATGCGGCATCATAATCATCCATGTACTTGAGCTGAAGAAGATGACCAATGGCCCACGTGATAATGATGTCATCACTTTCCCAGTGGGTGTCTGTCTTTTTCCCAACACCGAGAACGTTAGCGAGGTCTTGTGCAACACTGGGCTTCTCGGCAATGATGACAATAGACATATGGAATAGGGCCGCCGACGACCATACTTGAACCCTCCTTTGCCTTTTCAATGATGCTTTCGTGCGTATGAAATGTTACATTTCATAATAGAATTGGGATTATGTTTCGAGATTCATTCGCCTTCTGCTAGCGCTTTCATCCCATTCTTCTTCTGCACCGGGGCCGCCACATCCAAGGCAACCTGGATATCCTGCATCCAATAGATCATCCATGGATTGAAGCAAGAGTTCCATGAATTCACTCGCAGCATATGGTATCCACAATGTGCTTGGATGGTTTACCAATATCTCAGAGCCACAGTACAACATGAGTTCTGTCCCCTGAGCAGAGTCGCCATTGAGAATTATGACATCCCTATCAGCAGCGATGACCATTGGGAACTGGAGGCGTGCAGGCATTGTATCTCCCATTTTGAGTACAAGTGCATGCAATTTGTCATGAAATTCCTCGGGGGCCATGATTGAAGTTGCTCCTTCCCTCAATATCATCCGAGATGCTTCCTGTACAGCAGGCCAAGCAGGGTCAGTGATTCGCATGATTTGGTCCAACATGAGGCAAGTCTTGAAAGATGGTGTCCTAGAGTCCCCAACATGGGCGTGTTCTATCGTTGGTTTGGGCGACCACTGCTCAAATTTCAAGATTCAGAACGCGCTCACCTCAGAAGCCTCAAGATCTTACGGCTCTTTTCCAATAACCCCCTCACCCGTTCTGCGCTTAAATTAACTTACAAGCCACGTAAATCCCTACCTGTTGAGGTGTTTGGGAATGTCTACTCTCATCCTTTCGGGTTGGCAGCAGGCATGGATAAGAATGCCATTGCACTACGTGGTTGGGAGGCTACAGGGCTTTCATTTATCGAGATTGGTGGTGTAACACAACACCGGCAAGATGGAAATCCCAAACCCAGAATGTTTCGGGCGGATTCGACTCAAGCCCTCGTTAACAGAATGGGCTTTAACAACGAGGGTTCAGAGCAGATTTCCGAAAATTTAGCCATCCACTTTTCTAAATATGGTGCTCCAAATGTCCCCCTTTGGGTTAACTTGGGCAAGTCTAAAATCACACCCTTAGAGCAAGCACATGAAGACTACGGGGCGACAATGCGCGCGCTTTGGAAATTTACCGACGTCTTTGTTGTCAACGTGTCTTCCCCGAATACTCCAAATCTACGTGAACTTCAAAATGACGAGGGTCTAATCCGTATTTTAGAGGAATGCCACACTGTAAATCGCGAACTTGCACTTGGGGGTGAAGAGAAGCCGATCCTGGTCAAGGTTGCACCTGATTTGACTGACCAACAACTCAAACACGTCGTCACTACCGCTCGTTCAACTGGAGCCTCCGGAATTGTCCTTTCAAATACTACACTCGTCAGACCAGATACCAGCTCATCCAAAGAAGAGAAGATATTTGCGGAACAAGGTGGTCTAAGCGGACGTCCTTTGTTGAACCGTTCTACTGAAATGATACGGATTGTCAGTACAATGACAAACGGAGAGTGGCCTATTGTTGGGGTCGGAGGTGTCATGTCTGCTGAGGATGCGTGGGAGAAAATAGTTGCTGGAGCTTCTTTGGTTCAAGCATACAGTGGATTTGTTTTTGAGGGTCCTTCGTTAACAAAATCAGTGGTTCATGGGATTCATAAACATCTCAACACTCATGGGTACTCAACGCTGGTTGATGCGATAGGGACAGAATCAGAATCCAGTTGAAAGGGTTTCTAAGGGAGAGAGGGGTGACAAATACATGTGGTCAAGGCGAACACGGGTCATGGTTGTCGGAGCCATCGTGTCGTTGGGTTTGCTCGCTACCGTGCTTGTTCAAGCCCCTGTACCTACACGAACAGTTGACGAACTCATGGTTGACCCTGAGTCGCATATCGGAGATGAAGTTGCGGTTCGAGGAGAGGTGCTTGATGGAAGTATCGATAACGGTACAATGATGTTTACTCTTGAGGGTGAATCTTACACTCTTGAGATCAGATACTCCGATGCGGCAGTATCAAACGGATTAGGGGACAATCGCACAGTATACGCCGAAGGTGTGCTGTTGTTTGAAGATGGGACTTACATCTTGGATGCCAGTACCATAAAGACATCTTGTCCTTCAAAGTATGAAGAAGAAGCAGATTTGGAATAATGTTCATTGACGCTGATTTCATATAGGCTGGGCAGCAGGGCCCGATGGGATAGGTGGGGAGCTCGGCGTACCCTGTACCACAAAGCGTCGTTATGGTGGACTGAACGCCTTGGGGCGGCGAGAGCGGCTTTGAGGTTCCCGTAGGCGGACGTTGATGTCTCGCCCCCACATGACTCGGGTGTCATGAACCGTATCCGGAAGGAAACGGGAACTGAATAACCGGGGGATTAGGTCAGGCCGGGAACGGAGCAGCCCTACCTGGAGCCATGGGTGCTGTGGGGTGTCGGGATGGAGGAAGCTTGCGGATTTGGCCTCGTTGAACGAGCGTCCACCCTTGGCATTCCCACTCAAATATCAAAAACGACATCACAATACCATCCAGGACCATGAAATTCTGGTACGTCTGGGTCAGGTGGTGGGAGATAGACCCCTTCAGCGATTTGTTCCACTGCAAGTTTGTGGGTTGTCACTGCTTTTATTTCCAACTCTCGCTCAATTTCTTCCGCCTTTACCCAGGTGACTTGAACGACTGCAGTGAGCCCAGAATCTAGATTCTCAATTTTTACAGCGCCGTCAAGAAACCATTGATTATGAATTTCTTGTCGGTAGAGTACTTCTTCTAACCACGTTACTAACAACATACTTTTGTCATGAGGGGAATGTTTGCACTGAATTCGCCATTCACCGTAGTGCCGGATCTGCTTTGGTGCAGCAATGTTACCTGAAGGTGAAGCCAACAATGCCTGTATTCCCAATGCCGACTCAATCAGAAGAGATTCATACGAGGGGGCGAAGGCTCTCAGTGCAACGTCAGCAGTTGTTGGCCAGGGCCATGCACTCACGAAACCACCTCACCGTTTGGACACTTGAAGATTCCAAACTTGTTCGCCAATACGATGAATCAAATCTTCTCGGCTTAACACAAATGAATCTGTTCGTTCAGCGGCAAGTATGCATTCACACGCAGCATTAGCGAGCAAGGCAGTGGATTGAACATCCAGGTTCCTTGATAGGGAAAATGCAATAGCAACAGCAGCGGCATCAATGAGCCCAATCATTTGTCTTAGGTCTACAAGTCCGCACGGAGCATGGACGGTATCATAGTCTGCCGAGTAGATGGTAACTCCAGCCTCTCCTGACAAGACCACTACATGGCTCCATTTGTATTGTTGAATCAACTTTTCAGCCGCTTCAGCACCAGTTGATGCGCCGACTCTGCGCCGCATAAGTTCCAATCCTTGGTGTTGAAATAAAATCCAATCGACACCTTCTGTACGATGGAGCCCCGTCAATTTAGGGTCTGCAATGACGGGTAGGTCCATCTCTTTGGCTCTGGAAAACAAGATTTCTGAGCCTTGGTCAGTGACAACTCCCTGTCCATAATCGGACACTATTAGGGCAGACGCACCTTCTAAATCGTGGACGGCTTGTTCATAGAGTGCTTCTGATGCAACGAGTGGGACAGGTTCGTCCTCTTCAATATCCCAACGAAGCAGTAGTTGTTCTTCCTGAATCAGGCTTTCACGGGATGCAAGCATGCGTGTCTTAACTGTCGTAGTTCGGTCTTCAATAATGGCGATTCCATCTGTAGAGACTCCTTCAGCTTCGAGAGATTCAATGATGCTCAATCCAGCGGAATCATCACCCACGACGCCGAAGAGATGGCTTGTCATTCCCATCGATTTCAATCCACGCGCAACGTGTGCTGCTGCCCCTACATCTTCTTCTCTTGATGTCTCTCTCAGTACTGGAACAGGTGCCCTTGAATTGAGGTTATTTGCATACCCGTGGATATAGCAATCCATCATGACATCGCCAATAAGGACAATCTTGGACTCATCCTGTGAGCGCAAGTGCCCTTTGAGGTCAGAGAGTACGTCATGGAGCATTGCTTCTTCATCAGTCATTCCCATGTCGTTCACTCCAAGTGGTTATTGTTCTTTCAAATCCTTCATGATTTGGTCGTGTTCGGATTCCGATATATTCAACTGATTTCTCAATGTCAGTAAAATAGCGTGTTCATCCATTGTTATGATCCTGTCTTTGTATGCAGTTTTTACTGCCTCTGCGTAAGTAGGATAATGCTCGGATACGACGGGCATGTTCCTTGCTTTGTCCAATAGTGTATTATGCGTTACAGAATCAATTCCAAAAGCAACGCGGAAGGTGTCGAGTAATGCGACTTCTTCTTGCATTATTTCTCCATCATCAAGAGCTTGGAGAATCATATCAAAGTAGACTTCTTCCGGGGGTGGAATTTTGAGTTCTTTTCTTGCTTCGTTTGAGAGTCTACGAGCGCGTTCAGGATGCATTCCTAAAAATTCCACAACCTCATTGAGAAGAGATTGTTCATCTCTCGTAATTTTCCCATCTTCCCACGCCCTTGCAAACATTCTTCGGACCAATTCTTCACCATATTGAGCATCGAGTGAAGCCATTCCTTCTGGATTTGAGACTGGCGATACGAGTGCTTCTTGAAAGAAGTTCATTCCTTCATCAAGATGCGAGAGCAACTCCAGGATTGGTGATGTTGTGTTCCATAATGTGGCGAGCTTAACCTGTTGCGAATCATGAGTCACGATTTTGTTTAGAAATTGTTCCCTAAGTTCCTCTGCCCGTTGAGTTCCAAGTTCTGTTAGAGTGTAGACTCGCTTTCGCTGTTTTCCTCCTGGGATGTGCCGCTGTTCAACATTTAGAAGTCCATTTTTCTCCATCCGTTTCAAGGTTCTTGGGATGTGTTTTCGCTGGACATGTACTGCTGCGGAAATTCCTGCTTGGGTTAGAACTGCGGGCGCTTCCCAGCCTCCACTCGGCAGTCTATGGTTCAGTAAATGCAAGAGAGTGCGTTGCTCTGTTGTCAGCGTCCCCAAGTAACCGTCAACCATCTCTTCACCCCGCTTGTTTTTGCTCAAGCAGTTGTAGCACATAGGACAATCGGTTCAAGGCGACGAAATCAAATGGAGGCAGCCAATGGGATTATCATGGGGCGTGGAGAAAGGACCTATACCCCGAGGGTTCGAACAACTCGCCCTCTTGGCTCTTCGCTGTCAGCAAATGCACCGCCTGCTAAACCTCATCCACGTCCAGTTGCGATGGATGGATTATGGTACATTCCATCTCCCCTTGCCCAACGCCTGCATCAAAAAAGTGCTCTCGGTCAATTGACTAAAGACGGGGGCATCCTCTTGACTGTTGAAGAAGTGATGTTTTCTCATTGGTACCGACATGTCCCCCTTCCGCATGATGGCGATTGGTTGGGGGAGCAACTCGATACGGATTCCTCAGTTTTATCCCGTATTATCGTCATGGATGTCATGCGGAATGGTGGAGAGTTGGTTGTTCCAGTGACTCATCTCAAGGAACGTTTTCCCAATCTTCACAACGCAACATGGGCTGTACGTTGGCAGCGTCATGAATCTTGGAAAAAACATGATGGATTTAGTCAAATTCGGTTCCAAAGGACACATGATTTGATTGATTGGGATGAACTTCAAGATTGGGTAGAAACCGTAGTTTCCCAAGGACATCGTCCGGAACTGTGTGTCATGGATGATGAGTTGGATCTTACAGTATACATGCTATCACATGAATTACCGGCTGGAGACCAGCGGGTTCCTGATGATTTGTCAGAAGATGAATCATCGGAACTCCATGATTCTCTTAATCATGGGGTTGCTCTTGAAGGAGGCTACTTCATCCCTGATGATTTGAAATGGACCCTGCCGGCGTTTGGAATACCCCATCTTTCAGGAAGGTATCTTCGGGAGGAGGAATACAGGTTCCTCGCCCATGACAACAACGCTGACTCGCTTTATCAGCACCTTGCGGGTCAACGTTTACTTCTGCGACCTGGCTTCAAATATGGATGTAAATGGAGAGTATATGAAACCGAAATTAATGCCGAACACGCTCCATGGCTTGTCCAACCGGTTGCTATGGCTGCTGAGACATGGGAAGGAGTATGTCTTTCCGTTCGACTTGCTGAAGGTGTGAATAAACGATGGTTGTGCGCAATACCCGACGAAGATTCTTGGAGATTCCTGAGTATTCGCCGTTCAATCGGGATATGAATCGTTCATCTGGTCCACGGGCCTGCCCCAGGGGTCAACATTGTTTGATGGAATCTCCTCCTGTTCAATTTGATTGGTAGGTTTAGGCTGGACGTCTTTTGATTCTTTAAGGGGTTTATTTGGGCGTAATCCCAATGCGAGGTAGATTCCGATGAGCATACCCGCAATCCCTAGGACACGGCCCGGTGTTCGCCATTCTGACAACAACATCCCCTCCTCGTCCGAAGCGCTTAATTCAACCAGAATTACCCACTCCCCGCCCTCTTCAGTTGATAGTATGAGTTCTCCACGAACAAGCATATTATCGCTCAGGAGACCGTTCGGTTGAATGTTTAGTTCATAAGACCCGTTTGTGCTGAGAAGAACAAAATCATCCGCTTCAGCGATTCGTGAAAGTGGTCCCTCAATTTCAACTGAAATACGTTGGATATTATCTCCGAGCGAAGCAATTGGGATAGAAATTTTTGAGGGTTCTACCGAAGAAATATCTGCTTCGAATGATGCCTCGATTGGTATTCGGTTTAGAGTGAGCACTGGATATCTTATGTGGTACGATCCATCGTTATCACATTGAATATTCCCTTCAATTATTGACAGAGAGTTCGCCATACCTTCTTGGCTGAATTCGAGATAAAATTCATGACTGTCCAAGGAATTCTGGACTATGGAAATCCCTCTCCCATCAGATGAGGTGAGAGTACTTGTGCACGGTCCAGGGTGGTTTAGGACAACTGGTATTGTGGCATTTGGTAATACAGTGGCGCTATAATCTGGTAAATCCAATTCAAATGAAGGAGAGCAATTTGTTGACGTAAAGGTGATATTTTGACTGTCATCGCCACTTATGGAAGCAGTCCAGCCAACTAAAACACCATCATGAGTTCGGATTTGAATCCCCTCTGCACCAAAATTAGAACCATTACTGAAAAGGTCAGATTGTTCTCCCTCATTGCTTCCACTTACGAGGTCTTGTTGACCATCAGCTTCTATGACCATCAGGAATGGAAACTTCGGATTTGTGTTGACTTCATTCCTGTCAATGCTTCCAGCCGAGCGGTCGTGATAGGTCACGAGAATACCTGAACCAGGCAGCCGGCTATCGTAACCAGAATCGCTTCGTCGTTCAATGTAGATGGATTCATCTTCCCCAATAGGGACCTTGAGAACGTCACCTGAATCACTTGTCCCATCAAGTGTTATTGTCGGTCCAATGCATGGTGAAACACTATCTTTCGGCCAGGTTAAGTCAAGTTCAACGGAGCGATTAGCACCGATCAGATCGAGAATTCCTCCGCTCGGAAGGGCAGGCCACAAGCCATCACCGTTCCAATTTCCACTCGCCATAACGTCCCAGTCACCCAAGCCCTTCCAGGTTTGGAATGAAGCATCATCATGTACCGGATAAAGGTCAACAGCCCCCATTTGGTGCATCATTTCATGCATGATTGTTCCAAAACCACTCGTTCCAGTTTGTAGGCTTGCCATGGTATAATGCTCAACAGAATGACCTTCTGTAACAGGTATAGGGGAGTCAAAATGAGTAAAATGGCTCCAAATCCGATTCTTAACTCCAGGGTTCTCTTCCTGTCCCTTTGAGGTGTGTAAGATGAGGAGTCTGTCAACTGTTCCATCACCATTCAGGTCAAATGGGTCCCAGTTAACTGATGTTGTTATTCCTTCAACGGCTTCCTGAGCAAGTTCCTCCGGCATGAATGTTCCATCTGCGTCTACATCACGGTTTGCTGTATCCCCTCCATAGTAGGCCAAATCGTTACTTGCCCGTATGACCTCTGGGTAAACAGTGAGGTTCACGTTTGTCAAATTTCCCGACACCTGATGGAAGTAATCAGAGGCGCGATTGGCTAACAAACTGCGTGCTTCGTCGGCACCCCATACTCCATTTGATGGATTTGATTCAAAATCAACAATGAGAACCAACCATGTTTCGTTAGGTTGTAGACCAACAAGACCATCAGTATCATGAGGTTCAATAAAATTCCGTTCAAGGATCCATGTGTCAACAATTTCTTGATTAAGGAAACTCCATCCTCCAACGGAGATGAACGCAAGAGCAGCGAGGAGTGTGAGCAATCGCTGCATGAATATCCCATGGGGAACTCATGTTTCAACGTTCGTTGATACTGAGTGGTGCTGTAGCGGTTAAGCGACGTCCGAGATGACCTTGGTCATGGAGCTCCATTGACTCGATTCACGACCAATACGAATAACGAGCATTTCATCTCGTTGAAATGTAGACCAGCCTAGTGCCCCATCTTCACACAACAAAACTTCGTTTGGTATGAGTGAATGTTCGTTCATGAGATGGACGAGCCGTTGGGGCATTCCTTGCTCTGGAAACGGATCGTTAAGAGCAACAAGACTCATTTCAAGGTCCAATTGAGGTCTCTTAGGCAATCCAGGGCGGTGGTTCTGTAAACCCATGAGGTCAAAGCCACGGAGTGACGTACCGAGTTGTGTGAAATTTTCTTTCAATCTACTCGGGCAAGGTGAACCGTCACAACCTGTGATGACGACGTCAGAAATGTTGTTGTTCAGAACATGTTCCATCAGACGATTTCTATCGGATTTAGATGCACATATCCCCGAGAACCTCATCATGCTGTATCCCTCAATGGGTTTTGCTCCATAATGTGCATTCGCTCCCAAACACGAGCAATCCGCCATAAGCATTCGGCGTTTTCTCCCTTCATGGTCTAAACGTGTTTTGGATATTCCAAAGTGATTGGGAATCAATGTGAACCATCTTGATCCGATGGTTTCTGAACTAAACCAGTAGATGAGGAGCAATAACAGTCCGAATCCAGTACTCCTCTCGGGTACTGAAAGCAGAAGCAAAACCGTCCCAAAGCCATAAATTCGCCATCGCCAAAACCCTGCAGTTTGTTGATTAAGTATACCACCTTTGCCCAAAAAGATCAGTGACATCCATGTGAAGGTGAAAATCATGAGCATCCAAACACTCAATACCGCATAGAGCAAAATATCGACGGCATTGTATTGGGCAACCAGATTCACAGAGAGATGGTGCTGATGACCTGCATCATACGCCCACGGAAACAGCCACCCCAACATTCCCGCTGAGAGCAAGGTGAGGCCGAAGGTTCCCCCCAATGTCCACCTTCGAAGTGCACGAAATTCACCCGGTAGAAGCCCAGGTTTAGCAAACTGTAGGAAATGATGTACCGATAGGGGCAATGCGCTCAAAATTCCGAGAACAATTGCAGTGAGCCAACGCACCACACTCCATTCAGCAGGTTCATAGACATTTAAACAAGCATCTGGGCATGGTTGTAGATGATTGAGCAATCCTGCGAGGACACTGTCAATAATCAATAACCAGCCAAACGAAAGGAGCACGACGCTCAAAAAAACGATTGTTGTACGAAACGTTAGTTCGTCAAAATGTGACTGTACTGGTGTATTTGCGTCCGATTCAAGGAGAATGGACATTGTTTCAACTCATACAAGGTCCGTATATTGCTTGGGTGCTCGTGATTGAGCAATTGTCCTGTACACGCCAAAGATGGCCCAAAGCGTGAGCATTCCAACAACAAGTGAATAGCCCCATGGTTCTGAATTATCAACAAGATAGGCGAAGAGCAAGCCGAGGCCAGCAGCTAGTGCGCCCCGACGAACTCCTTGAGGGACTGCTAGGCTACGGTCAAGGTGGGGTGGTCCGCCCGAAAATTTACGTTCGTAGAATTCCCCTTGAATGACTGCTGCTATGATGATCAAGGATAGTGTAGTCCAATAGTAGAGGTTTCCGTTCGTGAAGAATTCATCCGCAATGCCTTCCTGTCGTTGTGCTTCGATGGCTTCAGGATTTTCTTTAGCAACAAACAGTGAATCATAATCTCCGACGCTAATGGTTCGGAGCGCTACATCTTCGTTCGTTGCTACCGGTGCTGCACTTGGTTCGCTAATGATAAACGAAAGAATGTTCCATTTGTCACCTTCATCAAACGCTCCGTTACCGTTGACAGCGTTCCCAACAAGTTGGAAGTTGACAGACCCGATATCTTCTGCAGGAGCAGTCCAAGTTACGACCCAGTCGTTTCCAGGCTCTGATTGAGAGAGTGCGCCTGGTTCATCAGGATTCTGCTGGCTTCCTTCTCCTGCTGTGAGGGTTCCTGCATTGTAATCGTACAGAACATAGCCACCGATTTCGTTGGTAGCGTGTTGGAGGTTGATGGTAAATTCATAGGTCTGACTAAGATTGTAAGCCCTAGGAACTCCCGAAATCGAAACAACAACTTCGGTAGAAGGTGCACCTCCTCCGTGACAAGTACAACCTGTTTCAACAATGATTCCGTCACCGTTTTCCCACGGAGGTCCGTTGGGGTTACCAAGCACGGGTGCGGCAAGCATGAGAGCCATAATTACCATGATGGAGAAGTTGCGCACCGGTCGTTGCATGTACTCACCTGTTTTTTTCCACTCGGCCCCGCTCTTTGAATGTTGCTTCCTAACCGTAAGGCAAAGAAGGTTTCAGATATCCTTGATGGCGTTGTTTAGACCGGTCATCATGGCCTTTCCATCGCCAAAGAGCATCATGGTTTTGTCCATGTAAAAGAGGTCATTGTCAACGCCTGCATATCCTACGGACAATGAGCGCTTGATGATGACAACCGTACGCGCTGCATCTGCATCAATAATAGGCATGCCAGCCAACGGCCCTTCTCCACTTCGTGCAGCGGGATTGGTCGTATCGTTTGCTCCAATAATGACGGCTACATCACAATCAGGGAATTCTGGATTGATTTCATCCATTTCGATGAGTTGCTCATAGGGCACATTTGCTTCTGCTAGAAGGACGTTCATGTGTCCAGGCATGCGGCCAGCAACAGGGTGGATGGCATACTTGACTTCTGTACCAAACTTCTCTGCGATGAGGTCAGCGAATTCTTTCACTTGGTGCTGGCATTGTGATACAGCCATTCCGTATCCTGGGACGATGATGACTTTCTGTGCACCATCTACCATCATTGCTACCTCATCGGCATCAGAACCAACTTTTGTTCGGGTTAACTCAGCCTTTTCTCCACTACCGCCAAAGGACTTGAAGAGAACATCTGGCAAGGTTCGATTCATCGCTTTGCACATGATGAAGGTCAAAATCAACCCCGATGCGCCTACCAGAGATCCGGCCACGATAAGAACCGAGTTTCCTACGATGAATCCGGTAAAAGCAGCTGCAATTCCAGAGAGGGAGTTGAGCAGAGATACAACAACAGGCATATCTGCGCCACCGATTGGAAGAACCAACACAATTCCGAGAATACAGGATATGGCGATAATGGCCCAAAGGTAGTCTGTATTCCGTGGATCATCAATACTGAGGTAAATGAGTGCAAAAACAGAGAGCACTAACAAGACCTTCACTGGATTGAGCCATGTTGGGCCCCATGTTGGCGTATTCAACCATTTCCTTCGACCCCGATCGTCTTTCTTTGAGAATGGGATGTATATCCCGCCTTTTAGTTTGAACATAGCGAGCAAGGAACCCGTGAGTGTCATCCAACCAACGAGAGCTGAAAGACCAGCAGCGATCATAATGACATGAATCTCAAGGCCAGTAGGTACGGTAAGTGTGCTGTCTTCGATATACTTCCATGATTCAGACAATGCAACCAATGCCGAGGCTGCCCCTCCAAATCCATTGAACAAAGCAACGAGTTCTGGCATTCCCGTCATCTCAACACGAATGGCCATGATGATGCCGATAACGGAACCAACGACGAGACCGGCAATGATGAGCGTCCATTTTGCCTCTCCAGCCGCCTCCATCTTGATGACTGTTGTAAGCACTGCAACGAGCATACCGAGTGCACCGTATTGGTTGCCGCGAGGTGCTGTCCTTGGGTGTCCAAGTTTCTTTAATCCGAAAATAAAGAGAGCCGCAGACAGAAGATAGCCAAGAGGAATCCATTCTTCCATTTCAAGCCCTCCTGTTCTTTCCAGCAATCATATTGAGCATCCGATTGGTCACTGCAAATCCGCCAACAACGTTGATCATTGCTAAAACAATCGCAACGAATGCCAGGAGTCCTGAAACGAGAGTTTCCCCTCCATCATAGGCTACGTTGGCGGCGAATAATGCTCCGACGACACTAATTCCAGAAATCGCATTAGCACCGCTCATGAGTGGTGTATGGAGTGTTGCAGGAACTTTCGTAATCAATTCAAACCCAAGGAAGATAGAGAGCATAAAGAGCGTTAAGTTGGCGATTAAGGAAGCTTCTGTTATCATTCGACCACCCCAGCGAGTCGTGTTTGTTTTGGATGCATTGCTCCGTCTTTGCAGATGAGCACGCCTCCCATTCCATTGACATAGAAATCGGAGCCTTCGGGTGCTCCAACCAAGATGTCATCATCGTCTGAAATGACGACTTCATCTTCCTTCACCAACGAGGTGTAGAAGGTTGTAAGATTGTTGGAATAGAGCATGCTTGCAGTATTTGCAAGAGTCCCTGGAAG
>CALKGM010000017.1 GCA_938084675.1 Candidatus Poseidoniaceae archaeon
GCATTGTTGCTTTCATCGAATTCATCAATAACATTTGCAAAATCAATGACCAGTCTCAAATCAAACTGTCCCGATGTGGGGACGGTATACTGCCAGGTTACGGTTTCTGTACTGTTTGAGAGTGTTCCAAAAGGCAGGTTCCGAGTTTCCATTACCGTCCACTCAACCGTTGAAGATCGGTCGGCAGGGGCTGTTTCTAACCGCACGATAACGCTCCCTGGATAATCTTGGTTTGACTCAAGTACGCTCGTAATGGTGATGTTTCCGTTTTGTTCTCCCGGTCGTACGACCAAACGGTCAAGGTTTGTTTGAGTTGCATTCCAATAGAGGTCCAATCCAGGAAGAATTTGGAAGGAAGCAGATTCAGTGGTGTAGGTATTGCCCGCTTCATCTTGTAAGAACGCCCTGAGCATAATGTGCTGGCGGGATTTTGTCACCCAACTAGAGAGGCCAATTTGGCCGTCAAGTCCGTTTACGCCCAAATTCAACCATCGGCCTGAAATATCTGGAGTTTGACCAACACCGTTGGAATCAAATCCATATTGAATGTAAGACGAAACATTATCCATCCCTGAACCAAGGTCTTCTGCGTTAAAAGAAACGTTTGCTGGGCCAATTCTACTGGTTGTAAGTTCGTCAACAGTCCATCCGAGTGGCACAGGGTCTGTTTCATCCACGTTAATTTCAATCGTTTGATTAGCACCAATATTTCCTACACGGTCAATGGCGCGAACAATGAGTTCATGAGTTCCCTCGGCAAAGGCGAGAGTCAATGAGTTGCTCGTTGTACTGGTCCAAGATGATGCTCCTGCGACCATGTATTGAATGCTCTCTACGCCGGACCCTTGTCCGTCGTTGGCCGAAGTCATGATGTTGCTGATGGTAATGCTACCTGAACGATGCCATGTTGAACCGTCACCAACAGTAATCGTTCCAATGGATGGCCCTGTTCGGTCAATACCAATGTGGAACGTTGAGGTGTTGGAGAGTCCGGACTGGTCGTATACGGTAAGTCTGGGAGACCAAGTGCCTTCAGCCATGTTTCCCGAAGCCCAATCCCATCCATAGGCCAGCGAAGTAGGCCCGTCGGTTGCTGGAGTTCCCGGCCCCGGGACGGTTGTGAGTGTTGCTTGCTTCAAATCATCGTCGTTTGCTCCCCATCGGAACGAAATCGCTCCCTGAGCGGGTATGTTGAACCATGCACGGTCGTTGATCGAACTACCGGTGCCAGCATCAGGATTTAGCGCGGTGAAGATGGTAATTTCCGGAACCTGGTTTGTGATATTGAAGGAGCCAGAAAGAGTGCTTGTATTGGCTTCCGCATCACTATCCCACCCAGTTGCTCGCAAGGTGTAACTTCCGTTCGTGTAATCGGTGCTGTCAAACGGATACATCCAAGGGGTCTCGGTGAGGTTCACGACTGAACTCCAAACAGGTGTTGACGTAGAGGTATCGTCGTCGGTAATTTCGAGTAATAGGGAATCCAGTGTTCCGGTTCCAGTCAAACTGAAAGTTAGTGTTTGAAGTCCGGTAATGTCATCGTCTTGTGCGGGACCGTTTGAAAAGGCAATAGAAAGGCTCGATGAACCACTTTCAGAGGGTATAATGGCTTCTGAGAGGGACGCTGTGTGGCCTTGTTGGGGCAGCGGAGCAGTCCCCGCTAAGAGGATGAGCACAAGCAAGATGCCCATACGACTTCGTCCCATGCATTCACGACAGGTGCGATTGTCCTTCAATCCTCCCCTCCGTTTTCGCCCTCCTTTGCTCTTTCCGGCTTTCATACACCCTCCCGTATGATGTGTTCAGCGAAGAAGCACGACGCTTAAACGGGCCAAGAAGAGATGGGTTCAAGTGCTTTGCACGTGCAAGTGTTATCCATGCAGAGAACGCCGAAGGCCGCCATCATCGTAGCCTTGTTATTGGTCACTTTGATTCCACTCCCCGTTCAAGCCGGCGACAGTGGAGGAGTTCAAGCGTCTGTAGCTCAACTTGCATTGACTCCAGAAAACCCTGTCATGGGCGGCTCTATGGACATTGAAGTTGGATTGTATAACAGTGCTCAAAGCGATGCGTTTAACGTCCAAGTTGCTTTTTACAAAAATTCAATTGCCACTCAAAACCGTCTTCTTCAAGATGAAATCTCCATTCCAGGAGAAAGTTTTGTCACGGTAAGTGTCACATGGAATGGATTGACCGAAGGAGTCCAAAAGGTCTGGTTTGAATTTAGTTCTGGAGGCGATATTCCTGTTTCATTTAATCAAGAATTCACCGTCCAGGGTCTGCCGAACCTTCGGATTGATACCGCTTCAGTCGACCAATCCCAACCGGTTTATTCTGGTGATACCGTTGAATTCTCTGCTCTGGTTACGAATTCAGGTTCGGTAGACGCAGGAGCCAGTAATATGCTGCTTAGCGTTCCAGAATCTCCCGATGTTATACTCTCAACACCAGCACTTGTAGCAGGTTCTTCTGCTTGGGTCAACACCACCATCACCGCTCCTAGCAGTGGAATACATCTGATTGAGGCAACACCAGATATTGATAATTTAATCTACGAGGCCTCAGAAACCGGTAAAACAGAATCCGTCCAGTTGGTAGTTTCTAGCCGGATGGACCTTTCGTTCAAGGACGGACTAACCGTCACAAGTGATCCAGAAGCACTCGAAGGGCCGTGGCTGATTTCGGGAACTATTGTTCGTACTGATGGGACTGGAGCAGCAACTATCCCAATGGTTCTTGAGATTAACAACCCCCTTGGCGGAGTTGTTATGGGTGCTCCCTTTACTGTAGAAATTCTAGGAACCGGTTATGCAGAACAAGCCTTCTCAACAGAACTCAATTCGTCTACTATCGGATCTCTTCCCGACGGCGACCACGTGGTCACGGCGCGAATTAATCCCTTCAACGAAGTTGGTTTTGAACAAGAGTCAACCGAAAACGATGAAGCCTCTGGCATGCTAACGATCTCTCCAATTCCAGATGTGAATGTGGACCCGCCGCTTTGTACAGCATGTACCGTTCAATCGGGTGATGATGTTGAATGGCGGATCACGGTAACCAACACTGGAGATAAAGCCGTACGGGGATACATCGAGTATACCTTTGATGGAATCAATGGGCAATCGCCTCAAATCACCCTTACGGACGGAGAGATTTTGACGTGGACTGTAAGTTTACCAACCAACTTAGGGGAGCATGAAGCACTGTTCAACGGCAATTGGGTCGCAGCAGAAGGGAGTTGGGATGACAACAAACAAAATTCAAAGTTTTCAACCTCTGCACAGGTTGAATCAAAATTGAAGTTGAGTTGGGAATATGCCTCCTTACAAATCATTGATGCTGACGGCCAGTCAGTTGGAAGTCCTCTTCAAGACGGAGCATCATACACGCTTTCTATTAACATGACCAGTAAGGAGACGGGCAGTGCAAATTTCTCATGTGATGACGGGTCAGAAAATATCCTTGCAACCTTGGCGACAAACGTTGCAGAGCGTGGAGACCGCGTATCTCTTTCATGTACCTTTACAGCAACTGCAGCAATGACAACCATCCGCATTATTCCGGAGGAAACCAGTATTGCCGACCTCTTCAGCATGTCCTTTACGACATTGGCTCCAACTAAGGATGCCGGTGGTGTGAGCTCATCCGATGCAGGAACCATGACGCTGTTTGGTCTTGGAGCATTCATTCTTGTTGGCGTTCTTGTTGCAGCCATCCTCCTCACCCGTGAGCGAGAGGAAGAAGTTGAGCGAGACATCTTTGACTATTGTCCTGCCTGCGATGGGGAACTTGAAGGAACTGAGGACAAATGCCCCCACTGTTCCTTCAATCTCAAGAAAGCCCGAAGTCAGTTCCACGATTGCAAGGAATGTGGCGAATCAATTCCCGACTTGCTGGACAATTGTGCATACTGTGGAGCCGAGCAAGATGTTTCGTCCTACTTTGAACAACGAGAACGTAAGGTGCGAAAAGAAGCCGTCAAAGAAACGGTTGCCCTTCCTGAGGAAGAAGACGAAGACAGAATCGTTACCGGAACTCAAAACTTTGCTGAGGCCGTCAAAGAATTTGGATTTGATGAAGAACATCTCGAGGAAGAATGGGATGCAAATATTGAAGCTGCTGAAGCTGAAGTCGAGGCCGCATACGACCGTCGTCATGCAGATGAGATTGCCTTAGAAGATATGACAGATGAAGAGGTTGAAACCTACAAGTCTCAAGTTGTTACAACGCTCAAATCGTCTCGGGATGAATCACCCGATCACGACTTTGAGGCCATTCTTGCTTCCAAGGGTGAATTGCGTTCATTGGCTAAGGAAGATGGGGAATTAAGCGCATCAGATGCTGGTATCAGGGAACGCTTGTTCGAAATCACCGGTGAAGAAGGTGTCCTGCCAGGCGAGAAGGTAACGGTCGGCATGACTCTTACCGATTCTGCTCTTGCAGGCAATGAAGTGGCTGAAGCGACTGCAAACTTCACGTTTGAAGACGACGATTTACCTCTTTCCGCCTCTACCAAGACGGCCGACGAACAACGAGAAGATACCAAAGCACGGAAACCTGTTCGTCGTCGAAGTCCACGTCAGCGCAAGAAGGAAGAAGCAGACCAAGATGTTGCTGAACAAACTTCCGAATGTGGTGCCTGTGGCGCTGATTTACCTCTTGATGCGGATGAATGTGGGACCTGCGGTGCACGGTTTAGTTGAGCGTCTGTCAGCGTTCATAGGGTTCGTCATCGCCGTGGCTCGGCCTTGTGCTCGCTTCATTCAGACATAGGCCGGTTTCCCTCCATCCACTTGAACTCAACGGAAACACTCTGTCGCGGAATTGATAGGGGCCATCATCTTCGGTAGGCATGATGAGACAACACGGTAAGGTCTTGGCGTTGTTGTTAACAGCCCTGCTTTGCTCTATGTCCGGATGCCTAAGTTTGATTGCGGCAAGAGAAACCGTGGAAAATTTGCGGCCTGAGGCATACGAAAGCCTTGACTATACTAAAATTGAAGTTGCTCATACATTCAATGTTGTGAGTTTTGAGGAATTCACCAACCGTTCCACCTTCCTTGTTGACGGTTCTACGACAGAGGTTCGCATTTACTTCAAGGCAAGCTTTTCATTTTCCGATACCTTGCCGTCCGACAATACCACTCGCTATGTCCGTGCAACTCTAACCGATGGAGATGGAAACATTGCTTGGGAACAAGATGTCAGTGAGGATTCGTCGCCACTCGAAGAACGACTCTCCCCAAACCCCACGTTTGCTGAGGGAGATTGGGTATTGGACGTTAAGGCCCGAGGATGGGGAGAGAGCACCTTTGGAACGATTCAAGACAACTTCAATATTCTCGTAACCGTGACAAATACTTGCATGCAATATCCTCTCGTTGAGGAGTGCTCCTGATTCGTAGTGATAAGCGCCTCAGGAATCAGTTGGCCGCATCAGCATTGTAACCGATTTGGTCCCGTGATGAAGAACTCCAACCTCTTCAAACTGAAATCTTGAATGAAAGCGCATCGAACCAGGGTTTGGGGGATTAAGGCTCACCTCTGCTACAACGGGAGCACCGATGTTCTTGGCTATTTCAACAACGAAGTCGTACAGGTGGGCCCCTATGCTCTTGTTTCTATGCTGTTCTGAAACTGCGATGCGATCCACGTAAACGAAGGAATCGTACTTGTCATTGAACCAAGAATAATTCGGACTAGAATACTGTGTTCCTGGTGGCATGCAAATCACAAAGCCAAGAAGTTCATCATGCTCAAAGATTCCAACTGAAAATGAAGCAAATTCGAGTAATGCTTCTACCTCTTCATGCGTCACTTCACCCGTCCCAGGTAGGCCTTGTTGATTGATGTTCCAAATGGCGGGGATGTCTTTTTCCCCCAACTCTTTAATCTCCATGTAAAACTCTTGGGATTGGACTATATTGCTTCTTTCTTCAATGGTGTTGCTATCGCCGTTTATTCATGCCATTTGTTCTTTCACAACCGGTATCGGTCAGCACGATTATGCACTCAATCAAACAATAATTCAAGGGAGAATTTTAGGTATATTGTACCGTTGGTGAGTTTGTTTTGGGCCGATATTCGCTCTTAGAAAAGGGCAAATCCCTTGGTTCTGTGCTAAAAAACTAGTTTAGTTGGGTTGAACGTAACAGTTCCTAAGTCTCAATCCAGATGTCAATCATGGGCTTAATGGGTCGGGACAAGCGTATCGGCGCGAACAATTTCTACATTTCCCCTCTTGTGTGTGGTTTCGTGACGCCCCGCCTTTTGCCATGACTTCTTGAATGGTTTTGACCCTGTCAAAGAGAGAATTCTTTGTTTTTTCATTCCAATCGATAACATGTAAATTCTCTTCACCATATCTGAGAAGGCCATAAGGGGGAGTTTGCCCGGTGGTTGTCTCAATGAGGTAAGCATAGGCCAACACTTGCATCGAATGAGATTCATGAGGGTGTTTTGGGACCCTCCCTGTTTTTTGTTCTACGGGAATAAATTCCCCGTCAATGATGACGATTTGGTCTGGCCTACCCCGAAGGCCAGTCGTTATGTCAATGAGCAAATCACTACTTATTTCATCGTCAGAATATGCAACCTCGGTCCCGATAGTGATGTTGTTTTCGTCTGCTATGTCCAAAGATTTACTGTTGGCCACTAACGCTCGCTGAAGTTGGAAGGAAGCCAAGAGCGTCCAACAAATGGCGATAAATGCAAATACATAGGCAGCCTGTTCTTTATCGCTTGCAAAACGTAGAGCCATGGAATGAAGGGCCATGACAATAGCGGCCATGAAAAAGGCCACTTCAATACGTCCACCTTCGAACCATCCGCCCTTGAAGCCCTTTGGTTCAAAATATGGCTCAACTACAGCCTTATTTTCTACACTGAAGTGGATGCTTGAATCTTTATGGATTTCCATTCCAATAAGGTTCCGCCAAGGAAGAAGAAGTGCGCAAATACCTACCACTAAGCACGATAGGGCCCATGTTGCTAGCAGTTTAGAGAATTCATCGGTATCAAAATTTGAACGACTCAATCCTCGGAACAGTACTGTATCAACTACCAAAACGAGGACTACGGCATACCACCACTGCCAGATGAGTAAATTGCGTTTTGTTTGAACTCTCAGGTGTTGGTATTCCGAATAAATGTGATGAATTGCCTTGTGGCTTTCCTGACCTTTGATGATCTCTTCACCTTTTCCGGCATGACCGTGTGCGGCCAGAGACCAAGAGAGGGGGCAATAGGTATAACGCTCTAAGTCGCTAGCGCTAACCGGCAAAAACTCCTCATCATCCCCCGTCCAGTACCCTTCTTGAGTGACCGTGGCGTTTGGGTGGGTAGGTTCGTAGGCCACTAACTTTTCTTCAGTGTCCTCCTCCATGGGATGCCCTACTGCGTTCTCTTTTTGATACCTTTTCCCTCCTTGATTTCATCAAAAGTCCGAAGTCTCGTGAACACTTTTGGGACGAAGCGGTTTAATACAGGGGGTCTGTGGGCGGCTTACTGTGGTCTATTATGTCCGATGAAGGAAGTTTGCTAGTCTCCGCCGAAGCCTATGAGGAGAGCGCCGTTAACATCGGAACTCAACAGAAGAGTGCCGACATGGGTCGCTTCATCGACCGGGTCCGTGAAGACGGTCTTTACCTTCTTGATATTCACATCACTGACGCCCGTATCCGCTCTATTGCAGCCTTCCTCAACACCTTTGATGCGCCATCAATTATGATTGTCAGCGCCCGCCAATACGGACAACGCCCTGCTCGTAAATTTGCAGAAGCGGTTGGTGCACACTCGGCTGTTGGCCGATTTATCCCAGGATCCTTGACCAACCCGGCACTACGTTCCTACTTGGAACCTGATGTCTTGTTCGTTACCGACCCTGCTGCAGACCAGCAAGCACTCCGTGAAGCAGTTGCTACTGGCCTCCCTATCGTTGGCATCGTTGATGCAAACAACCACCTTCGTAACGTTGATGTCGCTCTTCCTGCGAACAACAAAGGTCGTCGCTCACTCGCTTTGATTTACTGGCTCCTCGCCCGTGAAGTTCTCAAGGTTCGTGGAGAAACCACCGATGAGGCATGGGCAGAATCCAACGACCTCGAAGACTGGGAATCCACCTTCTGAGTGTTATACTCCGTTGGCCAAGTAGACGCTGATTGCATCAGCCATTGCTTTTGTTGTGTTTTGTTCATGCATGATATTCCTAACTTTCTTTGCATTGGGTAAACCCTTGGTGAATGCTATTGCATGACGTTTCATCCAGCGAGCTTGGATGCCAGCCGTTTCCTCACACAAATCGATATAACGGTCCCAGCACCACCTCCGTGATGCAAAGGATTGTTGGACATCATCCAACTCAAACCATTCCTCATTGGAAGCGATCCAAGGCAATTCCTCTTCTTTCATCCACCCTAGGCCAACTTTGATTTCGGCAAATACGGACGGGCGCCCTATTGCACCTCGCCCAACCATCAGTCCTGCTGCACCTGTTTGCTCTAAGCATGCTGCCGCAGAAGTGGCGTCTACAACATCCCCATTTGCGATGACGGGCACCTCTACAGCCTCCACTGCTTGCTTGATTGAAGTCCAGTCTGCAACACCGGTATATCTCTGGCGCAAGGTTCGGCCGTGGATACAGAGTCGTTGTGCCCCAACCTCTTCCAAGCGCTTGCAAATTTCAGTAGCGTTGTTTTGACCACTACCAGTTCCAAGTCGCATTTTAGCCGTTACTGGAGTATCAACGCGTTGAACGATATCATCAACCATCCCAACCAAACGTTCTGGTTCACCCATGAGAGCGGCTCCAGCACAAATGTTCGTGACTTTTGGCGCAGGACAACCAAAATTGAGGTCGATAATGTCGGCACTCGGTGCAAGCATTTCAGCTGCGGTAGCCATGTCTCCCGGGTCGCCCCCAAAGATTTGCGGAATGAACGGGACTTCAGTATCATGCGTTTCCATGCGACGCCATGATGTGGCTGCTTCCCGGGTTAACGCAGTTGAATTGGTGAATTCGGTGATGGTAACGTCTGCACCACATTCCTTTGATAGCAACCGGAATGGTAAATCTGACACACCCGACATTGGCGCTAAGAAAAGAGGACGAGCATCACCATCCCAAGGCCCTGGAGCGGGTTGGATGTGCTCGGTCATGGATTTGGGTCCATTGAAATTGTTTCAAGCATTTCCCTCATCTCCAGAGGTTTCAAGGGCTTCATCAAGTAAGTTAGCGACTCGGACCATTCTCCGGAGAACACGGTCCATGCGCTCTTGAACACGCCGTTGAACGGCTTGGGGTGAGGGGCCTGAGAGGCGATATCCCATCGGAAGGCGACCGCCGAGAAGGTTCAGGAGGAGCATTTGGTCTCGTGCCTCCATGGTTTCCAAATGCCTTCCAACATCATCCACATTGAGGCTTCCTTTGTTCAACGATTGCAGAAGAGTGTTTTGCTGTTCATTACTGAGCAAACGTTGAAATCCACCTTTTTTCAACATCCAATCTTCACCACGTCTCTGATATTGTGTGGTCATAGCAGTCCATAATGCGACACTTAGTCGGTCGGTTCGGGCAACTCTCTCAACCATGCCAGACGCTCTGAATCGGTCTAGAATCCGTCCAATACGGGCTTTTTGCCCTCCATGGGACTCAACTGCTTCATCAAGAGAAAGAGGGAGGTCTCGTTCCAATAGTGTCATCATCAAGCGAACGGATAACGAATCAGCGGTAATTTCTTGGCCGGGTCGCTCACCAAGCATTCCAAAATCATTCATCCAATGCGAAAGTACAGTCCCGTTAGAATCGTTGGGTATTGGCCGGTGGTCGGTTAAGCCAAGCATGAAGGGAGCATGTTCGGGTTCGGGAAGTTCCACTTCCATAGGTTCACCTGTTCGCTTCCAATATGGCTCCAATGCGGCCATTCTCTGCGTGAGGATAAGAGAGCAATTTTGCTGGAAGAACGCAACAGCATTGCTCAATGAACCACCCCGAAGGAAATAACGTCGCCATCCCTTCCCTTCGTTGGTGTAGCCTACAATTCCACTCTCTACAAGCCGTGTTAGGTGATGATTGAGCGAGGCTGGCATCAAGGCGAGTTCATCTGCAAGCATTTGAGCGTCCCAAGCGGTATTCGGTTGACCAAACAAATGGTCTCGCAGGAGTCGGTGAACCGGGCCAGCCCTGCCGTTATCCGCCATAGCATCTCCTCGCTTTCGAACCAGGCAAAGAGTGTCAGTCATCCACTCAACAAGAGCGTCAGCCTCGCGGTCGGTTGAGGGGAGCGGGAGTTCAACCATTCGTACCGAGAACATTCTGACTACCGAAGAGAAGCCAGTGGCGAAAGCCTTTGAAGTCTATGCAGTAAATGCCGCTCAAGCGATAGATTTCAAAAGAACTTCAGAGGAGCGGTCACGCCGTCCTTCGTTCGTCCTTCCATTCATAATCCACGCTACCGTGTGGTTGCCAGCACAGGTCAAGGTCGATATGTGGCATGAGTTCAATCCGATCATCTCGTAAAATCCCCCGTCGTCGTAGCACTTTTACAGCGCTGTGTACGGTAGCCCGAGTTCTCCCGAGGCGTCGGGCAAGTTCTGCTTGTGACCGTGGAACACCTTCACGTTCAACATTTTCTAAAATCAAGCGTTGTACAAGCGAAAGCCCAATCGGAAGACTATGAGCCATTCTTTCTTCTCCAATCACTGTGCTTCGGAGAACTTCAACTTGACTTGGTGCACCGGCAAAATAGCACGTTCGGCCGTTAACAGGAATGATTGTGACCGATTTGCGATTCTGGAGAACATCAAGATGATGTCGCAATGTTCCATTGGCTGTATTCATTGAAGTTTGTAATTCACGGTAGCACAATCCTGGATGCGCCTCTAAGGTTGAAAGGATTCTCCGCCGCAACGGGTGTTCATGATGGGTTGCTTTGGTTCGTATGCCCCCCATTGTCATAGCGCCAACAGCACCTGCTGCTGCTGCAACACCTCCAGCAAGCCCTGCAACACTGCTTGCCGCTCCAGCCAATCCAGCCGCTAGCCATGGTCGCTGACGCACCCATTGGGAGAGAAGAGGCATACATTGGGGTTGGCCTTCTCCTTCCTTAAACCATCGCCGCTTTGAGCGCTACTTTCACTGCTTGAATAAGCCGTTAATATACCCTTGAAAGCGTTTACTTATGGTAGGATTTTATGATGAAAAACAAGAGAAATGAAACGATTGAAACGGAGCTACAGTCTGCATTGGACCAAGGTGCAAACGTGTGGGTCATCGGAGATATTCACGGATTTTATCAAAGTTTTATTTCGCTTCTTGAACAGTTGAATCTTGGTAGAGATGACCGAGTGGTTTTGTTGGGCGACCTCATTGACCGAGGCCCGAATTCTTACGGGGTTGTTCACACTGCACGAACAAATGAACAGATCTTGTGTGTAAAGGGAAATCATGAGGCTATGATGGCTGAAAATTTCTCGTTTGAGCAACTTGAAAACCCAAACATAGACATGTTGGTTTGGATGAATAATGGGGGGAATACAACCATTCGTTCCTACTTGGACGCCTTCAACAATGCTTCGACGCTATCCGACCGTCATCTCATGGAAGAACAAATCCAGAACGATATCAAATGGATTGAAACCCTTCCTCTTCATATTGTTTTGAAGAAATGGAGATTGATACATGCAGGTTACAGCCCAAACCTTCCTCTTGATGAACAAACAGAGGAAGAATATTTGTGGGTCAGGAAGGAATTTCATCAGGCATCAGAACCTGTTGATATTGAGCGAACTGTTGTCTTTGGCCATACTCCTACGGTCAGTCTTCCGGGGCATACGGAGCAATCGTGGGGCAAGGTTTGGCGAAACGAAGTGTGTCTTGACGATATGCGCCCAGCCTCGATCGGCCTCGATACATGTTTGTATCACGGAAAGCATGGGATGCCGGCAGTCCTGACCGCCTTTAATCTTCAAGACAAGCGTGTAGTTCAACAAAATAGAGTTGAGCCTTGATTTCACTCGGGTCGAACCGAGCCCATCTTCACTTTCAGATGCGCTACCAGCGGCGAGAGGAGTCGACCACAAGTCAAGCCGTGTTGGCTGAGTTCGTAATTGACTTTGATGGGTGGTCCTTCGTTAACCAAGCGCAAGACCAGCCCTTCTTCGGCTAGAAAACGCAACTTATCCGACAACGTTCTGCTTGAAATACCACTCAGCATGTTCTTCATTTCATTGAAACGTCGAGGGCCAGTAATGTACAATGTTGCAAGAATCTCAATGGTCCATCGTGACCCAAAGACGTGAAGAGCTTCTACTGCTGCTTCGACTTCCCAATCTGCGTTAAAGAGCCCTTGGTTAGAGTAATTTGCCAACGTTGAACGAATGATTTTGCCGTTGTTGAGTGTACCCTCGATATTATTTTGAAGTGATTCAAATGCATCGGCTGGAATTTTCATCGGAGGCGTTGGCATGGGGTTCAACTCCACACGAGTGCCACCACTACTTGATTTCTTTTCCACACTCAATGTCGCTCTGGGTTGGGAAGGATGGTCTCAGGAATTTTGAGGTTATTCTTTCAAGAAGTCCAGCACCCTCCCCAGTTCATGGCTCAGGATAAGGACACGCACCCTACGCGGCGCGTGTTGCTTGTTCGCGGAGGAATACTCTCACGTTATTCCGGGCTTGGAGGTGCCTTTCACGATCTAAGAACCTCGCTTGAAGGAGGCCATATTAGGGATTGGGAAAGTGCAGGGACAGAAGAGTACAATCTTCCTGCAGGCGCCTCTGGATTGCGACGCATCACGAAACGCTGGTTTGGGCACCCAAGGCAGATATTGCGAACCGTTCGTAACGTGCACAGTACCGGTTCACTTGACTTGATTCATGTAGCAGACCAAGAGCAGGCTCACCTTATTCCAAAGCATTCACCGGTTCCTGTTGTTGTTTACATCCACGATTTCTTCCACCTTTTTCCAGAAACGATTACGCTCAATGGAGAGCGTATTGAAGTTGGTGAACAACGGCCACCATTGTACCGTCGTTCGGATTTGAAACGTTTGATGAAAGGGATTGGTCGAGCCAGCGCTATCATCTGTAATACGCAAGCAACGGAATCGTTATGTCAGAAGCATTTCCCTAACAAACCCCTCTACCGCATCCCCTATGGGTTGGATGCTGCAGATTTTGCTCCTGTCTTGCCTCTACCCTCTCCACCGAGTGGACTTTCATCGGCGACTTGCAACCTTCTGGTCGTTGGAAGTCACGACCCGAGAAAGCGTTTGAGATTCCTTATTCGAATGCTAAGCAAACTGCCCGATGAACTTCTTCAATCTTTGATGGTTCATCACATCGGCGGCGATTCTTGCCCCTACGGCGGTGTGGCCGCAAGCGAATATGCATCTCAGCACGGTGTCCCATGGACTCAAGTTGGGGGCGACATTAGCGATGAGGTACTCAATCATTACCGGTGGCACACTGAAGCGCTTCTCTTTCCTTCGGGAGCTGAAGGGTTTGGTTACCCTCCTGTTGAATCAATGGCTGCTGGTCAACCCGTCCTTGCGTCGAACCGACCAGCGCACAACGAATTGATGCCGGATGGTCAATGCATTGATGCTGAAGACGAAGATGCTTGGCGGGATGCAATTCAAGAGGTTCATGGTCGTTGGGTGGCTCGCAGTGGCGCAGACCGTGAGCCGGACCTCAACCTCATCAAACATGTTGAATTTCTATCACCAGAGCGTTTCCATCGTGATATGGGCGATGCTTGGACCGAGATTTCGTCATTGTGAACCATCCGTATGCTTCATGAGCATCGTTTGATTGCGCAGTAACATGCAACCTATTCAGCGTGTAGCCGTTGTCGGCGCAGGAAACATGGGCTCGGGAATTGCTCAGAAAAGTGCTCAAGAAGAATTTGATGTCCAAATGGTGGACCGCGAAGCACAATGGGTTGAACGTGGACAGTCCATTATCACGAATTTTCTCTCCGAAGCAGTTGAACGCAGAATTTTCTCTCCTCAGCAAGTGGAAGATATTCAAGGCCGCATAACCGGTGTGATTGGAGTTGAAGAAACTGCAACTGATACTGACTTGGTCATCGAGGCAGTTTTCGAGGATTTTGACGTGAAGACAGCAGTATTTGCTACGCTTGACAAGGTGTGTGGGCCGAACACGATCCTTGCATCAAACACATCATCACTCTCAGTCAATGCCCTTGCTGAAGCGACAGGCCGTCCGGACCGCTTTGTTGGCCTCCATTTCTTTTATCATCCAGCAAAAAACCGCTTGGTAGAAGTGATTCCTGCTCAATCTTCAAGCCAAGAAACCATCAATAAGGTTGTTCAGTACTGCAAAATGCTTGGTAAAGTTGTCATCGTTTGTGCTGACCGACCAGGTTTTGTCGTGAATCGCTTCTTCGTTCCTTGGCTGAATGAAGCGTGTTTGCTTTTGGAAGAAGGTGCAGGGTCGGCAGCTCAAATTGACGCTATCGCTTGCAAAGCCTTCCGAATCGGACTCGGCCCCTTCGGTTTGATGAATCTCACAGGACCTCCTATTGCGCTGCATTCAACCGACTATCTCGCAGAGCAACTCAACACGCCCCGATATACCGGTGCACAAAACCTCAGAGATTTGATTGAAGCAAATGCTCAATGGGATGTTGCCGGTGAAACAGAGTATTCCGAGGACCAATATACTGCAGTCTCAGAACGTCTTCTTGGTGTTGTTTTTGGCGTCGCAGCACAAATCGTTGACGAAGATATTTGCAGCATGGAAGACGTTGACCGCGGTGCAAAGGTTGGCCTCCGCTGGGCTCGTGGACCTTTTGAATTGATGAATAAAATTGGTGTTGAAGAAGCACATAGAATGGCTATGAAGTATGCAGAAGTGGCTGGAGAAGGCTGGAACGTTCCGACTTTCTTTACTCAACAAAGCGGAAACAGCTGGGACTTTTCTTATGTCGATACAACCATCACAAACGGTATCGCGACCATTACCATCAACCGGCCAGAAGCCATGAACGCCCTCAATGTGACGGTAGTAGAGCAACTGACAACGGCTGTTGAAGCAGCCAACTCAGATACTTCTGTCCACACCATCGTCCTTGATGGGGCTGGAAAGGCATTTGTCGCCGGAGCCGACGTCAAATTCTTTGTTGACAAAATCCGGGCGGATGCGTTTCCAGAAATTTACAATTTCACTGCGGACGGCCATACCATGCTCGACATGCTTGAAAACTCCTCAAAGACAACCGTGGCTCTGACAACCGGCCTGGCTCTTGGTGGTGGGCTTGAACTCGCTCTTGCTTGTGATTACCGAATTGGAACCCGTAGGACGCAATTCCGCTTCCCAGAGACTTCAATTGGAATCTATCCTGGACTTGGAGGTTCACAACGGCCCGCACGAATTTGTGGTATTCCTGCAGCCCGATGGGCGGTATTGGCTGGAAATTTCATGAATGCACAAACCGCAATGGATCTTGGCTTGATTACCCACCTCGTGGACGTTGCCAGCGTTGATTCTTGCGTGGCATCTCTTTCCTCGGAAGGAAAGCCAGCCAACAAATACCCTGGAAAGCCGTCAAATCCCGATTCCAAAGTGGCTCAATTTGCATCTTCATTCTACTCGGATGCTAACATGCCTGCTCTCATGAGTGGAACTTGTCCGGAAGGGTTTGAAACGGAAGACAAAACGGTTTCACGTCAAATCAAGAGTTTGTCCTTCACAGCACCTATTGGCTTGAAAATGGCGAGTGACCTCATCAACGCCACGGCGTCAACTTCCCTCGGAGACGGGTTAAAGATGGAACTGGATGGTTTGGATAGGATTTTCTCAACCAAGGATGCTCTAGAAGGCTTGTCTGCACTTATTGAGAACCGCAGAGCAACCTACAACAACGAATGAGTCTAGGCCCACTCGGACATCAAACTGTTGAGCGACTCAACAATTGATGCGATGTCAACGGATTCCCCGTTTTCTTGAGCGAGTTGCAATCGATTACGAACGGCTTCTATGGTTTCCTCAGAAGGAGCAGAGCCGGTAATTTCCTGTATGACTTCACCGATGCTCTTTCCTCGCCCTTCTTCAATGGCTAAGAGCGCCTTCACGAATTCTTCTTCGTCTTTTGGTCTCCGAGCACTCATGCTTCTACCTCCACTGCAATGTTGTTGTTCCTGTACCACGAATGCCAGGGAGTTGGTTCTTCATTGGTCCAATTTGAGAGGGGTCCTTCGGTGGAAATAAACGGTGCTTCCAGTTGTTTATTGAACGTTGAATTGCTCGTAAATTTAGGACCAGGTTCGCCCAAGACCATTGCAGTCTCCAGAATCATAGTGCCTAGAAATAGACTGTTGGTATCGGTGATGCTCCAATATGCTGCAAAATCAGGGTGAGTATGAACCCATAACTTGAACGGACTTTTTGCCCCTATTGGCGGTTGGAGGGTCACTTGGCCGGCCGTTCCCCAATCGATGTAGATGCTGTCTTGAGCGTCGATGAGGACAGAGGTTTCCAAGCCCGCAAGAACAGACAGAATATACACGCCATCCCAACGGCTGTGGGCAGCCAATGTTTCTTGTGCTGAAAGAAGTTGAGGGTTAGCAACCTTCCGTTCACTTGCTGCGAGACAAGCTTCGTCCCATGTGACTTCATCCAAACCAGTGTTGGAAAATTCCGGGAGTTCGACCATCATGCTTTCACCTCCGGAAATGAAAGAGCACCATAGGTGATGCTACCCATGGTTTGGGTCGGAGAAGGCTTCCCTCGCAATTCTTGCATGGCCCATTGTGAACCAATGGCAGCGGCGACAGCAAAGCCAAACTCTAGGTTTCCAGAATCCAATGCTCCATCAACCTGGCAACTCTTTGGTTCGTGGTCTGGTGTCATTTTTTGGACCAAACTTTGCGAGCTTTGCGATGTAAGAGCGACCCAACCATCTCCAGAACAACGCAAATCAATCCAAGGTACATCAAGACCGTGAACCAAGCGACGAGGCTCTGGCCTGTCAACGCAAACTACGACCAAATCAAAACCGTCGAGTTGGTTCGCATGCCTCAAATTTTCTGGAAGACCTCTAACATTGACATGTTCAGAATTGAGTCGTTGAGCCAGCTGTGTGACTTTGTAATGGCCAACATCAGTCAACTTGTAGCGTTGATGACCAAGATTGGTTGGTTCTACGGTATCAGCGTCCATAATGGTCACTGAGCAGGGCAGCGAAACTCTTGTGATGGCTGGAATCAAGTTTTCCAAAAGACTTGCACCGATGCCACCGGCTCCGACGACAAGCAGTTTTTTCACGGGGTGTTGGGTGTTCATGAGAAATGAACCCCGTTACGCTTTATGAAGAAATCATCATCGAATTAACATTTGCTTCAACGCGACGATTTGCCGTTGTTCCTGCCCATACTTGGACGCAACGATTGAAAAAGGGAAGCGCTCACGATAAGTTATGAGCGGAAAGACTGCTATGATAACAGGCCTCACGGGACAAGACGGGTCTTATTTGGCTGAATTGCTTCTTGACAAAGGATACACGGTTCATGGTTTGGTTCGTCGTGTATCTCAACCCACATCCGGACGAAGCCTCATCAATCACTTGATGGAGCACAAAAACTTTCATCTCTTGAACGGAGATCTAGCCGACCAGAATTCCATTGACAATGCGGTTGCTCAAACACAACCCGACGAATTCTACAACCTCGGGGCTATGTCATTTGTCCCAGAGTCATGGCGCTCTCCAATGATGACCGCTGACATCACTGGCCTTGGTGCTCTACGCTGTCTTGAAGCGATCCGAAAACATGCACCAAATTGCCGCTTTTACCAAGCTGGTTCTTCTGAACAATACGGTAAAGTCCGTGATGTGCCCCAAACAGAAGCGACTCCGTTCCATCCTCGTTCTCCATATGGATGTGCCAAGGTCTTTGCTTTTGAGATCACTCGGAACTACCGTGAATCATACGATATGTTCGCTTGCACCGGGATCCTCTTTAATCACGAAAGTCCACGACGCGGACTGGAATTTGTGACACGTAAAGTGACCATGACAGCAGCCCGAATCGCTCAAGGCTTTGATGAATGCCTTTGGATTGGGAACGTTGATGCAAAGCGTGACTGGGGATTCGCTGGCGACTACGTTGAGATGCAATGGCGAATGCTCCAACAAGATAAGCCCGGAGATTATGTCGTTGCTACCGGACGAACACATAGCGTTCGTGATATGATTACTCTTGCCTTTTCACATGTTGGGATGAATCTGACATGGTCTGGAGAAGGTGTTGAAACCATTGCTACTGACCAAGAAGGCAATGTTCGTGTTCGTACAAACCCCAAGTTCTTCCGCCCGGCTGAAGTTGATTTGTTGATTGGGGATCCTTCCCTTGCCGAAAAAGAACTTGGCTGGGTTCCTGGTACCTCCTTTGAAGAATTGGTTCAGATGATGGTTGATTCAGATATGACCATCGTCAAAGAAGCAGTTGCTGGTGGATACGCACCACCTATCCCACCAGAGTGAGTGAAGAACGGTCTGTTCTTTGTAAATATCTGGATTTTCAACATCGAGTCGTTTACACCTCATGCCTTTACATGGCTTTGTTCACGAATGAACAATTGATGTAGAATGTCCTAAATCGTTACTTTGTCGTTAAAAATATTATAACTCGTTTGAAACATCATATTTCATGGCGGAAGGTCTTGACTTACTGGATGACATCGGATTGATACTCAGTATCTTTATTCTTCTCTTCATCTCCTACTTTCACCTTCGTGCTCTTGATGACAAACGAACATGGGATAGGAAGGTAGGGGCCGCTTTGGTGATTTGGCTTTTATTATACTTCATCCTTCGTCGTATACAGGAACTCGTCCCGACGGTAGGGATCAATGATCCCAATGTGAGTGGCTTGATTGTTGAACTTTCAGCTTATTCATCATCGATGAATTTCTATTATATTCATCTCTTTTTGATGCTCTTAGTTCCGATTCCATTCTTAAGAAACGGGTGGCAGATTGGTGCTGTTGGTTTCGTAGTTGTCTTGTTTACCTACATTGACCGTTCAGCGGTCACCGCCGATGCAGATCCGCATTACAACTCAATGCTGCTTTTTTGTATGATTTTAGCTGCTTGTTTAGTATGTTTCAGCGTCGGTTTGAGATTTCTCCTCTTCCCTCCATCCCTTGAAGACAAGAGCGAAGAGGCGCTGGCTTTGCGCCGTTCCGGATACTTCGCCTTGGGAACAATTGCTGTAGTCATGGACAATATGATCTTCCGGTCCATTGGATTTCTTGACGGATCAGGTAATGCTTGGTGGACCTTTCCAACCGTCAACTATTCTGCGGCATCGTCTGGATACAACTATGCCATGGTGACCTTGGCTGAAATGACTTTTGTGTTGGGAGTGTTTTCGTTCATGATGCTGTCATTTGCAGTAGGCTGCATTTTCCACATCGTTCAATGCATTAGGGGAAAGCACCCCCTCAGTCTTGCAACGGTTTTTTCAGGATACATACTCTTCATTTGGGCTCTGATTATTTTCCGCCATTGGGCGTATGTAAGTGGTTATGCAACCTGGGATATGCTCGAGAACCCGCAAGATGCAAATGCAGAAATTATTACTGCCCTCAGTGATGGATTCAGTTTCCATCTGATTTACCCGACCATTGCTCTATTGCATGCAGTTAAGTTTGGCCTCATTACAATTGAGTCGGAGCGCGACCGAAAGATTCTCCGCGTTGTTTCTCTCGGTGTGATGGTGGCGATTACCGCAGTGTTCACAACGTTGCTGGAAGTCATCATTCCGGTTCCAGATATCGTTCTCGCCGTACTCTGTGGTCTTGTTCTTGCAACGGGATGGGAGCGTCATCTCATCGATGCATTGGAGCCCGATGAGGAGATGAAAACCGTCTCGTGGGCTTGGCCGGGTAATGAGCGTAGTATGATTTGGGGTGTGAATCTTATGATTGGAATTCCCTTTGCCATCAAACTTCTCGCAGGGGTGATTTGGTGATGCGTACCGAAAAGGAACTCATCGGTCTCAAAAAGGACGAATTAGTTGTCATTGCTAAAGAATACGACCTGCCCTCCTCGGGGACGAAAGAGGAGATTGCAAAACGTATTGTAATTTATCAAATGGAACGTTACGAGCAAGAAACAGAACGCTTGGAGGATGTATTGTATCATAGCCCTGAGGAAGGTGAGGGGTTGTTGGTGACGTCACAAGCAAAGAACGACGATAAGAGAAAACCGAATTCAGGCGTTACGGGAGGATCTGATCTGACCGCTAGTGAATCCAATCCAGAGGCAGCAAACGGTGAAGAATCCGTCTCAAATCATATTGTGTTCAAAGAACTTCCCTCACGAACCTTCGTTGCAGGAGGCTACCAGTTCAAACCTTATCTTGCAACGCTTGCAGTTGTTTTCATCATGATGTTCGGCTATGGCTTCCAGGATTACTATGGAAGTAATTTCTCTTACCCGGGAAGCGATAAAGCCACTGTTGACTGCATCCGAGTGTCTTATTATGAAGATGGGAATGGTAACGATTCAGGCTATGACCCTACGAGTCAAGCAAATCTTGATTGTGCAGAACGACTGAACATCTCTCCAAATTGGTGGCAGGAAGAAATGGACGCTTGGGTCCAAAGTCTCCTCATTTCAGCAACCTCGGACGGCAATCACACAGGGTTCGTATGGACCCAGCCTGGAATTGATACAATGGCGTATCTTGGCGAAACAACATTTAACGTAAACATGAGTGTTTTCGGAGACCCCCTCGCAGGAGACGAGTTCACTGAACAGCATCTTGCAATTTGGAACGGCTTTGGAACAACATTCCCTGGCGGTGGAAACGATACCATCGAAAGTTTGCTCCAGGGAGGGAACAGTCCCTTCTCAATTTACATGCCTGCAGGAATCGTAGACCACAAACCTACAGGTTATTTGTGGACTCAATCCGGGATTGAGACCATGGCTTACCTGGGTGCTACCACGTTCAATACGAACATGAGTGTCTTTGGTGACCCTGTCGCAGGTGATGTATTTACTGAGCAACACCTTGCAGTTTGGAACGGATTTGGTGGGATGTTCCCAGGTGGTGGAAACGACAGTATTGCAGATTTGCTCCCAGGCGGGCCAAGTCCCTTTGCCGTTTACATGCCTGCGGGGATTGTTGAAGATGCCCCCACAGGGTATCTTTGGAGCCACCCTGGTGTCCCCACAATGAGCTATCTTGGTTCTTCCACATTCGGGGCCAACATGAGCGTTTACGGTGATCCAGTCCCTGGGGACGTCTTTACTGAAGCCCACCTTGCTGTTTGGAACGGCTTTACGCTCTCCCTTGGAGGAGGAAACGACAGCATTGCGAGTTTGCTACCCGGCGGAAACAGCCCGTTTGCGATTTACATGCCAAGTGGAATTGTCATCACGCAAGTGGAGTGGGACAACCAAACGCCATCGGCGAGCAATGTCACTCTCTCTGTAAACAATTCAACCACACCTTCGGTTTATTCGCTCAACTATGTGTTTTATGACGGGCAAAATGGTACTGATAACTCAACCGTTGAATGGTTTGTCAACGGGACCTATGTAGCCAATACCACCACGTACACGGCCAACCTCGCCAACGGTTCTACCATCATGTGCATCGTGACACCATACGACGATGTGTACTGGGGTGTTCCCGTAGAATCTAACACTCTGTTGATTGCGGTTGAAAGCCAAGCGTGATGGCCTCCAACTTCCCGAAAATGAAGTGGAGTCTTTTTAGGAGTCCGAGATAAGTTCGTATTATGGCACAGTCTTGGAGGTTTGATGGCTTCCCCGGTCGCGTGCTTTGGGTTGATTTGACCAAAGGAACTTGTGAAGAGCGAATCATTCCGCATGAATGGTGTATTTCGTCGATGGGAGGCAAGGCACTTGCCACGAAACTGCTTGTTGAATGGGATACAACTGACTACGATTCTGCGACAAAGCAGGTTCATCCTGTAACTGGAAAAATGGATGCTGCATCGCACCCGACGACCCCACTTTTGTTCATGACGGGCCCCTATCAAGCATCCAAGATTGGTTCCTCAGGTCGCGCTGTTGTCGTCACCCGGTCCCCCTTAACCGAGTGTTATATCGACACATACATCGGAGGCAACATTGGTCATGATTTGCGAAAAGCAGGATGGGACGGTCTCTTTATCACGGGTGCAAGCGAACGCTGGGTCCGCCTTGAAATCAACGACGAGCAAGCTGACCTTCATGATGCAGAACCGTTGCTCGGACTTTCCACTTGGGAAGTTGAGAAACATCTTGATGAACTCGGCGAATGTCTTTCCATCGGTCCTGCTGGTGAAAACGGAATTCGGATTGCATCCCCTTTGACCGCTGGAAGACGCGCAGCAGGGCGCGGAGGTACCGGTGCTTCGTTTGGGTTCAAACGTCTCAAAGCAGTTACTGTCAAAGCAAGTTCTGAATCGTCATCTATGGTCCGGTATTCAAACGATTTTTCTCTTGGCGACGCTGTCAAAAAGCAGCGTAGTGAAATGGGTTTGCGCAGGAAGTCAGGTGACCCATTCTACAGTTTTGGAACAAGTCGCGGTCCACTTTATGCTGCTCAGAACGGACGAATGCCAACAGCAAATTACGCATCAACAGACGCACAAATGCCCGACCTCTCTACGCTCAAAGCAGGAGGCGGCAAAGGTGGTCAAACAGCAGAGGCAGTTCGAAAGGGAGCAACTCCAGTTCCAATTCAAACCAAACTATCAACTCACGAACTTTCAGGCGAACACTGGCATGAATCCCTGCCCAACGCCAAACAATCAGGTTGCTGTGCCCCATGCCCTATTGCTTGTGAGGCTGCTGACCGTCCGGTCATTGATGGGAAGAAATTTCGTGGCCGACCGGTTCATATGAATCGTGTTGACCGACCCGAATACGAAACCTTGGCGATGTTGGGGTCCAATCTCGGCATCGGCTCAAGTCTCGACGTGATGGATGGAAACGATGCGTGCAACCGTCTAGGCATGGATACCATTTCCTCTGGTGCTGCGCTCTCATTTGTATGCGAGGTAACAGAACGAGGATGGCTCCATGAATCCTGGGCTGACCATTTTCATGCACCGTTTGATTTTGGTTCCTTCAAAGAAGGAGATGCAGTTCCGTGGAAGTTTGGCATTCCTGAATTACCGCCCTTAGCACTACATCTCTTGGCTCATGCAACTCCGGGGGACGGGACGCTCTTCGGCACACTTACTGCGGGTGCAGTCGGTATGAGTGAGTGGATTGAGAACGAAACCGGACATCCAACCACTCGCCTAACCGCTCACTGCAAGGGCCTTGATTTACCGGCGTGGGACCCACGCGGAAAGCGTGGAAATGCCATGGCCTACATGACATCGAACGTCGGGGCTAATCACATGCGTGCGAATTACAAGGACCCAACAGGTCTTCCGAATCGCTCTGCGGTAGACCTCATGGGTGAACTTGTCATCAGCCAGCATAGCATCGTGATTCGTGATTCCATGATTTTGTGTGCTTTTGCAAAAGGTGCTACACCCGACCACATCATGCTTGATGCATGGAATGCAATTACCGGTGAGGGTTGTGAATGGAGCGACCTCATGGAACGGGCCCGAGTTCAGTGGGATACTGCTCGTCAATGGAATGTGGACCATTGGCTGCGGCAAGGCAAAGATGCAAAACAAGAAGACCTGCTTTCATGGCGTCTAAGAAATGAACCCGTAACGAGTGGGGTAGCATCGGGAATGGTCTCATTCGTTGATGAATCCGATGAAGAAGCATGCATGGCTGAATATTACAAGTACCGAAAATGGAGTCCCGGAGGGTTACCAATTGGAGCCTGAAGAAGACATCGAATCATCATCAAAAATCAAGCGGAATGCATTGATTGTTTTCGCTTTACTTTCTCCTCTTCTCTTGGTACAGGCATGGATCTTCGGAGCAGCTCCCGATGTGCCCTTTGCAACCATGCCTTCGTGTGAGTCCAACAGTCAAAATTGCGCTCACCTCGGTGGCGGAGACACCTTTCGGATGGATACGGAGCTTGACACAACAAACAATGCTGAACTGAACACATCCCTTGACGCTCTTACAGATTGGGTTGTGGAAAACGATCTCCGAATACTTGTCGAAGAGTCTGTGGATGGCGAGGAGTACTATATTCACGCAGTGGCCATCACTCCATTCTGGAGATTTCCCGACGATGTTGTTGTTCAATTGCGTCAACTGAGTACTGGAGGGACAGAATTTGAACTCCACTCCCAATCGCGCCTTGGGCAGGGCGACCTCGGAGTCAATCCTGACCGCTTGCTAGAATTGCATGCGGTTCTTGGAGATGCCTAACCTGATTCAGATTTGTACTGATTCCAATCCTTCCGTTTCCATGTCCCATCCGTAGGGCCACCCATGTTCATCCACGAACACAATGTTGACGCCATGTCCTGATTTATGAAAACCAATGAGTTGAATCTCATGGATGCTATGTCCACTCGGGGCCTTTCCAAGAACAGGTAGACGATGGCGTGCAAAGAATGACCGTTTCCTCGGCGTGTTTTCTTTGCCTACTGCTTTCATTGAGCGGCGAGTTCCCTCAACATCATCAAACCACGGCAGGGGGCCTTCAGGAGAAAATCTCAACCCCAATATCATGTCGATTCCACTGGTTTCTTGTGCAGCATCAGCATCGGGGCCACTGGGTATCGCAGGTGCGTTTGGATGTGTATGGAGCCAATGTGTGAATCGGCCCGCTCTTGAGCCCCGCTGGCTCGAGAACATGTCGTCCGTCCAATCCTCAGGAAGATGATGAACGGAGTAAGAATCCCCTCGATTTACGATGTGTGCTTCACTGATGACGTAGCCCTGGCCTTGGAACAAATTACCATGAACTTCATCACCCGAAAAATACTCGTCAACTTGAGGTTTATGGGGCTGATTCGGGTCAATGTCAATTCCAACGAGAATTTCGTCTGGAAGCGCCTGTAAGGCCCACCAAACGAGTGATTGAAACACATGTCCTGGTACATGCACTTGCGCCATGTAACCGCTACGCTGCTCGTAGGAGTCACGGTTGTAAGACATCATCAATGCCCCTAACCATTCCTCCACCATGAACCTCCCAAGAAGAAGTTCATCATCAAGGGTCCGACGAGGACAATCTTTGAAGAAGGGTAATGTCAAGGGTACACCATGGCGAAGAAGAAGGGTGGATTCGGTCGGTTTCTCGGGGCCATCACCGGCAGCCCTTACGAAAAGATGTTGAAACAGGTCGATAAACTGACTGAACAGTACGGCGAAGAGGAAGAAGAACTCGCTTCACAGCTTGAGGCACTGGTCGACCAAGCGGGCGACCTTTACGAAGCCGAAGATATTGATGAGGAAGAGCATGACCTCCTTATCGAAGCCATTGAAGAAGCGGACCCAGAGAGTCGTGTATTCGGGAAACTAGGAACTGAAGAAGATGCATTCTACGCGGGCGACATACCAAATGCTCCTGAACTTAATATGGGCAAACGGATTGATTTGGACGACCTCATGAAATCCAAAGGTGACGAATTTACCGGAAGTTTTGGAAAAGAAGAATTTGACGAATTCCGTGAGAAAATGACCGATGATTTCTATCAAGAGTCTGACAACGCTATTCGTCAAGGTGACCATCAAGCAGAGATCCGAACCTCAAATCGAGTGTTTGGAGGTGCGGAATCAGATGTAGACGATGCTAAGCGCCGTATTGCCGAAGAAACGGGAATGGCAAACCCCGCTGAGGTTGAGGAAGTTCCTGAAGAAGAATACGAAGACGAAGGCGATGATAATTATTCCATTGACGAAAACGGTGTTGAATGGTTTGAGGATGAAGATGGCTACTGGTGGTATCGTGAAGAAGGCCAGGCTGACTGGCAACCTTACGACGAAGAGTGAACGGGCCAGAAGCCAAGTTCTGTCACATTGAATTTGATGGTTCCATAATTTGCACCGAGTTCAACCATTGCTTGATTTCTAGAGTGTTCGCTCGACATTGCAACGATGATATTCGGTCTTGTCACCGTAGATTCAAGGAGTTCTTTTAGAACCTCATAACCGCTGAATGGGGGCATGAAATGGTCAAGAAGCAGTACGTCGGGGTTGAAGGATTCAATGTGTTCAAGAGCATCACTGGAATCCCAACGTTGTCGAAACGTCACATCGCTCAAATCAATGCCTGCAGAAACAAACATGGCTTCTATGTCATAGATGTCTTCAAACGCGAGAACTCGCATAAGGTCCCCTCATTCTGGAATTGGCTGTTGCTCCCACCAAGGTGGGGCAAAGAACCACCGTTCGTCGTCCACCGGCCGGTCAATCAATGGCAGACTGAGGGTTGAAGACGAATCAAAGTTGACATTTAGCCCAACCGTTGCACACGGGCTAGGAAGGTAGTCTTCTCCGCTCTCGGTAAGGACGATTTCAAGTTGTGAGCCCGCAGTCAATATGACGTCCATAGGGTTGAATTCCATGAGCATCGTGTAGGTTTGGAACGGTAGAGCAGTTTTTGCTTCATAGCCTCCGTCACGATAACGAACATCCATTGTTGCATGGCCAAGGCGAAGCCCGTCTCCGTACATGGTTGCAAAGATTTGGCCACCTTGACACGCTAGTGTATCAACAGAGAGATGAAGTGTAGGCATTCCTGAGATGTGAATCACTTCTTCAAGAGGATCGAGTTGGAACGAACGTTGGTTGTTTGCATTGACAGTGCCCCCCGATCCTTCTGCGGTGTCCAGTGTAACTGGCCACCACGTCATGTCTTCTGGCGGCCAAGTTTCCTCTACGTGCCATTTTCCATTATTTGTTTGGATTTGCACCATAGGTTCAGGTTCCTCTCCGATATCCTTGAGGTAGTAGTTGAACCATGCAAAGAGTTCGACAGCCCAATCCATTCTGCTCATGTTGGGATATGCTTCTCGCCCGTATCCAGACGATAATTCGCCGTGTCGGTCTGGCTGGTCAGGGTAATTATGTGCCCACTGGCCCGAAATTGCTCGGGCATTGATTCCTGCATCCCGAAGCAGCTGATATGTGGGGAAGGCGTGGTACGGGTCAACGTTCCAATCCTGAAGCCCCCACACCAAATACACACTTCCTCGGTAGTTCTCAAGAACATCTGGAAGATGGCGTCGTTCGTCCCAGTAATCGTTCCATTCAGCACCGCCAAATTCTGCTCCGGCCCATGTGGAGAACGGGTTTAGTGGACCGATGAGGTCGTCGCTGCACATGCGCATGTCATCGGTTGTACCGTCAGTTGTTGCACCTTCATAGAGGGCGTCGTAGAGCATGGCTCTGGTTTCTGAGGAGCCGTTACGATAGAACATTTCTTGCACCCCAATAGAACCGGAAATTGGTACGATTGTCTTCAGATGTTCCGACGGTTGTTGTGCAGCCTCCCAGTTCGTTGTTCCAGCATATGATTTACCCATCAGGCCAACATTCCCGTTGGACCATTCCTGTTCACCAAGCCAGTCGACAACGGCTTGTATTCCGGTTTGTTCCCCTAAGCCTTTCACATCTTGACAGTGAGTTGATTGCCCTGTTCCGAAGGTTGAGGCCTGAGCCAGGGCGTATCCGTGAGGCACGAAGGTATCGTAAACCCATTTTCCAACACCCCCGTCCGGCACGGTGTTAGGTGAGGAGTCATCGCCTGCTACGCCTTCTCCACCGAAGTCATAGTACGGATGAATGGTCATGATGACCGGAATTTTCTCGCCTTCTGGGACGTCAGGAAGCCATAGAGCGACATGCATCAATGCGTCCCCTGGAAATCCAACGTCTTGTTCACTTGCAGGGAGGTCAACTTCGATGAAATGTTCCTCATAGGGTAGGGCCTCATACGTTCCATTCACGGGGAGCTGGGCACGTAGTGTGTCCATGGGTAGGTCCATTGTATGGCGAAGTTCAAGAGGAGTCTCCCACCACTCGCCAGAAAACGCCCCGCTTTCTTTGGCCGATTGGGTAAGATTTGTACCAAGCGTCATGGCGAGCATGAGAAAAACGATGGAGATGGCTATTGTTGCTCCTGCTGAGAGGTTCAACTGTCGCCTTCCTTTTCCCTCAACCGGCTCAAATGGAGCCCCCTCAGAGGTCGTAGTTTCAATAAGGTCAGCATCGAGCGCTAAACTCGTACTGATGACCTTCCCTACGGCGCTCATGCTGGGACGAATGAGTTCAGTCTCAAGAGGCTGACGCTTCGGAGTTTTCACACTGCGGGGTCGGCATCAACACTTGGAATCGCCCGTAAGAGTGCCGTGGTATGAAGGAGAATCCCCATGGCGATAACCGCGTGAATCAACGAAACCCAATGCATCTTAGCAAACATCTCTCCCATTCCGTATTGGAGAACCCACACGAAAAGCAAGCCAAATGACATACCCTTGACCTTTGAATTATCAGTCTTAGACATGATGACAAGGACCACCAAAGCGAAGCAGGCTAACAAGCCGATTTGAGCAGTCCATGCATGGCTGGATTTCGTATTGTAATCGTAAAATGTTGACAAACCGGTTGATGCTTGACTGAGAGTTATTATGATGACGAGGATGACCATCCATCTCGCGTATTTGAGCATGTTTTGATTGGTTACGGATTCTTCCATGCTGTGAAATACAACTCCTACTTTTTCTGTGTAGCGGTCTTTTCCCCCAACACCCGCACGATTCATGGGGGAGATGCTCCTGCGACAACCATGACTCGCCCGATGGTGATACGGTCGCTCCTCGTGGTGAGCCTGTTTCTAACCGTCTTGCTCCCTTCAACCATAGGGGCGCAACAAACTCAACCGCTGTGGCGCAGTAACGGCCTTGACCCCACGCAATGGGAAGACCGCCCTGAAACAGAAGACTCACCGATGATGGATTCGTACAAAGGAAACGCCATCATCAAAGTTCAAGTGACCTATCAGGAAGGACATCTTTCGGGGCAAACTGAAGGGGTCATTATCATTGAACTGTTTGAAGAGTGGGCTCCTGTTACAACGGAAAATATGATCTCCCATGTTGAGTCGGGATTGTATGACGGTATCTTTTTCCACCGAGTCATCAATGATTTCGTAACTCAATCGGGCGACCCTACTTGCAAAGCCCTCGGCGCTTATCCTCTTACAACCCCATCTTGTGGGAGCGGGGGTACCGGCGAGACCATTCCTCTTGAACTCAATGACAATCTTTCGCACGTTGATGGGGCTCTAGGAATGGCTCGTGGCCAAGAGGTTGATTCTGCGGATGCACAATGGTACATCGCTGAAACAGAGGCCCACAATTTAGACCCTGAAAACCGAGACGATGGAGGATATGCTACTTTTGGAATTGTTAGAGACGGAATGACACACATCCGAGCAATTGCTGAGACTCCAACGTCAGATGAACCCACAGGAACCGATATTGACAATCCGTTTGCCTCCGGTGGAAGGCCCATTTATCAAGCAAAAATCAACTCGATGCAAATGATTGGAGTTGCAGACCCAGACGGCACGATTCAGAACCCTCCTAGTGGTGATGTTGAGAGCAATTCCATTGTTGAAACAGCCGTCAAGATTCTCACCATCCCGCTTGTGTTACTGCTATTAGCCGCAATTCCCCTTTTTGTCTACCGCGGGCGCAGTGATAAGCCTTTAAATATGCATAAGGAAGCAGTAATTCTTGATGCAGAACTTGTTGATGACGGGCTGTGACCTTATGGAATTCTCAAATCGGTTCACTTTAGGCTTGGTACTTTGCCTGCTTCTCTCTGGTTGTATCTCATCTGAACCAGTTTTAGAGCAAACTGAGAGTGCGATGGATGAACCATCTATTGCAGAGGCACAAAGTGTCCCTGAATGGACGGCAACTTCTCATAATGGTACCCAATTTAACCGAACGGTTATGTCCGGGGGAGCGTACATCGCTTATTTCTCATCACCATGGTGTTCACATTGTGAAACGACCCTCAATGCTTACGACCACGTGATTCCACAAGGTCAAATGATGGTTTTTTCGCAAGATGATGATCCCGAATTTTCAAACATGAGTGCGTGGCACGAAACTACCGAATCCAATCTCAATCGGTCCATTGAACGACCGTTCATGCTCATGCCGGAGTTTGCGAGTGAGATGGGTGTAAAGTCAATCCCCCATGTTGCTTTTGTCAACGAACAAGGGTATATTTTCCAAACCGAAATTGGAAAGCGAACGAATCAAACCATGATCGCTGAGATATGGAATGCAACATTGACCTCAACTTACAACACAACAACCGGATGGTCATGATTCCTTAGGTCGGCATTCAACATCAAATACTACATGACGTACATGAGGTGCATACCATTTGACGCGTTCAAGATGGTCGCCTCGAATTGAAAACCCAAGCCCCATCGTATCACTTAGCGACTGAAATTGATTAATCGTATTGGCTTTCCAATCGTCAATCTCTTCTTCTTTAACGTTCATGTGGACATGTAACCATCCTCCCTTTGTTTTGAGGGCTTGGAGGCACATCCCCCAAACGGCTTCTGATGATGGAAGTAAGCCAAGATGACAACGGTCAGCGATGCCTTTGAGTTGAGGGAGCGAGATTTGATTGTCTCCAGAATAAACGGTAATCTTGTCGGCAATACCGTTCGCTTCCGCTCCGCGAAGCAAACCGTCAATTGATGGTGGATTCATTTCGCACGCATGGACATGTTCAGCGCCCGCATTGATGAGCATAGGAAACGAGTAATATCCAATCCCTGCATAAGCATCAACGATGGTTTCGCCAGTCATGTCCATTGACCCAATTCGTCGGCGTTCTGTGACGTTGCCGGAAGAAAACATGACCTTGCACGCATCAAACTCATAGTGAATACCATGGTCAATAAAGTTCACATATGAACTGCCGAGAAGAAGAACTGCTTGAGATGAACGAACTCTATCCTTGGCAATAGGTGATTGAATGCCAACACTTGTTGCATTCAGTGCGGAGGATATTGCGCTCCAGAGTTCGTGTTGTTCTTCTTTGGAGGTTTCCGTCCAAATGTTTTGGCCGAAACTACCAGAGGGAAAGAGAACGAGTTCTCCAAGGCGCTCCCATTTGTTGGGAAGTGTATCCAAGAATGCTCTCTGGTCCGCCAAGGCATCGTTAGGAGCCAATTGCTTCAGCCAATTTTTCACTACCTCTTGAATCCGTTCATGCGGGTCAATCCTTTCCATCGCATGGGGGGTGCGTTTTACCAGCCGAAGAGGTTGGTTTGTTATCGTTGAAATTTCATTCTTCAACAGTTCCGAGAACTCCGTTGATCGAAGAGGGAAAGCAATGAAATCATCTCCATGTTCAACCGGAGAGATGTGAGGATGCAAGACTTCATTGGATTTCAGCAGGGCATGAATACGTTCTCCCATAATACGATGAACAGCAAGGAACGGATGACCGCTTTCCTCATGGTTCATGGTACGGGGATGAGGGGAACTCCTTTCAAGTTCCCGTTCATAGCGCATACGATGTCGGAACTAGTCTTCGGGAAGAATCGCGCAAGCCCGCTCATTCCAACTCTTCTTGTCGGATTCCTTTTTCTTCAGATTTGGGCCCCTCTTGCAAGTGCCGCTGGAATGCAATCCTGCAGTTCTCTCGGTGGTGAGTGTGACGAATACGACCACGCTGAGGACATGACTCCTAATCGCCAGGATTGGGTAGAAGGAATGTATGTTTTTGATTTGGTTTCAACCCAAACCATTGAACTTGAACTCACCTGGGCAGTTCGTGAATTCGAGCGGGATTCGCTTGGGCTTGGCTCTGGAACAATTGTGGGAAATACCCTTGAAAACACCGATGGACTTGATTCCAATGACGGAGCACCTGCTGATTTAATTCGTGAAATGTTTAACACAGAAACTGGTGGAAGTGGAACTCCGACAGTGGGTCAAAAACTGAAAAACGAAGTCAATGATGCCATTGAAGATGCTCTTACAAGTGGGTTTGGAACCGTGACGAGTTTGAGTACGAATTATGTGACTCAATATACCAATGCAGGCACCGTTGTACAATGCTCAACAGATGAAACAACTGACTCTGCTGCAGAAGGCGCAAGTCAAGACAACGTGTTTGAACCTCCTTTGTGTTTTACAGCCGTGGCTTCGGTAGAATTGGTATCCTCAAATTTCAATCTTGCCGGCAATGAAGATTTAGACCTTGAGCGCACCTACAAGGGACTTTTGACCATGGGTGCAGACATTAACACCGGGTTTGAGTTGACCACACAACCAGGTCATAAAGCAGATTTCATCATCAACCCCCCAGCATACTCTACGGTCTTGTCAGTTGACGATAACGGGTCGAAGGTTGCTCGTAATGGACCTCCTAGTTATTGGGCTGCTGAATGGTCTATGAACCACCTCAATGCTCAAGAAGAGGACACTGATTTACTCCAAACTGTTGACATGAAAATGGGTCATCGCAACTCATCAGAAACCCCTACGGTTTGGGTCGCTGAAGGAACAAAAGCCCTTGACCTGAACTTGGTTTTGGATTTACGGGATGAAAATGCGGCCACGATTGATTTTGTAGCAGGCTTGTACTATTTGGATGAAGCAACATTGTCCGACTGGGGAGTGAATATGTTTGAAGTTTCCTCGGATGCAAGCATTCCACTGATTACTTCCGATGGAATTCGTCTTGCCTACCATAACGGCATCGTTGACCTTACACAGTTTACCGATCAGTTCCCGATTGGAGATATTGTGGAGGGTATTGGTTCTACCGTAGCAGGCGTAGGAACCATTACAATGAGCGACCTTGAATGGGTTTCTGAATCGGATGGAACCGGGAATTTTGAACAGCCAGGAGGGCTTAATTACACTCATTCAGCGGGTTGCTCAGAACCTGTTGTGTCGGGTCAAGAATTGAACTATTGCCTCAAAGGTTCGGTCGCAATGGACGCAACATATCCGGTTTACCTTCAGACAACAAGTGCTCCAATTCAAAACATGAGCCTCATCAGCATTCTCAAGGAATACAACACCAATGCGATGGTAGATGACTTCCTTGGAGGCGTGCAGCAAAACGATTTGGAGCGTCTGATGAACTCAGGAATCACGCTTGAAACCGTTCTTGACTCAAGCTATCTCGACGACATCATACCAGATGGGCTTCCACCATCTGAATTAACTGTTGAAATCCTTGTCCCCTCTTGGATAACTACCATGGATGGAAGCTCCAAAATCATCTTGACAAAAACGATTGAAGGAACACAGAGCACAGATGTTTCGTTTACTGGAACAGGCCCTTCTTATTCGTGGGAAAGTGAGATCAAGAACGATGAAGGTGATGTTCTATGTTATGCAAACCAAACCACATGCATAAGCAGTAAAATTGACCTCGATTGGGAAAAATTCAGTTTGAATGAATGGAGTCAATCCGTTAGTTTCACCTTTGCCTTGGATGCAGAACTCAGTATTTACCGAATTGGAATCCCTATTGATGACCTCCCACAAGATGAAAAGACCAAAGTTACCATGGAAGCAATCCCTTCAGACCTTATTCGCCTCATCATTGACCTCTCCAGCAGGATGGATGAGCCACTAAATACAACCGTTCCACTTGGTGACGAAGATATCACGATGACGGCTACACGGCAAGGAATGAAAGACTTCACTGAACTTTTCGGAGAAACCATAACCGACCAGATTCATAAAATTGGAACTGAAATTGAATCAAATGAGAGCATCGAGAGAATGGACTTAAGTGGTTTTGAATTGAAAACCAAAATTTCAGGAATCGAGGCCCCTGATGAAACGATATCTGACGAAGAACCCATTACGCTGAAAGTTACCATACCAAGGGTTACCTTCACAATTGGGCTGGACGTCAATACAGATGAAATAGGAACCGACGATAGTAATCCTCTCTTAGGAGTCGGCATTGACGTTGTCGCAGATGCCTTGACGACCTCGTTGATTCAACCGATGGGATGGGCAACCAATGCACTTACCTCAGGAATTACTAACTCGATGTTCAGCATGAAGGGGATCAGTTATCCCAATGAATTCAGCATCCCTGCAGTCAACACAACAGTTGAGGAGGATTATGACATTGAAATGTCGGGGCCGATTTCTTTTACACTCCCTTGGGGTGTTGAAATTCAAGATTGGAACTCGACATCAGGTAATCTCAAAGTGACTGAAGATGGGGGTCGTCAAACCGTAACTTATCTTATCCCACCAGGTACATTCAGTGACGATATTTCATACACAATACATGTCAGTTGGATGTATTTCTTAGTCCAATTCTGGATTTATCCAACTATCGTAATTCTCCTTCTGGTGTTGTTCATACGGCGCCGTCGCAGAAAGAAGAAGGCGAAAAAGAACCGATTGAAGCAGCGAGAAAACAACATCAACAAGGCTCAACTTGGAGACAGTGAGTTTTCTGACCTCGTAGGGTTTTCCAGTCCAGGGCTTCGGCGTGGCGAGTCCATAGAGGACATGGCTACAATAGATGACTACTGAGGTTCAGTGCAGCGAATCATAGATTCGTTGAGCCAATGATGGGCCAATGCCGGGGACGGTAAGCAATTCGTTAACGGCAGCGTGTTCGATACCTTTTCTCCCTCCAAAATGGCGAAGAAGAGTTTGCAACTTTTTAGCACCCAATCCTTCAACGCCTTCAAGCGGGTCTGCCAGTCGGTTTCTACTTCGCCGTTTGCGATGAAACGTATTGACAAAACGATGGGCTTCGTCCCTTGCATGAACCATCACCCGTCCTTGTCGGTCAAGAACCAATGGCTCATGACCGTCCCGATAAACGGTTTCTTCACGTTTAGCCAAGGCCGCTAAAGGAAAGCGTCCAGCCCAACCGTGCTCTTCGAGCGCCTTCTTGATCGTACTGAGGTGAGTTTCTCCACCGTCGATAAGAAGAAGGTCGGGCCATTCTTCTTGTCGCTTTGCCCACCTTACGACCACCTCTTTCATCATTCGTAAATCGTCGATAGCGTCGCCTTTGACCACGTATTTACGATATTCATCTTTGGCAGGCCGTCCATTTCTCATGACGACGCTTGCACCAACTCGTTCACTTCCAAGAAGTTGCGCCATGTCAAAACAAACGACATGATTTAATTGGTCCAATCCGAGAACGGCTGCCCCATCATCTGCAGCTCGTTGCTCGAGGGACCCACTTGTTTTAGTTGCCATCCGCTGAAGTTGAATTTCAGCATTCTGGCGAGCAAGAGTGGCTAAATTTTCAAGGTCGCCTCGTTGAGGCGTACGAATTTCTACCGAACTTCCTCTTCGTTGATTTAACCACGATTGAAGTCCATCAAATATCGGCACGGGACTCAAGAGAAGTCTTGGCGGCCTTCGGTGAGTATAATGTTCTGAAATAAACATGGAAATCGTTTCACCAATATCGCCTCCATAGACCACCGGCCAGGCTTCTTGACCTTGGACCATGCCTTCGTCTGCATGCAATACAACAACAGCAGCCAACTCTCCTTGGGTAGCAAGGCCGATGGCGTCGCAATCACGGTAGACTTTGCTTGAGACGACATGTTGGCTGGTTGTGGCCCGAACTGCACGAATGGTATCCCTGTACCTCGCTGCTTCTTCAAAGGCCTCACGAGCAGAAGCATCCTCCATAGAAGCGACCAGTTCGTCGGTTAGAGCCGCAGCATTTCCGTTTAGAATTTGGCGCACGTTCTTGACATTCTCGTTGTAACCTTCTGACGAGACACAAGGGCCAGCACATAATCCAATATGCATGGAAAGGCATCCTTGGGGGAGCAGTTCCTTACAATCACGAATTCCAAACTGCCTCCGCAATAACTGCATCACCTGTTTTGCAGCCCCAGCATTAGGGAAGGGCCCCCACTGCTCAGAATTCTTTGGAGGATATCTCGTGTACATGATGCGAGGGAACTCATGATTGGTCAAGACGAGGTAGGGGAAGGATTTACCATCCTTGAGCATAGAGTTGTAACGCGGCATGTGCTCTCGAATCAACTGTCGTTCTAGGATGAGGGCGGCTTGTGGAGTTTGAGTCACGATACACTCGATATCATCGGCCTTTGTGACGAGTTCCGGAATCATTTGTCGGTCCGGATTTGAGGCGAAGTACGACCGGATTCGTTCGTTAAGGCGCGTTGCCTTTCCGACATAGAGAACCCTTCCCTCTGCGGTTTTGAATAAATAAACACCCGCCTCTTTGGGGAGGTCAGCCGAACTGAGGTCGACGGGCATAGAGGCACCTTAGGGACGGTTGCTCAAAAGGGCAACCCCGTAAAGAGAAGGGTTCACGCAACCAATGGGATGATTGATGAAGGAGAAGCAGGAAGTGCATTATGGAAGAGATATGCTTAGTCGTTCGCAGGAGAAGTTGCTTCGATACCTCGGTACCTTTCCCGAGGCCTTGGATCAAGCCTGGGATGTTCCTCGTGACCTGTCTCTCCCGGGCCTTGCCGAAGCGATGGGTGTTGTTCGCTCTGGGTTGAACCGGCCTCTTAGTTCGTTGGAATCAGAGCAATTGATTACCGTTCGCGTTGCTCACGTCATCGGGGGGGGTTCTCGCCGACGCCAGGTCTACCACGCCTCTGAAAAAGGCCGTTTATGGCTACTTGAGCATCCTGAAAGCGCTGAGGTTGAGGATGGAGAAGATGATACCAATCAGGACCACCTGCCGACTGAACTCATCGGTCGCAATGAAACCCTTCTTGATCTAGAATCTCTTTTTGGGCAACGTCAGCCTGTTTTTCTCGGAGGTTTATCCGGAATCGGAAAGACGACCGTTGCGCAATCTCTCACGTCCCGTGCCTCAGTTGAAGGCACGCTAACCCACTCAGCAGTCATCAATGAATTCTCTGACATGAGGGACATCATTCAACAGTGGTTTCCGACTGTTAATCCGCTTCCACACGATACAGAGGCATTAGCGTCACTTCTTGAGGCCACAGATAAGAAGCAAATGTTTGTGATTGATGATGTTCACTTAATTTCATCAAGACACGCTCCGAAGATTAAAGACATGATTGAAACGTTTCAATGCGACAACTCAACGACACTTCTTCTTGTTGGCCGAACCCCGCTCCCGTTTGAGATTGAGTGTAACTACCGGCAACTGCCCGCCCTTGACCCTGAAGATGCAACCCATTTGTTAGGAGAGCATTTGGACTTGGAACGCCGCCTTTCAATAGCAAAAGCCCTTGGCGGCCATCCAATGGCCTTGCAATTATATTCGGAAGGAACGCCTCTTCCCGAAGCGGGGGAAGACATTCAAAATTTTGTAGAACAAACGATTCTGCAAAACCTTGGGGGTGAAGAGTTGGTCGCCTTGGACCACTTTGTTCTCTTTCCTAGGCCACTCGCTGCAAAAGATGTTCCTCATCAAGATGAAATTGGAGACCTGGACCTCCATGCCCTCTTGCGGTGGGAACATGATAACACGAAACTTGAGATTCAACACCTGGTCCGAAATGTTCGTCGTACAATGTTCTCCTCAGGTCGGCTCAAAGAACTCCATCAACAATCCTTGAACCACTGGCTTTTGTGTGAAGACACTCCAGATTCACAAATTCTTCGCCTGTACCATCAACTCGCCCTTGATGACCCCGACGTTCAATCGCACATTGAAGGTCAAGTCGAACGCCTTCTTCCATCCCAAGGAGCAGCCATCGCCGTTATTCTAAACCGAGCGGTTGAACAGAAGCCTGAGGATGAAATGCTTCATTATTGGGCGGGTAAAGTTGCCCTACACCGTCAGGAAATGGACCAAGCCCAGATCCATCTTGATTCTCTATCCGATGGTAGCCTCCGAAGTGAATTAGAGTATCAAAAAGCCCTTCTTGAGGGCAATGAGGCTGAATCCAAACTTTTGTTGACCGCAGTTCTCGCTCAAGCCAACGAAGTGGATGCTGCGCGTACCTTACTCTCTGCGGCGGTACAACAACTCGAAGACCGTTTGTTTGACGAACCATCAGAGACAGTCTCTTCATCGATTCATTCCCTTCTTCAAGACATTAAACTTCCTTCGCAGCAGGAGTACCGCACTGCGATGATGGTGAGTCTTTCCATGATTCAACACGCGGTGGCTTTGTTTGAGGGAGACTCTAAACGAGCAAGCGAACTTCGCGATGCACTCGCTTCAATCAGTGATGAGCACGACCCTTTTGTTCGCCTCCTCAAACTGAAGGCATCCTTTTGTTTCCATTCTTCTAACGATCTTGAACAACTTATCGCAGAGGCAGAAGCAGTCATTCAACGGCAACCAACTGATTTTCACAAGGCCGCTTTGAGATTGACTCTTGTTGAATTTCTATGGGTCCATGATTCCAAGAGAGCACAATCTGTATTTGTAGACGTTCCACAACCCGATACCCTTCAATCCAAAGGGGTAGCCCAACAGCGCTATGCTGGACGATGGTGGTATTTGCATTCTAAATCTTCACCAAACCAAGCGCTCATGTCAATGCGTGAAGCAAGTCGTTGCTTCCGTTCAGCAGGTTGTCATTCAGCCAGCCGTAGACTTGTCAAACGCATGCATCGTTTGTTGTGATTAGAGTTCTGCTCCAATCAGTGTCTTGGTATCAGCGATGCCGCTAAGAGAGCGAATGTCCTCAACAATGCATCGGGTGAGTGCAAATTCTTCATCAGCTTGTACGCGAGCGATGATGTCGTATTCGCCAAACAGCATCCATCTGTTGGTTACTAAATCGATGTTATCAAGCGCAGTACGGACCTTGTCCTCTTCGCCGGGAAGGGTGGTAATCAAAACGAATCCAATAGCCATGTTATCACTCATCCTTCAACTGCAATCAGCGTTTGTGTTTCTTTGACGCCCGTTATCTTGCGAAATGTATTCATCACGAGGTCGGAAAGCCGTTTGGAATTTGGCGCAGTGATACGAACCAAGAGGTCAAACTCACCGTAGAGTGCATGAACCTCCGCAACATCCTCGTGTCCGGTAAGGGAGAGGTATACTTCACGCTCATGCGTGGGTTCAGTTTTGAACAGAATAAACGCCTCAGGCATGTATGTTGGAATGAAAGTCGGGATTTATGGCTTCCTCTCAGTGCGTTTCCCCTTCCGATACATAACAGCGAACCATTGAAAGGGTATTGCAGGTGTTTCCGAGATATGACAGCGTCTTCTCGTACTGCATCGCGGGTGATTTTAGTCACACTTCTGTTTCTTTTACCGCTGCTAACAGCAATTCATCCTCTCAACGAGGCTGAAACAGTTGACCCTATGGTTCAGAATACTGGGGCTCGGGCTCAAGTCACCTGGTCGGGCACTAAGGTTCTCTCAGCCACCTACACCGTCCCTGTTTCTGATGAATTGGTCATTCAGGCCTGCACTGTGGTCCAAATGGGTGGAGGAGTGCGCATTATTGTTGACGGGCGGCTCACCGTGCAGGGGACTCAAAGTTGCCCCGTAACGCTTGAAGCAAGCGGATTATCCGATCATGAAGGCATTCAATTCAATTCCTCCTCCTCAGGGCGAGGTTCCTTTTTGCAAAATTTAACGATTGAGGATTCCATTTACGGAATGACGATTTACAGTTCAAATCCCGTTATTGAAAATTTGACTGTGGTCAATCCAGACCGAGTGGGCGTTGACATGTTCAACAACGCTGCTCCAAGAATCACAGATTTATTCATCGATCAAGCCGGACGGGAATTGGCTTTTCAAGGCGATTGGCGTTATGGAATTGGTCTTTCAATCGGCGCAGGCTCTACCCCAATTGTTACGCGCGCGGTCTTCAGCGATGTTTTGACACGGGGAGTGAACATTTGGGGCGCATCAGGCGGACTTGTACAGGGGATTACCATTGACAACTGTTCAGGGTCAAGTTGGGCTATGGCTGCTGGAGTTTGGGTTGAAGACAGCCAACCTCTTCTCACAAACATCTCTATTGACAAATCAGATACAGGCATGGTTATTCGTCATATTGACGATGGAGGCTATACTCGTGCAGTTGTCCGCGATGCAACGATTACAAATTCAATGTACCGCGGCGTCTATGTTGACAAAAATAATCACACCAATTATACCAATTATGAGACCGCTGATTTCACAAACCTAACCATTCGTGGGACGGGAACGAGCGGAGCAACAACAGCGAACATTGGTTTTGCAGCACTTGAAGTCAACGCCACCGGTGCGTGGTTTGACAATACCTTGATTGAAGATTCAACAACCGTTGGTGTACGTTTGTACTTCGTTGATGATACCACCACCTTCCGAAACCTGACGATACGAGATTCAGGAGACCCGGGTCAAGGTCCCCATGAAGCTGGACTTGCTGTCAGGTCGTCGTTTTTCGCACCTCATTTTGAGGGAATGGAAATTTCGGGTTCAGTTGGACCAGGCATCTCTTCAACCTCTGGAGGGGCCATGCAAGGATTTGATTGGAACCTACACAACAATTCACAGCAGGGGTTGTTGATTGATAGAGCCACTGTGGTGGTCAATGAACTGGAACTCAACGACAACGGACAGTCTGGTGCACATGTTCTAAATGCAAGGTATGTGACATTTGAAAATCTCACTGCAGCGAATAACGGCGGAGACGCAACAAGTAATCCATTGCCGCAAAACCAAGCGGGCTTGTATTATGATGAATCCAACGATATGGAATCAGAATCAGGTGATGTCCGCTGCAGGAACTGTACGGTATCAGGGTCTACCGGAGCCGGGGTTTTGGCTGAAAACTCAGTTGATTTGTGGCTTGAGGGCCTCACACTCTACGGGAACAGCGCAGATGTTCCTGCGCTCAGCGTCAATAATGAGGACACTATGCCTGCAGGTGCTAGCGGGCGCATCAACATTCTCCAAGCGAGCATTGGTGCAGAAAGCCCAGGGCAGCCAGCCGTTGAACTGTTGCGAACAGCAGCACACATCGAGGGGTTGTCTATGGTTGGAAACCATACTGGCTTAGATTGGAGTGGTGATAATAATGGAAACTTTGCATCAACAATTTCCCACAGCGAATTTTCAGGGACCTCCTGCGTCAAATTAACAAATCATCCCAACCTTGGAGGCCAAGGAAATACCATTACTTCATCTTGTTCAGGCTTTGTCCAACTGGTCAACAGTCAGGTGAATTGGTCAAACCTTGAAGATGAATTAGGTACAACAATGATTCAACTCGATGATTCTTCCGACCTCCATCTCCATCAACCCATTAATGTTGATTTGAATTTGGCTTCCTTTTCAGGAACAGCGACCATCGATGTCGCTTGGGACCTTACCATATGGGTCGTAAACAACTTCACAAACGGTGTTCCAAACGCCAACGTTGATGCAACATTCACAGACTATGAGCCATCAGTACAAGAGTATACGAACGATTTAGGCTATGTTTTCCTATCTGATTTCATAGGACAACAGTGGACCTCCTCAGGAGCATCTTCCTTCAATACTGTCACCGTTCAATGCGGCTATGACAGCATCACGAACTCAACCAGCGCAACACTCGACCAGAATCGGTTTGTGAATTGTTTACTGCCCCTTGACAATCAAGCCCCGTTCTTGATGTGGACCTCGCCTCTGGATGAAGCGATTTATCCCTCCCAAGGCGAAGTGATGTTCAACGCAAGCGATTCTTGGGACCTTGATGATGATGAACTCACCTTCTCATGGACCAGTGACCTTGATGGGGATATTGTGGCGTCATGTACCGGGCAGGGAGTGGGCAACGGGCAAGGGATTACTCAACAAGATATGACCAATGGGGCTCCATTCACAGTCAATACAAATTCTGCAAATATGGGATGTCAATTATCCGATGGGATTCACCTTATCACTCTCGAAATCTGCGATGATGCAGGTCATTGTGTATCCGAGGTTCGGACCATTGAATTGGTGAATCTCGCTCCAAATCTTGTCGTTGACTTTGAACCCTCTTTGAATCCGTGGAGTGAACTCATCATGCCGCAAACCGGGACCGTGGTCATCAACACCACGGGCACATTTGATCCTGAGGGTGATGATTTCGCATGCGTCATCGATTTCAACGGCGAAGGCGCCGGCTGGGGCAACCAGTGGGTGTGCCCCGAGGAACTCACGTACACCTTCGATTATACTACCGAGGACCCACCAGCGTCTGCCACGTTGACGGTCATGGCTTTTGATGCCGTAGGCAACAATGCGACATATACCGTGGACGTGATTCTGTTCAATGAAATACCTGAACCAATATTTGAGGTTCAGCGTCAAGGAAACGAAAGTGAACAATTGGTCACACTGGAAGGAAGCGCGACTTCAGACCCAGAAGGTGATGATATGGTCGTGACCTATCGTTCCAGCCTTGACGGGGTGTTGGCTGAACTCACGAATGGCTCAGCAACTTGGTCAGGATATCTTTCTCGGGGAGTCCATACGATAACAATGGAAGTTACTGATGACCAAGCTGAACATGTCAATCAAAGCGCATCATCATCCGTTTTGGTGACGGTTGACAACTCGTTTCCAATCGCCATGATCGCCTCACCCTCGTTGACAACGTTCGATTCCTCTGAGTTAATTGAGTTCTCAGCGAACGGCTCAGGGGATTTCGATGCAGCATGCGACACCTTCCCAGAAGAAGGAACATGGCATTGTGCTCCGTTCTCACCTTATGGCGGCTCAGAGTTTTTGGTGGTTACATGGACGAGTGACCTTGATGGTCGCCTCACTCCTGAAGGCGAAGATTGGTTGATGTTTGAATCACGATTGAGTACCGGGACCCACACCATTACATTGAGTTTGGATGACGGAATCCATGAACCTGTTATCTCAACAATAAGTTTAGAGATTGTACCCTCTGCTCCAGTTCTCGGTTTGCTGAGTCCCGTTGATGGTTCAAGCCACTCCTCTTCTTCTATTCTGATGTTTGACGCATCGCAAAGCATAGATTACGACAATGATAGTTTTGTTTTAACCCTACGAACTTCACTTGAGGACGACCCAATTCTCGTTGATATATTACCAAGTGAAAGCCACGCTTTGACCTTGCGTGCAGGCAATCATATTCTCACCGTGACACTAACTGATGATACCGGAATGTCCCGGGATGAAACCTTCACGCTCACCATCAATGAATCTGGCCCAACAATGGTGCTCATCTCGCCCGAAAATCGGCAGTCCATCGCCCCAGGCGGCGTTGTGATACTGGAAGAAGCCTCGTTTGATGCGGACAATGATTTGGTCGTACGAGAATGGCGCCGCTGGTCGGATGGAATGAGTCTCCCAGAGGTTATCTCAACGAGTTCAATCGATGAAATTACAAACTTGATGCCGGGGGAGTACCATCTCTCACTTTACATTGAGGACTCTCAAGGAAACTGGCTTGAAGAGCACGTGAACATAACGATTCAATCCAGTCTTCCGTCTTTTGACAGAGACTCGTTGGTTCTCAGTGAAACCACCTTTGTTGCGGGGGAACTGTCTCAACTCAATATTTCAATTCGCCTTGATGATGCGGACGGCACTACAAAGGACGTACGAGCAAATATGACACATAACATTCAGCAATGGGAAATCAATCTTACCGATGATGACGGGGATGGTATTTGGGAAGGAATCCTCAATTGGCGCCCTGAAGAAACAGGGAGTCCAAGTTTGAAATTAGTTGCACGTGACGGTGAGGGGCAAAACGCCAATATTGACATCTTTACGAGTACGTTAACTGTTGAAGAATCTGAAGACGATCAGCGAATCCTGCTTTTCGCCTTAGGCGCTATTGGCCTCTTTGGTGGATTTGGTTTGCTAGCATTTATCGCTATGCGCCGACGTCGGGCCATAGCAGATATTGACCTCATCGCTTCTTGGGATGCATTTAGAGCACCGGAAAAGACTGCCGAAGTTAAGCAACGTCCATTAGAAGAGAACATCATGGACGGTACTGAAGAAGTTCAGAGTGACCTTGACGGTTTGCTTTGAGGTTCACTTCTTCTGTTCAGGAAGGTCGCCATTGGTTGAATCTGGGTTTTCATCACGGCCACCCCATGGAGTCAAGGTCTTGTTTAGTCCAAATCGTCGAGAGAAGAGGAACTTCAGGTTCTTCCATCCGTCACCCCAGGTGTGAATTTCAGCGTCACCAACACGTGGACGGTAAGGGACTGAGATTTCAACAGCTTTCTTCTTTCCAAGATGTCGGCGTGTGATGATTTTCATTTCCTCACTTAGGGGCATGCCGTCATTGGTTGGCCGGAGTTTTTCATCTTCGAAAATGGATTTCTTGAATACCCACATTCCTGATTGAGAATCTTTAACCCCGTATCCAAACAAGAGGCGTGCAGTAAACGAAAGCACCCAATTTCCAAACCCGTGGAGTCCAGACATGGAACCGTCCTCTGCCATCGACAAGCGGTCGCAAGTAATGAATTCCAAATCATCATCAATGAGTCGCTTTACGAGTTCGGGAACAAGTTCAGCGGGGTAGGTGCAATCTGCATCCATAGTGACAATGATGTCGTTTGAGGCAACATCAAATCCTGTTCTGTATGCGCGTCCGTAGCCTTTCCGGTCTTCGAGATGGACGCGAATCCCCTTTTCAAGGGCAATTTCACGAGTTCGGTCGGATGAGTTTCCATCCACAATCATGATTTCTAAATCCTCACACCATCCGCGGGGGATTGCATCAATAGTTGGCCCTAGGGCTTCTTCCTCGTTCCGGGTAGGAAGGATAACTGTCACGGTCACGGGTAACACATCGGCCATGGTTCGCCCACCGTTTGGATGGACTTGAAAGGTTTGGCTTTATTCTCCACAGAAGCAGGCACATCTTCAATGACATTCAAATGCCCGTTGGTCTTGGTTGTCTTGATGCACATCGCCATGGTCTCAGGCGAATATCCTCCTCGTTGGGGTGGTATTGGCTCGGTTGTATTCCACCTGGCTGGTCATCTCGCTCAGCGGGGTCACGATGTCACTGTTATCACCAGAACTCACCAGAAGCGGACCCCTGCGCAACCCGGAGTCAGTGTTCTTCACGTGCCTTGGCTCAAAGCACCGATGGCCTTTACCCGCTCATATGGGAAGCATGCACTTACCTCTCTACGGCGGCTCCATCTGGAAAAACCGGTCGATGTTGTCCATACGCTTCTTCCACTTGTGAGTTGGAACGAACGAGAATATGATTGGGTTGAAGAGAACATTGGCCCCGTGGTTTCAGCCCTGAATGGGAGTTGGATTGGTGAACGTGAAGGCATGAAACTTGCTGCACGCCATAAAGAATCAGCAACTTGGAAGAACCCTAATGATTTGGCTATTCTTCTTACTGCGAAGCACTACGCAAAATACGAACAAGCTGGAATTACAGGTTCAACCATTAGTGTAGCAATTTCCGAATCCACCAAAAATGAATTTGAACAGTGGTACCAACCTCCAGATGATTGGGATTGCGAGACTGTCCTCTACGGCGTTGACCACAGCGTGTTCCGACCAGTGAATCATGATGATGAAGAAGACCAACTTGCCTATGAGGCCATTCGAACCACCTATGGCGCAGCTGATGAAGCTGCTCTTATTGGTAGAGCAGATACAGAAACACCCCTCTTGCTTGCCGTTGGAAGATTGGTTGCTCGGAAGGGCCATCGGACTTTGTTGCGGGCCATGCCAGAAATTCTCAAAGTCCACCCCGGGGCGAAATTGGTTATCATCGGCAGGGGGCACATGCGGAAGACGCTGATGCGGCAAGCCAAACGCTTGGGAATCGGTCATGCCGTTTCAATTCAGCCTGGAATGAGTTTTGAACGTCTTGCGTTGCATTTCCGCTCAGCAGATTTGGTCATCTATCCCTCGTATTATGAAGGTCAAGGACTCATACCTCTCGAGGCGCTCGCAAGTGGGACTCCAGTCGTGACAGTCAACCAACCTCCACTCACCGAGATGATTGATTCTACCGTTGGAGGGCTTTTCGCTTGTGGCGACCCTGCGGATTTGGCAAGGAGTGTCATTGATTCTCTTAATCAACCGGATGTTAGAACTACACAAGCCCAGCTTGGACGTGAGCGTGTGCTTAACCTGTACACTTATGAGCACAATGCAGAGGCCTATGAGGCCATCTACATGCGAGCAAGAGAAGGCTAAATACACCTTCATAGGGTACATTTGTCTTGACATTGAAGCGGAAGGTCATTATTGCCCGAGTGGTTGGGTCGTACCATGCAGGCAAAGGCAGTGTTCCTAGCACTCATCGTCGCAACGGTTTCCCTATCGGGTTGTTTCGGAGAAGAAATTGAAGAAGCAGTTGTCGTGGACATTGAGGAAGAGGACAGACGAACCTTTGTTACCGACAAGAACGGAGAACTCGTGTCAGACGCACTTTTGGACCTGGAGTTCATGTTCAGTGATGTTGGTGAAACCGGAAAGGAGCCCAGCATCGGTATCACTTCAAGCGGTTGCATCTTTTTCATTGCTATGGAGAAAGTGATGAGGTCCTGCGATGGAGGTGTTGCGTGGGAAGAAACTCAAGATCCGATTCAATGCTCTCCAACAACCAGCGACCCATACGGGTGGGTTGACCCGATTACTGATCGAGTTTTCAATGTCCAAATGATTGGCTTGGAAACATCGTGGATTTGCTGGAGCGATGACGATGGGGAGTCTTGGCTCGGCAATCCGCATGACTCTGGAACTACTCCAATCAATGACCACATCAAACTAGCAAGCGGGCCTTGGACAAGTTCCGGGTATGGGGCATTGGGGCAATTTACCTCGAACTTTTATGAAACAGCCGTGTATTATTGTTACAATAAACTAGCAGGAATCTTCTGTTTCACAAGTTTCGACGGCGGTGCTACATTTGAGGCGGGCGGTCAGATTGTTGGTTTGGCCACAACGAACGGCGGCCTACACGGAGCGATTTCAACGGCTCCAGACGGGACTGTATACGTGACTCCAAGAGTTGAAACCCCAACGGTTATCGTTTCGCATGACAATGGATATTCTTGGTTTGAGCAAACAATGGGCCAAGATGTTGGAACCCCCAACCCGAGGAAAAATTCTGAAGTTTCAACCGATACGGATTCCAATGCCTACCATATTTGGACGGGCGGAGATGAAGGGATTTACATGTCAAGGTCAACCGATTCGGGAGAAAGTTGGGAACAAGAGAGTATTCGTATCTCTCCAAACCAGGTGATTTCCACCGTTTTCCCTCAAACCGATGCTGGCGACCCAGGACGAATCGCTGTAACCTACCTGGGCAGTGAGAATTCCGAGATGTTGAATCAATCCAATCTTGATGGAAGCCCTTGGGACGGGAATGCACACTATGCTCCAAACAATGCTACTTACCACCTTTACATAACGTACAGCTTGAACGCGTTGGATGATGAACCGATTTTCCACACCTACCGGGTAACCGATGACCCCGTTCAAATCGGTTCGATTTGTTTGAATTCAGGTGATTGTAGGGATATCGGGGGTTCAAATCGAAACCTCCTGGATTTCAATGATTTACACATTGACCGCGAAGGAAGAGTGTATGTCGCATTTGCAGACGGATGTACGGGCGATTGCGCTACCGGCGGAAATTCCACTGCGGAGGACTCTCGGGACGGGCGCGGTTCGGTATATTATCTCGCCAAGGGCCCTAGTCTTCTCGTGGAAAATGGTGAACTTTCACCACTGGTTTGATATCAGTCCATGCGGAAGGTCATTATCCCCATGACGATTCGGCATTACTATGCAAGCAAGAGCATTGTTTCTCTCTCTCATGGTGGTGACCCTCTCCTTGTCGGGTTGTTTTGGCGAGGATGAGGAGAATACATCCATCGTGGAACCAACTCCTTTTGACTCGCTTCCAAGCATGACGACCTGGTACCATTACCCCGGCGGTGTTAACGCAACGAATGCTTCAATCGGCTTTGATAACCTGACCGGTAATTCAACGCCATACCCCGCTTTGGGGACCTACTACGGTATTGGTGATACAACCTTTGAACCAACCATTGGCGTTACCTCGACCGGTGGAATCCACTATTCATCCTTTGGAGGGGCAGGCTCTGGAACCATGGTCTATACTTCAATGGACCAAGGTCAGACATGGAACAATATGGGCCCGTTCAATCCGATATTACCAATTGAAGTCGGGCAAGTTCCATCATCCAACGATCCATACATTTACGTCGACAAGTGGACCGACCGTATCGTCAAATTCGACATGCATGCCCTTACTGCCATGTTCGTAGAATATTCTGATGATGACGGTGAAACATGGTCCATACCATTCTCTGCAGAAGGCTACTACAGCCCACAAGACCACCAATCGATTGCTTCAATGCCTGATGTTGACGGAATTGGATTTTACGACACCATCTATGTATTTTGTATTAACACTGGAAGTGCAGCAGCTGGCCCACAATGTTCACGGTCGCTTGATGGAGCCCACACATGGGACATCCAACGTCCTGGATATCCAACAGATACTGCTCAGTGTTCAGGATTGCACGGACATCTTGCAGGTTCTAACGATGGTGCGATTTACCGAGGTAACCCATCCTGCGAGGGGCCTGCTGTCTATCGGAGCATTGACGGAGGCTATTCATGGACTGAACACACCATTACCACAGAAGTTCCCATGCAGGACGGATGGCACAGTCACGAGGTCGCTGTTGCAACCGATGAAGCAGGAAATCTCTTTGCGTCTTGGATTAGCGTAGACCAGATGCCTTGGATGGCATATTCAAGGGACCAAGGAGATACTTGGTCTGAACCAATGATGGTTGCACCCCCCGAAGTAACAGAAACGGGCTTCCCGACGATTTTTGCCGGAGATGAAGGTCGTGTTGTAGTTGGATACATCGGAGAAAGCGTCGATAATGGCGGCTGGTCAGGCTATATGTCGGTGATGACTGATGCGTTTGCAGATAATCCTCTCATCACATCCGTAGCAGTGAACACCCCTGACGACCCTCTAGATTCCACCGATGATTGTGGTAACGTTCGGTGCGGTGGATTTGGAGATTTCATAGATGTTGAACTGGACGATGAAGGCCGTCCTTGGATTGCTCTTGCACACAATGTCAATGGCGAACTTGGAATCGTTGGGACCTATGTATACGGCCCTTCTTTGTACGGTGACTTGAAACTTCTTCCTGAGATTACTGCTGGTGGACCCTCAACGTTGTGAGCCAATGGCGTTACTGAATCTTTGGTCGTTATCTCACTTTGCGATTTGGTCTACCGCTGGTCGTTGGACGAAGTTGAGCTGGGGCATGTTCTTCGTGCTCTCTATTTCTTGGGAATGTTTTGAGTGGGCCGTTGACGACCAATCATGGGCTTCGTTCGCTGTTGAGCCGTTGGAAAATAAACTCTCAGACGTGGTAGTAAATACGATTGGATTTTGGCTGGGCAGGCGTTTGAAAATTGATTGACGGCAACATCCCTTCGGGGTTATGCAAGGGCTTGGATGCTTTACTCAGGATGTAAGCAATCGCGCTTTGACCTTGCGAAGGTTGAGTCTAACGCCGAGGAGAATTTTACGCCATAGTGGGAGTCGGACAGGTTGGCTGAAGACATCACCGGAGCGTCGGACAATCTCGTTGAGAATGGATTGGTACGCGTCGGACATGATTTGAGGTTGGACGCGGGCACGTGCGTCGAGGTATCCAAACAGATGGTTGGCGGATTCACGATGGCGTTTAATCATCTCAACATATTCAATGATGAATCCTTTCCACGAGGGCGATTTGGCAACATTGGGTCGCTGCAAGTCTTCAATTGAAATGCCATGAGATGCAAGAATGTCAAGAGGGAGATAGATTCGCCCACGCTCGATATCTTCATTGATGTCTCGTAACACATTGATCAATTGCATTTGGATTCCAAGGTCGACTGCATGGAGTTGGGCTGCTCTGTCTTCATAGCCATATATTTCTATCAGAATGAGGCCAACGGCAGAGGCAACCTTGTAACAGTAGGAGCGGAGTTCATCCCAAGTTTTGTTTTGAACGGGGTAAAGGTCGTCTTCCATCCCTTCAAGAACAGTTTCAAATTCATGAATTTTGATTGGGAACCTTACGAATACATCTTGCAACGCAATGAAAATCGGATGATCACTTGAAGTGATTTCGTTTTCTTTGGCTTTGTTGATTTTTAAGCGTATGTCTACGAGCGCCATAAGGCGTCGGCGGTGCTCATCTTCGGGGAGGGTCGGCTCTTTTCCATCATGGATTTCGTTAATGATGCGCTGGCGTGCATCGGTCGCTTCCCGCAGGGAGTTAGTTTCTAGAATTGAAGGCTCTTCATCTCCGTCAACGATGTCATCAACCCATCTGCAGAGTGCATAGACGGCATGAACTGCCCTTCTCTTATCGTACTGGAGTGCGGAAAACGATGAGAAGAAGGTGGTGGAGGCTTCGCGGCACACGGATTCACAATAGCCGTACGCATTGTCTACCAGCAACTGCTTCATGATGATCCCTCAAGCGCTTGTTGGCGTTCCAGGAAGGTTTTCCTTTCGCTTTTGTTTGAGAGCATTTCGTCCTTGCTTCGAGCGCTTTCGGCTTTCAAACCACGTGTCGACGCCGTTCCAGTCTGGAATGATTCCGAGACTGTCAAGAAGCAATTTACTGCTGATGCGAGCAGACTCGTAGATAACTGGCAGGCCGCTTCCAGGGTGGGTTCCTCCACCGACGAGGTACAAGTTAGCGATTTCATCAAACTGATTCTTGGGTCGGCGCCATAGCATTTGGTCCAGTCCGTGAGCCAAGTTGAAAACAGCTCCACGGTAACAATGGTCGCCCCAATCTTCAGGGGTGATGACAAGTTCAGTTTGGATGTGTTCACGAATGTTTTCAAAACCGAGTTTGGCTTCGATTTGGTCGATAATTCGGTCACGGTAAGCGTCTTTTTCATCTTCCCAGTTAATGTTCTCGTGGATGTGAGATACCGGTACAAGGGCGTAGATGGTCGAACAGCCTTCAGGAGCAAGACCAGGGTCTGTGACACAGGCATTCTGGACATAGACTGAAGGGTCATCCCATGTGATTCTGTGATGGTTCTCAATATCCTCAAGATTAGATTCGTAATTTTCTGATGCGTAGATTTGGTGGTGCGGAAGGTCATCAAATGTCGTGTTGACTCCAAGATAGAGCATAAAGGTAGAACACGAGTACTTTTTCTTATCCAATTTCTTATTGTTCCACTTCTTTCGAGACTTGTCTGGGAACAACTGAGTCATCCCGTTGGCAAAGTCAGCGTTCATGATGACTCGGTCAGCAAGGAAGTCTCCTTCTTTTGTGGTAACGCCCTTGATGGTTTTTCCATCCATGATCACCTTCTCAACTTCTTCTTCCATGCGGAAGGTTACGCCGAGGTCGCGTGCGATACCGGCCATGCGCTCGCTGACGCTACCGAGTCCGCCCATTGGGTGGAAAATTCCGTATTCGTACTCGAGGTAGGCGAGCATGGTAAAGAGGCTAGGGCAATTGAAGGGAGACATTCCGAGATATTTGGTTTGGAACGACATAGCGAGCATGAGTCGGTCGTCGTCGAAGAGTTTCATCAAATCTCCAGCAACGCTTCGCTGAGGGCGTAGGACACTCGCAACACGAAACGCTCTTTTTGAGATAAGGTCAGTTGGACCGTACCATGGCTCTTGGAGACATGCTTTTGACTTGTTGAGTTTGTTGCTGTTGTCCTCGACGTACCGCTTGAATGCTTCTGCGTTATTGTCGCCAGAGAGGGTTCGTATTCGTTCTGTCATTTCGGTAAGGTCACTTGTGCAATCCAATTGGCCACCTTGTCCGAAGATGAGGCGATAATTCATGTCAAGTTTGTTCAATTTGAGCTCTTCATGGGCATCCATTCCGATGGCTTTGAAGATGTCTTCAATAACTTCAGGATAGTGAAAAAATGTCGGGCCGAGGTCAAATTTGTACCCGTCTCGCTCAAACACCTTATTCCGGCCACCAACAGCCTTGGAGCGTTCAAAAACGGTAACATCTACGCCGGATTTTGCAAGCAATAGGGATGATGCAAGACCCCCGGGTCCCGCTCCGATAATTGCTACCTTTGGTCGTGCACTTGTGCTCATAATTTATGTGGACTCGATTGGACATATAAAGGCAGGTTTTTAGCCGCAAATTTTTGAAGGCAAAAAATATCATTACTTGTGGTGAAAGAGGTCACTTGATGATGGAATGAGGGTCGATCAAAACTGAGAATTCATCAAGATATGGGCCCATTGAGCTGATGAGGTCAACCTCGGGGTGCCCTTTGAGTACCATTCCGTCCATGTACATGAGGGAACGGATGATTGGAAACGCTTCTTCGCCGAAGGAGCAACCGGCCAATACCGCAGCCTTGACCGTCTTCATCATCTGTTCAGTGAGGGACACTTCACTTACTGAAGTCCCAACAAACCCGTCATAAAGTTCGTTCATGGAATCATAGTATGTCTGAAGGGTTTTCCCGGTTGGCTGTACGTCCGCCATGGTTAACATCGCATCATACGCATGACGCAATTCGCCTTTGGCAAGGAAGTAGAAGAAGCCAAACAACGCATTACGAACATGGTCCGGGGCGTTACATATGGCTCCGGTATCAATGAAAATGAAGTTGCCTTTGTCGTCCATCATTGCGTTACCAGGGTGAAGGTCGCCGTGGAATGTACCGATTCCGAACATAAATGCTCCGTGAATCCGGAACAGTTCAAGCATATCAGGCCAACTGAGTGTTCCTTCTTCCAAATGTTGTTCAAGAGTCGGGTGGACAATTTCTTCCATGACCAATACGTGACGGTTTGAGAGTTCGTCCCACATTTTCGGGAATTTTAGTTTGGGCATTGAGAAGTTTTTCTCAATTTCACTCGCCTTTGACATCAGTTCATTCCGGCCAGAAATTTCGTTTGTAAGGTCAAGTTCGCGAAGAGTATAATCTTCAATGTGGGCCAAGAGACCAATTGGATTTCCGACTTTCCTTAATTTGCGGCGAAAGAATAGACCGATAGTGATCCACCGTTTCATACGCCGGACATCTCGCTTGAATGAAGCTTCAAAATCTGCTTTGATAATCTTGACAACAACCTTCGTACCGTCGTTGAGCACACCGCGGTGAATTTGTCCTATGCTTGCAGCCGCAAAAGGTTCCTTATCCAGCGATTTGAAGTGACTCATGAATCCCTCGGGAGCAAATTGCTGGAGGAGATTTTGGGAATCTTCCGTGGGAATGGTGGCTCCTCTGCTGTACAATTGTTGAAGTTCTATGCAGCGGTCTGGGTCGATAAGGTCTGGTCTTAGGGCAAAGATTTGCCCAAGTTTGACCGCTAACAAACCCATGGATTGAATCGCATCGACATCAACTGGTTTTTTGCCCTTTAGTTGCCTAAAGAACCTGAGGAACGTCAAGAGTTTCATGGCCGTTCACCTCTGGTTCAGTCAAGCAGTTCAACGGCTTTCAATTCATGACGATGAATGAGGTAGTGCCAGAGGTTGTCTGGTGTTCCACTTCCTTCCGTACGTTGGATTACAACATTAGCGTCCTTGGTGAACCGGGTAGAGAGGGCTCCTTCGATGATTCCATCGTCCATCTCCCACATCGGGAGTGCATCTGGGTCAGAAACTGGCGGATGATTGAGGCCGACAATGACATGGAACTGAGGGTCGACGTCGTATTCGAGCATACCCAATCCTGCATGCTCCCACCAATCCATCATCTCATCAAGAAATTCAATATCATTTTCTATCGAGCGGAGAGAAAAGGCGATTTCACGCCCAACACGGTTTCCAATCTGACGGAGCATTCGGCCCAAGTCAATCCCCAACACTTTGAGGTTGGAGAGCTTTCCTTCTGTGAGTCGCTTTCGTGCTTCGTTGACTTCCTTTCCAGCAGCAAAGAAGGCATCAGGGTCAAATGGAGTATCCTCTTCTGGTAATTCTCCATCAAATCCGAGAGCGACTGAGACGTTTTTCAGGAAGGAACCTTCACCGATGGTCAACCGCAGAGGATCGTTAATTTGGTTCTCAGTAAATCGGGCACGAGCGGTTTCTAGAGGGACAGCGGCCTCCCATATTGCATCAATAAGGTGCAGGTGTGCTTGTGAGAACGGTGATGACTCAATAATGAGTGCTGCGTCTTCTTTTCCACGTCCTACTGGATTGTCTTCAATGTTCAGGTATTGAATGACTTCCGACTGATCTTGCACGAAACCGAGAGAATCCAACTCATCAGAGTGGCGTACATCGATACTGGAGTTCAATTGGTCAAAGAACCGTAGGGTGCGCCCGTCGAGATGTGTAATGATTTGAACAACGACACCACGAACAGCTGCAGTGTTTACTGCCTCTAAGGCGTCGGGGTTTCGGCACAGATGGAGGATACCAAACTGACCAAGAAGGAGAATCAATCGTTCTTCAGATTCGTTAGCCATCTTTTGGAGTCGGTTGTAGATGTGAGTTCGTTCTTTGAGCACAGCGAAACGGGGGTCGTCAATGTCCCGTCGTTGTTTCTCATACGATGCATCAGTTTCAGTAATTCCTTGAGAAAGGTCTTCAAAACCACCCACCAATCGGTCAAGTTGTTGCTTTCGTGATTGAATGATGTGTTCCATAGCCTCGTTAACACGGAGGCTTGAGAAGAGCATTGGGCGGTCAGCAGTTGCTGTGACGATGCCCATTTCTTGTAGCCGTGAGAGGCTGTTGTATGCGTCTAATCGTGTTGTGTTTAGTTCCTTAGCGAGTTCGGAGGCTTTCATCCTGGGGCGAGAGCCGAGAATGAGTATTGAGCGGACTTCACGTTCATTGAGTCCTGCTTCGAGGAGGAGTTCTTCCCACATTTCAGTCCCCTCCACTAACCTTCGAGATGTCTCCAAGGATCTTTGCAACGTGGCGCCGGGGCCTGAAAAGCCAATCGTAGACATAATGGATGGTATTGTCGGGTCCGATGAGGAACGATGACTTGGCTGGGAATTGACCGAGGTGCATGGGTACGTTGTACATCGTGCCCACAATTCTTTCAGGGTCTGCGAGCAACGGGAAGGGCAGATCTCCGAGTTCAAGTTTGAACGATGCTTGTTCTTCTACTGTGCCTGGGCCAATGCCAACGATAGAACATCCGGCGGACTGGAACAGGTCATGTTGTTGTTTGAACGTGAGGCATCCTCTTTTACAGGTGGGTGAGTTGTGCCTTGAGTAGAAAAAGACAACGCGCCATGTCCCATTAAGCGAGGCGCTATCAAAGAATTCTCCAGTGTCTGTTTCGAGTTTGAATTGGGGTGCTGCTTGGCCGACGAGATTTAATTTCATGAGAATTCCTCAGACCGGTAGGATGTGGCCCATTCGAGCCGCCTTGGTGAGTAGGTATGAACGATTCTGTGCGCAGTGCCCTACAATGATTGGTACTCGTGACTTGACTTCAATGCCGTGGTCCATCAGTTGGGCTTTCTTGTCGGGGTTGTTTGTAATGAGTTCTACCGACGTAACCCCCATGGAGTAGAGCATCTCCGCAGCGAAATCGTAGTTGCGGCCATCGGCCGGAAGGCCGAGCGCTAGATTTGCATCTAGGGTGTCATAACCGACATCTTGCAGAGCGTAAGCTTGCATTTTAGCATAGAGTCCGATTCCTCGTCCTTCTTGACGCAGGTAAACGATAGCACCGCTTCCAGATTCCTGCACTGCCTTCATCGATGCTTGAAGTTGGGGGCCGCAGTCGCATCGTAGCGATCCAAAAGCATCCCCGGTCAAACATTCAGAGTGCATGCGCACCAGCGGAGTGCCTTTCGAAATGTCACCCACGTAGAGAATTGAATGTTCCTTTCCGTCGCTAGGGTCTCTGAAGGCGCGAATTCTAAACTCGCCGTGTTCAGTGGGCAATATTGCGTCCGCTTCCGGTAGTGTGTCCAATGGATGTGCGCTTGTTCCGAGCATGTTACAAAAATCTGCATTTTTACATATAAACCCCTGTTCATATCCGCCCAAGGGGCTAAACGGCTCTTGATATACTGAGTGATGGAAACTTCTTGTATGGGACGACTCATGTGTGACCTTGGAGTTGCTGCAAGGGTTGTCCACGGTAACAAAATTTTGTTGGTCCAGGAAGCCAGAGGCCGGTATTCAGGGTGTTGGGGACTTCCCAAAGGCCATGTTGAAGCAGGTGAAAGCCCCGAGCAAGCAGTTTTGAGAGAACTTGTAGAAGAAACCGAAGTCGAGGGGGTTGTTTTGGGTCTCGCCGCTGTCCGCACAGCGCTCAAGAAAGATGACCCAGCGGTTTTCTTGTGTTACGATGTTTCTGCTAACACAACCACCATCATTGACCAGTCTGAGGAAATATCAGCAGCCGGTTGGTATTCCTTGATAGAACTCAATCAACTTTCGTGGGTCTCCGAGACAATGCAACAACTCGCCATCGACGGTTTGAGTCAACGAAAAACAATGGAAGCAACCAACGGTTTGACCCTTCGCAACACCCCTTACGCAGTCTATCGTTCAAATCGAAATCTAGCATCCAATACGGGGGTTCCATTGTGATTCCTCCTGGCAGGCTCAACGTCCACGGGGCGCTGAACACGAACGGCAACTTTGTCGTTTACTGGATGACATCAGCTCGGCGCGCTCATTGGAACCATGCCCTCGAGCATGCAGTTGACCTGGCTAACCAGCACCAACAACCGCTCGTCGTCATTGAATGCCTCGCTCTCAACCATCGCTGGGCTAATGACCGCATCTCGACCTTCGTTCTCCAGGGGATGATCGACAACAGAGCCGCTTTCGCCCAAACAGGAGTCACTTACATTCCCTATGTAGAAACCCGTCCCAAAGAAGCCTCTGGACTTCTCGAAGTTTGGTTGAAACAAGCAACTGCCTGCGTCATCGATGACTTCCCAACGTATTACCCACGACATGTTCTTGAAACAGCCCTCCAATTCAACACCTGCGAACTCCACGTTGTTGACTCGAATGGATTTATGGCTATGCGGGCCCAAGGTCGTGATTTTACCACAGCATATTCACTTCGCCGCCATCTCCACAAAACTATTTTGGAACACATGTACGAATTCCCACTGGCCAACCCGTTGGACAATGCTCGTGACCTGCCGATGATCGATGCGACCTTGATAGAAGACATATTCGCCAAGAGCAATACCCCGCTCACTCCTTACGAATACTTGTGGAGGGTTGCTGAGGGAGGAGATATCGGAAAAAGTGCCCTCTCTACGCTCAAAATAGACCACACTGTCCCTCCCGTTTTAACCAAAAAAGGTGGAAGTGTAGAAGCCCGTCGACGATGGAAAACATTCCTCAGCCAGCGCCTTGTCAATTACAACGAGTTGCGTAACCAACCACAAGAAAACGGTGCGAGTGGAATTTCACCATGGCTCCACTTCGGCCACATCGGAGTTCATCAAATCATCAATGAAATTTTCACCGCATACAGGTGGGATGTCTCAATGGTGACTCCTCCTAACGACGGACGACGAAACGGCTGGTGGGGACTTCCAGAACCCGTTGAGGCGTTCCTTGACCAAATCATCACGTGGAGAGATATCGGATTCATACACTGTGCGATGATACCAAATCACACGGAATTCTCCTCCCTACCGCAATGGGCTCAAATCACACTTGCAGAACACGCAAACGACGAGCGCCCATATGTGTACACGTTTGAACAATTTGAACAGGCTAAAACTCACGACCCGCTTTGGAATGCAGCCCAGCAGCAATTGAGGCAAGAGGGTATAATTCACAACTACTTACGAATGCTCTGGGGCAAAAAAATATTGGAATGGTCTCCCGACCCTCAAACTGCACTGGAATGGATGATTGCACTCAATGATAGATGGGCTCTTGACGGCCGCGACCCTAACTCATACACTGGCATCGGATGGGTATTGGGCAAGTTTGATCGTGGCTGGACTGAACGGGATGTTTTCGGAAAGATTCGCTGCATGACCAGCGCATCAACCATGCGTAAATTCAAAACAAAAGCCTACATCGAAAAATACAGTCAGGGCCACACCCAACAAACTGTCTTGGGATCAGGGCCCTCTCTTTACACCGCTCACCAATGAGGACGATCAAACATGCCTACCTACGAACACATCGGCGAGTTTGAGATGCCTGTTGACCGAGTATGGCAGTGGTATGACAGCCCTGGAGCGTTCCGGAGAATCATGCCCGAGTGGGAAGGAATTACTCCACTACGGGCTGGAGCCCTCAAGAACGGCGAGGAAACCAGATTCAAAGTCAGCATTGGACCGATAAAACAGAAGTGGATTGCTCGTCATCATGATGTAGTCGCCGGAGAAGTTTTTCACGACAGGATGGTAAAAGGCCCCTTTGGAGCCTGGGACCATGAACATCGTTTTCTCCCGGTTGACGGCACGTCTTCCAAAATTCATGACACAGTACAGTGGAAATTACCTTTCCACATGTTGACCTGGTGGACTGCTCCATTTACGGTCAAGGGGCGAATGAACCAGATGTTTGCATACAGAACACAACGTGTACAATCTGATTTGTCTCGTATCGCCATGTTTGACCACATGCCTCGTCAAAAGGTGTTGGTCAGCGGATCCACGGGCCTTATTGGGATGCAACTCTGCGCATTTCTCGCAGCAGCAGGGCACGAGATAACACGACTCGTACGACCTACAACGAAACTTCCTCCAGATGCTTCAAACGACGCAGTCATTGTCTGGGATGATGTCAAGGGAGTGATTCTTGAGGGAGATTTGAACGGCTTCGACACGGTCATCCACCTCGCAGGAGCCGGAATTGGTGACAAGCGTTGGAACAAACAGCGCAAGGAACTAATTGAAACGAGCAGAACCATTCCAACCAAAAATCTGGCGACCCTTCTTGCCGGGCTTAATCAACCACCAAAGGCCTTCCTCTCCGGTTCCGCTATCGGGTTTTATGGTAACCGAGGCGATGAAGAACTCACAGAATCCTCAGAAGGAGGAGATAATTTCCTCGCAGGTACCGTACGTCGTTGGGAAGAATCCGCACAGCCAGCGGCAGATGCCGGAATACGTACTGCATGGATGCGTACAGGTATCGTCGTAACACCTATGGGCGGCGCACTGAAGAAACTGCTTCTGCCCGCAAATCTTGGTGCTGGAGGGCCAGTAGGTGGCGGTAAACAATACTATTCTTGGGTCTCTCTTGACGACCAAATCTATGCTATTCATCACCTGATGATGACTCCGGAATGCGAAGGTCGCTTCAATTTAACAGCGCCAAATCCACTCACTCAGAAACAGTTTGCAAAAACCATGGGG
>CALKGM010000018.1 GCA_938084675.1 Candidatus Poseidoniaceae archaeon
AGAACCTTCACGCCAACTAGATTCGCTTGTGGGGCCATCCCAATGTGTTCGTAATTTGGTGCACCGGTTCCAGCGGTCGTACCTGCGCAGTGTGAGCCGTGACCTTGGTCATCGTAAGGGAAAACTTCCGTCCCGTTGACCAACGAAGGGTTGTTGACTGGGTCGTAGAACCCAATCACTTTCGGGTCGTTGGTGGAATCATCATCATCAAGGTCGTCTAAACTTGCATGGGCTCCGTCAATTCCGGTGTCAATTATCGCAACCGTCACACCCGCGCCGTCATAGCCTGTTTCTTCCCAAGCCGTGTCAACGCCGTGCAATACCGCAGCGTCTCCATTTTGAATGGTGAGGATGCTGTCAAGTTCAATCATAATCACTCCCGGAATGTTCAGAGTCTCGCGAATCAAGTCAACATGAATACGCCCTGCGAGCGCATCAATATGGGTTAACTCCCACTGGTGTTCGTAACCAACTTCCCGTTCTAGCATAGCGATTTCGTCTGCTGATGGCGTGTGGTCAAAGTCAATGATCAGTGGTAGAGTATTGTCTTCATCAAGGAAGATCGGGTTGTCTTTGTGAAGTTCCACCATGTCTCCGATAGAATTCTTGTTTTGGTCAACCGTAGTCTCAACCCACCATCCTTCTTCCTGAGGCGAAGATTCCGATTCGACTTGGATGGGAGTTGCAAGAGCCAATGTTGGTAGCAGCATCAATGTTAGACAAAATGCGCTTAGAAGTTTTTTGATTAGCATGGGCTCACCGATTAAATCCAAGCAGGTGGTCTTTTTGAACCCATTGGGAACCTGTGAGGTGGCTTCTCTTATACCAAGTGAATGCAATTTAGGGGATTGAAAACCCGTACATTGATTGAAAACACGGGTGAAATGTTATTACCTATTGTTCGGAAAAAAAACCGATTGACATGGCAGCACCACGCAGAGCGAACCAAGGAGCCCCAAAAAGAACTCAGGCACCCATAGCCCAACCCTTAGCGCAAGCAGCATCTCCCTATCAAGGCGCTTTGTCTGCAACAACGCCTCAACCCGTTGCCCCTATTGTCACCGTTGGGCCACATGCATCAAAACAAAGTCAAGACCTGCTGATGTTGAAACTCTCCCAAGGCGTAATGATGGGTATTGGGTTTCTTGCAATATGGGGTGGAATCTTTAGCGTTGCTTTTGACGAGGAGGCGACAAACGACAATTTCCTTGTCTTGTTCATCGGTGGATTAGCTTCGTTTTTAGTTTCTATAGGCATTATTGAACTACAAAGTAAAAAGAACAATTACAGATTGTACGACATCCACAACTATTTCCTCGGAATTGCATTCTTCTTCTCCACCATTGGAGTCTTGTGGGGTACACGATACTTGATGGGAGTCATGACGGGTACGTTTGAACTCAGTTGGTTCGGTGAACCTGATTCATACACAACCACGGATTGGGCACCCAACGCCAACGGAATTTATGCGCAATTGGCCACATGTGTTTTGCTAACGTTCGGGCATTTCCGCCTCCTCAAGAGGTACTCGGGAGATACTGGATTTGGCTGGGGCGTCGCCACATATGCACCTATGGCCATCCTTTTGGCCGGAGTGGGCCCATGGATACGCTGGTCAGGGAATGTTGTGAGTTACGAACTTGGAATCAGCATCATAGTCATCTCCATTGTCTCGATGGAAATGGCTCTGCGTTCAAACAAGGCGCTTAACTTTGGAGTGGTTGCGTTTGCTTCAGGGCTCGTCCCTCTGGTCTATGAATTGCTCAATGATGTCCCTGATGATAGCAAAGGAGGGGCGTTGTCCCTGATGGTCTTCATCATTGCACTACAAGGCTACTACGCAGCTCGAAGTGACCTAAGAAAAGAAGTCATGGAACGTGCTTCTTTTTTCCTCGTAGGACAAGTCGTTGTGGCGATTCTTGTTACGCGATCTGGTGATTTGAACCTCATCCTCGGGCCTTTCAGGGCAGCTGAATATGCTAGCTTGTCATCCTATGTGTCCCTCCCAGTAGTGCTTTGGTGCATGATGCTCCTCGCCTACTTCCCTGCTGTATTGCAACAACGGGTTCCATGGATGCCGATTGGCCTCGCCGTCAGCCTGGTGGCACTTCCAACAGCAACCTCAACGGTTCCATGGGTACTCAGCATCATAATGATTCCCTACATGGTATTCATCTCCAAGGTCGCAAGGGAATGGGTGGTTAACGTCACTGTTCTTGCCTTTGGAATCTCCTATCTCTTGACTGACCTTGGAGGCATCATGGAAGAAATCACGCCAAAAGAAACATTTGGAGGAACGATCCTTCACATCCTTTTGCCCATCTTCATCGTCATCATTTCTGAAATGGGACGCAAGCAAGGGAAAATCAACACAATGGTGTCACTTGGCCTGCTCGGAAGTGTTGTCTGCTCACGTGCGATTCTTGATCCAGAGTGGTTTATGCCATGGTTGTTCATCGGATACATGTTTTATCTCAACATTGACATCGCCCTCAAATGTGATGCAGAAAGTTTCAGTGACCGCAAAGAACTGACCCTCTCTGCTGGATTCACTTCCCTCATTATTCTAGCATTGGGACTGTTCGACAAGTTGGAATTGCCCCCTTACGATATCTTTGACAAACTTTCACCAGACGGACTGGAACCGCAGTTCCTGATCTTAGGCATTGCTCTTTATTGCCTCTCAAGAATTATTGCAACAAATGAGTTTGACCTCGGCTCATTATTTGCATGGTTGGACCAGGGACAATCAAATTCCCCAGCATACGACCCGGAGACCAACGCTTGGGTTGTACAAGTGCAAGAGGAAGAAAAAACACTGGATACCGTTCTTGAGCGAATGTGGACCCCTCTAGCGAGATTATCATTGCTCTGTTCTCTTCTTTTGTTCACGCTAAGTATTGTATCAGTTAACGCCTATATCCAAAAGCCACAATGGATTCTCCTCATCGCAATACCGGTTGGCATCTTAGTGTGGGAAATTTATCAAATGGAACGAATTGACTCAAAGACGAGAGCTGCTGGAGTTGGATTACTTGTCGCCATTGCGTTCCCAATAGCCATTGAACTCAAAGATGTAGCATATTATCTGATACCTGACGGTAAAATGTTAATCGCTGGAGTCTTGCTTGACCTCCTCCTTGTCTCTGCTCCTCTCATCGTTAATGCGATCATCTCAAAGCGAGGAATCGACGAAGAAGGGTTGAACTTTTACGCTGATGCAACGGCCTATGTTCTGTTATTGATTCTCGCGACCTTGGATTCTTCTGGAGGATTATTGTTCGTCCCAATCCTCATTCTTGTGATGCTCCGAACGATTCAACACCGACATTATGGCACTGCTCTCTTTGCTCCGTTAGCCGTATTTATTATGGATGACGATTGGTTCTCTAGAGTCGGAATCAGCAATAGAATACTCGGAGGCCTACCTTCTGACATCGAGATTTATCTCAGAGATTTTCACCTCGGGCCTTTTGCGGCTCTATCAGGTATCTTTGTGGCGGTCCACATGACCCTCATGCTCCTTGCGATGTACCGTGATTCAGAGCGTAATGCTGGATACCAAGAACTCGTTGCTCTCCTGTGGCTCGGACTTGCCTTTTTGTCGGTCCTTCCCGATGGATTTTGGTTGCCTACAATCATCACATACGTCATCATGAGTTACTTGTGGTATACGGAGAACAGTACTGCTTTGCCCTACATGCTTGGTGTCCTGTTCTTTTCCCTCTTCATAGGATTCGACAACAGTGATACCTTCGCAAATATTGATTCCGACAATTCATGGGCGTGGAGCGGATTCGTCACTGCATTGAACGGTGTGGCATTTGCAGTCATGCACCGAGCTAACATCTTCTTTAAGGTCGACGCGGCCAACGAGGACGAACAAAAGACACAAGACACAACTGCACTCTTGAGTCAGCAAATCGCCAGCATCGGTTTCCTCATCAGCTACGATATCTTCTACGGAATTGGCCCACTGATCGCTCTGGCGATGATTGGGTACTCTACCTTCAAGAAAGGACAGACGACCAGCCTTCTCCTGTTCCCTCCGCTCCTCTCCTTTGCGGTAGTAAACATCATGATTCAAGGGAACATTGGAGAAAGTGAAATGCACACCACAATAGGTGGAGCAATCTTAGCGTTCCAGGGAATTATGTTTACACTGTTATCGAACAAGGATGACTTGGTTTATGATTGGGAGAATGTAGAATGGGAGAGCAATGACAGTTTCTTCCAATTCATGGACCGACTTGGCATTGCTGGGGTCGCTTATTCAGTAGTTGGCCTCTTCTTGGCCTTTGACGCCATTGATTTGGATTCTTTTGCTTACATCGCCATAACGGTGTACCTCGTAATTTTGGGCATCCAAGGATTTAGTGAAGAAAACGATGCACGCTGGCGCCGTGGAATCGGCGGATATGGATCTGTCCTGACCTCATTCCTGTTCACGACAACCCTTGAGAACGACCTGTTTGCTGCGATTGGAGTAGTCTTAATGGGTATTCTTGCTCTTGGATTCGGATTCCTCTTCATGCAACGAACAAATACTGAAGACATCTACGAACAAGGAGTCCTTCCTGTTGAAACCCCTATGCCGGAACCTCTGGATGAAGAAGTGGAACCAGTTTCCCCTGAAGTACCTGAAGAAGAAGAGAAGACAGAGATGGTCGACTCCGAAGAAGCTGAAGAAACTGAAGAAACTGAAATGGTAGAGGAGCCCGAGGTTCAGCAAGAACCTGCTGAGACGATCGCTAAAGATCCTGAACCCGTAGTTCAAACACCACCTGTAGAACAAATGCATTCAGGGCTCCTGATGACCAAAGAAGGGTTTGCAGTTCGCTTGCCTGCTGATTCAGTGAACAACATCATCAAGTCCCTAGAAAAAACACCACACGAAGGGTTTTTGCCGGTAGTGGCCTTTTCGGAAAGTGGCCAAATCGTGTTGAATTTTGAATCAAAGGCCTCCGATGCTTGATGTTCCGTCCTGCGAACAACAAAGACCTGAGCCCACTCAGGGCAAAGCATGAGTGAAACATCTCAACGGATGGTTTGGATTGACCTTGAAATGACTGGACTTGACCTTGAACGAGAATCCATCATTGAAATTGCTACTGTGATTACTGATAGTGAACTCAACATCCTCGCCACTGGTCCAAATCTAGCGATTAAAGTCCAGCAAGAACTTCTTGACGGGATGGATGAATGGAACACGAGGCACCATCATGGCAGTGGTTTAGTGCAGCGAATTCACGATGAGGGGGAGGAATTGAGTGATGCAGAACAAGCAACTGTTCAGTTCCTTAAAGAATGGATTGAACCTGGAACAGCCCCTCTATGTGGGAACAGCGTTTGGAACGACCGCCAGTTCCTTGCAAAGGAGATGCCCGCTGTTTTGGAGATGCTTCATTATCGGATGATAGATGTATCAACCATCAAAGAACTTGCTCGCAGATGGTACCCTAAAACACCGTTTTATGCAAAAAAAGGCGCACATTTGGCCCTTGACGACATTCTCGAATCCATTGAAGAATTGAAGCACTTCAGGGAAAATCTGTTCATCCCTCAATCTTGACGCCACGTAGGTTCGCTTGGATCGGTTCTCTTGAAAGAAGACATGATTTGAGCAACCACAGCAACAGCAATCTCTTCTGGAGATTCAGCACCGATGTTCAATCCAATAGGACAAATCACTTGTTCCAATAATGAACTTGGCAGACCCTGCCGCTCACATTCTGCACGGAAGGCCTGCCATTTTGACCGGCTTCCAATTACCCCAACCCGAGGGGCTGAAGAACCATCCAACGCCACTCCGTCTTGATTGAACAAAGCCAACAGACCTAGGAGTCGTTCTTGGTCTTCACTCCAGTCATGGCCCAAGAGTATGATGTCTGAAAACCGCTTCATGCTACTGAGAGATTCATCAGAGAGAAGGTCAGCAATCGTTTCGGATGAAAGAGATGCTGCGGAGGGATACAATTCGGTAGAAGCAAAATCTGGCCGTGTATCGTGTACAGAGTATGTCCAGCCGACTTGGTCAAGCAGTGTTGCAATGGCTTGACCGCAATGACCTCCGCCCATGATGAAGATATGTGGCATGGGAATCATCACTTCCAGCGAGAGGGTAACTTGCCCACCGCATAATGAATCAAGGGGTTGTACTTCATAGCCCTTCGCCCCTTTATTTAGGCCGTAGGTCACCACTTCAGCAGCAGGCGATGTTGATTCTTTGAGCAGGGTTTTGCAACGATTGAGGACTTTAAGTTCCAAACCAGCACCTCCAACTGTCCCCTCCCAACTGAAACCAGGATACGTCATCGCAAGACGAGCGCCCGTTTTACCAGGAACGCTACCAGAGGTATTCAACACGGTTGCAAGAACGACCCTACGCTGTCCATTCAACTGGCTCAAGGCCCATTGGAGCACACGAGCCGTCATGTTCCTCCCTCACGGCTTGCCCTCATATCCCTTGTCATTGTTGGAAATAGGCGTGCAGTTCTACCGCCTCTTCGTGCAAGTTGCGAAGGGATTCAGGTGTATCGATGTTCAAGTGGAGCCACGGCCCATCAACAGGCACTTCTTGAAAAGAAACAATGTCCCGTAAAGGGGTAGCGCTTGAAGCAGAAAGAATGCGCTCCAAGTCAGCTCTAGAGAGGACGACTGGGTGGCCTTTCCTTCCTTGATGAACAGGACATACCGGTGCATCATGTTCCATCAGAGCCTTCACGAGTGTTGCGTTCCAACCGGGCCGGTCTACAGGCGCCATGACCAACTTCCGAGGTAACCGACCAAGTTCAGAGTGAAGCGAAGAGATTCCGTTTTGGAGGCTACCAGTTCTTCCCATCTCAGGATGTGAGTTTATGCTCACAATCGCATCTGGAACCGCTAAAAGTACATCAACTGACAATTCAGAACGAGTGACGACGACGATGGGGTCACATCCTGCTTTCTTGAGATGTTCATATGCCCACCATACCAATGGAGAGCCCTTGATGTCAACCAATGATTTCGGTTCGCCTAGTCGAGAACTTGCACCTGCGGCGAGGATTACTCCGGGTACAGCGCGAGCCATGATGGTTCCAGCCGTTGCTAACAGATTGCTTTTCCTCTTTTTCTTCAAATAGAGTCAACCACAAAATCCGGCATGAAGGTATGGAAAACGCCCCAATCATGGTCTGTCCAACAACGGACTGCCCATGAACGTGGACTTGAATTTCTCAAGTCCATATGCGATTCATCGCCACACATGGAGGTCATTCCTCTCCCTAACGGATTACCATCGGTTCGGATTAAGGGAAGGTCAAGGCGGTGGTATTCTCTAAAAGCTGTGCCTGAAAAAACAATTTTTGAGAATATGGTGGGCGAAATGGAATCCGGAGTTGTTTGGAGTTTTGACATCCGAGCAGCCCCTCGGAAAACAGATCTATTGGCTCTGAACGATTATTCTGTACGACTTTGCATTTACACCGAACGCGGGAGTAAAGAACTCCCCATCGGAGATCAAATTGCAACGATTGCACTTGGGTTGAGGGACGACCGTAGAACCGCAGTACGCATTGGTTTGGTAGCACAATTCGTCATCGCTCCAAGGGACGCTCTCCTCGACGTGTACAAGTTTACTGAAGAGGGCGTGGTATACAACGATGAAGTGTATTATCATGATGAATTAGAGTATGAGCCGAATCCTCCACGAACCCCTCAACAGCGGCTTCTTGACATGACATACGATGCTGACCGTATCACACAAATGTTTGCGCAGGATGACCAAGCTCCTGCAAACGAACATGAGCATATGATTTTCCAAGAATGGTTTGATGGAAAAGAAGAGGTTGCGTACAACAAGCGGGATACACCCTGGCACCACGATGAGAATCAGATTTGGGACATCGAAGAGGCTTTTCTACGAGGCTTGGATTAATCAAAAATCCTTTGTGATTTCACGTCCGATGATCATCCGTTGGACTTGAGAGGAACCTTCGTAAATTTGCATTACCTTTGCTCCGCGCATCAATCGGGCAACAGGGTATTCCTCGGAGTAACCGTAGCCTCCGTACACTTGAACTGCGTCGGTACTGACTTTCATGGCCATGTCGGCAGCAAAGCGTTTGGCGTGGGCAGCAGACTCAGTATTTCGAATTCCATTATCAAACTCGGAGGCAGATTTCCAAGTAAGCATTCTCGATGCCTCAATGCTGGTTTTCATGTCCGCAAGCATAAATTGGACGGCTTGATGTTGGTGGAGAGGTTTACCGAATGTTTTACGCTCGTTTGAATAATTGAGTGCATGTTCGTATGCAGCCCTACCGAGTCCCGTTGCATGTGCGGCGATGTTGGGTCTGCTCATGTCAAATGCTTTCATTGCGTTCATCCATCCACCGGATTCAGACTCTCCAATCAAGTGACTTGCTGGGATCCGCACATTGTCAAAGGAAAGGGAGCGAGTGTCTGAGCATCGCTGCCCCATGTTGGTTTCTTTCTTTCCAAGCGTAAATCCAGGAGTGTCCTTTTCCACGATAAAGCCAGACATGCCGCGGTAGCCAGCGTCTGGGTCTGTCTTGGCTAGAACGAAGAAGAAATCCGCATATCCTGCCCCAGTGATCCACATCTTTGAACCGTTCAAGACGTATTCATCTCCATCACGAATAGCAGTAGTTTTGAGCGCTGCCACATCTGAACCTGCTCCAGGTTCTGTGATTGCATAGGAAGCCAGGGCTCCTTCTTCAGTAACTTTACGAAGCCAGATGTTCTTTTGTTCTTCAGTTGCTCCAGTGATGATAGGAGCACAAGCAAGGGCAGTAGCGTAGGCTGCAGTCGCAAAACCAGGGTCGCCCCAAGCCAATTCTTCGTTAACAAGTACTTCCTCTAGGGAACCAAGACCCGCCCCGCCATAGGCTTCAGGGATGTGAAGGTTGAGCAGGCCCATCTCATGCGCCTGACGGATCGTATCAATCGGATAGATTGATTCTTCGTCCCAATGTTCTGCGTTTGGACGGATTTCATCCACTGCGAACTCATGAGCGAGTTCTTTGAGCATGGTTTGCATCTCATCAAGTTGGAAGTCGACCATGATGTTCCCACGAGCCGCTCCCTTAAGGCGATTAGGATTCACTGCCCGAGATTACTCCTTTCAAAGGACAAGAATACCCTGCCGTTGTGCGACAAGTAGTCCCAAAAAGATAAGGTAAAAGGAGATGAGAACGATGCCTTCCCAGCGCTTGAATTCGTATTGAGAACGCATCATACCGAGTGCAACCATGGTTCCAAGAATGGATGCGGGGATGATGAGATGCATGGCCAACGGATATCCTTCGGAGGTCAACGAAAGCGGGAAAACCATGGCGGCAAGTCCAACTGAAAGTAGCGGGTCTGTGATGTTAGAACCGATGAGAGCTCCGATGGCAACGCCTTCACTTCGCTTTGCAGCCATGAAGGCGATGGTTAGTTCAGGCAGAGATGTTCCTAATCCTGAAACCGTAGTACCGACAACTGCATGTGGCACATTGAGTTCATAAGCCATATCACTAGCAATTTCAACCAGGTGATGAGCGGCAAAGAGAGCCAGGAGAAGACCGAGCGTCACCATTGCAATATACGAGGCAGTAGTCCAGTTTGACACACGTTCTACGACGCTCTCTTCTGTCATTTCCTCTCGCATAATTTCTTCACGATTCGATAATAACCAATAGATGTAAACGATGTAAAGGCTCACGAGAATGAATCCTTCAATACTGCTGAGTACACCCCCTGTATTCAGGAAAAAGGTGAGGAGAACAATGGATCCAAGCATGATGACTCCGTCTCTTTTAAGCCAAGATGGACGGATTTTCACGCCTCGGAACGTTACAACTACGCCGAGAATAAACGTGATTTGAACGAGAATGGAACCAAAGATTCCACCCAAGGCAAAGTCAGCAAATTGGGGGTCACCCGCTCGGAAACGCATATCAGCCGCAGAAGTGGTCGTCACCAAGATCTCAGGAAGCGATGTGCCTATCGAAACGATGGTCAGCCCGATAACAACCTCTGGAAGGCCTGCCCGAAAAGCAAGGCCTTTGGCGCCTTCAATAAAAAAATCAGCAGATTTGATCAACAATGCCATGGCCAATACAAGAAGAGTGATTGATACTGGTATGCTGTCCAAATAGACCTCATCAATACCGGTATGAATCCCTACAAGGCCGAGGAATAGGGCTCCATTGATGAGAAGGGTGTTACTGAGGACCAACTGTGGAATGCCCATGACATTCTTCTCACCCCCCATGTGCCTTCCAAGCGAATACCCTTCTTGACCGTTCGCATTGTTGTCCTCATTGTATTGATGCATAATGGTTTCAAGACGAGGGCAACTCGCCAAGAGCATGAGCCGCCAAGCGTTCTTTGAATTTCTTGGCACTGCGCTGATGGTTGGGCTTGGCTGTGGCAGCATTTACTATGGAGCAAGCCACGGTTGGATTTCATTTACTTTCGCAGTCGCTGTGACGGTCGCTATTCTCTTGTTTGGAAACCTAAGTGGAGCCCATATCAATCCCGCAGTGTCTATTGCTTTTTGGAGAGAAGGGAAACTCGAAAATGGACAGCTTCTGCTCTACATCGCTGGACAGATGACTGGTGCACTTGCTGCAGCAATGATACTTGACGGAGCGGGTCCAACGGTTGTCGCATCGCACCTATCCCTCATGGAAGCGTTTGCTATTGAGGTGTCGATCACTATGGTACTGATGCTCAGTATCTTTGTGGTTGTAAGGACAGAGCCTTCCATCGTTCTTCTCGCCGTATGGGTTGGAGTTACCGTTGGACTTCTTGCATACATTACAGGGCCAGCAACCGGTGCGAGTATGAATCCAGCACGAACCTTTGGCCCTAACCTTGTTTCTGGTTTGTGGCCGAGTTTGCTATTTTATGGAAGTTCTACTGTGCTTGGAGCCTGGTTTGCCTGTGACATCAAGCGACTTACCTTCCCAGAGAACAAAGAACTTCAGGATTGAAACGATGCCCGAAGCATGGTGATGACGTACTCAAGAGAGGGTACAGTGTGGTTTTCCAACGGAGGTGAAAACGGAACAGGAGTATCCAATGCTCCGATGACGCAAGGAGCAGACTCAAGGTCGTAAAAGCACTCTTCCATAATCCGAGATTGTACGGTGTGACCGAGTCCGCCTGACCACTGACCCTCTTGGAGGATCACCAATCGGTTCGTTCGCTGGACTGATTGTATGCACGTTGCTGCATCAAAAGGAATGAGCGTTCTCAAATCTACAATCTCAACTTCAATGTCTTCCTTTGCAAGTGCTTCTGCAGCCTGCAAGGCAATGTGAACCATGGCTCCCCATGTTACGAGAGTAACATCACGGCCACCTCTGACGACATTCGCTTGACCGATGGCCAAGTCTTCTCCGGATTCAATACGCTTCTTCACTGATTCAGTGTCCACATGTTGGTTGATGTTCATGCCCCAACCGGTCAGCCCACCTCGCAGACCGTAAAGTCCGATATGTTCGAGCATCAATACAGGGTCAGGAAGGTGGGAGGCTTCAACAAGAAGGTCGTAAGCATCTTGAGGAGTCCCTGGAGCAAGAACGATGAGACCCGGGTCATTTGCAAACCAAGATTCAATCATGTTTGCATGAAACGGTCCCGAACGTGTTCGAGCACCGAGAGGGATGCGCACGGTCATTGGACAATCAGCTCCCCAACGCCAGCGAAGCATTGAGGCGTTGTTGATGAGGGCATTGAATCCTAACGCTGCGAATCCTCCAAATTGAATTTCAACCATTGGACGCATTCCTGACAATGCGGCGCCGACTCCAGTGTGAACAATCACGGCCTCACACAACGGCATGTCGACAAGTTTGTCTTCATGTCCAGCATTTTTCAAAGCCATATTCATTCCAAAAGCACCAGCAACTTCCATGTCTTCTCCAATAAAGACACAGTCATCCCCGAAGGTTGTCGCAATATCCGCCATCGCTTGTTGGATGGCTCGGGCGTAGGTCCATCCCCCTTTTTCCGCATAAACGAGTTGGGTTTTACCAGGTTCCAAAGGACCTGCGACCGAGGGTTGACGCGTCGTGCCTTGGTATCGGTGTTGACGTTCCAAATGGGTGTCTGCATCATGAATCGAAGTTACACCTTTCGTTACGGTTTCTGGCTGAGGCCAATCCATTTCATCAAGAGCTGTTCGTGCACTATTGACACGCTCAAGTTCTTCCGCCTCCATAGAGGAGAGGGCATGTTCTTCAACGCCTAAGTCCAAGAGTAAATTTCTATGGTTTGGTATCGGGTCTTTTGCTTCCCAATAGGAAAGAAGGTCACGGTCTACGTAACCGGGAGGAGTTCCGCTAGGGTTTCCTAAATACAAATCATCGTGGTGATGGGCGTGACCGCAGCCACGCATGGTTTCCACATGAATTAGAGTTGGACCGCCACCGGCAAGAGAAAACTCGCGTGCGACAGCAGTTGATGCATGCCAGGCAGCGGGGTCTGAGCCGTCAATAGTCCATGAGGGAAAGCCCATTGCTTCTGCTTTATCCGCCCATAGTTCAACCCCCGACTGTTTCGCAGGTGGTGTATCAAGGGCTATCTGATTGTTCTGAAGGATGTAGGTGATGGGAAGACCTCGGGCACCTGCTAGATTCATGGCTTCCCAAAACTCTCCGCTGGACGAGGAACCCTCGCCTATGCAAGCGACATGAAACCTCTTGAGCCCCTTCCGCCAAGCGGCAAAAGCAAGCCCGGTCATCGTGACGCTAGCGATTGGAAGTGGTGCGGTCGGTGGAAGAACACCAACATGCCATGCACCGACGTGGAGGTCACGTCCGCCTGCATTATCCCAACCACCGTTTTGATTCGAGCCTGCTTTACCTAGATTCGCAGCCATCACGTCGAGGGCTGTATCACCCATTGCAAGGCCAAGACCGATATCTCGGATCATCGGAGCCACCAAGTCGCCCTCGTACCCTTGTCCGGGACGAGCGTCACGAGGTGCATCGGGCTGTCGATTGAGAGCAGTTGCAACCGCTACAACGCCTTCTTGCCATGTTGACCGGAATCCTTTGCCACCAAATGTTCCTCCGTCTGGAGTTTCAACTCCTTCTGTGAAGAGGTCTTTGAGAGAAGTGTCAAGGTAGCGTGTTCGGGTCATGTATCGCTGCCATTCCATGCGATGATTGACTGTAATCGCCATGTAATGAGCGAGACGGCGAAGCATCAAACGCATGTCGATGAGAAAATGTGTTCGGCGTCGTTCAAGCATAAGTTCCATGCTGCGTCGGGGGATGACTTCTCGCTCAAGTTCCTCTTTTAGAGTAGTTGTAGCTTGCTTCTTCATGCCTCGCTCAAGGCCGCTCAAGAACCGTTCCGAGAAGGTATGCCAAGATGGTCCTTCAAACTGATTCGGTTCGTTGCTGACCATGTGGTCCCAAACGTTAGCAACAAGGAAGAGGTGTGCATCATGTCGTTGTGCGACAAAAGAGAGTACTTCCGAACGAGCAGCATCTTGGACGAGCGGTTGAACGAAATTTAGCGGTTCTTCTGGAGTCCAAACGGCACCAAAAATTTGTGGTAGTTCACCTTGAGTCATAGCGCCACCTCACCCCTGCCATGGAGCGTTTCGTTTCAATACTATGTTTGGTTAACCTTCCAGAAGAAGCCGGAAATTAATCTGTCCCTAAGCGTCGTTGCATCTCTGAATCGTAGCACTCATGAAGCATTTCTCTGTTTTTGAGCGTGATAAACAATGCCGCAGTGGCCGGTAGGGCGAGCACACCGAGGGCAAGTGCCCATGATTGGAATAGGTCGAAAACTGGACCCACCATAAGGGGGCCAAGGATGGTGCCTGCGGCCCAAGCTGTTCCAAATGCACCAAAAGCCAAACCAGGATTCCCTTCTCCAAGTGCTCTGTTTGTTGCAGTGTCAATGATTGGAAGCATGGGGATTTGGGCAGCAGCAATTGAAAATTGGAAGGCTCCGAGAAGCACAATCATTCCGAAAACAGCATTGTTGCCTGAAAACTTCCAGCCTACAAAACCTACTCCGAGTAATGAAACAACAACAACGGACCACCCGAGAATCATGTAACGAGTGGGCCCGTTCCGATCAACAAGTTTGCCCCAAATGAGAGAGCCAAGGCCTTGCATCAATACCATGACCAACAGCACACCACCAATTTCGGCTGAACCCAATCCCAGTGTATCGTCCAAAAACAATGGAACTCCCGCCTCAAGAGCCCCTGTGGCGACGGTCGTGATAGCCAATAAGATCCCAACTCTAAGCAAGACTGGATCCGTGAAAAAAACCTTGACTGAAGCACCTCCAACGGAAGGCTCCTGTGCTTTTCCGATGGATGGACCTGCGTAAATAATTACAGGGACTACTGAAAACGTCACGAGAGCAAGGAAACCGAAGGCTAACGCTTCTCCCCAGGCAAAGAGAAGACCGCCGAAAACCGGGCCTAGCAGTCCCCCAATTGCGGCGATTCCGAGCAGCTTCCCCGCTTGTTCTCCAAATCGTGTTGGCCAAAGTTGGGAGGCTGCGGCTAACCCTGCCGTCATGATCGTCGCCCCAGAAGCACCGTGAAGTAAACGAGCAAAGCACAGGGAAAGGAAAGGATGAGGCAACCATTCGTTCGTTGCCAACAAGTAGACTCCGCTCGAGAGGGTCAGCAAGATAAGGCTGGTCAAAATTGTCGTCCCCGCCCCGAATCGGTCGGTAATCCTCCCGGAGAGAGGGCCCATCAGAAACATAGGAACTGCCCACAAGGAGACGAGAAGTGTAGCTTGTGTAGCATTGATGTCAAACTGATTCTGCCAAGAAGGAAGAATAGGTACGATGAAAGCATATCCGAGAAAGTTGACGAAAAACGCAGCAATCAAGGCACGAAATGCAACCTTGTGCTGCGCCTCTATAGAAGTCTTCACTCTTCTTCCTCCCGAGCAGGAAGAGCCTCCAAAACATCACCAGTCAAAGCGAGAGCATCCTCGATTTGCGTAAGGAGCGTTATGTCGGAAACGGCCCCAGGGCGCTTGAGCAAGTTAAGTAAGTCATGAACGAGTTCAGTTGTGAGTTGAGTCATCACAAGTGCTTCTGGGTCAATGTAAGATTGAGAATCCTGTGTTAGGAGAGAAATAAATTCTGGCTCTTCGTCAAGAATACCGTCCATTTCCCCTTCTACCTGTGCCGCAATCTCTCGTGCTTGTTTTTCGAGAATATCTTCCATTGACCCGCCAAGACCACCCTCTGAAGAGAGCTTGGGCTTTGCCCCTTCCGAGAGACTTGCCCCTTTACTAACGGAACGAAACGATGGACCTTTGACAGCTTCTTTTGATGATTGCTCTTGCAGCCCTTCAGTGCCAACGAGGCGATTAAGAGCAAGACGAACCATCGTCGTTAGGTCTTCAGATGAAAGAAGTGGTTCCTCTTCCACCTCCCCCATTTCTACTTGGATGTCACGAACAAAATCATCATCAATGTTCCCTGCCTCTACCAATCTCCTCAGCATGGGAAGCGCCCATTGGCTGTCATTCATGGTCATTGAGACATCAAAACGTTGACCACCAAGCCCACCTCCCTGAGTGGGAGCTACTTCTGCCGGTGGGGCAACGAATTGTTTTGAGGCGTGGCGTTGCATTTGACCGATGAGTTGGTTCATGTCGATGGGTTTGCCAATTACTTCGGCTACACCAGCCATTGCAGCAGAAGAAAGAAAATCCGGCGTGATCGTTCTGGAGAGGACAACGATACGAGTGCTGTTCCGAAATTTAGGATTGCTGTTCATCTTTTGACAGACATCAAGAACGCTCCCTTGGCTCCATTCACTTTCAAGCAAGATAACATCGGGAAAGGTTGCGATTGCTGTCGCTTCTGTTTGCCTCAATGTTGGTGTTCTGGTAACATCAAAACCTTCCCGCTGGAAGGTATTAGCGAGGAGGTCTCGGCGTCCTTGATTTTCATCGGCCACTATGATTTTTGCTATCGTTTCCCCCTCCTTGATTTGAGGAAGGGAGGCGCGCCTTTCAATATCACCCTCTAAATTTGAAATGTAGTCCGTGTTTTGCCAACTGCTCTCAAAACTCGTTGATGGAACGCTATTGAGCGAAATCTTCCTTAAACGATTGGTAAAGTCCCGCATTATGGCCAAGGTGGAATCAGTATCACAAGTCTCTAGAAAAGAGCGAATCCATCAGGTCATCTTCGAGGCGGATACCCCCTCAGGGAAATTTTTTGACATCGCTTTGCTCCTAGCCATTCTAGCATCAATCCTGACGGTTTCTTTGGAAAGCGTCGATTCTATTGATAAGGCGTATCACTCGGAGTTACGACTTTTTGAGTGGGCAATTACCATCCTCTTTACCTTGGAATACCTCCTTCGCCTCTATTCAACAAAAAAGTCTCAGAAATATGCCACCTCCTTTTTTGGAATCATTGACTTAATTGCAATAATACCCACATACCTCAGTTTGATTATACCTGGTGCCCAAAGCCTCCTCATCGTTCGGGCACTGCGTTTACTTAGAATGTTCAGAGTTCTAAAACTAAGCAGATACATTGGAGAAGGAGAGGTTTTGTTTGAAGCCCTTTTACAATCAAGAACAAGAATCATCATCTTCCTATTCACAGTAACGATTCTTGGATTCATTTCTGGAGCAATGATGTATCTCTTGGAAGGGCCTACGAACGGCTTCACCTCAATACCTCAAAGCGTGTACTGGTCACTAACAACAATTACAGGAACGGGATATGGAGATACGGTCCCTTCAACACCCATTGGTAAATTATTGGCTGTTGTGATCATGGTACTAGGATACAGCCTCATTATCGTCCCAACAGGAATCGTTTCATCTGAATTGATGAAATTGGGCGAGGTTGACACCCGTGCTTGTAGTTCATGTTCAAGGGACGGGCATGACAGAAATGCAAAGCATTGCAAGTACTGTGGAGATGTGCTACGAGTCACTTGATGATTTCATCAGGTGCTGCTGACTTCCAAGCAATGATTCCACCGTCAAGGTTGTACAATCGTGTCGCATCGTATCCAGACTGGATCATGCTCATCGCAGCGAGTTGAGAACGCATCCCGCTGCGACAGTAGACGAGTATATCTCTGTCGTTAGGGATTTGTTCTAGAACACTACCGACTTGGTCGTGGGGCACTTGCAGGTCGCATGATGCAGCATGTGCTTCGTTGTATTCACCATCCGAGCGAACATCAAGAATAAACGGAGACCATCCGGTTGAGCGTCGTTGCAGCACATCGGTGATGGAAATGTGGTTGAACATGTTCTTGCTCACGTGGGCTTCCTGTTTTTCAATGTCTCCTTGGATTGAACTGTCTTCAAGAGAACACCACTCCGAATCTGCAAACATAGCAGATGCGAGGCTCAAATCAATGATTTCCGCACGTTCCTTATCTTGCTCAAACGATAATTGAGTGAACGACATCGTTGTTGCATCATAAATCAGCAACCGACCCGAGAGGGCTACATTGAGTCCAAGTAAGAGTTTGATTGCCTCTGTTGCTTGAAGCAATCCGATGACTCCTGGAAGAACACCAAACACACCTGCTTCTTCACAACTTGGAACTGCGTTGGGGGGTGGAGGCTCAGGGAAAAGATCCCGATAAGACGGCCCACCCTGATACCCGAATACAGAAACTTGTCCTTCAAATTGGAAGATGGAACCATAGACCCAAGGTATTCCTTTCAACCCACATGCATCATCGATAAGGTATCGCGTTGGAATGTTATCGGTACCGTCGATGACAAGGTCCCATCCCATCTCAAGTAATTGCATGGCATTCCCTGGATTGAAACGTGTTTGGAATGCTGTGACTTTGACACCTGCATCCAATGCATGTAAGCGCTTTTTAGCAGATTCAACTTTAGGAGTCCCAACGCTTTCCGAGGTATGAAGAATTTGACGTTGAAGGTTTGAAAGGTCAACGACATCATCATCCACCAAACCAAGATGACCAACGCCAGCGGCAGCGAGGTAAAGGGCTGCAGGGGAGCCCAAACCTCCTGCGCCGATGATGAGGATACTGGCATCGACCAGCCTTTGTTGACCCTCAATCCCTACATTGGGTAGAGAAAGGTGCCGTGCATGACGCTGGAGGTCAACCATGAACCTGCCAGAAGAGCCACTTTGATGAAGGCACCGCCATCAATGGACGTTCTCTTCAAGCCACTTTTCTACATCGATTGCGGCCGAGCAACCCATTCCTGCAGCGGTAATAGCCTGCTTGTAACGGGTATCTACGACGTCACCTGCAGCAAATATACCGGGCACAGAGGTCATTGTGTATTCCTTATTGATGATGTAACCGTTTTCGTCGGTTTCAACTTGACCGTCTAAAAATCCAGTGATCGGTGTGTGACCGATTGCAATGAAGGCACCCGTTGCGTTGATGGTTTCAGTGGTTCCATCTTGCGTGTTTTCAAGCACTGCTCCAGTGAGCCCTTTTTCGTCCGATAACCACTCTTTGACCTGGCGGAACGTGCGAATCTCAATTTTGTCATGATTTGCAGCGCGTTCATACATGATGGTTGATGCTTTGAACACATCTCTGCGATGAATCAGCGTAACCTTGCTTGCAAAACGAGTGAGGAAAGTTGCTTCTTCACAAGCAGAATCCCCGCCACCGATTACAATGACTTCTTCGTCTCGGAAAAAGGCCCCGTCACAGGTAGCACACGTGGAAATACCTCGCCCTTTTTGCGCCTCTTCTCCAGGTGCATTTAACCAAATGGATTCTGCACCAGTACAGACAATAATCGAGTGAGTGAGGAATGTCTCGCCTTCAACTTCAACCTTGAACGGGCGTTCAGATGTGTCCACTGAATCGACATTGCGGTCTTGAACTTCCAGACCAAATCGTTCTGCCTGTTCGCGTAATTCCGTCATCATTTCAGGGCCTCCAATACCGTTTGGGTAGCCCGGGAAATTTTCGACGTCACTGGTAAGCATCAATTGCCCACCTGACATATAACCTGCAAACATGAGGGGGTTGAGCATGGCTCGTCCCGCGTACAACCCTGCGGTATATCCTGCTGGACCGGACCCAATGATGATGACATTTCGTACTTCGGACATGCTGTTCTCCGTCTCAACTTCGGAGGAAGGAGGTGTTTGAAGGTTCGCACGTTGTATTCCGCGCACAACCCGTACGCAAGGTGCGTTAGCAATCCTTCCAAGAGTCTGGACTAAGACGTGTGTACATCATCAAATGAGAGCCAACACTGCCGCACGGGCATGTGGTTCAAGTCGGGGTTCGATATGGTGATGCTCAGCACCAGGGCCAATAATGCCAAGGCCAATTGGCTTGTTATGCTTGAGCTGTAATTCAAGAATCGTCTTGATGACGGCTTGGCCCATTGCAAGGCCGTGTTGAGTTTCTCCTTTCTCGATGATTCCCAAGCATGCTGCTGCATCACATTGGCTCAACATTCTATCAAGGGCTAAAGGAACTTCCATGGAACCAGGCACCCATACGATGTGAATGATTTCTAAATCGTTCTTTCCAGCTTCCTCGGTTGCCCATGCCAGCATGCGTTCAACCTCTGCGCGGTGATAGGAACCACAAACAATACCGATTGTCTTGACTTTCTTGACCATGTTACGCCACCTTACATCTCCTGTTTCATCATTCGCTCTACCGTTGCGACTATTGTTTGCGTCATAGAATCAATTTCAACATTGATTTCATCGCCCATTGATAGTGCTCCAAATGTGGTGAGTCTCAGCGTCTCAGGAATCAAATGGATGGAGAAGATGTCTTCCTTGACTTCTCCAATGGTAAGGGATGCGCCGTTAAGACCGATGTATCCCTTTTCGTGAATGAACTTCATGAGCGATGAAGGTGCTTTTAGTTTGAAATCCATGCCTTCGCCTTTCTTGATCACTTCTACGACGGTAGCTTTGTCCATGACATGACCAGAAAGAAGGTGGCCTCCGAGTTCATCTCCCATTTTCAAAGACCGTTCAACGTTCATCTCATCCCCAACATTGAGCCGTCCCAAGATCGTTCGTTCAAGCGTCTCGGGAATGACATCAAAAGCAACGTGATTTCCGGCGATGTCCGTCGCCGTCAGGCAAACACCGTTGAGAGCAACGCTTGCTCCACGCTCTAGCCCAGTGGCGTCGGGCAGTTGGACCGTGAGTGTTTGGACCTCTTGCCCTTTTTCAAGGCCAATCAGTTTTCCTTTACCTTGAACAATTCCAGTGAACATATTCATTCCTCTTTTTTGGCTGCGCGTTCAAGGATCCGTGCGATGATTTTTCTCGTCCCGTCTAAATCGTCGGTTAACCCCTCTACTCGAACGACTTCAATAGTGCCGTATCCTCGTGAGGTGAGTGCAGAACGGATGTTCTCCTCGGCATGTTCTTGGTCGTATCCCAAAGCGATAATATCCGGCTTTACTCTCGGAAGAATATCAAAAATCGGTACTTCGGGAGGATTTCCAATCAACACGTCGTCCACGGGCTTCAATCCCTCTACCATGCGCCTGCGAAGGTCATGGCTGGTTATGGGATTGTGTTTTCTTTTGCGAACCGTGTCGTCATGTGCAACCACGACGGTCAGATGGCCGCCTAGGGCTTTGGCTTGCTCAAGATAGTGGAGATGTCCTGCATGAAGCAGGTCAAAAACTCCAACTGCCATGATTCGCTTCACGGTATCACCTTTGGTAACGGAGGGTTTGTTCTTCAAGAGGATGACGGTGTCATCTCGCCAAAAGCTCGGAGCAAATCTGCTCCTTCAAGGAAGGGAATTTCACGTTCGGCAGCCCATTCTCTTGCGTCATCAACTGACAAGGCAAAATCGCCGTTGGGTTGAAGCATTTCCGCGCCGATGACGACGGGTGTCATTCCGGCTAAACGAGCAAGGCCTACCGCCAGTTCCGTGTGGCCTTGGCGTCGTGCCAGGCCGCCCTCTGCTTCACGGCAGACGGGAATGTGTCCTGGAGTTCTAAACTCGGCTCCAAGCTTTTCGATAGCAACCTCCAACGAATCTGCTGAATCCATGGATGATTTCGCCAACTCCGCAAATCGGCGGGTCGTGAGCGAACGGTCATGGTCGGTAATTCCAGTGTAGGTGTCTCGGTGGTTAATGGAGAGGGTGAAGGCCGAACGTGCATCGTATCGGAGGTCATTGGTTACCAGGTGACTGAGAACAGGAAAGTTGGCTACTGCAGCAGCATCGGTGTGGAGATCCTGTAAAAACGGAAGTCCGAAACACGTTCCGACGTCATCTCCGATGGCGAGAAAAAGCAATCCACCACAGTCTTGACGCAGTTGGCGCATGGTTTCTGGCTTTGCATGCTCTGCTGGAAACAAGAGGTCGGTCTCCCCTTCTCGCTTTTCTGAGTCAAAAAGACAGACTGGGTCTCCATTTCTGAAGGCGTTAACTGCCTTTTCTAGTCGAGCGTCCATGAGGGTGGCTGTGGCCCCACCTTCATGAAGAGTCGTATACAATCACCATTGAAACCACGACAGCGACCCGATGATAGCGGACAGCCAACAGAAAGAGGTTATCATAGGGGGGACCTTGGCTTGGTTTCGCGGGGGGAAAAATATGCCAGTTAAACTCGGACCAGCAGGCGTTCCATTGTCATGCAAGGGACGCACAATTGTTGAAGGAATGGACGACATTATTTCCCTCGGCCTTGAGACCATGGAAGTCCAAACCGTGCGCATGGTTGCCCCTCAACACTTTGAACAATACTGGCAGGCTGGGGTGCTTGCGAACAAAACTGACTTCGAAATGAACATCCACGGCCCATATTATTCCGAATTGTTGGGCAACAAAGTTGAGCGAGGACGCTCCCTGGCAAAGATTGAGGCAACACTGCAAGCTGCTCGAACCATCAACGCCCGCCACATCACCCTCCACGCAGGAAATTATGGCGAATTTGGCCGCGGCCATGAAGCAAACGAACAAGTTGCCAATGTGTATTCAGGAATTGTAGACCGCATCCATGAAATCTGGGAAGATGAAGAGGATGAATTCCCGGTATTCCCATGGATAAAAGACGGCACTCCGTCAAAAATTGGAATTGAAACATCTGGCCGTCAAGAGCTTTGGGGCAGTCTCGAGGAAGTCCTCGAAGTCGTGAACCACGTCGAAGGCACGATTCCAGTCCTCAACATTGCTCACATACACGCCCGAGGCCATGGACGAATGCGTACCTCTGAGGACTACGGAGAGTTGTTCGACATGGTTCGTGAATCCATTGGAACAAAGGAATTTTACTGCCACTTCTCTGGTGTAGAACACCGCACCGGTAACGCCATGCATTACACTCAAATCAAGAAGTCTGACCTCAACTTTGAACCGTTGGCAGAATTTATTGTTGAGGACGGCGGATGGCTTGACATCACGCTCATTTCCGACTCGCCATTGTTAGAACACGACGCCATGTACATGATGCAAAACATCGAAAAATCCCGACACAGGCAACTTGAGCGGAAAGCTCGGGAAGACCGCAGGAGAGCGCTCGCTCTTCAAACCGGTAAGACTGAAGATGAACTCAAGACCAACGAGAATCAACAGGCTCAGGCTAGAGAAGATGCAACCGAAGTGAAGGAAGAGGCCACTGTGCCCGAGCCTGAAACGAAGAAAAAGGATGCTGTCAAGGAAACCAAGGCGAAAGCCGCTTCAAAAGCCAAGGAAACCAAGGATGATGTCTTTGACTTCGAAGATGACGATGACGACTTGTTCTGATGGCGTCGTACTCACGCTATTGAAAACCGCACCAAGCCGGTGTTTTCATCGGGAAATGGTATAAACCAAAGAAGTGGCGAAGCAGACGATTGCTATGGCACATATCTCTGTATTAGGTCTCGGGAATTGGGGAACGGCTATCGCTCGTCTGTGGCTTTTAGATGGTCACAAGGTGAAGGGTTGGACGATTGAAGAAGAGGTTTACCGATCAATTACTCTTGATGGAATCAATTCAAAATATCTCCCTGACCATCCCGTGAAAGGATTGGATGCAACGATGCACCTTTCAGAAGCCCTTGAAGGAAGTGAAATCATTGTCCTTGCGGTACCCTCGTCGGTCATCCTTGATGTCGTCCAAGATATCATCCCTCACCTACAACCGCGTCACGTTTTGCTCGACTTGGCAAAAGGTTTGGCCCCTGGAAAGCGACTCATCTCTCAAGCCATCCACGGGATGCTCAAAGAAGCAGGAAAAACAAACCCTCTCGCAGTACTTACCGGTCCAACCATAGCCCCAGAAGCAGCAGGTGGAGTCATGACTACCGCCTTGGTTGCAAGTGAAGATGATGCTGTTGCAAATCGCCTGGCAAGCACACTTGGTACGCCAAGTTTCATCCTTCATCCAGCAAGTGACCCCGTCGGCGCTGAACTATGGGGTGCATACAAGAATGTGGTAGCCCTTGCTTGTGGTTTGGTTGACGGCCTCAAACAGGTTGGTGACCTCGGAGGTGACAATCTCAAAGCTGCCATCTTCATGTCCGGGTTCAAAGAAGGCTGCCTTCTTCTTGCCGAACTTGGAGCGCGTGCAGAGGTTGCTTTCGGACCTGCTGGCCTTGGAGACATGTATGTGACCGCTACTTCACCACATGGAAGAAACCGAAGCATGGGGGAGAAACTCGGGACGGGCCTCTCACTTGAGCAGGCATTGGATGAAATGCACATGGTCGCAGAAGGTGTTCGAGCAACTCGTATGTTCATTGAACGAGCAGAGGACAGTGGACTCAAGGTTCCTTTCACTAAGGCATTGAACACACTCCTTGACGGAGACATTGACGCCGAGGAATGTTGCAGACGCATGGTTGTACTTGGCTGACGAGAGCCATCGGTGCTGTTTTGAGGGAAGGCTTCGTGAGCGTATCATGTCCGATGAACTCTCTAAGTTTGAAGCCAAGCTATTGAAATGGCTGGCTAAGAGTGAATTCCACATCGTGCCGTGGTCAACCAAAGATGCTGCAAAAACCTTCAAAGTGTCTGAAGATGAGATCTACGAGGCGATTGCATCGTTAAGCAAGAAGGCATCTGACCGTATTCAGGTGTTTTACAAAGACGGGTCTCTGCATATTGCTGCAGATTAATCAAGCCTCTTCAACAGAGGTCTCTTTACGCGTTCTTGCCTTCATGAGAAGCGTGAGCCATGTTGGCTTACGTACGTCCCCTTCTTCGTTAACAAAGGAACGAACCATCAGCGAAAGCAAGTCGATCAAGACCACAACGATGAAGATGAGAATCAGCAGAGCGAAGACTTTGTCGTACTGGAGAAATTTGAGATAAGTGCTGATGTAGTATCCAATGCCTCCAGCACCAACAATTCCAATGACTGTTCCATGCCGAACGTTGTACTCGAACATAAACATCAGTTGACTCAGTAAGTGATTTCCGTTTTCTGGAATCACGATGTTAAAGAAAATACTTGGCCGACTAAGCCCCATAGCCCGTCCTGCTTCCAGTGGGTCGTTTGCCATTCCCTCAAACACTTCATATTGCAATTTACCGAGGTATCCTACGGTGTAGAAGGTCATCGCTAATACACCTGAAAGGGGACCAAAACCAATCACAATCACGAATAGAATGGCCCATATTAAACTGGGAAGGCTCCGAACCGCCGAAAGAAAAATTCGCACGGGGATGGAGACGAAGAGAGGCGTTAGGTTTCTTGCTGCTAAAGAGGAAAGAGTGATGGCACCAATGAATCCTAGAACCGTGGACACAAAGGCGATTTTCAGTGTTTCCATCATACCAAGGTAGCCCACTGAGCAAAAGAATCCGACTTCCTCCTCACATACTGGGTAAGACCTGGCCTCAAGGACACTCCAATTCGGAGGCCACATGCTTTCTTCGAAAAACACCACCAGATTCGAAAGACCGCCTTCGAGCCTGCCCCAATCCCCCTCAACAAGGCCATCAAGCGTTCGCCAAGCTATGAAGAGAAGAAACAGAATAATACCAAATAAACGATATTTCATTCCTCTTCCTCCTCAGAATGATACTTGACCCACTCATCAATCGGTAGATCAATGAAACGTTGACCCTTGATTTCCCAAATCCGTGTTGCGACATTTTTGGCATTGTCTTCGTGGTGTTCAACCATGATCACGGCCGTTCCACTCTGGACCAAGTCTTGGACTGCCCCAAGGACAATGTCGACATTCGTTTGGTCCAACTCTCCAAGAAACTCATCTGCAAGCATTAACTCTGGACGCTGGGCCAGCGTTCTTGCTGTAGCCACTCTACGTTGTTGACCTCCGGAGAGGCGCCGAACAGGTTCCGAGGCCTTGTCTTCAATTCCGAGGGTACGAATTGCTTCGTACGTTCGCTCCTTCCGTTCTTTGAACATGTCAAGTGACCATTTGACCCGCATTCGGGCACCCAGCGAAACATTGTGAGCAACGGTTGCATGTCGAATAAGACCGAGGCGCTGAGGGATGTACCCAAGGCCTCCTCGGCGTTCAACATTCAGTTCAAATGAGCCCCCAAGAGGTCGAACAAGGCCGGCAATAGTGCGAATCAATGTGGTTTTCCCGATTCCAGACGGGCCGAGAATGGCTACGATTTCACCTGGTTTTACTTCAAGAGAAATTGGCTCTACAAGCGGGTCATCGTACCCGATGACGAGCCCCTCCAGGGATAAGATGGAAGTGTCGCTCATAGCATCCCCTCGGCCACCCCTGAGAGCGGGTCTTTTTCAAACGGATGGACATTCAATATACGACACCTCCAAGTCTGGGAACTACTGTGACGGCCATGTTAACTCCTGTATGCTTACGGGGTGATTCTTTCTGTTGGGTATGGTGAACAAATCACTCCTTCAGCGGTTTCAGTCAGGAAGACTTCGTGAAGTTCACTCCGTAATATCGTACTTTGAATCGAAGTACGCCGAAATTCCTGGAACATCTTCAATCAAATTACCGTAAGAAGAAAGGTGTTGTGAAGCATTTGTTGAGGATATCGCTGGAGTATTGAGGACATCTGTGAGAATAGAGAGGCCTTCTGGTGTATCCTTCATGGCGACAAGGGTCTCTTGAACAAGGGTCATTGTGGCAGCGTCACTAGTTGCAGGATTGTACATTACAGGGTGGGATGGAGCGTTGCCGTACGATGGCAACAAGATGTAATCGGATTCCGGAAGGCACCATGCCTCGTTCGTGCTCGCATCGTCGTTTCCACAATAGGATGAGATCGTTGAATCCTTAACGAATGCTACATCTCCTACGCCTTCAGAAAGGCACTTAACGGCCCCGTTGTAGGAATAATAAGGTGTTCCTGAATCAGGAATACTTGAATTCTCACTGAAGAAATTTGTGATGGTCGAACGCAGAGATTCAACATCATTTGCATCACCAATTACATTGGCGTAGCCGTTTCCAATAAGAAAGCCCATTGGAAGAAGCATCCCTGCTGACTTGAGCCACCCAGTATGGCAGGAAGTCTTACCAGCCATGAGGGAAAACGGATCGGTTGTAGGGTCATCATCGAGGTGTGCGGCAGCGATTTCAGAGTCCTTGAGAACTACTGCATGAGCACTGTAATATGCGCGTCCATCCGACTTTTGGTCGGCTGCAATTGCATCCAATCCATATTGTTGCCAGCCAACCCAGGCTGCACCGCCATCCATGAAAGCAATGTCAGCATTGCCAAAACGGAGTGCTTGTAGCGCTGCTCCTTCAGAATCAATAGGATAGAGAGAAACATCCATGTTGAGTTCTTCACTCAAATAATCGGCAAGACGGTGAGGGTTTTCATCGACGTTAGTATAATCATCTTTGATGCTGTAAGCAATGACAAAATCTTCTAAATTCTGGCTTTCATTCTCGTCTTCTAAACCAAGACAACCCGCAAGGGATGCTGTGGAGATTAGAAATACAAGTATCATTGATTTTAAAGTCCGTGTTTTCATGATAAGGGCCACCGGTTTAGGCCGCCCTAAAAGTCCCCCGCTTATAGGTTTTCGTATGCCCTAAAAATGGGAAAACGTACCCTTCACGCCCTTAAAACAACTTTTGCGGATAGTCCCTCTCGGATTTGAACCGAGGTCGGAGGAACCAGAATCCTCCATGATGGACCGCTACACTAAGGGACTGTATTCTTGGCCAAGAACGAGTCCTTCTTGAAATCAACGGTGAGGGTGTCCTCGACTCAAACGAAGCGGAAAAGAACTTTTGAAACCCAAGAGAGCATCATGATGGTCATAAATGACGCCAATGCATATTTGGCCCATGGGCGTGAGGGTTTGGTTTCTGGCCAGAGGTCAATTCCCATGGCTTCTGCTTGCTCGATGAGGTCAGCCATCTCAGCCAAATGCTCCTCTACCGATTCATGAGTCATGAACCATCGGTACCATCCGTTCTATTTTTACCCTCGGAGGCCAGGAGTGAAAAATTGGCGAAGGTAAAACGTTGATATACCGACGACCATAGGATAGTTTATGCAGAAAAAACTTGCTTTCTTAATGACCGCTTTACTCCTTCTAGCAGGGTGCACAGAACCTACCGAAGATTCAGTGGCCGATGTAATTGAAGAAATCATCCCCGGTTGTAATGATGAAACGGCATACAACTACAACGAAAGTGCAGGAAATGACCTCGCTTGTTTATCTGAAGAAATCTTAATTCAGGCGGTCAACGACTTCATCAAGCTCATGGATGAAGGTCCCGCTGCGGGAGAAACAGCAGGGTACACCGATACATGGTCAGGGCCAATGAACGTAGAGGGTGAGATGATGGATGCAGACGTATTAGAAACGGCCATCTTTAGTCCTGAAGGAGTTTATTTTGAATCATCTGTTGACCTCGGCGCAATGATGACTCTTGAAGAAAAATGGTGGGCGCAACCAACCTCGGACGGCACCATGATCTACGTTGATTACAACGGGGAGAAATTTTCCATGACCAGCGCAACTTCCTATGAAGATGTGATGAGGAGCATCATGGACGACGATGACATGCAAGATGACGAAACTTCGGGTAGAGAAGACAGCAGCAATGAAGACGCTGTGCCACCTCCTACACCGGAGGAACTTCTCCAAGAAGCAGATTCTGACAACAGCGATTCAATGAGTATCGAGGAATTCTTTACATTCCTTGAGGAGTTGGTTATGGTGGATAGAACAGATGAAATGGATAAGGCATTGGAATCAGCCTACGCAGAGGCAGACGATGACCAGTCTGGTGAACTCACTATTGATGAATTGGAATCGTTTATTTTATCCGTTGACCTCATCTTTGAAAGTATGGATTCCGACGGAGATGACGTGTTCATTTGCGACAACGGTGAAGAAATACCCTTTGACTATGTCAACGATGGCGAACAGGATTGTTCAGATGGGTCCGATGAAAATGGAATGGGCGAGGATAGTGAAACAGGTATTGACCTGTCCGCATACGACTTTTCGTCGGCTAACTTCTCTCTTCTCATGAACCCTATGGACGCTGTTTCCACGTTCGTATTCAGTGCTGAAATGACGGTGCTTGATAGCGAAATCCACACAGTGACCATTACCGTCAACGCCCTTTTAGAGTTGAGAAGCATTCAAGTTGATATTGATTCAAACGATGAATCCGGCACATTCACACTCCACACACTCGATGAAATGACTGCAATTCTTGAAGCCGACATGTCGAGTTATGCTTCAACTGAAGCACTTCCATTCACGGTTGAACAGGATTGGTCCGGAAACAGCTTTGAATCAATGACATACGACGAAGATGGCAGTCCAATATTCCTCACCATCTTTGTCTGCATGGAGGGCGTGGATGCAACCATGATTGGTAACAAAAGCGTAATGGAAGTTTGGAACAGTACCAACCTTGACACTTCATCCTGCGACACGGAACTAACTGAATATCACATGTTCGCAGAGAATGAAACCTTTGCATTACCTGAAGAATTCTTCATCAATGATTTCCCAGAAAACATGAGTGCTTCCTCTCTAAGCCATAATGGTACAACCATGATTGAAACATATTATTTGCCTTCATCATTTTCCGATGAATGTGTTTATTTCGGCGGAACTTACAATAACTCAACAAGCACCTGCTCGGAACCAATTGGACAAATCACTCAATCCGATTCTAAAGCGTTTGAAGTCACACATGGAGACAGTGAACAAGGGGTAGTTACCATCTATCAGTACGATAGCCTTACTGGCTCAGTGCTTCTACTAACTCCCGAAGATATGTTTGAATGTGAAACAACTGGCGAGTTGATCGGTAGCGATCAATGGAACGATGGAATAGTGGATTGTTCTGACGGTTCAGATGAACCCGAAACAGAAGACTCTCAATTTGTGGACATGTGGTATTGCGATGCTATCATGGACACGAATGTTCTTGCAGAGAATGAGTTTTTGAGCGTATGGAACAATACCAATCTCGACATGAGCATGTGTGATACTGACCTGGGCATCGACGACTTCAGCAACAAGGAATGGAATGGGCCAATGAACACGACAAATATTACCATCCCCAATAATATCTCCATTATGATCCAAGATGCTGGGGTGGACGATGATGAGATTTTCAATATCCAGTTTAACGGAACTCACCTCTCTATTCCTTACGCCAATTGGAGCAATATTGGAGAGGAATGTATGGGTGATTACAACCAAACAACCGACATCTGCACCGAACACCTTCCTCTCGCCAACGGAGATGAAGAAGCCTTTGAATTCAGTGATTCATTAGGTGAAACTCAAATTATGTTTTACCAATATGATGCAGAATCTGGCTCGGGTGTGTTCATGGGGGTCATACCAATGTTTGAATGCGATTCGGGCGAGTTTATTGATTCAGGATTTTATGAAGATGGAATCGAAGATTGTGAGGATGGAAGTGACGAACCCGATTGGGGTTGGGAGGATCACAGTTTCTCCTCTGTTTACGACCAAACCACTTGGGAAACCACAGGATTCAAGTTCTCCGTCTATGAGGACATTGAATCATTCAAGAAAGTTGAGTTTGGTATTGTTACTGAAGAGGAATACTACGCGAACGAAAACCCGGATCTTACCCGTCTCCATTCAATGGGAGAAGAGACCTTCTCGTATGATGAGAATGGTGTATTTAGTGCAATTTACGAGATGACCTTGCTTAAAGACCAAGCTGATATTGAAGGCTATTCGTTTGAAAACCAATGTCACGTTCTTATCGCCACGGCCTATGATTCCAGCGACACCGAGACCGGAAGTTACAGCGAGTATGTTTGCTTCTATGATGGAAATGGAAACAATGACGATATGTCAGTTTATACCATCATGGCAGGAGATGCTCCGTTCTTGTTTGAAGGAGTCACTGAGGACTATTCAATCGTTCTTTCATACTGTGAAAGCGACTATGATGACGATGGAACTGAAGTTCGTACCTGTGAAGAGGTAGATGATGTTGGATTAGGTCTCAAAGAGGCCATGACCACTGAAGCAGATTTGCGTGATGAGGATTACATAGATGCTATGGCTGAAGATGACCAATACATCTTCTTTGTTGATGCAGATGATTCGGGAACACTCTCTGACGGCGATATGATCTACATTACCAGTAACGGTGGAGTTGAAGAATCATGGAACACCGTTCGGCTCTACTCTTCCTCAGCCGACGCCTACAGCGACGAAAATCCGTCTCTGCCAGGATTCACCGGTATGCTCGCCACGCTTTCATTGCTTGGTGCAGCTTTCGTTCGCCGCCAAGAAGCATGAACGATACGCAAGCCTTGAAGGTAAGCCGCTCAAGGCCCCTTCATGAGTGAAGTACCTGAAGGTGTCAACTTTGCTCCCGCTTCGCGTCGCTCTGCGCGTCCAACGGCGACAATGACCCTCACCCGAGATGGCCCCGAAGGCGTTGAAGTACTCCTGGGTAAGCGTTCCATAACCATGAGAGCCTTTCCCAATTACTGGGCATTTCCAGGTGGAGGCGTATCATCTGTAGACACTAAAGCAGTGGAGTCATTTCCACAACTCGAAGGGAGAGAAGCAACAACAATTGCTTGTATACTGAGAGAGATGAGTGAAGAACTTGGCCTCGTACCTGCTACGAACGGGTTAACCGCAGTTCCTTTAGATGCAAGATTAGCGATTGTCAGAGACAAAAAGAACTGGCTCCCAATGGCCAAGAACGCCGCCTTCCCTGTTTCTAAGGAGAACATCAAGGTACTCAGCCACCGGATTACGCCTCCCTTTGGACCTGTCCAATTTGACAATGCATTCCTCCATTTCCACGCTGGCCCATCAAATCAAATGCCTGAAATTGATTTAGAACCTCAAACCGAATTTACCGAAGTCAAATGGGCACGCCCTCTGGATATTCTTTCAAAATGGCGTTCTTACGAAATGAAAGTGGCTCCACCCGTGGTCACGCTTCTGATGGAAATTGAACGGACGCTTGACCGATTTGACCGGGACATGGAGAAGGCAGCAGATGACATTGCTTCGAGACTTCCAGGACGCCGGTCAATCCTATTTGCCCATGGTGTTGAAGTCATCCCGATCAAGACTGCAACGTTACCGCCAGCCGACCATACCAACGCCTACATGGTGGGCGACCCCGAAGGGGATTATGTCCTGGTGGACCCTGCTGTTCGCATGCGAGAGGACATGGAATCTCTGGCAACGGCTATCGACCGACACAAGGGCACCCTCGTAGCTGTCGTATTCACTCACAGCCACGCCGACCATCTTGCCGACATAGGTTTGCTTCGCGAAGCGATTGATGCTCCTATTTGGGGCAGTGAATTCACCTCCCAAAGTGTTCCATGTGACCGTATTCTCTCCGATGGAGATGAACTTCAACTCGGAGAACAATGTTGGAAGGTTCTCATAACTCCAGGCCATCATCCCGGCCATATCTGTCTACTCGGAGATGCAGGATTGATCGCAGGGGATATGGTCGCCGGAATCGGAACCATACTCATCCCTCCTCAAACAGGTAACATGAACGAGTACATCGCTCAACTAAAGCGACTCAAGGAAGCAAAGCCGCATCTGATATTCCCCAGTCACGGTCCAGTGATTGCCCTACCAGAACAAACCATTCAACGGTACATAGATCACCGGAGCGCTCGGCATCAACGTGTTTTAGATGCTGTAATTGCCGGCCAATCATCCGTTAACGAAATTGCAAAAACTGCCTATGAAGATACACCTGACGCCCATCCAGGTCTTGCAATTGACCAAACATTATCTCATCTGCTCGCTCACCAAGAAGAGGGAAATCTCACACAGAAGAACGGTATTTGGACCGCACAATAAGGAGGATAAGATATGCCAAGAAGAGTTGTTATCAACAAAGCAGGGGGCGTTTCAGCAATCACCGTCCAATCCATGGACATGCCAGAACCCGGAAAGGATGAAGTCCGAATCAAAGTCGTATTTGCGGGGATTAATTTTGCAGATTTACTGATGCGGATGGGATTTTACAATCCACGCCCACCTTACCCGTTCACACCGGGTTACGAAGTCAGTGGCTATGTTGATGCCCTCGGACCTGGAGTCACTTCATTTTCCATCGGACAACGCGTTGTGGCTGCAATGCGTAATGGGGGACAAGCAAGCCATGTGACGTGTGAAACATCAAGAGTCATGACAATTCCCGACACAATTTCACTTGAATCTGCTGCTGCAACACCGGTGATTTACCTTACTGCTCACCATATGCTTCACTATCTCGGACACATGAAGGCTGACCATTCTGTTCTCATTCACGGGGGCGCCGGAGGCGTTGGTATTGCAGCGCTTCAACTGTGTAAATGGGCTGGTATTGAGAAGGTCTGGGCCACCTCATCTGCCCCCAAGCACGAGATCATCAAACACTACGGAGCACGCGCCATTGACCGACATAACGAGAATTTCGTTGATATTATTCGAAAAGAAACCAACGGCCGTGGAGTCGACCATGTTCTTGACCCCATCGGAGGAGAGCACCTCAAGCGAAGCCTCTCGGTTGTCGCAGAAGGTGGGCGTTTGTACACCTACGGACTTTCAGCAGCAGCACCGACCTCAAAACGTTCCCTTCTCAAGGCACTTTTTGCGATGAGAAAAACACCAAAATTCGACCCTCTGCGGCTCATGACGCGAAACCGTTCCGTATTTGGGGTACACATGGGTACATGGAGCGATGAGCGCGTCATGCAAACTCAGCTTGACCGGATTCTCAAGGGAATAGAAGGTGGGAATCTCAATCCTACCGTCGACAGTATATTCCCCGCTGAAAAGGTTCAAGATGCGCATCAGTATATTCATGACGCTAAAAACATCGGAAAAGTTCTGCTGCAATTCTCACCTGATGATGGAGGAGTGATACAATGAAGCAGAGATTTGGACGATTGAAGATTACGACCCTTATCCTCCTCGTGCTTCCTCTTGTAAGCCTTGCTGGATGTACGTCGGAATCCGAAAATTGGACCCGGGTTGATGCTGATGAATTCGCAACTGCGATTGATGAGGAAGCAGGTGCCTTCCTTCTTGATACTCGCACTCAAGATGAATGGGAAGCGGATGGTCATCTTGAAAATGCGACACTTATCCCACACGATAAATTATCTGAACGAAGCAGTGAGTTGCCAGATGACAAATCCACAACTATTCTCCTCTATTGCCGCAGTGGAAACCGTTCTCAAGCAGCCGCCGAAACACTCCTCGACCTCGGTTATACCGATGTGCGAGACCTTGAAAGTGGAATAATAGGCTGGAAGGATGCTGGATATTCTGTCATTTACGGTGCATGAAGAACCTTCAATAAACCTCAACTTCACAAGGATAACAAGGGCGTGGCAGAATGAAGAAAGCAATGTCAGGTTTTGATCTACGGGCCATTGCTCGTGAATTAAACGAATTGGCCGGGGCCTATGTCAAAAAGGCATACATGCCTCACTATGAACAAGTCGTGCTTCGCCTCAATCCGAAAGGTGCCGACCAATCGGACCTGGTATTGGTACGTGGTGAGCGAATATACACGTCTCAACGAGACCGGCCGATGCCGATGACGCCTCCGCCGTTCGCCATGGTTTTGCGAAAGCATCTACGGAATGCTCGTCTAACAGCTGTAAATCAAGTTGGTTTTGACAGAGTGTTATCCTTTCATTTTGACACCAAAGGAGGAGAGCGGACCCTTTACGTGGAAGTATTTAGAGACGGAAACATCATCTTAGCAGATGAAAATGGAATTATCGTTCAGCCCTTAACCCACGCTTCATATGCCGGAAGGACACTCAAGAAGGGCGTTGAATACGTCCCACCACCAGCCGCATTGGACCCGTACTCTCTAGATTTAGATGCTGTGAAATCTCTTCTTGAAGAATCAGACCGCGACCTGGTTTCCACACTTGGTGGAAAAGCGAACCTGGGAGGAACTCACGCTAATGCAGTTTGTGAACTTGCTCAACATGAACCCAATATGGATCCTCTAGAAGCCGACCCTGAATCCATATATGGCGCACTGAAATCATTATTGGAAGATTTGGATTCAACAAAAAAGGGCCACCTCATCGTTCAACTCATTGATGATGATGATGAAAACTGGCTGTCCACGTACGAATCTTTGCCTTTGGTCGAGCAACATCAATGGCTCGAGAAGAGGACCAAAGAAGCTACGCCTATTCTCTTGCCCTCACACAAAGGGAAGCCCGTTGTAAGTTTCTCCTCACTACGCCTCGCAGTGGATTCATGGAAAGGAAGTCATGACGCCCACGCCTTGCAACGGAGGGAAGAAGAGCGCTTCGAGCAGGCCGGTCCGGGTCGCGGACAATCGACAGATGCAGATCGCCTCGGCCGAAGAAAAGCCCAGCAGGAGAAGGCCCTAGCCGGCTTTGGAGTGAAAATCGAGAAACAGCAACGCCTAGGTCATCTCATTCAAGAACATTGGACCCACGTAGAAAGTCTTCTCAATCAAACCAAAGAAGCGGTAGAAGCCAACGGATGGGATGCTGTGAAAAAAGCATCCAAATCCATCCCCTGGATCACTTCAATCAACCCTTCAAAACGAGAAATCAACGTGATTTTACCCGATGAACAAAACGAACCGAAAGGCCCACAAGTTTTGCTTGAACTCGACGCCACGGTTTACCAGAACGCACAACGATACTTTGACTCCGCAAGAAAACAGAAGAACAAGACCAGCGGAGCCGTTGATGCTCTAGAAGAAACTGAACGGCAATTGAAGCGAGCAAAGAAGAAAGAAGAGAAGCAAAAAGCAAGTGGGAAACTCAACCGGTTGAAGCGTAGCAAACGAATGTGGTTTGAGCAACACCGATGGGGTACGGTGAGTGGAGGCCACCTTTTGGTTGGAGGCAAAGATGCAAAGGGAAATGATTCCGTCGTCAAAAAGCATCTTTCGGGCTCTGACATGTACCTTCACGCCGACCTTCATGGTGCGCCTTCCTGTAGCCTGAGAGCAACGCAAGGGTTTGCATTGGAAGAACGAAGGCCAACCCATCTTCCAGCAGATATACCAGCCTATCGGCTGGTAGACAAACTTGGAGATGAGCGCATCAATGAAGAGAAGTTGAACCAAGCTGCTATGCTGGCACTTTCTTGGAGCAGGGCTTGGAACAGTGGAGGCTCTCATGGGACGGTCTATAGCGTCAAGCCTGCACAAGTTTCGAAGACTGCTCAGACGGGCGAGTATGTTGGAAAAGGTGCATTTATCGTCCGTGGTCAACGAACCTGGTACAAGGATTTGAATGTTGAAATTGGAATTGGAATTGTTGCTATCAATGGAGTCCCCCTCATGATGACTGCCGCTCCGGATGAAATTCGTGCAATGTGTCCACGTTACGCAATTTTAAGACCAGGCCTTACCAAAAAAGAACGAATAGCGAACCAAATCTACAAGGTTACCGGGCTCTCTACTGACGACTTGCTTGGCGTACTGCCAGGCGCTTGTGAGGTTGTTGAGGAGCACGGAATATTTTCTCAGCCACTTACAGTTAAGGAGGAAGAGTGATGGATGAGAATACGCGCTCAAATCCAGAAATGTGGGACAGAAGATTTGGATTAGAGGCGTTCGCATATGGCAAAGAGCCGAATGTGTGGCTCAAAAATCGTATTGAATCCATGAACCCTGATTCAAATTCTAAAGCCCTATTTCCAGCCGATGGCGAAGGCAGAAATGCCGTTTGGGCTGCTGGCAAGGGATGGAATGCTGAAGTGTTTGACCTCTCCGAAGAAGGGAAAAAGAAGTGCATGCAACTTGCTAAGAGTTGCAATGTAACCGTAGAGTATCATGTCGATGATTTGGTGCTTCGTTCATTTGAAACCGAAGATTATGACCTCATTGCATGCTCTTGGTTCCATACACCTACGCCGATTCGGCAGCGCCACATGCCTCGTATGCTTCACGCATTGAAGCCAGGCGGACACTTCGTCATGGAAGGTTATCACAAGAGTCAATTTCCCTTAACGAGCGGTGGGCCGAAATCGTTAGATCTACTGTTTGACCTTGATACCATTCTTGCCGAATTAACCGGACCTCATGCACCTGAAATGTCCATTATACACGCATCTGTTGAAACCACAGAGCTCAATGAATCTGATTTGCATCGTGGAGAGGCTCGAGTTGTTCGATTGCATTTAGTGAAAATAGAGCGTTTTGCAGGCATCAAAATGAAGTAGAAGTAGAATTTAGTCTGTTATATGCGCATAATATGGCTGGTTTTCATGTTGCTGACGTCAAGTTTAGCCTCTCCTTTGGTTAACAATTCGGCCGCACAGAGTGTAGTGGCCGCAGTAGAATTAAGCTGCACTGCACCTTACCCAAGCGGTAGCGTGGAAATCGAAGTCCATCCTGGAGCAACATTGACTGGATATGCAGACTGCACGGTTAGCAATCCTTCACTCCACACCGAGAAAATCGCAATCGAAGTGACCGCAGATGGATTAGCAACCGCTGCTCCTGGATCAATCTATCTTGCATCTGGTGATGAATCGGACTTCCAAGTCGCCATAAGGGCCGACAGTCAAATGGCCGTACAGTCAAGGTCACTAACCATCACGGCATCTGTTCAAGAAACAAGTGGTTTGCCGCCTCCTAATCTTGCTGAGAGTTCTGTGAACATGATGGCAAACATCTTGCAACATGCTGGACTCAACCTGGAAATGACAAATCCTGTTGCGATGATAGAGACAGGGACAATTGAAAGTCTACAATATAAGATCTACAATCAAGGCAATGGCTTGGACCAATTCATCCTTTCCACAAATGGTGATGTTCTCGATGGAGTGAGCGCATTTTCGCTCCCGTTCACTGGGATAGAAGTCGAACCTAATGGGCCCCCTGAACTTTTTAGAATCACAGTAAACACGCCAACAGATGGCTCCGATTGGCCCTTGAACGCAGATGGAGTCCACACCCTGGCGGTAGATGTTGAAGTGATTGTCAAGAGTCAATTCAGCTGCGAATACACCAATGAGTGCATGACGATGAGTTTGACTCAGAAGGTTATTTTCTTTCAAAACCAAACGTTAGAAGAACTAACTGAAGCTAATGAATTGTCAAGTTCTACAGATCAACAAATGTTGATTTATGGGGGGACAGGGGCGACGTTACTTATTCTGCTGTTCATCTTCATTGCAATGAAAAAAAGGCAATCTTGAACGAAGATAGACTTCAATCACCTTCATCGTGATGCAAAGAACCGAGTCCTTAGAGACCAAGCCAAATCAATACTCATGAAAGAACTGCTGTTCTTTGGTGAACCATCACTTCTTTCGCTTAAATGAACGAGGAGGAGACCCTCTGCGTCGAGAAAAGTTTGCTCTTGATGGGCGGGGTCCAGAACGTGGACGGGGCGGAGGTGCTCTCTTGCCCGTGTGTTCCTTCTTCTCCCCACTGTCTTCACTACGAGAGTTGGTTTCTCGGCTAGGAGCAGAACGGCCGTGATATCCACTGTCTTCACGAGGCTCACCACGACGTCCACCATCACGACCACCACGGTTCTCGCGTCGCTCGTTACCTCGCTGGTTGTAGCCACCGCCACCACCATCTCGGCCACCTTGGCGACCTCCACGGTTCTCATTGCGATCATTTCCACGCTGATCGTCCCTGTGACGGTTTCCACCTTCGCGCTCACCGCGGTTGCCACGGCGGTCATTTTGCGAGCCGCCATCATTTCCTCGGTCATCGCCACGACGGTATCCGCCGTCACGTTGGTTACGTTCGTTGCGATTGTAATCGGGTCTACCGCCATCTCGACGGCCTCCGTCTCGACGTCCATAGCCTCCGCCGCCGCCATCACGACGACCGCCATCTCGACGCCCATAGCCTCCGCCGCCGCCATCACGACGACCGCCATCTCGACGTCCATAGCCTCCGCCGCCGCCATCACGACGACCGCCATCACGACGGCCACCATCTCGGCGACCACCATCACGACGTCCATAGCCTCCGCCGCCGCCATCTCGACGGCCACCATCACGACGTCCACGAGAACGTGGCTCGGGAGGGATGTATTCTACTTCAAACGTAGGAAGGGAGCCAAAGTCGGGTGGAGTAAAGTCTACATTAACACCAACATTTTTCTGAAGACGATGATACATTTTCTTCTGAGGGCGCTGAACAAGAGATACGACTACACCACTTGCTCCACCGCGAGCAGTTCGTCCACTACGATGCTTGTACGCCTTACCGTTTTCCGGAGGATCATAATGAATAACACAGTTGACTCCTTCAACATCTAAGCCCCTTGCGGCAACATCTGTAGCCACTAGAGCCATGCATTCACCGTGCTTGAAAGCCTGCATAGCTCGGTCACGTTGCCGTTGTGATAAACCACCATGAAGTCCACGAACACCGAGGCCATCATCAAGTAACTCATCAGTTACACGCTCTACACCGAGTCGGGTACGGCAGAAGACAACTGTTCGCCCGCAATTACGAATTAATTCAGCTGAAATTGGAGATTTTTTGGCATGGGGCATAAGCCAGAAGTGATGCTCCATATCGGTGATTGATACTTCTTCAGCACCAACCTCTAGACGAACAGGTTCCCGTTGATAGCGCTTGATCAAATCCGCAACTTCGTCGTCAAGAGTTGCACTGAAGAGGACGGTTTGTCGGTCTGGAAGGCATCGGTCAAGAATGTCACAAACAGGCTCCATGAATCCCATATCAGCCATTCGGTCGGCTTCGTCAATGACAACAACTTCAACATCCTTGAGGACAACTGCGCCCCGCTCCATCAAATCAAGAAGACGACCTGGGCAAGCTACGACAACATCCAATCCACGCTCTAAGGCTCGGTACTGATTCTTGTAAGAAACTCCACCATAGATGGTCCCAACAGTTCTGTCTATAACCCGAGCAAGTGGCTTGAGAACACCATAGATTTGTTCAGCCAACTCTCGGGTTGGAGTTAGAATAAGAGCGCGAGGACGGTTTGGCTCGGCAAAAGAGACTTTTTCCAGCATGGGGAGGCCAAAAGCCAATGTTTTACCGGACCCTGTCGGCGCTCGGCATGAAACATCTTTGCCTTCCATAGCAGGAGGTATAGATTCTACTTGAACTTCGAACGGCTCATTAATACCTTGCGAAGACAATACTTCCGCAAGTGCATCACTTATGCCGAGGTCTTGAAAGGAACCCATTGGTACACCCAATGTGAAGCCCCCGCCGCTCCCTATTTAGCATGAACCGTTCAAAGCAGGAAAAATCGGGCCTTGGATTCAAACATCTCGAGTGACGTACATTGCTACAGCATTACCTCCGCCAAGGCAAAGAGTAACCACTCCCGAAGACGCTTCAATGCGTCGCATGACCCCTAACATGGTGATGAGACAACGCGTTCCACTCGCACCGAGCGGGTGGCCTAAACTAACTGCTCCACCGTGAAGATTGAAGCGATCGTCAGGAATTCCGACTTCTTGAGCCACAGCACATGATGCAGATGCAAATGCTTCGTTATGTTCGTAGACATCAACGTCCAATACCTGAAGTTCATTTCGTTCAAGGAGCATCTTAACTGCGGGGATTGGAGCGCTCATGACACGAGCAGGTTCAACTCCAGACGTACAATAGTCGCGAATGTATGCAATAATTTCCCAACCTTGCTCCCGAGCAAAGGATTCTTCTGCGACCAAGATAGCACTTGCTCCATCATTAAGCGTACTGGCATTACCGGCAGTGACCATGCCTTCACGGTCAAATGCCGGACGTAATTTTCCAAGAGATTCAATGGTCGTTTGGCCCCGAACTCCTTCGTCAGAATTGAAGGTGATTGGGTCGGCTCTTCGTTGTGGAACCTCTATGGAGAAAGTTTCCCAGTCAAACCAACCTTGTTCCCAAGCATTGGCAGCCCGTTGTTGACTTCGTAATGCGAACTGGTCTGCATCTTCGCGACTGATATTGCATTCCTTTGCAACCGTTTCCCCGGTGAGACCCATGTGAACATCATTGTAAACATCCCAGAGACCGTCATGAATCATTGAATCAATGAGTGTGGATGAACCCATTTTAGCACCTTTTCGTTGACCCATGAGCAATTGTGGGGCGTTACTCATGCTCTCCATCCCCCCTGCAACAATGGCTTTGTATTCGCCTGCACGAATACTGTTTGCGGCCATCATGGCCGCCTTGAGCGATGAACCGCATACTTTGTTGATGGTTGTACAAGGAGTCGTAACAGGTAGTCCAGCACCCAGTGCGACTTGACGAGCAGGGTTCTGTCCCGCTCCAGCTTGGAGAACTTGACCGAAAAGGACCTCATCAATAACACCGGACTGAGCGTCAATGTTGACTCGATTTAGCAACTCTTTCACGGAAAATACACCGAGTTCCACTGCAGTGAACGACGAGAGAGTACCGAGGAATTTTCCGATGGGGGTGCGAGCAACGCCGCAAATAACTGCCTGTGGCTGGGACATGATTCTTCCACCCACTGAAACGCTTTGAAGGTGCGCGTCATCCAAGTTGGAAGGTGAGAAGGCTTGATGAAGCGAACCCGCTGGGAGATGCATGGCCAAATTCAAGACCAACTTGGAACTCTCAAGAAAAGCAGACGAAATGCGAAATGTCGAAGTGCAATTGGATTTCACTCCAAATGCCCTTGCATCAGTTCTTTATCGGCAGGGCGACACCGTTGTCTTAGCCTGCTGTACCAAAGAATCCAAACTCCCGCGTTGGTTCCCTCGTGATGCAACAAAAGGCTGGGTCCATGCTGAATACTCCCTTTTACCAGGTTCAACAGATTCCAGATTTCGCCGAGAGCGAAATGGAGCAAAAGGTCGGACGCAAGAGATTGAACGCCTTATCGCTCGTTCACTCCGAGCCGCAGTAGATCTAGAAGCACTAGGACCCGTTGCCTTGAACATCGATTGTGATGTGCTAAACGCAGACGGTGGTACTCGCTGTGCGTCCATCACTGCAGCAAACATCGCCCTTCGTTTGGCTGTGCGCCGATTGATAGCGAGGGGAGATTGTCTACCTTCTGACCTCCGTCCGACATTTGAACAACGCAAAGAGGGGTGGACTGCTCCTTCACTGTCAGCCATTGAACAGAAAAATCACGAAATGGACGTCATACCGCATGACCTCGCCGCTGTTTCGGTAGGATTGATTGATGGTGATGTTTACCTTGACCTCGATTATATCTTGGACTCAAATGCAGATGTTGACATGAACGTGATCAAAACGAGCGATGGAAAATACGTTGAAATTCAGGGTACTGGAGAAGAATCTACCTTCTCTGCTGATGAACTGAGCGCCCTATTGGCCCAGGCTGACGGTGGAATGGAGACGCTGTTCAAGATGCAAACTGATGTCTTGAACGGAGCGGTTTGAGGCCCAGTAGAGCTTTTTTTGAATAGCCCGGTGGAGACGCTACATCGGAAGGCTTGATATGGCGAGGGCACTCGCCAAGAATGAACGGGTTAGTAGCTTAGTTGGGAGAGCGCGGCACTGAAGATGCCGAGGTCGCTGGTTCAAGTCCGGCCTAACCCACCAACATTCATTACCGTGAGGAAGAATCATGCATGGCCAAAGCGATATGACTGATTTTCAGACTCCACAACGCCTGGGTGCTGTCTTATCTGGAATTTTCTTGATTTGCTTTGGGATGCCGTTTACCCTTGTTCCGTTCTTGATACTGCCTGTCGGTTTTGGTGAAAGTGTGATGCTGAGCATCTTCATGATTTGCTTCTCTTTACCGTTTCTATTCGCAGGCCTTATGGTACAATTAGGCGGATGTATTTCAATACGAATGGCACTCTTCCCAGAGAGTAAATTTACGCTTAAACGGCTGCAAAAAGAACGTGAACGAACAACCTCCAGAGACTTTCGAGACGACTTCCATGCCGCCCCATCACCACCTGAAATATCGGAATCGGCCCCTCAAACAGAGATTGCAAACAGCGGAAATTTTTGGGATAATGTTGCCGAAAAATAAGAAATCAGCCGCACCTTTCCCTTATTTTGAAGCATTGATGAGCAACAGCACATATCTATAGAAAGAACCTTACCAAACGAACCCCTCAACTATAAAGAGAAAAGGGTTCATGAGGAAGTTCCGTCTTGCCCTCACTATGGGCAAAGGAGCGGCAGACCACGAGGCGCCTCTCGACGCTCATGAAGAGCATACAAAATCTCGAAACAAGGAGACAAAGGAACTGCAAGAAATTCGCCAACGGCGGATGGGCGGTGGAAAACGTTTCTTGTCAAACATCGAAGATTTCGTGTTGATGGGAGGACTCGTTTACGGGATGCTGTTTGCTCTACTCCTCTTTTCAATGTCCTCGGGAGTCTTCGGCAACACGACTGCTCTTGACCACAAGGCGTCCACTACTTTTTTGGACATTGGCGATGAATGTGAAGAAATTTCCGATGAACCTTGGCTCAATATATTCCCAGATCCAGACCGAGAATTATTCTCCATTGCCGGCCATAATCTGCCGAACGGAGTAGCGTTCCTCAACTATTCCATTGAGGACAAAGGTGGGGCAAATGATGTTGTGATGACCGATGAAACAACTCGTGTTGTTGATGAAGAGTTGAATAACTCTGGTAGAGCATATTTCAAAGCACCGTTCTCCGACTTGCCCGAAGGCGAATACAACCTAAAATTCCGACTAACGGTGTATGAAGAAAACAACATCAGTTCTCCTTTCGTCATGCAATCAATGACCAAAGCCATTAGTTTTGAACTCACTATATCAAGCGAGGCGCTCTCCTTCCTTCCGTTCGTTGACGACACCGAGCATTCTGACGTTCGTATCGCCGATGCTGGCTCGCGTTCCTGCTGGACAGTCCAAGACCTCGGAGACTGGGGGTACTTGCTGATGGGTGCCGAACTAGGCGGTGGTCGTGAAACCGCCATGCTTACCGGAGGTGCGGCCGGAATCCCTGCATGGTGGATGGCATTCATTTCGCTCTCACTTTCAATCATCTCACTGCTTGTTCTTTACCCGCTCATGTACAAGGTTTACCACCAAGATACCGACGATATCCTTTCCCGCAATCACATTGCTAGACTGGTAGAAGATACCGTCACTGAGATTGCAAATCGCCTCAATGTCGAGGTCGACCATGATCTGTTCAAAGTGGAGACAAGGGACCTGTCCATTGACATTATGGTGGCCTACAAGAACACTGAAAACACACTCTCGGACGCAAAGGAAATACGAGCAGAAATTCTTCGGGATATTCTGGAAGAGTTTGCAATTTTCAGAGTATTCAAGCCTGTTCAGCTCAATGTCCGAATCATTGGCGCAGGCCAATCAATAGATTTCGACTCCGGAGTTGGAATCGGAACTCGTGTCGTCAGTGGTGAAGAAGCCGAAGAGCGTCAAGATTACTCCTCCTTCTTTTCAGAGTTGCACTCACTCTCAAGAGTTGAAGACGATGTTCGGGACAGCCTGGATCTCTTCTTTACCCGTCGCAACGATGTCGAAATGAAAGGTGCCGTCGTTACCAGCGACGATAGAGTTGTTTTCGTTTCTGTCATCTACAGACCAACCCAAAGATTTGCCTTCTTCCGATTTGACAAAACCTCAACGCAGATTAAAGATGAATTGTTTACCTTTATCTCAGAGCGTAATGAAGAACTCCTTGGCACTCAGGAATTGGTTGTAAAAACGCGAAACGAAGTTTCAACCCTCGCTGACCGTTCCGGAGCGGGACGTGTTGAGAGAAAGTCTGCCGATGATGACAGAATCGTAGCAATTGCGCGCCAAGATGGTCTAGGTGGCCGAATGCTCCAAACCAAATTCCTTGGAGACACGCTTTCAACCGTTGAATACATGGCTAATGAGAAGCGTGAAATGATCAACAAATGGGGCTTTTGGGGATTAATCGTCTTCGTTTGGATTCCGTTCATGGCCTCTGGCGTACTTGTCGGAGCCATGCTGGGCTTGCTCTCACGCATGCAATTCATGCGCGTGCTCATAGCCACGTTTGTTGGCGGTTCGATCGCTTCGATAACATGGGCCTATACTGCTGAAGGAATTGTGAAATTCATGCACCAGTACAAGCTTGAGGTATTCATTCCGATGATCATTATCCTCTTCATCCTCATGGCAGTCCTGCATATCCGTTCAACCAAGATGCGCCGTCAAACCGAATTGTTTGAAGATACGCTTCTCGACAACTTCCACGCAGACATCGTAGCAAAGTACGGCGACCAGTGAGGCGGTTCCATGGACCAACAAACATCACGAGAGGGCCGAGTCGGCCATGTTGGAGATTCCGTCACCCTCGGAATCGTGACCGTAAGCGACCGTGCAAGTCAAGGAGTGTATGTTGACGAAGGGGGGCCTGCAATTCTTTCTTTCTTTGACGAAGCCATCAGGAGCCCTTGGACCGCCCATTACCGATGTGTTCGCGACGAGCAAGAAGACATTGAGAACACCCTCAAGACCTTGACCGATGAATTCGGGTGCGATGTCATCGTCACAACCGGAGGCACTGGACCTGCTCCAAGGGATGTAACACCTGAGGCTACGATTGCTGTTTGCGACAGAATGATGCCCGGTTTTGGTGAACAGATGCGTAGCATCTCGCTCGCCTACGTGCCAACTGCAATATTGTCTCGCCAAGTTGGTGGCCTTAGGGGCTCAAGCCTCATCTTCAATCTGCCTGGGCGACCAAAGGCGATTCGAGAGACGATTGATGAGATTTGGAAGTCTGTCCCGTACTGTGTCGATTTAATGAACGGCCCTTATATGGAGATGGACTCTGAGATTTGCGACGCATTTCGGCCCAAAGGCGCTTCTCGCGCTTGAGACCCCATCGCCATATTGATGTGCTGGCCGCATCAGCCGAAGATTGGAGATTGGTCATGAGAGGCAATATGTTGATTCGGGGCGCAACGATGGTTCTACCAGATCAAACCATCATAGGAGATTTAAGGATTCAAAACGGAGTCATTGACACCATTGATACTACCGGTTCCCTAACGCCCCAAGACGATGAACTCTTAATCGAAGCAGAGGGCCTTCACCTTCTCCCCGGAATGATTGACCCTCAATGTCATTTCCGCGACCCTGGCCAACCTGAGAAGGAAGATTTGGGGTCTGGTTCGGCCGCAGCGGTCAGCGGAGGAGTGACCTCATTCCTTGATATGCCCAACAACAAACCCTCCATTACCACAATGGAAGGAATGAACATGAAATTAGACACTGCATCCAAAAAATGCGTGAACAATTATGGCTTTTTCATCGGAGCAACTCCTGAAAACGTTTCTGACCTGCAAGAAGCCGTTGGAACTCCCGACGCCCCGCTCGCCATACCAGGGATTTGTGGCATCAAGGTATTCATGGGATCCTCTACGGGTACGCTCTTGGTTAACGAGAGAAAAGCCTTGGAAACTATTTTCGGAAACACTGCAGGTTTAATCGCCGTACATGCTGAGGATGAACAACGGCTCATAGAGCGGTTTGAGGTCTTTAAATCTCGAACTGACATCGCTGCACATGCTGAATGGAGGGATGATGTCACCGCCCTCTTGGCGACTAAGCTCGCAGTTGAACTGGCCCAATCCACTGGCCACCGTTTGCATGTACTTCACTTGACAAGTGGCTTAGAAGCGGATTGGCTAGAGGGCAAGACTACGCTTCCAAGTCAAGCTGGAGCAGATGGAGCAATCATCACAACCGAAACGCTTCCTCAGCACTTGACGTTTGACGAAGATGACGTGACACGTGAAGGGACTCGTCTGAAAATGAATCCACCAATCCGTTACAAGAAGGACCGCGAACTGCTTTGGAATCACATGAGAAATGGAACCATCCAATGCATTGCGACGGACCATGCGCCCCACACGTTGGAAGCAAAGGCCCTCGGTTTCCCAAAGGCACCAAGCGGCATGCCCGGTGTTGATACATCGCTCGCAGTCATGCTCACACACGCAAAAGATGGAAAATGCAGTATTGAAGATGTTGTCCGTTGGATGTCAACCAATGTTGCGGATTGCTACAACATGACCGGAAAAGGTCTCTTGCAGGAAGGAAATGATGGCGACATCGTCTTGGTTGACATGATGAATGAAGCTGTTGTAGAAGACAAGAATGCTTGGAGCAGAGTTGGCTGGAGCCCCTTCAGAGGTCATGCACTCGTAGGTTGGGCTCAAGTAACGGTTGTTGCAGGAATACCTGTCTTTGAACGAACGACAGCAACTGGGCAGAAAGGGAAAATCTTGGTTGAGCCCGGTGAAGTCGGCGAACCAATCATCATGACGCCTTGGGAATAATCACTCATCAAGATGGTACAGCGCTCGGTATTTTTCTTCAATATAATTGAGGAAGGGTTCTGGCGTAGGGGCTTTCCCTGTTGCGTCTTCTATGAGTTCACTCGGAGTGACTTGGCTACCGCGTTCATGTATTCTAGGGCGAAGCCAGTCCAACATTGGACTCCAGTCACCAGAGGAAATCATCGTGTCAATATCGCCGAGGTCATTGCGCATGGCCTCCAACAGTTGGGCAGCATAGAGGTTACCAAGCGTATACGTCGGGAAGTAGCCAAATGCACCCATAGACCAGTGAATGTCTTGGAGGCATCCAAGCCGGTCATCTGGAACATCGACTCCAAACCATTCCTTGAACATAGTATTCCATGCAGTCGGCAAATCTTCAACGGCGAGGTCTCCGTTGAACAGTTTCTTTTCAATTTCATACCGTAGCATGACGTGTAAGTTGTAAGTCACTTCGTCCGCCTCTACGCGAATAAAACCTTTTTCGACCGTATTGGCGATTTGGTTCATGGTTTGTGAATCCCACTCTGGGGCTTCGGGGAACTCAGCATAAAAGAGTGGCAAAGCAACATCCCAGAACGCAGCAGTACGGCCAATCTGGTTTTCCCAAAAGCGGCTTTGAGATTCGTGAACGCCTAAGGAAACGGCTTCACCTCGTGGAGTAAAACGATGCGTTCGGTCAAGACCCTGTTCGTAAAGAGCATGACCGGTTTCATGCATCACCGCATACAAACAGGAAAAAGGATCCTTATCGTCAAACCGTGTTGTGAAACGCGTATCTCCTGGCCAAAGTCCTGCTGAGAATGGATGGGTTGATGCATCCATGCGTCCACCTTCAAAATCAAAGCCCATTCGTGACGAAATCCCCTCACAAAACTTTTCTTGGGCAGGAATCGAAAAACGAAGGCCTTCGGGGAGCTTCGGAGCCGTCTGATTGTTCTGTGCATTGGTGATGGACTGAAGCAAAGGTACCAAACGTTGCTTTAGGCCTTCAAAGAGAGGATCGTAATCGGCAACGGTCATACCGACTTCGTACTCGTCTAACAGTACATCATACGGTGTGCTGGTTACTCCGAGATATCCAATCTTTGTTTTTGTCATATCGATTAAGGCTTCTAATGTGTCTTTAAACATTGAAAAGTCAGAAGCGGCCCGTGCCTCCTGCCATGCAACAAGAGCTTCAGAACGAGCTTTTGCGAACGCTTCTACGAATTCCTTTGGCAGTTTGACTGCTTGGTCAAACGCCCGACGCATTTCCCGGACGTTCGCAGATTGGTCTACATTCAGGTCTTCCGATTCAAGACGTGTGAGCAGCGTGCCCATTTCCGGGTCGGTAAGATGTTGATGACGCTTCCCCGCCAACCAAGCAAGAATTTCGCTCCGAGATTCGCCTCCCTTGGGGGGCATCAATACCTCTTGATCCCATCCGAGATGGCCTTGTAACGAACTCAAACGATGGATGTCTTGAACACGAACCAAAAAGTCATCATAGGCTTGCATGGCTTTACGAACTCTAGGGTGTTCTTGAACACTCTCTTCAAAATGGACGAAAAGATATTTCTGTTCAGCCCAAAGAACAAACCACACATTGAAGAGGAATAGAATTCTACGGGTATCATGGTGTCCCCTTTCCGGCGAAAAGGTAAGGACGGCACTCCCAAAACTTCGGAAGATACTGACCTCAATGAAGCCATCTCTGAGAGCGAATTGATTCCGATTACTGAACTTGAACCTTCACCGGTTACAATCCCAGAAACTGATGAGGTCAAACAGGAAGAATCCGAAGTTGGAATGGACCGATTAATGCAAAAAAGTGCTGTTACCGTCATTGACACCTGTATGGATTTGCGCAGAGGAGAAAATATTCTCATTGTTTGTGACCCGACGACGACCGATATCGGGCAAGCATTGCACGACGCCGCCAGCAAGCGCTCCGACCGAGTATTGTTGGTCGTTATGCCAAAGGGACGTCACCACGGGGAAGAACCCCCTGCTCCGGTTGTCAACCTCATGCGCCAACAGCAGGTAGTAATTGCACCTACCCGATACTCACTTACCCACACAAGAGCGGTACGCCAAGCCATCAAGGACGGCGCTCGAGTAGCAACCATGCCAGGGATGACAAATGAGATGTTCACAAGTGGGGGAATGTCTGCAGACTTTGCTCTGATAAAGAAGAACATAGGGGAAATGACTCCTGTTCTGAGGAGAAAACGCATTGTCAATGTAAAGTCTGCTGCTGGCACCAATGTGACTTTTGAAGTCAATTGGCGGGAATGGAAATTGGATGATAACGGGATTTGTAATCGCCCAAGAATGTTGACCAACCTACCTGCTGGAAAAATATTCACCCTTCCAAGAGAAGGGACCATGAATGGAACCATCGTGATTGATGGCTCTTGGGATTCTACACTGGTTGACGAGCCTGTTGTGCTTCAAATTGAGGATGGCTTGGTTGTTGATGTCAAAGGGGGAACTGCTGCTGCGCAAATCCGACAAGCCTTTGGCGAGGCAGCAAAGCGGTTACGAAATAAAGAGCAAGAAAATGTTTGGACTGTTGCCGAATTCGGATTTGGTATGAATCCACAGGCGAGGCTGATTGGAAGTGTTCTCGAAGATGAGAAGCGCCTTGGCACTGCTTATTTTTCAATCGGAGACAATACAACACTCGGCGGCACTGCTGCCGTCGGCATCCACGTATCAGGCGTCATGAACTCGCCAAGCATTTGGCTTGATGAAACTGTCCTGGTAGAAGAAGGAAAATTCCTTCTCAAGTAGGCCATCAATAGCCCATATTTTGCTGGCCACAAATAGGACAAAAGCGCCAGTATGGATCGAGACCAATACCGCAATTCCTGCAGGGAACTCCAGAGCGAATAGTGGGCTGCACCACCGGGGCTTGGGGTTGGTGCCAACCAGGTTGCTGTTGCCAGTTTTGTTGGGGTTGTTGGGGTTGTTGGGGTTGCCGAGGTTGCTGTTGCCAGTTTTGTTGGGGTTGCTGGGGTTGCTGGGGTTGCTGAGGTTGTTGCTGCCAGTTTTGCTGGGGTTGCTGAGGATGTTGTGGAAGAGGTTGTGGACGCTGGGTTACTGGCTGGGGCGCTTGGGTAGGTTGCTGTCCACCACCAAGCGGTTTACGAACTGGAGCGACGGGCTTAGGCAAAGCTACAGAGCGTTCCCCAGCCGGAGATGATATGAATTCTGATAGCGTAACAACTCCGTCTCCATCCGTATCGGCCTCTGCATGCAATTCGGATGCTTCCTCAAGGGTCGCACCGGTTGCTTGTGCGAGTTCTTCTACGGATAACGCACCGCTGCTATCCTCATCCGCTGCGATGAAGTGTTCTGCTGCACTAACGAATTCTTCTTCTTCCGGCTCATCTTGATCAGATTCTTCTAGAGGAGCAGGGTCGGTAACCTGCATGGTTTCTTCAGCCTGTTCCTCAACTAAAGAGGGAGTTGCTTCTTCGCTTCCAATTCCGATATCAAAAGCTCCAGCAAACGCATTTTGGGTAGCACGGGCTACTTGCTTTTCGCTTTCAACATTCACGGATTTTTCGGGGGCAGATTTCTCCTCTATGACGGGCAGTTGGACCGATTCACTTGGAAGCGGAACTGCCACAGGGGCTGGGCTGGGCTCTGGAGTGGGCGTAGCCTTTGTTGGAATTGGAACTGGTGGCGGTGATGCGCTTGGTAGCGGCACAACGGTCTTTGGGATTGATACAACCGGAGGGGCGGCCTCAGGCAGGACAAGTTCAGCCGGAGCAGCAGTACCGCTAGCAAGAGAGGGCAAGGGCAGTATGTGCCCACTAACATCGAGGGCCGCATCCAATTCTTTGTTAATGCTAACAAGCACGTCGACCGATGGTTCTACAGAATCCAAGTGCCCCTGAAGTGTATTCATGTACTTCATGATTTCATCGGCCTGTCCGGTTTGATGAGCTACCGCGAAAATTTTCATCATCCGCATTGGGTCGGCTAATTGAGTCAACGATTCTTCTTGTTCTGTGGTAATTGATGCAAGACGTGCACCCATTACATCTCCTGATGAATTTGGAAGACCTAATGCATCAAGCAATGGATCGGGCATGCTCATCAGCGCAAGATGGCCTGCAACGAGATAGTATATTTCGCCACCCTCGCACTGCATGCGCTCGCTTGCTGCTTCAAAATCAAAGTCACCAGGGCTTAGGACAATATCAGAGAGAAGCTCAAAAAATTGAACCATTGCTTGTTCCCGAGGCATTGACATCAAAGTGTGAAGCATGTCCGAAGAAGTCGTGGCTCCAAAATAAGCCGCGGCATCATCAACCTCAATGGTTGATTGATCGGAAGAACTTGTCTCGCCAGCCATTTTACCCCTCCCTATCGTAGCCACTTCGGTCCTCCATTTAAGACCTCACGGATGTTGATATCCAACCTGCATGACCTCATCGATTACGAGCCAGATTGAAAATTGCTCGCGATTGTTCAGCAGACCATCCTGTTTCTTGGAGTTGCATGAGGATACCTCGCTCAAGTTCACCATCACCAACCGCCTCAACGACCCAGTCCACTGCGGATTCACGGTCATCGGTCTGCCAGTCTTCAAAAATACTCAAATCGACGCTGATTTTCGCTTTACGAACCTTTGCAGATGGTTCTTCTTGGGCTGAAACTGACTTTTTCTTAGCGACTTTCTGGACTTCCTTCTTCGCCCCTGGAGGTCCACGGGAAGGTGGTGAACGACCAGGTGGACCAGATGATTGTTGTTGTGATGGTGATGAACGTTGCACTGGAGGAGATGTCGGACCCTTTCGTTCAGTTTGCTTTGAGCGGGAAGGTCCTGCAGAAGCCGTACGTGTAGAGGCTGCTGCAGACTTACGATCCAGCGACTTGAACACATCATTAGAATCATCATCGTCATCAATAAAGTCATCGTAGTCATCATCCTCATCTTCATCATCATCTTCTCTATTTGATGCTCGAAGAATCACGAGGAAGACCACAATCACCAACATTCCGATTCCAGAAAGAGCAATCATTAGTGTTCCTCCGCTCATTCCAAGCAATCCATCATCGCCATTGCCGTTAGAGGGCGACACATATGGACAACCGTCCGCATATCCATCGGAACCCTTTGGTATGTCAACACACTCGTCTTCGTTATCATAGACTCCGTCACCGTCAGAATCTCGTTCGGTAATGTGACAACCCTCATCATCAACTTGGTCTTTCAATTGATAGAGGGTTTTGGGGCACAAATCAGCATTGGTCGCACCTTCTATGAAAATACCTGGCCATGTAGGGTTTCGGCTTGAATTCCAAGAGGGGTCCCCCCAGTTATCACCGAATCCATCGAAATCAGAGTCCTGCCATTGTGTGGCGTCATTTCTTAGATTAACAGGTTCGAATTCATCTCGCCATCCGTCCCCGTCATCGGCGCAGCCAAGATAATCCTCAAACGAGGTCCCGTATTCAGCAGGGCAATCATCTCCGTTAGTTCCAGAGCTGTTGTCTCCGAATCCGTCACCATCTTGGTCCGACCATTGCGTCCCATCCGTTGGGTAAGCATCTCCTTGCTCGTCATACCTGAGTCCTGTTTCCGCATCAATATTGTAACTGTAGGCACCCGAATAGCCATCTCCGTCCAAATCGGTATCCAACGCATCTTCGTCGGTACAACCGTTTGCGAGAATAGGGAAGCCGGGCGGTGTATCGTCGCAAACATCGGAAAGGTCAGAAATCCCATCTCCATCAGAATCACGCTGGGCTTCGGAACATCCGTTTGCATCTACAACAGCATCTGCGCTAGTTCCAGGGCACGAATCTTCAGGGTCATTAAGCCCGTCACCGTCTGAATCTGACTCTCGCTGTGTTGCACTGCAGCCATCATTGTCAACGGTTGCACTTGCTGCAGTATCCGCACAGAGGTCAACGTTGTTAGCGACACCATCAGCGTCATCATCAAGTTGAGATTCCGCACATCCCTGGTCGTTTACAGATTGGCCCGCTGGTGTTTCAGCACAAGCGTCATCTTGGTTGATAACACCGTCAAGATCTTGGTCTGCTAAATCTATAAATCGGCACCCTACTCCAGCAGTTCCGTTGAGTACACCTACTTCTGCAGGACAAACGTCACCTTGGAAACCATTGATTTGGTCGCCAAAGCCGTCCCCATCAAGGTCAGCCCATTGCGTAGGCTCAAGAGGGAATTCGTCGATGTTATCGCTCCATGAGTCGCCATCAGAGTCAAGGCACCCACCTGCTGGTTTGGTTGAATTGCCCCATTCACCAGGGCATCCGTCAAGTGTGAGACCTTGATTGTTCAAGACTGGAGGAGCCCGAACTTGGGGCCTTGAATCAAACTCATTACAGCCTTCTGAATCAACTTGTTCGGTGGAGTTCACGATGGAACCCCCGCACCAATCAAACGCGTTTTCAATTCCATCCCCGTCATCATCCATGGTTGCATTGTAAAATTCTGTCCATTCATCGGGGTACCCGTCTTGGTCTGAATCGTTCGCTACAGCAATGTTATTTGGAAAGCTATCCGGGTTGGTTGCATTCATTGAGCTGTTATCACCGAAGCCGTCCCCGTCACTGTCCGCCCATTGTGTAGGGTCAGTTGGCCACATGTCAGCACCCATAGATTCGTTCCATTCCAATGAATTACCAATGTCTGAAGGATCGCTCGCCCCATCTCCATCCGTGTCAAGGCATCCGTTACGGTCAAGGTAAGAACTGCCCCAAACAAAGGGGCAAAAATCACCGTAAACACTGTCTGAATCGTTATCACCAAAACCGTCTCCATCCCTATCTTTGTATTGACTTGCGATGTAGGGGAATTCATCACCTACGGATGGATCGAAAATTGTATCACAACAGTCTGGACCGTGATTATCACCATAGGTATCTCCATCACTGTCTAAGGATATCTTCCAGTTATCTGGATATATGTCACCGTCAATATATCCTTGTCCGTTGTCTGACCAACCATCTTGGTCAGCATCTTCACAACCAAACCGGTCAATCCACGATGTACCAAAGTCGTTACCGCAATCATCAATTTGGTCCGCAAATCCATCATAGTCGAAATCTGGACATCCATAAAGCCCGTAATACCCTGAGTTGCCTGCTGTGGTAGGACAATCGTCGCCTAATGGCCCGAGTGGATTGTCCCCGAAATTATCAGAGTCACTATCCATCCATTGATTACCAACTGTTGGCATTGCATCAATGAGGTCAAAGACGAGGTCTCTGTCTTGGTCGGCGTACAGCCTCAAAACAACAACATCATCGGATGAAGTATCCCAATAGGAAAGATGGACGGTGTTGTTACTGTCAACCATTGCATTCATCGGGGCTGAAGATTCTATGCCGCCAAAAGAAACGCTGAGCCAAGAGGCTGATGCGTTTGTGATGCTGTTGAGGTCAAGTGTGTTGACGGTCACTCTTTGGGTAACGGGCTCACTTGTTACGAGGAGCAAATGAGACCCCATGTGGAGAACATCCCACGCCCCATCAACTGCAGCCGCTGGGCGTTCGGCAACCGAGGTCCACGTTGCATCCTCATTCATCATGTATAGAGAAGATACGGAATTAGCACGGATAGCCAAAACTGGTTCCGTTCCACCCGTAAGGTCCAACCGATATTCATGATCAGTGCCGCTGGGTTGAGCGAGTGAATGGCTTTCCCACTCGCTTGAACCGGGATATTGTTCGAACAAGGACAATTCTCCTGTAGAGGTCAAAGTCGCTACCAACAAAGACCCGTTGGAAAGCAAAGCGGTTGAGATTTGGACATCCAAGTCGGATTGATTCGCAATCCAAGAGGTTTCCAACTGTTGGCCGTCATAGGTCCAAAGAGAGAGATTGGTTGCGTTACCATCAGAAGTGACCAGAGCAACTGCAAGCTTCCCATCTGGCATGATGAGCGAGGGGTGTTGAGTTGAAACGGCTTGACCTTCCAAGCCGAGAGAAGTGAGAGACCATCCGCTCGGTCGTTGCGCTAATTCAAGTTGATTCGTCGTGAGCCTGTACACTAGGGAAGGCGCACCTGTTTCATCGATTGAAACCGAAATAGGTCCACCTAGGGCAGCAGCAGAGCGGACCATTTCGTGTGTCCATCCGGATGCTGATTCTTGGCTAGCAAATATTTGTTGACCCGCCCCTGAAGTATACGCCAGCATTTGTTGGCCATCGGCATCAAGAGAGGCTCCAAGGAATTGCCCCATGGTTCCCGTGGTGGCTACATCCATCTCTACCGCAGTCATTGAGGTAGGAGTATGAAGAACCATGTGCATGTTGTCTTCGGTAACAATAATCGGCATCCCAGAGGGGCGAACATCAAAGATGAATTGAGTTGAAGGGTCAATGGAAGAAACAATGCATTGTTCAACCCATTGACCGATAGGAGTTCCATCCTTCATGTGTTCAAGTTTCATCAGTTTGTGTCCGTCATTATTTGACATCGTGAAGGCCATTGAAGTTTCTCCACGTGTGGCTGTTCCGAGGTCTAGACCAGTAAGCACACCATTGTACGTAAAGGTGAGATATTCTAAATCGCGTTCCGACAAAACAGGATAATTCAAACTAAAATCTGTTCCTTCCGATGTATTTCTCATGGAATAAATAATTTCATTCAAGCCATCTGAATTCACATCACCATACCCGGCTAAGACCGAACCCAGATGTTCTCCGCTAAGTCCTTCAGCGAGCAATTGAGATTCCCCTTGAAGTCCAGTTAAGGAACCAAGGAAAATCTCGAGACTGCCCCTGCTATCCCCACCGAGTTTGCTGATCAGGATATCGCCAAACCCATCATCGTTTATATCTCCAATTGCTTCAATCGCCCCACCAATTCGAGCGTTTGGTTGGGAAGAGAGGAGGGTCCAATCCGGCTCCGAAGACATCGCTCCAGTCGACCCATTGTACAACCAAAGTTTTCCTGCACTGAAACCCCCGCCTGAACTGTTGTACGGCTCAGAAATGATGTGGTCTTCGAGTCCATCTCCGTTAATGTCTTCTAAACATGCAATATTGTGGCCAAACAACCTTCCTTGTTGATTGGACTCAACAGTGTGGAATGGAGTCCCATCATAACCGTTTGAAGAACCCTCAAAGTACTCAATTGAAGAATACGAGAGTGCATCATCGTAAGTCCCCGTGTTCCCGATAATCAATTCATCAAAACTGTCCCCGTTGATATCGCAAGCTTCCATCGTACGTCCAAACATTTTCCCGTTTGTGGTTTGAGTCAGATTACGCTCCAGTATCATGCTACCCGTTTCGAAGCCAAAGACAAGGACTTTCCCGGATTTGTTCTCAGTACCACTAAGGCCATTGCCCCATCCTTGTGCTGAGACTGCCAGTGCAGAATGACTACCGCTCTGTTCAAGCGAGCTCACAACATCTCCGATACGTTCGTCTCCAGTTCCCGACATGGAGTACATCGGTTGGGAAGTCAGACCATCGGCATGGCCAGTGAAAATTTGAACCTGGCCTTGCTGGCCCTCGCTTTGAGTAAGGTTGTACCATCCTGGAACGCCAACTGCTAGGTCTTGGATTCCATCCCCATCAAAATCACCAAGGTCGATCCCCATCCCAAAGTGGAATAGATCTCCATCGCCGGCTAAAATAACATCAGGGATTGATGAAAGCCCTGAAATTGAACCGTGGTAAACATCAACTCTACCGTTGTGTGTATTTCCGAGAAGATCAGCTGTTGGAGTTGCAATAATCAAGTCTGCGAATCCATCTGCGTTCAAGTCACCCATCATCATAGAACCTTCAATGGCGTCATCTTCCCCAGTTACAGTGTAGGATGGTGTCGGATTAATCCGACCAGAGTCTTGTCCATCAAGGGAACGAATCAACTGAATCGAGAAACTCGTTGGCCCTTGCAATACCGTCGCTACTTGCTCAATGTTGTTGGCATCCAGCCCCATACCGAGTGCTGAACTCGTGCTGGCATCTTGTGAAAGAACCTGAGATTCATGCTCCCAACCGTCAATTCTCAGGAGGATCACAGAGCCGGATGCGTTGCGGGTGTAGAGAATATGGGCAACACCGTTTGAATCAACCTCTAATTCGATGTCAGTGCCTACGGGTCCTGCATCAAGAAGGTACTTTGTCCAGTAATTTCCGCTAAAGTTCACTTGATGTAAAGCACCATCTTGTGTCCTCATCAACCCCCATTCTAATCCATTCGGCGTGATATCCATTTCCAAATGAGTAGCATTCACGTCCTCAAAAATTGTGCGCGTGTGCCATCTTGCACCATCCCAGTAATTCGTACTCATTGCAGCATAACGGCCCATTTTCAGGTCGGGGCCATCGGCGTAGAGAACACGTGGACGCTCATTGTCAGTCACTGCAATTGCGCAGTCAACAAGTCCGGTTGAATGAGATGCAGTCACATTATCAACGAGCATGGAAGACCAGTAGCCACCTGGGGTATGAACCGCTGTACGAACAGGACCTTCTTCTGTACTCCAACAGAAATGTTCAGAGTTGTGCCTGGTGAGTTTCATGTCTGGGACACCGTGATGCTCGACTGAAGAATTATTCAACTCAACATTCGCCCAGTAATCCAAAGCGGATTCTTCCCGAACAACGGCACTTTCAAGGCCGTCAAACGAAATTACGGTCCCTGCAAAATCATGGCCATCACCGCTTGAAAGTGTAAATGGAGACGATGATTGGGGGTTTTCTGGAGACTCCTCAAATATCTCACCACCTTGATAATTCACCATTGGAGAAAATGAGGTCAGCAAAAAAAGCAGGAAAATAAGAACGCTTTTTTGCACTGGAGTTCCAAGAAGAGCACCCGACATGATACACACACACACCCCGACCTAGAAAATCGTTGTTCACTTATTTCTTGACCCCCCCTAGGGGGTCAACAGACAAAAGGCCAATGATGATGACCGTTTGCTTGAGAAAGGGAAACGACTTCGTATCACCGTGGAAGAAGCCTATCGCCTCATTTTAGCAAACGGCCCTTGGCCGAATATTTCTCTTCTCCAAGCTCAATGCGAACGAGCGGTTCAGGTTATTGCTTGCGACGGAGCCCTTGACCGCGCCCTGGCTGCAGACCTTCCGGTTGATGTCGTAATTGGAGACATGGATAGCGTTCAAAACATGACGCTGGCAGAATTTCTAAACCAAGGAGGCGAAGTTGTCGAAATCAAGGACCAAGAATCAAACGATTTTACAAAGGCCGTAAATTATTGTGTTGAAAAAGGGCAGACGAGATTGGTCGTCTTTGGAGGATTAGGTCATGATCTCGGCCATGAATGGGGAAACATCCTGACGAGTGTTGCTTCTAAACTTCAGATCGAAATGGTGCATGAGGGAAAGAGTATTCGGACCTTGGAAAAAGATATTTCTTATTCTATAGAAATGACCCCTGGCGAGAAGTTCTCCTTGTTTGCAATTCCATTTTGTGATGGCATCAGCCTCACCGGGTGCTCATATGAATTGCATCAACACCGATTGGAGATGGGAAGTCAGGGCGTTCATAATATTGCCAAGGGAGGGCAAATTCAGCTGTCGTTTGAAGAAGGCGCTCTCGTGATGATCAAATCTCTTCGGTGACTGGACCTTTCGGAAGATGATTCCTTAACATCGCTGAATAATCCTCAACGCCATCCCAACTTTGAGCGACCTCATCAATTCGGGCCCGCTCAAGTGTGGAATCATATCCGCCCCAATCTTCAATCAATTTGAGTTTGAATGCGGCACGAGGGGTGTGACCTGGGAGGAAATTTCTCCACAAGAAAGGGATTCTTCCTGGAGTGACACGGTTGACGATTTGCACAATAGACGTATTGCAAGTAGTTAGCAAGGAATGGTACCACTCAGGGTTCACTGAAAGTTGATTTAATTTTTGAATCATTCCAAGAAGAAGCATCTTATCTTTCCCTGGCGGAGTGATGGCTCTGAACATGTAATCCTTGTTTTGGCGAGCATGCGTTCGAAGCCCCGTCACGTCGCGTTCAAACCCAACCAGAAGATAGAGTTCATACGCTCGCCACAGCCCATCCCACGGATGGTACCGCTCACCCTTTTCACGGCGGGTCTCGAAAGAAAAAGAGAGACATGTTCCGCATTCAAATTCAAAGGTGAGATAGGTATGAGCCATTCCTTTTATCGCATGGAAATGATCTACCATGAACCAAACATCCTTGAGTTCATCCAAACGGACGTTGACCTCTTCTTCCCATCGCTCATCACGGTCCCGAGTGGTTCGCCAGTGGAAATCCCGAACCATGTTGAATGTAATATCGTTGCCATCGACTTGAGCAGTCGTGAGGTGTTCACAATCGGCTGCCCAAATAAGGTCCAATTTGGGCCGAAGTGGGCGAATACGAGTCCACCAAACATATGCGAGACGAAGGAAAAACAACCCAGCCAGTGCGATGATTACAGCCAGTACTATTTCTTTGAAGTCCATACCATCACCACTTATGCCAGATTCTCCAATCTTGGTCCCACCAATCTACAGAGCCGTCCGGATGTTGGCGCCATAACATACCTTGGTCATCAACAGTTGTGGGAAGTCCCTGTGCGTCAGGAGAACCGTCGGCGAGAATCTGTGGCTCGGGGCCCAAATTAGGCAGTTCTAACTGTTCTGGTTCTCGTATTCTAACCAGCATCAAAAAGACAAGAACCGTTACGATAAGAGCCAAGATACCAATTGAAATCCAACCAACAGATGTCGTCTCTGTTTCAGGTCCGAGTGAAGTTGATGGAAGTGATGCACTCTCATTTTCCATCAGTTCTAACGAAGGAAGGCGAATGAGGTTCGTTCCTTGAGTTGATGAAATCATTTTCTCAGTGATGATTTCTAATGTGACAAGATGGGCCCCCGGACCCAAATTTGAACAATCAAAGGAGGAACTGTTGACACCTGATATGACCGTACCTTGAACCGACCATATCTTCGCCATTGAGGAATAATCCATGGATTGTTCGGACTCCACCATTACAGAGCAAGGTGTGTCCGTTGTGTTTTGGTGGCCCATTACCTTCAGAGCGAAATCTGGAGGAGGGCGATTGAAAATTGTAAAGTTCAACGAGGATTCTGTAGTTTGACCCAGCCCGTTGCGATAGGTTTCTTTCAGCTCATAATCTCCGGCAGGCCAAGATGAACAATCCAGAGATTGCTGAGTCTCAAGAACACTGAACGGGGCGCCGGTAAAGGTACGCACTCCAGTTTCACCGTATCTCGGCCCGGTTTCATCGGAGAAATCACGATTAATGGTGCAGGTTTCTCCTGTTTGGATGCTTTGTCCGGCTTCTAGGTCGAGGTGAACCAGTGGGACTTGCAATGCAGGTCTGAGCAGGAAAGTCGGAAGAGGATAAGTGGCGATAAAATCACCATCTCGGTCAAAGAAATCTAATCTTAAATCATGCTCTCCCGCAGACCAGGAATCGTAGACTAAACTGATGTTGGTTTGAGACTCAAATGCTAACTCTTGAACGACCAATACCTCTCGCTCTTTATGCAGTCCACGTAACTTGACGATCATCTCGTTCTGGAATTGGGTGGAATTGAGAACAACAACAACACGTACAGCATCAATATCTCCGTCTTGGTTGGTATCAATCGTATCATTGCGTAAGGCAAGTAGCGTCAAACCTTGCTCGGCAAGACGTTCGTCAGGCGTAAGTTCAGCCGAGCCGTTCATCGTTGGGATGCAACAGAGGAACAGAAGCAATGTGAAGGCAAGTGCAGTTGTTTTGGAGGTTTCACTCATTGCCTTCACCTCCAGGAGATAATGGCAATGGGGGCAATTCGTCAATTGGAATAAGTCTCGGTTCGGTAGGGGCTTGTAGGAAATCCGTTTGGTCAGACTCCAATTCTTTTTCAAAGGCCAGTTGCTCCATCAAGATCGCTCGTTCTTTCGTGGTGCGCACGACAAGTGCTGCGGCTGCGCCGAAGATGAAGCCTAGACCAACGATAAGGTATGTGAGCCATGAGGCGGCAGGGTCTTCTCCCATGATAGCGATTGCCGCTGCGAATTCACCGTAGTCATTTGACCAACCGTCCCCGTTGTTATCGACACATCCTTGTAAATCTCGTTTGGAGGTGCCAAATTCATCCGGGCAATCATCTCGTAGAGCACCAAGGGGAAGGTCGCCAAAGCCATCTTGATCGGAATCTTTCCATTGCAGGGATTCCGTTGGGAATGCATCACCGGAACCAAAGGGATGAGCTGGCCATGATTCTGTCGGGTCGGACCAACCATCTCCATCCGTATC
>CALKGM010000019.1 GCA_938084675.1 Candidatus Poseidoniaceae archaeon
CGCCACCTTCATGCCCTGCCTACTCGTGGACGAACTGAGGCACCTCCATGTCATTGCTCATCCTGATGCGTCACGGCCAATCCATGTGGAACGCTGCTGGTTTTTTCACCGGCTGGGTCGACGTTCCACTTTCAATCAAAGGAATCGATGAAGCCCGTGAAGGTGGGAAGGCAATTGCTCACCTACCAATCGATGAGGTCCATGTTTCCATGCTCATTCGGGCTCAAATGACCGCCATGATCGCTATGTCTGAACACAACAGCGGACGAACTCCCGTGTTTCAATACAGCCAAGAGATGGAAGAAGGCCTTTCAGAGAACGAGGCTCGCATGCGTCAATGGTCACAAATCCGAGGTGACGCAGCCAAAGATAGCATCCTTCCTGTTCACGCCGCATGGCAGTTGAACGAGCGCATGTACGGAGACCTTCAAGGTCTGGACAAAGATGAGACACGAGAGCAATATGGTGCAGAGCAAGTGCATGTTTGGCGTCGTTCATTCGATGTGCCCCCACCTAACGGTGAATCACTTGAACTCACAGCCGAGCGCACCATTCCCTATCTTGAGCAAACCTTGATGCCGGCAATTGAGGCTGGGAAAAATCTCTTCATCGCCGCCCATGGAAATTCACTTCGTAGTATTATCATGCATCTTGACGGTCTCTCCAAGGAAGAAGTTCTGGGTCTTGAAGTCCCGACAGGTGTTCCTATCGTCTACCGTTATTCTGCGGGCTCATGGAAGCGAGAATGAATAGAACCGCTTCTGCCTGCTCTTCATTTTCACTTTCAATCAAAGCGTCTGCTCAAACATAGTCGTGCTCCTCGCGGCAACAGCATCATGAGCGGCAAGCGAGCACTGAGAAGACTTGACGCTGAAATCGATGAAACTCGTATATCCCCTCGTAGCGGGGGCGTCTATCAGTTGAGTGGCGCAGGAAGGTCGGGTAAATCCATGCGTGTTTACGCGGAGGCATGGGCTGCTCTCGCTCTGATGGGCGGGGAGTTCGTTCACTGGATTGACGGAGCGACTCGTTTCAACCCAGCCCGTGTATTGCGATGCATTCCTGAGAGCGTACCCGAGTCCAATAATTTACTACGGAACCTGTTTGTCGGTCGCGGATTTACCGTTCATCAATTTGCATCGTTAATTGAACGGCTTGATGGTGAATTGAAAATTACCGGAGCTCGCTTTGTTGTTGTTGACGGACCCATCACCATGCATCTTGACCCGCAGGTCAAGGAACGAGAGGCTCGCACCTTACTCCGAAGATGTATGGACCATCTCAATCATGTCGCGGTTAAGCACAATGTTTCAGTCGTCGTGATCACCGAGTCAAAGCCGCATTCAAAGCGCCACTCAACCTTGCTTCAAGCCGTAGAGCGACGGTGCAATCAACGCCTTCTCGGACGCGTTGAACGCGTTCGCGGGTCAAAGAAAATGTGGCTTTTGCATCTCCCCAGCGGGAGTTCAGGTTTTCGTAAGGAAGTGGTTGAGCAGGAAACTCTTGAGGAATCGTTCAGTCGGATCTTGCATCATGAACTCGTTCACAATCGGGGTGTGGAAGAGGAAAAAGACCGGTTCACGTTGCTGAATTGAACGGTTCGTCAGTGGATGCAAAGTCAAACAGAGTAGCGGCTTTCAGCCCAACGCGAATTTCCTCATCGGACCATCCAAAAGGAGCGAGAATCGCCCAAATTGCTCTTCGCGCAAGTTCTCTGTAGTGATTTTGGTCAACATTCACATCAGTTTTTGCAGTTCGAGGCAGTTCTTCTAACAAAATCACCCGCTCAGTGGGGTCTTCACCTCGGGTCTTTAGTACCACAAATTTCACCTTACCTCCCGGATGTATCTCATGTCCGAGTTGTGCGGCTCGTAGCAGTGCTGCATACGTTAATGTTGATACGGTGAATTGGTCAATGGTCTTGCTCACTCTGCGTTTAACCACCAATTCTTCCATGTCAATGCCGTTTCGTTCAAGTCTCCCTAACTCGTTGTGCAGCATGCTTGATATGGTGTTTTGAACGCCCCGACTGTGGATGTCAATACCGTCTCGAATACAGTCAATAAGAATCTCAAAAGCCATGTTTTGGAGCGATTTCACCCACTGGCAGGTTGAATGTTGACGGGACTCAATGCCGCGCATTTTCAATCCATTGTCACCGTAGGCCCAGTATTTCGTGAGAGACCCTGCACCGTGCATCCGACTGGGAAGGAAGCCAATGAAGTGATACATGTCTTCGTATTCCAGAGGGATGCCGATTTCTTGGGTTACCCGCCGTGCGAAATCCAATGCTAAGCGGCGTTTTTCTTCACGGTCGGTGATGGCTTTATTTTCAATCCAAACGCAATCCACAATGGCGTGGAGCACCGTCCAACCTTCGTCTTCAGCCATGGCGATTGTTTGCAGAAGAATCTCTCTTGACCAGGCGCATATTGCTTCATGGGCTTCAATTCTACCGAACCGTGCATTCTTGTAGCCCGTGTAGCCAAAACAGGTTACTAGTAACCACTTCAGCGCATTTTGTTGTTTGTCAATGGCGTCACCTTTGGTGACAACATGGTTCTTCAATTGGCCCCGTCGCTCGATGATTGGAGCCACAACTCTACCGAGAAAACCGTGAACGCGACCGCAGGTGTGAGAACTTAGGCCTGGGACAGGAAGAGCCCATGAATGTGTGACAGGAAAGAGCCCAGTTCCGATGTTTTCGTCAAGGTGACGTCGTCTGAACTCTTTGCGCGCTAACTCAACATTGAGAGGGAGCAGATGGTCGGCTTTGAGGTCGACCTTTGAGGGTTGACAACAGGCGCAGTTGAGGGTTTCAGGGGAGATATTTCTGGTTGCAATGATGTTTGGAAAGAGGCTTGCGAAATCAAGTTCTACAACGTCGGTATAGAATCCAGCCTTGCTGTCAAGATACAATCCTCCTCGGTCGGCCATCATCAATTCCCATGCAGTCTTGGTATCTTCAGGCCGGTTCTTCTTCCATGGAACCAAGACTCCATCCTCCATCGCCGTTCGAATTTGTATTGCGCTGATGACTGAGCCAGGTGAAAGTCGAGAAATGTCTTGAGGAGATTGCCTTGAATGACGGGCCAGTTCAAACAGTCCGAGAAGACCACCCTCGCGAACGATAAAACTGGAACGGAGGTCAATGTGCATGCGACCATGCATCGGAAAGTAACCGTCCTTTCGTTTCACTTGGCCGTAGGAATGAACGGTTCGAGAAGCGGTACGTGCCTCCAATCGAGATGGTTTTCTGCTCAATGACAGGGGAGTTTTTGCAGCATCACTGAGTCGTTGAAGGACAGAGAGATGGAGTGAATCGCCTCCCTGAGTCAGGACAAGATCGGGATTGATGTCTTTGATTGCGCGTTGCAATGCCTGAACAAAAGCACCGTCCGACGTATTGTTTTTGATGCGGATGCTGTGAATTTGTTCAGAGGCACCCCCAACAATGCCTGTCTTCAATACGACTTCTTCAAGCCGTGAATCAAGGGTGTCAAATCCATTTGAATCCTCATAGCAAAATTCCATTTCCATCTGTTTCAATTCCGGCCATGCCCCATTCTCTTCAAGCGGGCTAAAACAGATGCCGTCCCATTTCACATACTGAAACGGAGCAACATGGTATTCCACAAAGAAACGTTGGGCGAGGTGTGCATCAACTGAGTAAAGCGTGTAGCGATGATAATCACCTCTCGACTCAATATGTTCCGCAAGACTGCGAATCAACCTGTTGTCTGTCATCTCAATTTCCAATACGTCATGCATCTCATACTGGTCAAGGGAAAGCCGTCTCCGAATGTATCGCATTGAACCCACTGCGAACCGTTGTGTGATCTCAGCACATTCAAGCCAGTTCATGAGTTGCTCAAGTCGCTGTTTTGTGGCATGAACATGAATTGCAGCCGCCCACGGTACGATGATTCGCTGAACTCCGCTTTGTTCCACAAACATCCAGACGTCCATGGTGCTGCCATCATCACCAAGTTGTGCATCGATAATCCAACCGTCCACAGCATCACACTTCTGAGGTTTTTTCAAGCCGCTGTTCCAATTCTGTGATGCGAGCATGGCATTCAATGAGCATGGACAATAGCATCGGCTTCCATGCATCATGTGCTGGCAACATTCCACCGGCCGTGCGTCGTTTACGGACGCCGTTCAGCAATTCGTCAAAGAGAATTTTATCACCCGAATTTAACGCCCTACGAAAAGGCTCAAGCGATGTCATTTCTGATTCAATTCTGTTACGCCAAGTTGGAACGGTTCGACCCATTTCTTTGAATCAGCCGATAAGGACGAGTATGTTTTCTTAGACCCTACTCCGAGGGTAATGAAAGTGAAAGTGAATTCGCTATGAGGCCTCTACAAAGCACTCGTCACATACAGGAAACCGCTAAGACCTGTGCCTTTGGTTAGCAATCATGAGCGCTCACCCTGAATTGATTGGAACAACGTTTCAAGTTCTGGTGTGGGAGGCACTGAAGACGATTCCAAGAGGTGAAGTTCGTACTTACAAGGAACTTGCGGCTCTGATAGGCCGACCGAATTCAGTGCGTGCAGTGGCCAATGCGTGCGGCAAAAACCCCTATCCAGTGACCATTCCATGTCACCGTGTGATACGAACAGACGGAGGGCTGGGTGGGTACAGTGGAGCAGGCGGTATCGAAACCAAACG
>CALKGM010000020.1 GCA_938084675.1 Candidatus Poseidoniaceae archaeon
AACCGCTTGGGTCATTAGGCACGGGGAGTTGGGGAGTAGTATGAAGCCAACAGATGAACAAGCAGGTGCGTGGACTGAAGCCTTTGATTCGGGGAAATTCGTCCGCAAATCGAGTGAATTTCGCGACCACATAAAGAAAGACAGTACCTTTGATGTTGAATCGGGGCGCTACCACCTCTACGTATCTCATGCTTGCCCGTGGGCTCACCGTACGCTCATCACCCGAACGTTGCTTGGCTTAGAGAATGACATCAGTGTTGATGTTGTGGATTGGCGTATGAACCGAGATGGTTCTTGGTCATTTAATCCAGAAGAGGAAGGGGCAACCGCAGACACGGTCAACGGGGAAGAGCACCTTGAGGGAGTTTACAACCGAGCATTCTCGGGCTGGAATGAAAGTCCACGCATCGGGACAGTTCCTGTGCTTTGGGACCGGCAACACAGCACCATTGTCAACAACGAAAGTCGTGAAATCGTTCGGATGTTTGATGCGTTTTCCGAGGCAGGCATGGGGAATGGAACGACACTTGCACCAAGTGAAATGCGTGAAGAGATTGACGCCATGATCGATTCAAACTACGAAGCGGTCAACAACGGCGTTTACAAATCAGGCTTCGCAAGAACGCAATCCGCATACGATGAAGCCGTCACGGCACTTTTCTCCCGCTTGGATGAGTTGGAAGTTCACCTTGAAGGACGCAGTTGGTTGGTCGGAGAAGGGGCCGGTCAACTCACTGAGGCGGACATTTGTCTCTTCACAACACTTGCACGGTTTGATTTGGTCTACGTGGTCCATTTCAAGTGCAATTTGCGTAGAATCATCGATTACCCAAACCTTCAGGCATTTGTTGAACGGATGATTGACCAACCTGGTGTTCGCGAAACGTGTCACTGGCATCACATCAAGGCTCACTACTTCTGGTCCCATCAGAACATCAACACCTTCCGAATTATTCCTCTCGGCCCTCTAGAAGGCGCTCACACAAGGTAAAATTTCAATTCAAACCCGTTTGAATCAACAGAAGAAGGCCACCTGCTCAACAAGCAATTAGCGAGGTTAAATTTCTGAAATCTCGTCTTCTGCAAGCGGTGGAAGGCCCTTCTTTGCACGAACATAATCGGTGTAATTCCCGTAGTATACCTTGACGGTACCGCCGTCTACTTCCCAGATACGATTGACAACTTGGTCCAGGAACCAACGGTCGTGAGAAACGGTGATGAGTGAGCCCGTGTAGTTGATGAGAGCTTCTTCTAGTGTGTCCTTAGAATCCATGTCCAAGTGATTGGTAGGTTCGTCCATCAACAACAGGTTGTTCTCTTCAAGGAGGAGTTTCAGTAAAGCCACACGGGCTCGTTCTCCACCCGAAAGTTGGGAGAGTTTGGTCGTCACCTGTTCGCCAGAGAATTGGAAACGACCCAAAGCAGCACGGATATCCCCGTATTGGAAGTCAGGACGAAGTTTCTCAATTTGCTCAACTGGGCTGAGGCTGAAATCAAGGGTGGCGTGGTCTTGATGGAAGTATCCGATTTCACATCCGGGGGCCAAATCAAAGACACCACTGTCAAGTTTCAAATCCCCGTTGATGATTTTCAGCAGAGTGGTTTTACCTTGTCCGTTCCCGCCGACAATCCCGATGCGGTCGCCCTTACGAACTTCCAGTGATTGCTTCTTGAGAATGGGTCGTTCAAGACCTTCAAACGTCATGGTTCCGTCTTCAATCATCAAGACATCCATGCTTCCCTTATCGGTTGCATCAAGTGAAAACACGAGGTTCTTGCGCTTCTTGGGCATGCGGGCTCTGAGGGCTTTCAATTCCTGTTGCATGCGTTCAATCATCTTGTGCTTAGCAGAAATCGACTTGTCATACTTGTTTGCCCGCTTCATTTGTGATAGCGCGCCCATGGTGGATTGAATCTTCTTCTCAATCGTGTTGATCATGTCTCCAAGCGATGCCTCACTGGCCTCTTTTTGCTTCAAGAATTGTGAATAGTTGCCCTTCCAAGGCCAAGCACGAAGGTTGTCGACTTCAATGATACGAGTGCAAACTTGGTCCAGGAAATAACGGTCGTGAGATACAATCAATTGTGCGCCCTTGAACGTGCGCATGAAATCTTCCAGCCATTCTGTGGTTTGAATGTCCAAGTGGTTGGTAGGTTCGTCAAGGAAGATGACGTCAATACCGTTGAGACCGACCAGTTGGCGTGCAAGAGCGAGTTTAGCTTGCTCTCCACCCGACAGTTTGTTCACTGCCATATCCATTGGATGCTTGTCAAGGCCGAGTCGTTCCAAGATACCTTTTGCGATACCTGCAACATTACCACCGCCGCTTGCTGCTAAGGTTTGTTGGAGTTGAGTGTAGTGTTCCATTACGGGTTCCCAATCGCCTTCGTAGAACGCTGGGTCAACCATACGGGCTTCAATTGATGCGATTTCATCTTCCAGTTCTTGGAATTGACGGCCTTTACGGCCAAGTTCTTGTTCAATGGTAGAATCGGATTCAAGGTCCCGAATTTGAGTGAGGTAAGCGATACGAATTCCAGGAGCGAATTCAATATCACCAGTATCCTGCTTTTGCTCACTGATGGTGTTGAGGAGTGTTGTCTTTCCAGCACCGTTGTGCCCAACAATACCAATGCGGTCACCGTCATTGACCTTGAAATTGATATCGCGCAGCACATCAACGGCACCAAAGGCGCGGTCTACCGCTTCGATGTTGATGAGTTCACGAACCATGAGTCTCCCCATTTATGCCGCCGAGTCCCCTGTTGATAAATGAGCCCCCATCTAGAAGCCCCGCAGTTAATTGAATCGGACATTTCTAGCCGTGATGAAGAGCAGGTGAGTTCACCCTTGAATTGATGAACCAAAGCCTGCTGGAAGGAGCATGGCGGACGGGGCTGAGGAAGAGATTGTCTTCTCAACATCTGCTGGCCCAGTTCGTGTCATTACCGCTGCGTCACTTTTTGACGGCCATGATGCGGCCATTAACGTCATGCGTCGCCTCATTCAATCCTCTGGTGCGGAAGTCATCCATTTGGGTCACGACCAATCGGCAAAGGCAGTCGTAGACTGTGCGATTCAGGAAGATGCTCACGCCGTGGCGCTCACTTCCTATCAGGGCGGCCACGTGGAGTACTTCACCTACATTCGGGAACTTCTCGACGAGGCTGGATGTGAGCATGTCCGCATCTTTGGTGGAGGCGGTGGAACCATTACTCCTCCCGAGATAAGAACACTGCATCAATCGGGTATCTCCAAAATTTACTCCCCCGATGATGGCCGAACGATGGGTCTCATGGGAATGATTCACGACCTCATGGAAAGGGCCAGTGAAGTTGATTTGATTTCTAAAGAACGGCTCGCAACGCTGGATGGACCCGTTACCCCTGAAGACATGGCGAAAGTTGGCCTTCTGCTGACGCTTTCAGAAAGTGCTGACGAAGCGACGCTCAAAGGCTACCTTGAAACCTGCCGCTCCTCAAAGGAAGATGTCCCTGTCATTGGATTTACAGGAACTGGCGGTGCTGGGAAATCAAGCCTTCTTGACGAATTGATGTTGCGCATTCAGCGTGACAATCCTGGAAAGAAAGTCTGTCTGCTCTGCGTTGACCCAACGCGAAAGCGAACGGGCGGTGCTCTTCTTGGCGATAGGATCCGAATGAATTCACTTTCCAATAACGACCTCTACATGCGCAGTCTTGCCAGCCGTGGAAGCGGCTCTGAGATCAGTGCGAACCTTGACAGAGCCATTGAGGTCGCCAAGGCGGTTGGCTTTGACCTCATCTTCTGTGAGACCAGCGGAATTGGTCAAGGCAGCGACGCCATCACAACGGTGGCTGACCATTCACTCTACGTGATGACTGCAGAGTTTGGAGCACACACTCAACTTGAGAAGATTGAGATGCTCGATGTTGCCGATGTTGTCGTTCTCAACAAGTATGAGAAGCGGGGCAGTGAAGATGCACTCCGAGCGATTCGTAAGCAAGTTCGCCGCAACCGTAACCTGTTTGAAATCGCAGATGAGGAACTTCCTGTCGTGGCGACCATCGCCAGCCAATTTGCTGATGGTGGCGTTGACCGATTGTGGCAGAAGGTTGCCGCTTTAGTCGGCTTTGAAGCCACCAAACCGATGGACGAAATGGGTCAGCGAAAGGGAGTTATCCCTGCTGAGCGCATCCACTACCTCTCTGAGATTGCAGCTACCGTTCGTGATTATCATCACGCAAATGAAGAGATTGCCCAGCAGTTACGACTCTGTCAACACTTGGAAACGGCAGCAAACCACGCCCAAGAGCGAGGTGCAAAAGATGTGGCTGAAGACCTTCTTGCTCAAATCGATGATGTGCTGGAGAGCGTGAATGAGGCTCGGGAAGGACTAGCAGCATTCCGTGCACTTGCTGAAGAATACGCAACCGGTGAATACACCTACCACGTTCGTGGCAGGGCGTTCAAGGTACAAACGACTACCGAATCGCTGGCTCACTCCGCCATACCTCGTGTTGCTCTACCGACCTTTGCTGATGACGGAGAACTTCATCTGTTCGTTACCAAAGAAAACGCTCCCGGGCATTTCCCTTACACTGCTGGCGTGTTCCCGTTCAAGCGAACCGATGAGATGTCGGCTCGTATGTTTGCAGGAGAAGGAGAACCTGAGCGTACCAATCGTCGCTTCCATCTGTTGAGCCAAGGCCAAGATTACGTTCGTTTGTCAACCGCTTTTGACTCGGTCACGCTGTACGGGCGAGACCCTGCTCGCCGCCCGGATATTTGGGGCAAAGTTGGAAACTCCGGCGTAAGCATTGCAACGACTGACGATGCAAAACGATTGTATTCTGGATTTGACTTGTGCAACGCCAATACCTCGGTGAGCATGACCATTAACGGACCGGCACCCATCATTCTCGCCTTCTTCCTTAACGCAGCCATCGACCAACAGGTAGAAGCCTACTTGGCCGAACAAAACAAACCGGTGAAGTTGTTGGATTCAGCCTACCGAGGAAACCTGCCTGAAGGACACAACGGCTTCGGACTTGCTACGGTTGGACGCCGTGGCGACGAACTCGTGGACGCAAAGACCTACGCTGAGATCAAAGCACGAACCTTGCAAACCGTTCGTGGAACCGTCCAAGCAGACATCCTCAAGGAAGACCAGGCGCAAAACACCTGTATCTTCTCCACGCCCTTTGCGCTCAAACTGATGGGGGACGTGCAGCAATACTACATCGACCACGGCGTGCGAAACCACTACTCCGTCTCCATTTCAGGCTACCACATCGCAGAGGCTGGAGCCAATCCGATTACCCAACTTGCGCTTACACTTGCCAACGGATTCACCTACGTGGAATACTACCGAAGCCGAGGCATGGACATCAACAAGTTCGCACCCAACCTGTCGTTCTTCTTCTCTAACGGACTTGACCCTGAGTACACGGTCATTGGACGGGTCGCACGCCGCATCTGGGCGATTACCATGCGAGACATGTACGGAGCGGACGAGCGAAGTCAGAAACTCAAGTACCACATTCAAACCAGTGGACGCAGCCTGCACGCACAAGAAATTGACTTCAACGACATCAGAACAACACTCCAAGCGCTTCTCGCCATCCAAGACAACGCCAATTCACTGCACACCAATGCCTACGATGAAGCCATTACTACGCCGACTGAAGGAAGCGTGCGACGCGCCCTAGCGATTCAGCTCATCGTCAACAAGGAAAGCGGCTGGACGAAGACCGAAAATCCCCTTCAGGGTTCCTTTATTGTGGACGAACTCACAAGCCTGGTTGAAGAAGCAGTTCTCAAAGAATTCGAAGCGATTTCCCGTCGTGGTGGTGTGCTCGGTGCCATGGAGACCATGTACCAGCGAGGCAAGATTCAGGACGAATCGATGTATTACGAGCACCTCAAGCACGACGGTACGCTCCCGATTATCGGCGTGAATACCTTCCAGAACCCAAATGCCGCTGCCTTTGACGAATCGGCGGCGGACGACTTCGAGATGGAACTCGCACGAGCGACGCCCGAAGAGAAGGAGGCCTGCTTGGAGCGGGTCACGCACCGGCAAACTGAGGACAGCGAAGCGACGCAAGCCGCCATTGCTCAACTGCA
>CALKGM010000021.1 GCA_938084675.1 Candidatus Poseidoniaceae archaeon
AGGAGGGTCGGAAGTAGAGGTACCCAGCAATTCATCGGGCATACCGTCGCCATCGGTGTCGCGCGCTGCTGCAGGGTCGAGCGGGAAGGCGTCGGGTCCAGCCACGCAACCGCCGTTGGCAGGTGCCTCAGGTCCGTCGCACACACCGTCGCCGTCCGTGTCAGGATTGTCAGGCTCGGTGCTGAGCGGTGCACCGAGTTCGGCGATGTTCTCGATGCCGTCACCGTCCATGTCGGTGTCGTCGCCGTCGCAAATGGCATCGCCGTCCATGTCGTTGGGATGGCTGGTGTCGTCGAGCGGGTCGGAGCCACAAGCGTTCTCCGATGCGTCGCTGAAGCCGTCGTTATCGTCGTCCTCGTCGGCCACGAGGTTGCCTTCGTAGCCGGGCGGCAGGTCGTCGGGCATGCCGTCCCCGTCGGTGTCAATCGGCAAGGTCGGATCGTGAGGGAAGGGGTCGGGACCCGCAATGCAGACGACTTCAGAGCCGTTCATGACGGCCAGTGGCCCATCACAGAAGCCGTCGCCGTCGGTGTCAGGGTTCCACGGGTCGGTGCCGGTGTCCGACTCGTTGACGTAGGTGCCGGTGTCGGTCTCGTCCGCGTTGGGGATGCCGTCGTCGTCCCAGTCATCGTCCATGAGGTCGCACAGGCCGTCGCCGTTGGTGTCAACGGGGATGGACGAGGCGTTGAGCGGGTCGGTCAAACAGTTGACCTCATCGATGTCGCTCCAGTTGTCGTTGTCGTCGTCGAGGTCCTCAACGAGCGGCGGTTCGCTCGTGGAGTTCACGCCCGGGAACAACTCGTCGGGCATACCGTCGCCGTCCGTGTCGGTGCCCGCTGACGGGTCGAGCGGGAAGGCGTCGGGACCGGCGGTGCAGTTGCTGGTGATCGGAGACACAGGACCGTCACAGATGCCGTCACCGTCCGTGTCGGGGTTGTTGGGCAACGTTCCCACGGGCAAGCCCGATTCGTTGACGTTGTCGATGCCATCACCGTCCAGGTCAAGGTCGTCACCATCACAAATGCCGTCGCCGTCCATGTCCTCGGGAAGACTGCTGGGGTCAAGCGGGTCGGAGCCACAGGCCAACTCGCTGGTGTCCGGATAGCCGTCACCGTCGTCGTCCTCATCGGCAAACGGAGGCCCGTCCCAATCGTCATCGTTGTCAGGAAGACCGTCACCATCCGTGTCGATGGGCAAGTTCGGGTCGTGAGGGTAGGGGTCCGGTCCAGCGAAACAAACACCAGGAACGGCGATTGGGCCATCGCAGAAGCCGTCGTCGTCCGTGTCAGGGTCGAGCGGGTCGGTGCCCGTATCGCTTTCGTCCACGTACGAGCCCGTATCCGTCTCGTTCGTGTCGTTCAAACCGTCGTTGTCGTCGTCCAGGTCCTCGGTCAATCCGGGGGTCGGCCGGTGGTCATCGTTCTCACCGTCGTAGTCGGGCGGCAAGAGGTTGGGCAGGCCATCGCCGTCCGTGTCCTCAAGGATTTCGATGCTGATGTTCCATTGAAGTGAGTCGCCGTTGGTATCGTTGGCGTAGAGCGTGAAGGTGGTGTTGCCCAACGTTTCCGTTGGCGTGCCCGAAATGACACCCGTTGCAGCGTCAAGACTGAGCGAGGCGGGCAACGAAGGTTCAACCTCGTAGGTCAGGTTGGCGCCGGTATACATCGGCTGAACGTCCGGAAGGAGGGTGTTGTTCACGCCGACCACAGGTCCAATCAATCCGAGAACCTCAAGCCAAATCTCGGCGGCATAGGTCGTTCCGCCCACCTCGGCCGTCACCATGTACGTGGTGTTGACGGCGGCGGCGGTCGGTGTCCCGCTGATGGTGCAGTTGCTGCCATCCACAGACAGGCCGGACGGCAAGGCAGGTGTTGTTGAACAAGAGGTCGCACCTGAAACATCGGATGGCCCGGTTCCGTATTGGAAGGTGATGTTCGTCATCGCTTGGTCAACCCTCAGTTGTGCGCCGTCCACGCTTGGGAACATGGGATTGGCAACCACGGTGATGCTGATCTCGCTACGGGACGTTCCCGCTGAGGTGTTCGCATACACCGTGTAGGTCGTCGTGCTTGAGGTTCCTGTCGGCGTACCGCTGATGGTGCAGTTCCCTTGAGTCATGGACAACCCAGCCGGCAGAGCAGGGTCCACCGAACAGGTTGCACCTGACATGTTTACTGGGGGCCCGCGAACGCCTTGGTCGAGATCAACGAAGGTTCCCGACACGGAATCCGTTGTTGTGCCATCGCCGAGTTGGCCGTAGGAGTTTTTCCCCCAGCACCACATCGAACCGTTTTCGAGCAGGGCGCATCCGTGGTACCACCCCACAGAAACGGCCATCGCTTGCACAGCGCCATGAGGCCAAGGGATGAGTGTCGGAGTGTGAGTATCGGAGGTGTAACCGTTTGCATAGTAGTCAGCCCAACAAGCGACTGAACCGTTGGAAAGTTGGGCGCACACGGTATGGTCGCCGGTGGCGAGGGACGTGACCGAAAGGTTTCCTGGCATGGGCTGGGTAAACTGAATGCCTAGAATGGCGAGGTTGTCGGTCGAGAAGTTCCCAATGCCCCGCTCTCCGTTGCTGTTACTTCCCCAACAAGCAACTGAACCGTTGTCATAGAGCGAACAATGCCCACGAACATGGCCCTCAATGGCCGTAATGTTTCCGGAGGGGATGCTCGGTTGTACGGCGTAGTTGTAGGTGGTTCCTCCACCTGAGACGCCGAGTGCTTCGTAGCTGTTGTATCCCCAACACCACACATCACCGTCATCAAGTAACGCACATGCAGAATTCTCGCTCAGCGACATGTCCACAACGATGGCGCCCTGCGGAAGGTACTCCACATAGGCGAAGGTGCCCGTCGCAGAACCGTTGTACCCCAACCTGTTGTATGTGTTGCCTCCAACGCACATCATCGACCCGTTGTCGAGGATCACGCACGTGGAATGGTGGTCGGCTTGTATGGATACGGGAGTACGTCCTGCAGGGAGCGGGAGGTGTTGGGGGGTGCTCACCGAGGATCCTGCCGAGAAGGCAGAACCAAGTCCCCAGCAATACACCGATCCGTTGTCAAGGATGGCACAACTGTGGTCGGCCGCATAGGCTGGAATGGAAGCAACAGAACTGCCTGCAGGGAGGTTCACGGGAACGGGTGTTGAGCTGGACGTCGTCGTGCCGTCACCCAACTGCCCGTATTGGTTGTCGCCCCAACACGCCATCGAGCCGTCGCCGAGCAGGGCGCAGGAGTGGTAGTCGCCCGCAAGCATGGTTGAATAGTTGCTGTTGTAGGGTGCATCGTACCCTCCGTCGCCGGCCTTTGCGCCCGTTGGAATACCAAAGGTGATCGGTTCAATCGGTGCTCCAACGGTGGCATCGAGGTCAGCAACGCTGGGTGTTAGTGGTAGGTAATCCGTGATCAGCCAGAAGGTTGCACCGTAGGTTTGCCCGCTGATGGTCGCTGTCAGGGTGTAACTGGTTTGAGACGTGATGGTCGTCGGCGTTCCGCTCACCGTACAGTTGCCTTGGTTGAGCGATAGCCCTGCCGGAAGAGAGGGGGAAATGCTGCAGGAAGCCCCAACAACAGCGTCAAAAGATACGACGCTGAGTTCTTCTGGAGAATAAGCATACATTTTGCCGTCAGCCTTATTCTGATAAACAAACACATCGTCCATAAAAGCCCAATACTGGCCACTGGTACTACCAGATCCTTGCCTCAAAATATAGCTCGTCTCATTTGTTGAGATGTCGTACATGCGGACTGAGTCGTAGCCACTGCTGGCGTCGTAATAATAGAAAAGTTGGTCTCGAGTAAATCCATGGAACCAGGATGCTCCGCGCCCGTAGCTGAATCCATTGTCAATCGAATAGGTGGCGTTCTCTTGGGTGTCATGGACCCAAATTTGATAGTTGATGTTGACGTCCTGCCACCCTGTTAATCCAATGAAATATAACTTCCCGTCACGTACCAGGATATCTGGGCCTTCGTTGCTGATGAGACCGTCCTTCCCATTATTCGTATTGATATTTTTTACCATCCACGTCGCGTTTGTAGAAAGATTGTAGGCGTACAACTCCCTGTCTACGCCTGCTGAAAAGTACACCACATCGTCGACGACGACGGCTTCGTTGAGGTTGCCCCCGAGCGAAGAATTGACTTGGTATGACGTGTTGGATGTGATGTTGTACGCCCACAGGCCACTGTAACCAAACACGATGATGTCATCTGAAACCATCGTGACTTGATCTTGAAACCCGTAATTCGAAGAGGATGTCGATCCGCCAGTAACATCGTGTAACATACTAGTCTGATTCGTAGCGATGGTGTGTTTGTAAAGTTCCCAGCGGTACGTGCCAAATTCCTTTGCCGTGAAATAAACCGTGCCGTTGTGATGGATGAGGTTTTTCAAATTTGTAAATGAAGTCGAGGGGCTTGTAGAATTCGACAAAAACTCGAGTTCAAGAGAGGTCCCATTGAATCGATACAGCCCCTCTCCTGGCCCATTGGTGTCCTCACCGTAGAGATAGAGATCGTCGCCGACCCTCAGCGGAGATGGATTGAAAGTGTTCGAATTCAAAGTGAAGGATGGTAATTCAAAACCTGCACCACCAACTCTCCACGCCGTTCCGTTCGAGGTGTTGTATGCCCACAACTGTCTCACATAATAAGAAACATAGCTGTCGAACAAGAGGACGTCGTCAATGACGTACAAGAAAGTAGTGAATCCACCAGAGTGCGTGAGTTCTTTCCACGTCGTTCCGTTGTTCAAATTATGCATGTACAAATCGTTGTTGTGGTTGAACATGATGACATCGTCATCAAACACCACTTCATGGCCATCCAACTGGGATATTCTGTCGCCATAACCCCAAGAAGAGTATGCCTCCGTGATGTTCCAATACGAATCGTTGCCTCGTATGGTTGAGGCGTCTTCCCCCTCAACGTACCCGAAGGTGATGGGGTCCATGGCTGCATTCAGTGCAAGCGCTTCACCTTCTGTGGATTGAGCAAGCGAATAATTGGCCGAACCTTGGCCGCCCGTTTGGAGCACCGTTTCAGCGTCGTCCAGCGTTTCTTCGCCATTTGTCCATGCGTTCATGGATTCAAGATACCCAACTTGGGACATCATCATCATCAAGAGCGATAAAACGATGGCTCGGTTGAAATTTGCATGGCGTGCGCTGGGCATATGCATCCATCTGCATTTGAGTAAAATCCCCTTCACCGTTCATGATAGGAACATGGGCTCAACATTCATGGTTCGGTCGTAAATGCGTGGATAATAGTTGCCTCTGCGGATTGAAGATGTTCACTCACCGTCGCTTGCTTAATGTCAAGGGATTCAGCGATATCACGCTGGGTACAACAGCGAGGGCGGTCATAGTAACCCATCTCAATCGCTCGTTCTAGAACCGTTCGTTGTCGCTCAGGAAGCAACTCAATGAACTCAGGATTGTGCAAGGACTCAGCACCCAGCTTCATCTTGAATCCTTCATTGAGGACATTTTTGAGGTCTGCATGTGCTTGACGAAGAGCATCCCTTGTGCCCCTTAGGGTGAGTAACATTCCCTCTGGATGAACAAAGGTGGGCGAAACCCACCATACGTGTTCAAGGGCCGTGAATAAACGGGTCAAAGTGCCCGTTGCCAAAACTTCACAGAGAGCGGAACGTTCAGTCTGTTCCAAGATTTTGAGGATTTTATACGCTTTTTGATCCATTGAAAGTTTTGAAGGATCATCGTAATCAATTCGAATAAGGGCATGAAGCCCTTCTTTAGAGGAGCCTATTTTAGTGAGGAATTCCACTCTATTGAAATCTTGAGTTAGGGAGATCCCTGGCAGGTCCCTTCCCGAATCAACTGTGATGTCAACCTGCATATATCGCAAATCAACTGAGTTCATGCCTATCATGAACGGAACCCTATACATAAATTCACCCACTCAAACTTCAGCTGTCGCCCGCCTCAAACATACTCAATACACGGTTTAATTCCCTTAGAGACTCTTCCAATGTATTTCGCTCGTTGCGCTCCAATTCAGGGTCCTTGAGTTTCTCGGTGATGGCTTCAATTTCCCACTTCGCTTGGGCGCGCTCCCGCTCGAGCGCTTTGTCTTCCTTGATCATCTGCAAGCGAGCACGGCGGACATTCGTCGCCTTGCGCTGCTTGTTGTAAGTTTCCTTGTTGTCCGCTGAGATCTCAACTGCTGTTGGGAACGGTATGCCGATGCCCTCCTTCGCAAAGCTTTCTGCTATATTTTTCAACAACCAATCCTTTGCTACGAATTCATCGGAGTAATCCTCGACCCAACCGTATAATCTGAACACCTTGGCGAAATCTCCAAGCTCGTTGAGGAGAACTCTGGGTTCTGGGGCTTCGATTACATAGGGGCATTCTCGCATCAACTGGAGAACAGTGTACTTGACGTGAGAAATGTCTTCATCGTATTCTACGCCGATGTCCATAACTAAAGAAATCCGACGACCTTGTCCATCCCCGCCGCCACGGGCATGATTAACCACGGTAGAATTGATCAGGTTGTTGTTGGGAATGACGACAAGGTTTTCTTCATTTGTCAAAATCTTTGTTGAGAGAATTCCTACGGAAACCACTGAGCCAATTTCTCCATCAACTTCAATGCGGTCCCCGACCTCAAAGGGTTGGTCCAAAGCAAGCATGAACGAATTGATGATGTTCCCAAGTGTCTGTTGCATAGCCAAACCAATGATGAGAGAGAAGACTGCTAGAGATGCTAGGAGTCCGACCAATTCAAAGCCCAATTGGTCCATAGCAAGGTACAAACCACCAAACCAAATTGCAGCCCTCATTAAGAAAATAACCAGTGAGTTGCTTCCCGATACAGTGACAGAAGAAGGATTTGAGAATTTGTCAATCACGACTGGAAGCATAATCTTGACCGTGACACTCATCAGGGAAGTCGACAAAATGATGTAAATTGCTTGAAAGACAGGGTCAAGGGCAGTGTTCAATTCGTCTTCTTTCCCCAGGACCCAAAGCATGGTAAGTTGCGTGCCGGCAAAAATGATGAACGAGTAAAGTCGGGTAGTGACGGGCCGATACAACATATCATCCCAATCGAATGAGGTTGCTTTGACAAAGTCAAGTACGACTTTCTTCATTAAAAAACGGACAATTGCAACCGATATGAGCGTGAGAACAAGACCAGTGGACCATTGCATCCAAGCATCCATGGCATTTGCATCACTGATTATCTCGCTGACTGTGACCATACCTTTCGCCTTATGCGGCAAGGCATGGACATTCACCCGTTCATAATAGGTTCGGAGGACCTGTCACTCTCATTTTGGTGAAGAATGGGAGTTTTATTCTTCCTCGCGCAACAGCGTTGAATTCAGTACAATTGTCTGATTGGGCACCTCGCCCTCAATTGAGTAATTGAGTTGGGTGAGATCAAGTAATTGTCGTACCTTTTTGGGAATTGGGGCCTTGGACTTCACTCCAAAAGGGGCGAGAAAGTGCGTCCATGTTTGGCCTGAACGCTTTTGTTCAGCGGAAATGAGACCCCAAAAACTTCCGAAGTTAATCGGTGCTCCACGTTCGTACCCTTCAATAACCTCGGACCGCCAACCTTTCAAGAATTCTTCTGGAGAGGAGGGGGCGTCAAGTTGGCCTTCTTGTTCATCTGCACGTTTCGCCACCTCGTATTTTGGAGAAGTGCCAGTGATGATTACTTCTTCCGAAAGATGTTCTTGGATGGCTTTTTTCATACCTCTTGGTAGGCCGAAGAGTTTCAAAAAATCAGTTGTCGTTCTTTTTGTGATTCCTTGGCCCTCCATGTATGCGACAATCTTCTTTCCAATTTCAGCAATTTGAATTGGCTCAGTAGTCAGAAAGGAGAGAATGATTGTACGGAATTCTTCGATTGAACGATAATGTGATTCAGTCGCCTGTGTCGTTGACGAAAGTGTCCGTCCAACTTTATGCGTTGGAGAGGAACCTGAGATGATGATTTCTTCCGAGAGGTGTGTTTCGAGGGCTTTTTTCAAGCCTTTGGGTAAGCCGTAGAGATTAAGGAAATCTGTTGTTGTTGAACCTGATATTCCCTGCGCACTCATGTAATCTTTAACATGGTCTCCAAGATGAGAAATGGTAATGGGGGTTTGAGTTAGAAACGACAGAATTACCGACTGGAATTCTGTAATGGGTCGGATGTTTGATTTGGATTGCGAATCGTTGCCTGTTTGCTCAGCGGCTATATCTTCTCTACCAAGCAGAGTTGGTTGTTGTTCGGTTTGGTTCTGGACGGGGGCGGGTTGAGCAGTCGCAATCGCTTTCGCTTTGGGGGGCTCTTCATTGAGGCTGTATCCAAAAAGCCGGTCAAAGACCGAGATGAATACCCCTTTCCTCTTCGGTTTTTGGGGAACTATCTGCTTTCTTTTCAACCGCCGACGGGTCCCCTGTTTGTAATTTGGTGAATCGCCCTTTTGCCATGTTGAGAATCGCCCATATGCGTTGGTTAAGTCTGCGGTTTGGAGTTGTCCTGAAAAGCGATACATGAGGAATTTCTGATGTACTGTATTCACTTCATTTCCTGCTGAAAGTCCGTTGTCAATTGAGATCTCGGACCAAAGCAAATATTCTTCCACCATCGGCCAGTTTTGAGGGTAGTTTTTGAAATAAGGAGGGTGCCCGAGCAGGGATTGCATCACGAGGTTTCGAGCGTTATTACAAGCGAGACAAAACTGAATCCTATTATGGTCGGTATTTTCTCCACCCAAAGCCCTCGGGTGAATGTGCTCTGTATTGTGATTTCCACCCTCAAACAAAATTCCACAATGAGGACATTGGGCTCGGTTTTTCAGCAATGTGAGTTCTCTACCGTCGTTGATGGAAGAACCGTTTTTCGCCCTCCCCGATGCGCTTAGAAATTGTCTTGCTCGAGACAATTCTTCCTTGTAACGCACAGCCAAATCCATAGAACATCACCGTTGAGAACCCTCTACCCTCGCGGGCAGTAATTGAACTCTGTGCCGGATGAGACTATTTAATGAAAGGAAACAATGGAAAAACATCACTTCAAAAGGTGAGGCCTCGGCTTTTGACCATGGAAGGACGCTACGACCGTATGGCAGCATGGTTGTTGCCTCGGCGAAAAAGCGTTCACATAGCCATATTCTTCCTCACATTGTTGATGATTCCCGGCGCCATGACGGCTCTTCAGCCCATCGACATGGAATCTTATGAGATGGAGTCGCCAGAACTTACTGCTCAGACGGTGATTGATGAAGAATTTCCAAACTCTGAGATTATTCTTGGCTTCCTTGTTTCTGCCCGTGACCCGACAAACGTCCCTCCGATTGAAACATGGCAGCCCGTACCAAGAATGGAAGATGGTGCTCCAGATTATGCTTCGCTTGTTCCACCAACCGAAATGCTTGCTGCAGGAGAACCTTGGGGCGGTATTGATGCTCCGACGGGAGGCATTCTCAATTTGACGTTGCTTCGGGAAATTGATAACAAAGTTGACCTCGTTAACGAACACGCTCTGGCTCCGGCGCTCAAACCTCTTGTTAACGATGTAACCGGCCACCAAGCGCCAGGCGCAATCTCTCTTTCTGACCACTTTCGTGGGTTCATGAACGGAACCTCAATCCTCACACAACCTGGACTTACCGCACTTGGCGTTGTGACCGAACCGCCTGCAAATTGGACCGATTGTTTTCCACTTGACTGCCTTGAATTTGATGATGAAAACATCACTCAGGCTCACATTGACATGGCCGCACACCGAATGGCTGAGGCATCGGATAACAACTTCCTGAGGTGGCTCTCGCTTGACCGTGGGTTCAGGGCAGATTATACTGCATTTCAAGAAGGCCCCATTTACGGGGTCTTGACCGCCGACGGCACGTGGGAAAATGCACTTTGGGGCAAAGGCCGATGGACGGCTTCGTCTACCTGGTTGCTCGTGCAGCTAGACCGAACCAAACTCGAAGCCATGGGCTGGGAAGTCGTTTGGAAAGAAGCCCACCAAGAGAAAGAAATTCAATTCACAGAAGAAGGGTTCCGCGTCGGCGGATACCGCCTTGACGATGGACAACTCGTTCTTCACCCTCCACAATATACCGAAGCCAAGTGTGCAGAAATGCAGGACCAAGGGGCAGGTTGCTCAACTGAATGGTCCTTCATGGACCTAGAAGGCCATCTTCGCAGTCACGACCATTCAACCGTGACTCTACTGCTTGGGCAGGGCGTCAACGTAGAAGTGAATCGGGAACTTCAATCAAGTGCGGGCCTCATCGTACTCATGGGATTCGCCATCGTGGCCCTACTTTACGTGAGCCTACGTCGATGGTCCGATGTTGCCATCGTCATGTTTGCACTTGGCGCTGCACTACTTTGGATGCAAGGGCTCATCGGGCATTTTGCAACCATGACCGGTTGGTTTGGCTTGAGCCTCATCGCACGATCACAATTTTCCAATTTGTTACCGATTTTGGTTTTGGCTTTGGGTATTGACGATGCGTTGCATGCGTTGCATCGCTACAAAGAGGAGCGTGCTGCAGGCAAATCTTCAAACCAAGCCGGTAAAATCACACTTTCCAGAGTAGGAAGGGCAATTACCCTTACTTCCATCACAACAATGGCTGCCTTCGCAGCCAATCTCTTCAGCGACATCGCCGCTCTGCGTTCATTTGGAATTGAAGCGGCATTGGGAATCTTTGCAGCCTTTTTGTTGACGGGGATGTGGTCACCACTCATCCGCGTTAGTGTAGACGACTGGTTGGCCAAGCGCGCCAAGAAGACCGAGGAAAAGGAAATCAAATCACTGGTAAATCCGGACTGGTTACGAAGCGTAACACACCGCTCTGGGCAACGAAAAACCGCACTTCTCATCACAGCCGTTGCACTGCTACTCACCATCCCAGCCGCATACGGAATGGCCCAACTTGAGGGGGATTTCGCCGTTGAGGACTTCCTTGATGAACGGTCAGACTTCGCCATTGGGGTGGACCAAATCAGCAAGCGCTTTGCTGATGAAGGCGAACCTGCAAACCTTCTGATTATGGGTGATGTTCTTGACCCCGATGTTTTTGCCGCCATCGATGAATTCCGACAAGATATGGACGCACTACCGGATGGGGTCCCCGACAAGATCACTCGGCAACCCGACGGGACCATTGACATCCTCGCACTTGATGAAATGGTCTTTGCTGCCCAAGGCAGTTTGGTCTTGAACAGCACACCCTTTGAAGCCGCAGGATGGGAGCCTGATACTGAAGGACACGGCATGAATTGCTCGCTTGCTGGAAACGGACCACTGGTGGATACAACCGATAGAGACTGCCTCGCTTTCTTCTATGGTTTCCTCTCTATTTACGGCGTTCCAGGTGTCGGGCCTATTCCCGATATTCCTCCGAGCATCGTCCAACTTTACATCATGCCTGTCATCGAACTCAACCCCGTTCAGCCTTGGTTGGATATCAATGATGAACCAGCACGCTACGAAATGATGCAAATTAGATTCGGCATGACCTCTCCCGAAGACTTTCCTGGCATGAAAGGTGGAGTTGCTGAGGTTTGGAGAGACCTTGAGGTATTCACCAATCTTTCAAGCGGTTCCTACGAAGAAGAGGGGGAACGTGAAGATGACAAGCCGCTGACATGGGTCATGCTTACCGGTAGGCCAATCACACGCTTCACTGCTTCAACAGCGATGCAGGATGAAATGCAATCGTCCCTCGTCTTAGGTTCGGTTTTCGTCTTTGGTTGCCTTACCGTTGGATTCCGTTCTCCGAAACAAGCAGCTGTGACCTTTGTCCCGATTCTCCTCGTTGTCGTGTGGTTGTACGGGCTCATGTATGTCGCCGGCTCATCACTCAACATCGTTACCGTAACGATTGCAACTATATCTCTCGGCGTTGGTATTGACTATTGTATTCACGTCACAGAACGCTATCGCGAAGGGAGAGAAAACGGCGAGTCACACAACGATGCACTCGCTGCTGTTGGCGGTGCTTGCGGGTTAGCATTGCTCGGTTCAGCAAGTTCTGACATTGCCGGCTTTGCCGTCATCGCCCTCTCGCCTATGGGCTTGTTCAGTAATTTCGGAATCTTCTCCGCGGCGATGATTGCTCTTTCCTTGCTTGCGAGCCTCATCCTCACGACTGCTGCCTTGGGACTTATTGCTCCCTCCAAAGCCACATTAGAATCAGATGAAGAAGAGTGAGTTTCATCGGTGGCTTCATCAAGGGTTGAGCCTGCCGGCCAAATGCTGTCCTTGGGGTTGACCCCGGGAGAGTGGTGAGAATTATGACCGATAACGAAGGCATGCGCCCCGACGAGGATGAAGAAGAAGATTGGATGAAATATGCCGATGCTGGATTCGGAGAAACCGATTACTCCCTTTGGGACGATGAAGACGCTGCTGCACCAAGAGCAGATGAAGAAAACTCCGAGGTGGGGGACCTTGCGTTTGATGACCAACTTGACTCTCATATGGAGGAAATACCACGCGCACCATCACCCGCAGGTCACAAACACTTGGTGCGCCTTGGAACATGTGATGCATGTCTTGGACGCGTGGGTGGGAGGAAACGTTTTGGGCAATCCCTTGAAGAATCAGGTAGCGAAGTTCGTGCTTCTGTCCTTGAGCGTGACAGTCATCTTTCATCGGCTCGTGAGGATACACCACTTTGTCCGTTTTGTGAAAATCTCTTTGAGGAAGTGGATTTGCTTACCGATATCATTTACGACGCAATAAAGCCATATGAACTGAAAAGATTACAACTCGGTGCTCGTTTCCCTAAAGACCAGACTGAGGGTGAAGACGTGATGAGAAAGCAGTATGGTGCTGGAGGTTCCGACCCACTCAAGAGTTCGTTAGTTGCACAAATATCTCGCCGTCTTAATGAACGCCTTGGCGGCATTGAATTGGTAAACGATAAGCCCGATGTATTGGCCCTTATTGATGTCCTTACGCTTACTGTAGATTTGGATATTCGCGCAGTCTACATCTACGGACGTTACAAGAAATTAGAGCGTGGAATTCCACAAACTCGCTGGCCGTGCCGTGCCTGCAAGGGGCGGGGATGCAAACGCTGCGATGAAACGGGATTGCAGTACAAGCGAAGTGTTCAGGACCTCATTGGGAATCCTCTCTTAGAACTGTTTGAAGCAAACGAACATTCCTTCCACGGAATGGGCCGAGAAGACATTGACGTTCGTTGCATGGGACGTGGCCGCCCCTTCGTCATTGAATTCAAAAATCCACGAAAGCGCTCAGTTGACCCTGAAGTGATGATGGACCGCATCAACACTCTTGCAGAAGGCTCTGTTGAAATCACCTCAATGCGTCCTTCAACCCGTAGCGAAGTGGTTCGAATCAAGGATACACCGGCTGAGAAATCCTATACCATCAGATTTCGCGTTGAGCCAATGAACGAAGCCGAATATGAAGTGCTCACTGCTCCCGTTGACTTGACCAAAGAAGACGTTCAAACACGAAGCACAAAGAAACGGCGACGCCAGCGAAGAGGCGACCGAAACAGTGACCGGACCAAGCCTCTTGAGGCGGTTCTTGAAGTTCCTGCAGCCAGCCCTACTGAAGACGAATTGAAGGCGATGAAGAAGGACGAACTGGTCGCTCTTGCCGTCAAACATGAACTCAAGAAAACTGGAACAAAATCGGACCTTGTTGAACGTATTCTCGCTGCGCTTCCGCCGGCTCCGAAGACCTTTGATTTGCCTGACGACGAAACCATCATTCAGGTCATAGAGAACTTGAACGGTGTCAAACTGGCTCAAAGGACGCCGGAGCGTGTGGCTCATCGGCGTGCTGATTTGATCCGACGGCGTACGGTCTACGAAGCTCATCCGCCATCTATTGAAATCGCTGAAGATGGCGTTCGAGAAGTGGAAGTCACGCTACGGTGTGAATCGGGAACATATGTCAAAGAAACCGTGCACGGCGACAGCGGCCGTACCCAACCGTCCATCGCCTCCCTCATCAAAGCAAAGTGCAACGTCGTGTGGCTGGACGTGGGAGATATTCACGCAGACTGAACCAAACCCCATTCATCGTGCAGAGATTTTTCGTCGCGGTGCTTATATGGGGATGGTCGGTCGGCAAAATGCTCCGAAGATGCGCTTATGCTGATTCGGACAGAAGGAGGCGACCAATATGAAGCGATCCAAGGGACAACGTGTAGGAACTCGAAGCATCTTGCGACGACGAAAGAACGAGCGAAGCCGCTTGAACATTCGCCGCGTCATGCACCAGTATGAAGAAGGCGACCGAGTTGCTATCGTTCTTGATGGTGGACAACAAGGTGGTATGCCTCATCGCCGTTTCAACGGCCGAACCGGATTCATTGAAAAGCGCCAAGGCGTCGCTTGGATTGTTGCTGTTAAAGACGGTAACATGCAAAAGACGGTCATTGCCCGTGCTGAACACCTACGCCCACTCGAGTGAGGAATTACCATGTCAGAAGAAGATAAGTTTCTCGATTTCGCAACCGTCCGTGACATGCTCTTGGACGCACAAGGCCGCCGTGGACAACTAAGTTACGAGCAAAAAGCAGCACTTCAGCACGCTGAATGGGCTGCAAGCGACATTCGTAACGGTTACCGAACCGAGCCTGCAATTTTTGAAGAATTGCGTGCAGCTCTTCTCAACGTTGAAACCCTTTCCAAGCATCCAAGTCTTGCTGCAAAGTTGGCCGAACTGATTCCACTTCACCCTGAAGATGTGCGAGCCGTTCTCGGTTCCAAGCGCATCGCCATTGATGACTCGGAAATCTCAGCGATCATTGATATCGTAAAGCAAGTCATTGGCTTTATCGAATGAAGGAAATGTTCTAACACAGTAGAGGCGATACCATGACTGACCCTCGGCGAAGACGCCACATCAACGCACCTTCTGCTCCAAAGAAGAAGGAAGCAAGTCCAAATTCCTACAAAATGTCGCGCCCTGCCGAAGGACGCAAAGAAGTTCCCAAACCAAAACCGGAGCCAAGTCGGTCTGAACCTCGTCAACAACAAGGAAACCGTAGCGGTGGCCAGCGTAACGGAAGAAATGTAGGCGGGCGCCAAGGCGGCGACCGAAGAGGTGGACGCAATCAGCAAGGTGGACGCCCACGACAAGCAAAGCCTGAGCGCCCAAAGGCACTTACCGGCGAAGATTGGGCTCGTGTTATCGAACATGATACCAAAGAAGACGTCGTCACTGCAATGAGCGAAAAGACGCTCGGCTTCTGCCGACTGAAGGTTAAATCCGGAGGAGAACTCTTGATTCCCAGTCAACGACTCTACATTGGTCTTGACAGCGGCCAACGAAAGGAAGTCGTCAGTATTTTGGGAATGGCTCGACGTGACCGAATGTCAAACATGGCCAAGATGGACATGCCACTGGTCGTGCAAATGTTTGTTGAAGAGCATGCCCAATATTTTGTTGATGAGTTTTACAATAAAGCCGGCCCAATCTCTCTCAAGGTTCACGGCTTCGAGTTGCTCCCCGATGTCGGCAAGAAAAAGGCTTCACAGATGGTTGAAGCGCGTAACTCAGTAGGTGTTTTTGCATCTGTTGAAGAACTTAACACGGCTTGCAACATCGACGCTGCCGAACTTCTCGCTCGTCGATTTGTCTCAGAACTGGAAGACCCGGCAATGGCTCCCCGTCTTACGGAACTGCTCCTGCCGGTGGAAGTATGAGAGGCGCCCGTTGGCTGGTGGATTCGCTTCGTGGGAAGCAACCGTTCAACAAGGCCCTCGGTCAACACTTCCTCGTTCACGATGACGTTCTCGAACGTACAGTAGCCTGGGGTGAAGTCTCCAAGGACGACCATGTTTTGGAAATTGGACCTGGCCCTGGTGTTCTGACTGAAGTTCTGTTAGAAACAGGATGCAAGGTAACAGCCATTGAACTTGATAGTGGGGCTTGTGAACACGTTCGCTCGGTATTCATCCCGGAACTTGAGAACGGAGCATTAACCCTCATTGAGGGAGATGCGTTGAAGGTCCGTTGGCCGAACGACATCACCCGAATCGTTGCAAATATCCCCTATCAAATTTCATCCCCTCTCATCGATGTACTCACGCGCCACCATCGCAATCCACACACCCAACCGTTGGAATCTGTGGTCATGCTGGTTCAAGAGGAATTTGCAGAACGCGTGGTCATGGAATACGAAAGCGATGTCGGTTCGCTTGGAATGGTCGTTGCTTTGGATTTTGAACCTGACATGGGTGAACGCGTTGCACCTCATGCATTTTCTCCCATGCCAAAGGTTCATTCTCGTTTGTTACGATTAACACCTCACGATGAAGAGTGGCCTTGTGACCGAAGGTTGCTCGTCATGATGATTCATGCAGCATTCTCCCAGCGAAGAAAGAAGTTGAAAGGTACGCTTCGCGCGGTCCCAAAACGTATTTCCAGAATTCCAGGATGGCATGCTGGTCGCTGGAAGAGTGCATATGCATCTCTCCAAAACGACCCACGTCTTGACCAACGCCCCGAGACCTTTGATGTCGATGATTGGGCGGAGTTGGGTGCTGATTTTGAGGCCGGTGACCAAGAGGAATGAGACTTCAAAAGGGCTCGATTGAGTGAACACTTGCGGCAGAGGCTTTTCTTAGGAGTGTCTGCTCGCCTAGACTTGTCGGAGGGGATGTTATGGCAAAGAAGGACACATACTTAGCGCTATTACGCAGAGGTATTGACGATACAACTGCAAACCAACTTGCTGATGCGGGATTGAAAATTGGCGATTTGAAAAAGATCGACAAAGACATGCTCGTAGAAAATTACGGGCTCAAAGAAGACATTGCCCGTGGTGTTATTGACATCATTACGGCTGGCCCCCAATCTCACGGAAAGGAACGTTTTCTTTCCAAAGTTCTTGCTCCTGAAAAGAAACAAGAATCCCGTATTGAAGAAATTAAATTCAAGCGAAAGCAAAAGGACGTTCTCACCGAACTTGCAGAGCAAAAAGAACGTCTGAAAATCGCAAAGGTTGAGGCGTTTCGTGCACAAAAACTCATCATGAACCGACTTGGCAAAACCGTTGAACTCATCGTCAAGTTGGAGAACAACCTCCATGATGAAGGCAAAGACGACCAGAAGGTCAAGATTCGCGACCAATTGGAAACCCGCGGACTTGAAGCCGCTCGTGACCACGAAATGCTGGAACTAGAAGGCACACCTCAAGACATCGTGGATTTCCGACGAAACCACGTTCCTTCACTGATCTTCCACGCATGCCCAGAATGCGGTGATGAATTGGACCCACGCCAATCTCGTGACCCCGACCAGCCAGAATCTTGGGCGTTCATCTGCTGGGAATGTGAAACCAGTTTTACTCCGCAACTCACCCTCAATGTTGAAACAATTCTTGATGGGGAAAAGCGCATACTAATTGACCCCGACAAGGCCCCTCGCAACCCCGTTCCACCCAAGCCGGCAAGCATGGACTTCTCTACGGTTAACGATTTGATCCGCCGTGATTTGGAACAAACCGGAGCAACCGCCGACCAAATGACCCGAGTGGTCGAAGAAAGCGTCGTAGCCGGTGGACTCATGGACATCAACGACTGGATTGACCAAACCCTCGCTGCGAAGAACTACATCCAGGCTCAGGAAGACCGCGAGGACTTCATCCTACGTACGGGAGCCGGTGCAACCAAGTTCAACAAGTGGATGAAGAAGGCTGGATTGTTCTTCAACAAACAAACGGGTCGCTGGACTCGTGAAAAGGGACGATGAGGAATATTCATGTCCGCTGGCACAACAAGCCTTCAACTCGATGACGACGGGGTTAAACTCGCACCGTCAACAACACCAGTCATTCGCTTTCTAAAAGGAGCAGAATTGCTTGGTCAATGTCCAGTGAATCCTGGTGAAACCATCGTTGACCATGCCGAAGCATGCGGCATTTCACTCCCCACTAACTGCACCTCTGGAACATGCGGAACCTGTATGGTCAGTTTGATTCTTGGTGAGGTTCCACTACCTGAAATTCTACCACCTGGTCTTGATGACTTCTTGGTGGGCGAAGGTGCTCGTTTAGGCTGTATTGGAAAGCCTCGTGGCGATGTTGACATCGATATCCGCCCGCCCTTGTGAGGAAGCACCATGGTTGCGGAGTGGGGATTGACCGATTGGGCAATCGTCATTCTTGATGTGATTGCAATTGTAATCGTCATCTTATTTCTAAGAATGAAAATTAAGAGTAAATTAAAGGAAGTTGAATTGCGTCAAGACTTCCACCTTCAACAGAAAAAGGCTGCTCGTTTGGACGAAAAATCAAATCCTCCACGCGACTGAAACCATTAGAGGGGAGAAACGCGAGGCTTCGTCATGGCCGAACTACGTTTGTACACGACGGAGTCCGGGCGAATGGCTCCTGACTCCTACACCCTCAACGGACTGCTGGAGACCATTCAGGGCCAAGGAATGGTTTGGCTGGACATCAGCCAACCTGATGAAGAAGTGAAAGAATTTCTATCGTCGGAGATGGAATTTGATGAGCTTGCAGTTGACGACGTTTTCGGACACGCTGATACCGCTTCCTTACGGTTTGAAGACCACCGATTTATCGTCGTTACCGCCCGAGATGGAGACCACCGTTTGGACACTGCGCCTGTGGCTGTATTCGTCAAGAATGACATGCTAATTACCGTACGTCACACTGAAATTCCTGCGTTGACAACCTTTGCGCGGCGATTCTTGACCAGTGATGATGAAGACCTTGCTCTTGGAATTGATTACATGCTCTATGAGTTACTGGATGCTATTGCTGACGATTGGTCTCCAATTTTCAGTCAGATTTCAAGTGATTTGGACCATCTTGAATTTCGGGTTTTTGACCCGTCCCAACGCTATGATGACTTGCTAGAGGGCCTTCATGACCTGAAGCGTAAATTACGTGAAGCAAACAAATCGGTTGAATCCCTTCACGCCGTAACCATGCGTCTACTCAAGCCTTCAGAACGCCTTATCAGCGAAAGTGTGGAACGCTACATCAACGATTTGCACCAGTTGAGCATCGCTTTCATCAAGCGAGTCAACAATTATTCAAGCGGGGCTACCTCCACTCGGGACACCTACTTGAGCAACATCAGCCTCCAACTTTCAGAATCAAATGCAAAACTTACCGAAGTCATGACGACCCTCACCATCATCGGTGCGATCATGCTCCCACTCACATTAATTGCTGGGATTTTTGGCATGAATAACGATGACCTGCCCATCGACCGGGTTGGTGGTTTTTGGGGAATTATCTTCATCATGGTCGTATTTGCAGTAATCATGTTGACCTATTTTTGGCGTCGTGGTTGGCTCAACAACCTCCGTTGAACCTCGTTCTGCGCCAACCGATGATTCAAGAACCCTTGACCGCAACATCCTGCTGTGTCATCAGGGCCGCATACCACAACCGGTCCGCTGCCAATTGGACAATTTGTTAAACTGGTTCAGTCAACCGTAAAGCAAGACCCGTTATTCCAGCATCAAGCTCTCCGAGGGGAGGTCTCTCAATGGAAGATACACAACGGAACCATCTACTTCAAACTGCGAGATGATGACGGCCAATTGGATTGTGTCATTTGGCGAAATGCTAGACTTAGCGTTGACCCATCCATCAAAGAAGGAAGCGATGTAGTTGTTATTGGAAGTTTGGACCTTTGGCCCAAGCGAGGCAATCTTCAGTTGGTTGTGCGTAAAATAGAACCCGTGCAAACAGTTGGTGCTCTTGAAGAGGCAAAGCGGGCTTTGATTGAGTCTCTCAAGCATGAAGGTGCGCTTGACCGTCCTCGTATGGCTCTTCCAGGCATGCCCAAACACGTTGCCATAGTTACGGGTGCTGGGTCTGCTGCTCTTTCCGATATGAAGCGATTGATTTCCAACCGTTGGCCCGGATTGAGAACAACGGTCGTTGGCGTGTTGGTTCAGGGTGACCGAGCCGTGAATGAACTCGTCCGTGGACTCGCAGTCACCAGAGCATTGAGTCGCGCAGATGTGGCAGAAAAACTTGGCTTCCCTCCCGTTGATGTCGTCATCGTTGCCAGGGGTGGTGGCTCTGTTGAGGATTTGTGGGCGTTCAATCTTGAACCGGTTGCCCGTGCAATTCTAGCCAGCCCTGTTCCAGTCATCTCCGCAGTCGGTCATGAGCAAGATGTCCTCGTTTCGGATTTGGTAGCCGATGCTCGCGCCTCAACGCCATCGAACGCGGTTGAAATCTTGGTGCCGGACCGTCATAGTGTAATGATGATGCTTGACGATGTTGACATGCGAATGGGAGATGCTGTAAAGCGAAGATTCGGTGAACTACGCCAGCGTTTGATGCTGCTCACAACACAACTCAAACACGCCCCAGGAAAGGGCGTATTTCGTGCAAAGGAACACCTTGCTACGCTTTCTAACCGAATGAACCGAAGCGCTGAACATTCAATTTCAATTCAACAACAACGATTGGCTCGTCTTGAAGCGACCCTTGTTGCATCGCATCCCCATCGTGTTTTGGAACGAGGATATACCATGGTTCAGAACGATGAAGGTGATGTTCTCACAACCTTAGCGAGCCTTCAACAAGGGCAAACCGTCAACCTTCAGTTCGCCGACGGTCGTGCTGCAGCCGAGATTCACACCATTGAACCCGAGGAGGAAGAAAAATGACCGATGAAAAAATAACCTACGATGAAGCAGTACAACGCCTAGAAACCATAGTTGCTCAACTTGAGCGTGGTGGAAAGAACCTTGATGAAACGCTCGCCATGTTTGAGGAAGGGACCACACTCCTGCGCCAATGTCAAGCCGAACTCTCGGAAGCAGAAGGGCGATTAGCAGAACTAAGGCTTGATGAAGCAGAAAACTTGGTTGCAGAAGACGCGTGAGGAATTTTTGTGACTGGAAGAAAACATGCTGCACTCCAACGAAGGGTGGCTCGTGTTTTGTCAACATGGAAGGACCCGCACAATGACCGCCCTTATCCAGAACTTGACATCATTCAAAGCATCAATATCGCAGAAGACGGTGAAATCAACCTCACCATCAAGCCAGCACGGCCCCATTGTCCTTGCTGCCTGCTTGACCTTGATGCTCTTCGCAAGCGACTTTGTGAAGTTAAGGGCGTCAGTTTTGTCCATGCCGAAGTTGTTGGAGTTCCCGGTGCATCGCGATGGACTCGCAGCATCAATCGTTGATATTGGCTCGCTCGTGGACGTTCCTAAGCACCAAAAATGCTGGTACTGACCAACCTAATACGGAACCAAACCATGCGATCACCGTTCCCAAAAACACTCCGTAGGCCGGCAGGGACCACATGGCGAGGTTTGCATAAATGGCTACGCTTGCCCCCCCAAGCATCATCGGCCCTGCCGCTCCTTGGGGAACCGATTGTCCTTGAGCCAACCAAAGGGCAACCATGCTGGTGATGAAAATTGCCGGGAATACGCTTGCAAGGCCGGCGAGCAACGGCTGGCCTTGCCCTGAGAACCAGACTGCAATACCAATGGCCAATGCCGCCATTGAACCTCGTGCTATGAGAACGAGGGTACTGACTGACTTGCTTCCTTTTGGTGCAGCTTGAGGCTTCCAATTGAACAGAACCGCTACGACAAACAACAGCAAAAATCCGAATGCCGCTAAGGTTTTTTCAGTCATGAAAGCAAAGAGGTTGTCGACCGACCAAAGCATCACTGCCCCCATAATGGCCCACATGACAAGGGAGCTGAGGGTAACTGCCAAGAGCGGTGAGGGGGTATTGGCAAAAACTCGTGGAAAGAGAATCCATGCTCCAAGAAACAAGGCGTTGAGTACCATGCCCAAAGGTACGACAGACATACTGGTCACCAACGCATCCTCTCCACCAACCAAGTACATCCCAATCGCAGCAGGGACGATGGTTGAAGGCGCTGTTCCAAGCAATCCTCCGATAAGTCCGCCCCACTTTTCAATGGCAACCGTGACTGCTGTCGCTACCAATCCAGCAAAAAGAGCAGAGAGGAGTATTGAGGTTGCTAGCATCCAATCACGCCCTTTTTTCAAGACTAGACTTGAGACGGTCAAGTGAACCTCCGGGCCACTGGTCGGTAGGTTCGCCGTCTTCGTAGAGAACATTGAACGGAATGAAATCGATATGTTTTGTCCATTCATTCTCATCACAAAAGCGCTGACCAACAGGGGAATTGAGGTCCAAGTGAACGACTTCCAATCGGCTAAACTGCTGTTCAGGGCGCCATCCCTCAAGCAGAGAATGCCATTCTGTACAGTCTTCACATGAAGGCCTTCCTATCACGATCAAAACCAATGGGCGGGTTGAAAGTTGGCCGTAGAATGCTTCCGTGAGTGGGCTTTGTTCCATGCTAACACCCGCTCTCTACTTGCACCCGTTGAGAACATCAAGCGAAGGGGTCGATGTGGACAATGTCTTGAAGGTCAATCACTTTCGCATCTCGTTCTTGTGCCTGCGCGGCTGCACGTGTGAGCATGGAGCGCATCCAACCCAGTGACATCATGCCGCGCATTTTATTGATTGATTCAATGAAATGAACTGGATTACTGCCGAGTTGTGCATGCTTTCGGATGTCTGCCTCCAATTCTTCAAGTACCATGGTATAGGTGTCAAGAAGTTCTTCAAGAGCATCTTTTGTGACGGTCATCTTCGCAATACTGCGGGCCATTGAAAGCAGAGATGATGCTGTGACAATGCCTCCACTTTGACTCGCTACGAAATCCATGGTTGCAGTTTCCTCCTCTTCCTCAAGCGTATTTTCTGAATCCTCGTCATCAAGACCAAGTCCTGCTACTGCTTTCTCAAGGTGGCGAGGTTTGATCGTGGCAACTCTGTCTTTGGAGGCTGCATCTTCTGCATGGCGCAAGAGTTTGGAGAGATGGTTCTCAACGTGTTCAATTCCTGCCTGAACGGCCGCTGAGCCAACGGAGTCAATGGCGTTGATTCGGTCGATCATCAACTCCCGAGTTCGGTTGTAATTCAAGCGACTGCGTTGTGGGTCATCCAGTGTTTTTCGCTCAGGGTCTTGGTTCAGTGTCTCCTCTTCCATTTGAGGTACAACTCGGTCCAATTCTTCACAAAGAAGTTCAACAAGACGTAGTTTAACGGCTCCTGAAAGTCGCATCTCGGTGTAATGTGAAGCAACTGCAGCGATGTGACTCGGCGAATACGGCTTGGCTACCATGTACCGACTGGGACTCCAGCGAACCTTGAATGATGTGGTCGTCAAGCATGGCTCATTCTGTTAAGCCATCGTCTCGTCCCATCACTTGGCTGAATTCCCATGCGTGAAGGCACTCATGGCCTCCAAGAAACCCACCTGCTTCCCGAGAGGGCCCAATGAATTCTGCCGTACACATCTGGCAAAATACATTGACAATGAGTTCGTTGAAATAGGTCCCGTTGGGCGTTGAACGCTTGACGATTCGTTTACCGACGTCTTCGTGGGTCCAACCTTCTGTTTTCTCACATACGTCATTCTCTGTTTGTTCTTGCGTCATTCTTACCACTCCATCAACCAAGGCAGGCCTCCGCCTGCTGTAATTGGGCACATGCCCTCTTCGTCACGCAACCAAGTATCTTCTGAACCAACACTTCCTTCGGCGTAGACAACTTTTGGCTCAATCGCCATCGTCCCTCCGACAGGCAACGGGCGGTCAAACCCTGCTGCAACAACAGGTGATTCGTCCAACTGCAATCCAATTGAATGTCCAAGAAATCTGCTTTGGTCTGGATTTGTGCCCATCAAATGGTCGCTATAACCGAGTTCAACGGCTAAGGCAAATCCTTCTTCCCAAGCGTCACTACAGGGACGCCCTTGGTCAAGAACATCAACGACGGTTTCTTTCACTGACACCATGTCTTCCAAGCGTTGGTTCCATTCTGGTGAAAGTGAACCAGCAACAAAGATACGGGTCGCATCAACCATGTATCCACGATGTGCGTGAACGAGGTCAACCAAAACCGGCTCGTTGAGTTTCACCTTGGTGAATCCTGAACCCATACCTGAAAGTGGATGAGCGCCTGTTCCCCCAACTGCAGAATCAAAGAACGACGGAATGCCCCCCGCGCGCCCTGCAACGATGACGCCTCGGTCGCATTGAAGCGGGTAGCGTCGCATCTGAACGTTGCCTCCGAAGCCTTCGCTACGACTGACTGCTTCTGCTGCAGCCACCATGTCGAGTTCCGTCATTCCTTCGCCTCCAACGGTGTGGACCGCCTCAAACATTCGGAATTGAACTGCCGCTGCCGTTTCCATTTGTTCTCGTTCCCAAGCGGACTTAACTTCACGCTGGGCGTGAACAATTGAGGTGATATCTGGGGCATCGCCAAGTGATGAAAGGGCGCTAGCAAATCGTGCTGTGAATGTACCTGGAGCTTCCCCGAATTGGAGGCCAGGGGCACTGGTAACACCTCGCTCACGAAGGGTTTCAGCAAGTGATGAAAGGCGTGGGAATGGAACAACTTCGTGCGGTGCATTGTCGCCACCTGCTTCGAACTCTGCTCGCTTTAATGAACGACGAACGAAACTCACTGGACCGTTTCCACCTGCTTCCACACTCCCGCCTGAGCCGGCTGCAGGGATGAAGAAAGAACCGTCCTGCCGACCACCTGAATAGTAATACAAATCCACTGGATGTTGGATAAGGGCTCCCGCTATTCCTGCCTCTCGCAGCAGGTTAGCAAGTCCAGTTTGTCGGTGTGCAAGTTCGGTAACAGGAACACGCCAATCTTCCCCTTCGGGGCCAACCAAATCATCGGTTGTCCAAGTCGTCATACTCCAATGTGGACGGCGACCGTTCAAAACCCAATCGGAGGCAAAGAGTACCCCAAGATGGTAAAGGTTGAAAAAATAGAGACCACTGGAAACCCAACATGGCGAATAAATGGATAAAACCACTTATCATTGGCGGATTCATATTCGTGTTCGCATTTGCCACGGTCATTAATTCAAGTTCAAGCCAATCAGGAAATGATGGAGAAGGGGGTTTTGAAGAGGTGTCTCGGGGTGAAAGCGGTCAGTTTGAAACAGGCGACCCACCACGGCAGTGGATACACGTCTTCTTTGATAATATTCAACCAAACTGTATGTATGGCGATACCATCGAATTTGAGATTTTGAATTCCAGCGGCGTAAGCATGGTGCCTGAAGATTGGGTTTGTGAGGATTCAGAAGAAAAATTGTTGATGACCATTACACTCAATAGAACTCAGGATACCTTCGACTATACCTCAAATCACGAAATGCGAATTTACACCGCTGACATTTCGGCACGAGAAGTCCACCAAGTGTGGGAAACCAGTTCGGTCGATGCAGGACTTGGTTGTTATGGGATGTGTTGTGGATTGCTATTCCTTCTCTATGGAAGCGTAAAAGGGTTCAAGGAAATCAGACAACCTGCATTAACCACAACCAACTCTATGCTCTCAGAGAAAGAAAGTTCCAAGAGAAGCCAAAGGGCCAAATCAAATTTCTACATGCCAGCCCCGCCACCTAAAGCGGTCAAAGAAACGCCGGATAATGAAGGGGCAACAACAATTGAAACCCCTGTGCTCAAGTCTTCCCCTGAGCCGGAACAATCAACGATCCCTTGGGAAAATATTGAGGACGTCAATGAGTGATTTCGTCCAATACAAACGCTTCGATTCCTGCGAGACGTTGCTCTGCAGTTGAACAGTATTCTTCAGAAAGGTCAACTCCGATATATCGTCTGCCGTGCTGTTTTGCTGCAACACATGTTGAGCCCGAACCATTGAACGGATCGAGAACAACGTCTCCAACAAAGCTGTACATCTCAATGCAGCGCTTTGGTAATTCTACGGGGAATGGAGCGGGATGATTGACCCGTGATGCCCGTTCGGTCGCAAACGACCAAATGGATTTCGTATGTTTGATGAAATCATCACGAGGGACGGTATCAATGCGTCCGTCTGCTCGTTCAGTCTTTGTTCGCGGAAGTTTGTAATTTCCCTTGGAAAAGACAAGAAGATATTCGTGAACATCGCGAAGGCAGGGGTTTGAGGCGGATTGGAACGAACCCCAAGCACACGATGACCCAGCACTTGCGGATTTATCCCAAATGATTTCACCCCGCATCAAAAAACCAAGTTCGTGCATCATGATGTTGATGTGAGAGGAAAGTGGAATGTACGGTTTGCGACCCAAATTAGCGACATTGATGACCATTCTTCCCCCCGGCGTTAGAACACGATAACATTCTGCAAAAACATCGTGAAGAAGACCGAGGTATTCCTGTAGGGAAAGGTTCTCATCGTACTCTTTTGATGCATTGTATGGTGGCGATGTGACGACTAAATGAACACAATTATCGGGAAGAGGGAGTTCTCTTGAATCGCCACAAATGAGAGAATCAAGGTGCTCCTCGGGACAGATCTGTGCATCACCTACCTCTCTCGAAGCGACCAAGCCTTCGTTCAGCCGGCTGTTGTAATACAACGAGGCATCGTGACCTTCACGCTTTGAAACCCCGAAGGACGAAGTTGCTGTACCAGCACGACGACGAGCACCGTCTAATGACGATGTATCTTCGGCTGGTTTTTCGGCCATATCGGGCAGTGTGATTGGTGCCTATATCACCTTTCGCGCCATTGAGTGGTTGGTGACGCGCGTCTTGCGACCTTCTGGATGGTACCGTCAGACCGAATTTCATTCCAACGTTCGTTTCAGTTTTGTTTAAATCCAGAGGCCCCGTGTGCGATTCATGTCAATTATTGAAGCATATAACGAAGCCTGGGACAATGGAGATGCAGAAGCACTTGCAAACATCATCCATGACGAGTGTGTTTTCAACCCGCACGTTGGAGGCTTTACCATGAGCAAATCCGATATTTTGGGCTTTGTATCGGGCAACAACACGCCAACCTCCGAACACAACCGCATCCTGTTTGAAAATGCTGAAGTTGGTGTCGCTCATTCAATCGTTCACTTTGCTAACGACTCCGACTCTGAAGCGGTCTTGTCCTTCATGCGTTTCAAAGACGGGCAAATCATCTCCATGGAAACCGGAGCTACGCCGCTTTCTGAAGATTACAAACTCATCGGTACAGACGAGTGATTCGACGTTCACCTGTCATTCAGTAGGCGTAAATTCCTGCACTCTCTTCCCTTCGCACGTGAGTCATTTACTGCCGAAGTAACCCTACTGTTTGGAAAGCCAGCGTCAAGGTTTTTACCACGATTCAAAAGCGGGATTTATGAACGGCAGTGAAAAGGGGCTTCAAGCACTCAGCCTCATCGCCATTGTCATACTCTCCATTGTGACAATTGACCTTCTCAGCGAGCCCGAGCAAGATCCTGAGATTGTCTATGTTGTCATTGATAACCGGATCACGATTGATGAAAATTTCACCACTGAAGAACTTGATCGGAGTGAGGTTGCTAGGGTTGCCACATTCAACATCAAAGTTTTTGGCGACACAAAAATGAGCAACGCTACGGTGGTTGCAGAATTGGTAGAACTCTTTCAGGACTACGACATGGTAGCCGTTCAAGAAATCAAAGACATCGATGAGGAAGTGCCGTATTTATTCCTCAATGAATTGAACGGTATTGCAGGCCAAGAAAATCTAACCAATCAATCACTTGAATGGGACATGGTGCTTTCAGAGCGTAGCGGCATGCAGGAAGATGACAAGAACTCTCAGGAACAATACGCATTCTATTACAAGCCAACGGTATTCACCTCCATGGACAACGGGTCCTTGTACGATGACAGCACCAACGATTCTTTCCAAAGAGAACCGTTCCTTGCGACGTTCATGCTTTTGGACACCAATGGAGAAGAAACAGGTACAGACATTGTATTTGTCAACATTCACACCAAACCAACGCTCGCAGTTGAGGAAATGAGCGCCCTTGGTGACGTGCTTTCATGGGCGCAGACCAACTATTCTGTAGATGATGACTATGTCATTCTTGGAGATTTTAACGGTGATTGCTCCTATGCGTCTTACAGCGAATTGGTGGACCTTTCCATCTCGTCGGAGAAGTACACATGGTTGATTCCAGATGATGCGGATACGACAGTAGGCAATTCCCGTTGTGCCTATGACCGAATCGTCACCTCCAGTCAATTGGATGGGCGCTTGACTGGTCAGTGGGGTATTGATGAAACCGTGAGCAGCGGGGCCGTTTCAGACCACAAACCAGTTTGGTTTGACATAAAGCGAATCGATTCTTGAGATTGAGGAATGTATTGCCTCAATAGACGAGTTGTACATCTGCTGCAGTAGCCAAAGCAATTACGCCAGGTGGGCCGCTCCATTCGATTTGGTCGTCAGAGACGAACAAAGCACCGTCTCCCTCACTGTGACCAAGAACAGCCTTTACAGAGGCAAAGGAACAGTAAAGGGTTGCTCCTGAACAAATGGCTTCCATGAAATTCGTAATCATAGGAACGTCTGCTCCCATTTCTGCATTGAGTTCTTCAATGTAAGCGGGGTCAAGAAGTCGGGTACCTGCAGCTGCAAAGAACACGCTTACTTGGTGACCGTCTTGAATGGCTTGTGCAGCACATGCAAGACCCACGATGGATTTTATCACGTCATTTTTGGGCTCGGATACAAAGTTTACAAACACGTTCTTGCTCATGATGTTGTCAGCAAGATGCGGGATATCAATGTATC